>CAZREF010000087.1:0-1680 GCA_964599245.1 uncultured Aeromicrobium sp. | reverse complement strand
GCCTGGGCGTCGCGGGGGCGACCGCGCTGGTGGCCCAGGCCTTCCTCGTCTCCGACGTGGTGGTGCACCTCGTCGACGGCGGGACCGCGGCGGTGGTGCTTGTCCCCGCGGCCGCCCTGGCCGCTGTGGTGGCCGGGCGCGGGGTGCTCGCGTGGGCGCAGGCGGCGACGGGCACGCGGGCGGCCTCGGCGGTGAAGGCGGGTCTTCGCCACGACCTCGTCGACCTGGTCCTCGACCCCCGTCGGTCGGGTGCCGCGCCGTCGAGCGCCCGCGTCGCGACGCTGCTCGGGCCGGGACTCGACGCCCTGGACGGGTACGTCGCGCGCTTCCTCCCGCAGGTGGTGCTCACGGCGGTGGTGCCCCTCGCGGTCCTGGCCACCCTGGCCGTCGTCGACCCGCTCTCCGCCGTCATCGTGGTGCTGACGCTCCCTCTGGTCGTCGTCTTCCTCGTGCTCGTCGGGATGGTGACGCGCGACCGGCTGGACCACCGGTGGGCGGAGCTCCAGCGGCTGGGTCGCCACTTCTCGGACGTGCTGGCGGGACTGACCGTCCTGTCGGGCTTCGGCCGCGACTCCGCGCGGGGGCTGCGTGAGGTGGGTGAGCGCCACCGGCGCGCGACGATGGAGTCCCTGCGGACCGCGTTCCTGTCCTCGCTCGTGCTCGAGCTCTTCTCGACCCTGTCCGTCGCGCTCGTGGCCGTGGCCGCGGGCCTGCGACTCGTGACCGGCGACCTCGACCTCTCGACCGGCCTGCTCGTCATCGTCCTCGCCCCGGAGGCGTACCTGCCGCTGCGTCGACTGGGCACCCTGTTCCACGACAGCACGCAAGGGGTGGCCGCGGCCGAGGAGGTGCTCGACGTCCTCGACCAGGAGCGGCGGGCCGGTCACCTCGTCGTCGCGGGGCCCGCGCCGATCGAGGTCGAGGGCCTGGAGGTGGTGCACCCCGGCCGCGACCTCCCCGCTCTCGTGCTGCCGTCCGCCTGGGTGCACGCCGGCGACTTCGTCGCGGTCACCGGCCCCTCGGGCGCCGGGAAGTCGACCCTGCTGGCGGTGCTCCTCGGCTTCGCGTCGCCGACCCGGGGCGCCGTCCGGGTGGGGGACCGCCGTCTGGAGGCGCTCGATCCCGAGGCATGGAGACGCCAGGTCGCGTGGGTCCCGCAGGACCCGCAGCTGCTGACCGGCACGGTCGCCGACAACGTGCGCCTCGGCGACCCGGAGGCCGACGACGCCGCGGTGCGCACCGCGCTCGACGACGCCGGTGCCGGCGACCTGTCGCTCGAACGCCTCGTGGGCCAGCAGGGCCGGTCGCTGTCGGCGGGGGAGCGGCGACGTGTCGCCGTCGCGCGGGCCGTCCTGCGGGTCCGCGCGGGCCGCGCGTGGCTGTTGCTGATGGACGAGCCGACGGCGGGCCTCGACGCGCGTCGGGAGAGCACCGTCCTCGGCACGCTCTGCCGTCTCCACGACGGCGGGACGACGATCGTCGTGGTCGCGCACCGGGCGGAGACGGTCGCGGCCGCGACGCGCGAGCTGACCGTCGCCCCGACCGTCCCGGCGGGTGAGCGTTCGTGAGCGGGCGGCTCGGGCTGGGCCGGCTGGGGCTGGGCCGGCTGGGACTGGACCGGCTGGGACTGGGCGCGACGCTGGGCGTCCTCGCCCAGCTCAGCTCCGTCGGCCTGCTCCT
>CAZREF010000086.1:0-1727 GCA_964599245.1 uncultured Aeromicrobium sp. | reverse complement strand
AGCTCGGGGAGCGATTCCACTCGGGGAACGGGGACGGGGACGTCGGGTCAGAAGGTGGAGCCGGTGAGCTGCTCGTAGGCCTGGACGTAGCGCTCCCGGGTGCGCTCGACGACGTCGGCGGGAAGGCTCGGCGGGGGTACGTCGCTCGCGCGGTCCCAGCCGGACGCGGGCGAGGTGAGCCAGTCGCGCACGTACTGCTTGTCGTACGAGGACTGGGCGCGTCCCGGCTGGTACGTCTCCGCGGGCCAGAAGCGGGAGGAGTCGGGGGTGAGCACCTCGTCGGCCAGGACGATGGTGCCGTCGGGACGCGCCCCGAACTCGAGCTTGGTGTCCGCCAGGATGATGCCGCGGGTGCGCGCCACCCGTTCGGCCCGCGCGTAGACCGCCAGGGTGAGGTCGCGCAGCCGCTCGGCGACGGGTGCTCCGACGAGGTCGACCACGGCGTCGAAGTCGATGTTCTCGTCGTGGTCGCCGAGCTCGGCCTTCGACGCCGGGGTGAAGATCGGCTGGGGAAGGCGCGAGCCGTCGACCAGGCCGTCGGGCAGCGGGACGCCACACACCTCGCCCGTGGCCTGGTAGTCGGCGAGGCCCGACCCGGTGAGGTAGCCGCGCACCACGCACTCGACCGGGTACATGTCGAGCTTCTCGACCACCAGGGCGCGACCCCGGACCCGCTCGGGCACCTGCGTCGAGACGACGTGGTGCGGCACGATGTCGGCGAGCTGGTCGAACCACCACAGCGACATGCGCGTGAGGATCTCGCCCTTGTCGGGGATGCCGGGGCTCAGGACGAAGTCGTAGGCCGAGATGCGGTCCGAGGCCACCATCAGCAGCCGACCGGACTCGAGCTCGTAGAGGTCGCGGACCTTGCCGGAGTGCAGGTGCACGGCACCGGGGACGTCGAGGGGCACGGCGCCAGCCTAGAGGGCAGCGGAGCCGCCTCCAGCGGGCGTCCGCAGGCTGGCACGGACGCCCCGACAGGGCCTCAGGTGTGGAAGGTGTCCCACCAGTGCACCTGGTACAGCAGGCCCGCGACCACCACGACGACGGCCAGGACGAGTCCGAGCCAGCGGTGGCGTTCGTCGGGCGGCGGCACGGACGGCCTAGAGGATGGCGCCCGGGGCGTAGGCGGCGGCCTGCGGGTCGGTGGCCACCAGCGCGTCGACACGGTCGACGACGGCGGCGACCTGCGACGTCGCGGCACCGGTGAACTCCAGGGGCGCGGCGACGAGGGAGGCGAGGTCGGCCTCGGTGAGCGCGAGCCGGTCGTCGGCCGCCAAACGGGCGAAGAGGTCGTTCTCGGCGGCTCCCTTCTCACGCATCTCCAGCGCGACGGCGACGGCGTGCTCCTTGATCGCCTCGTGCGCGGCCTCACGGCCGACCCCGGCCCGGACCGCGGCCATGAGCACCTTCGTCGTGGCCAGGAACGGCAGGTAGCGGTCGAGCTCGCGCTGGACGACGGCGGGGAACACCCCGAACTCGTCGAGGACCGTCAGGAACGTCTCGAACAGGCCGTCGGCGGCGTAGAACGCGTCGGGCAGCGCCACACGACGCACGACGGAGCACGACACGTCGCCCTCGTTCCACTGGTCGCCGGCGAGCTCCCCGACCATCGAGACGTAGCCACGCAGGACCACGGCGAGGCCGTTGACGCGCTCGCAGGAGCGGGTGTTCATCTTGTGCGGCATCGCGCTCGAGCCGACCTGGCCGGGCTTGAAGCCCTCGGT
>CAZREF010000085.1:0-1767 GCA_964599245.1 uncultured Aeromicrobium sp. | reverse complement strand
GTAGTCGGTGGTGTGCATGGCCTCGCCGTTCCAGTACGTCCCGCCCTGCGCCGGGATCGTGAGTCCCGTGTCGTCGAGAGCCTGGTAGAGGTCCGCGGTGATCTTGTGGGCGCCGTCCTCGTTGCCGACGACGCCGACGAGCGCGACCTTGCCGTAGAGGATCGGGTTGCCGTCCTCCCGCGTCTCGGACAGCTCGGCGTCGAGCCGCTCGAGCACCCGGTTCGCGACGCTCGACATCTGACCCACCCACGTGGGCGTGACGACGACGATGACGTCGGCGTCGAGGATCCGGCTCCGGATCGCGGGCCACTCGTCCCCGTCGCCCATGTCGGTCTCCACGCCGGGCCTGACGTCGTGGTCCACGACCCGGACGAGCGAGCCGGTCACGCCGTGGTCAGCCAGGGCGTCGAGGTACTGCTGCGCCATGAGCGCGCTGCTGGAGGCGGTGTCGCCGGGCTTGAGGGTGCAGTTCAGGGCGAGGGCGGTGAGCGCCATGGTGGAAGTTCCTCGTGGATCGTGGCGACCTCGGTGGCCACCTCCTCCCGACGTACCCCGAGCGGCGCGCGGCATGCGACGAGCGGCTCAGCGCTCCGCGTCGACCCCGGAGCAGGCGCTCGCCGACGTCACCTCCACCACCTCGCCGTCGACGACCACGTCGAGCCTCGCGGAGGTCCGCCGATCGGCATAGGAGAGCGTGCCGGGGTCCTCCTCGCCGACGGGTCGGACGGGCTCGAGCCCTGCGCGACGCGCCGCGGCATCGATGGACGCGCGGTCGACGTCCGCGGTCGCCGCGTCGTGGCGGGCGAACCGCAGGAGCTGGTAGCTGCCGTCCGCGCAGTCACGCAGGGCGCTCGGTGGGTAGGTCCACCCCTCGGTGCCCCCGACGAGCCGACTGACCTCGTCGACCAGGCGGTTCTGCCGGCCGGCCGCCGCGTCGGACAGGTCAGGCGAAGCCGTGCGGGTCGCCCCCACCTCGCTCGACGACGAGGGCGCCTCCGACCCGTCGCCGTCCAGCGCGTAGACCGCGGCCATGACGGCGACGACCACCACGAGCAGCGCCAGCAGGAACAGCACGGCGGCCAGGTTCTGGCGACGCACCCAGAACGGCAGCAGCCCAGGAAACCGTCGGGCCGTCTCCTTGACCGTCAGCGACTCCGGCGGCCCGGGCTGGTGCGCCAGCACGGATGCGACTCCGGCGAGCGCGTCGTCGCGCCACAGGTCGTGGTTGAGCTTGAAGGGCTTCCCGGTCCCGTGCACGACCAGGTAGGTGAAGGTGAGCTCGCCCTGGCGCATCTCGACGAGGCTGGAGCCCGCGTGCTCGTCGCGCCGGATCGAGCGGACCCTGCCGTAGCTGCGGTAGGTGACGTCGGTGTCGGTGACCGTGACGGTCAGCCGGCTCGGTGCCGTCCGTCGCCAGATGAGGACTCCGACCCCGACGAGCACGAACGTGCCCGCGATGAGCGGCAGCGCCAGCTCCCATCCGACTCCCCGCACCCCGACCACGAGCAGCAGCACCGCGCCGACGAGGGCGCCGGCGCTCGCCTTCAGACGCTCGGACAGCGGACGCCGCTTCACGGTCGGGTCCGCGGCGAACCTGGTCGTACCGTCGGGCATGGAGAGCCTGGTCATGGCGGAACCCCTCGAGAGACGGCGCTGGGGTCCAGAGCGTCTCACGTCGGGGTGGACGGGACCGACGAAGGCACCGCGTTCGGTGCCGACGAGACTGCCGTGTGGCCGACGACCGGCGCAGGGTCCCGGCCGGGACGC
>CAZREF010000084.1:0-1936 GCA_964599245.1 uncultured Aeromicrobium sp. | reverse complement strand
CGCCGGACACAAGGCGACATTCTGCCAGACGACCCCCCGAACGACCACATCGCCCGGCGCTGGGCGTCGAGGCCAGTCGCGTTCAGCCGGCGCGGGTGCGCCGGGGGCTGGTGCGTCGGGTGCGGAGGGTGCGGTGGACCTCGTGGGTGACGGGGTCGATGGTCACGTAGCGCTGGTGGACCAACGCATGGCATCTCGGACAAAGTCCGATCAGGTTGGCCAGGTCGGTGGTCCCGCCTTCTGACCAGTACTGGATGTGGTGCACGTGCACCACCGGGCCGTAGCAGCCGTGTCCTGCGCATCGGCCTTGCTGTCGGTTGACGACGGCCTTGCGTTGGCTGGGGGTGGCGAGGCGGTGGGTGCGCCCCACGTCCAAGGTGGAGTGCTTGCCGGCGGTCAGGATGGGGGTGAGGTCGACGTGGGGGCGCACGCCCTTGTCCTGCGGCAGGCCGGACTCCAGCACCGAGGACAGCAGCTGGTCTAGGGCGGTGATGCGGCGGACGTTGATCGGCCGGTCGTCCTCGGCGCAGGTGGGGGCGGACAGCGACTGCAGGACGGTGCGGAAGTTCGCTCCGATGTCGGCGGGCAGGAAGCCGGCGAGGTGGAATCCGTCGAGCACCCGGTTGATCTTGATGTCGTGCTTGGACATGCCCTTGATCCAGGCCTCGTCGAGGTCGTCGGGGTGGGCGGCGTCGCGCAGCTTCTTCACGGCGGAGCGGATCTGCTGGGGCTCGGCTCGTTCGGCGAGCAGCAGCATCCAGTCCATCGAGGCCTCCACGACCATCGGGTCGATCCGGCGGGCCGCGTACCCGAACGCGTCGACGTGATCGAGCGAGACGGCACCCGCGGCCGCGAGGCCGGCCAGACCAGGCATGTCCCGCAGGACCTTCGCGGACCGGACCAGCTGGGCGGCATCACCGGTGTCGAGGTGGAGCTGGTCACGCAGCCAGTTCTTCACGCTCGAGCAGCCTTCGCCCTTGTGGCCCTCGCGCTCGGCCACCTCGGCCACGAGGTCGACCTTCTCCGCGTCGATCGCATTGGTCAGGCCTTGCAGCAGCCGCAGCGCATCGGTGGCCGTCGGGTACGTCCGCAGCTCGGCAGCGACGGCCTCGAGCCGGTCGGCGAGCGGGGTGCTGGACATGCCATCATGATACCGAACATCTGTACGATTGACAAGCCCTCGATCGAGAGAATCTGCTGCCATGGCAGGCATTTTCGTCCACACCTGTGGACGACTCGCCCGCAGTACGGTCGTCCTAGGCAGGCGTCCCGTGCCGACCCGCGCCGTCGACGAAGCGCTGCGCGCCGGCGACCGCCTCGGCCTCGATCACGGGTAGTCCCCCGGCGCCCTCGGCGCGCAGGGCCTCGGCGAGCGGGAGGTCCCACTGGCCGATGGCCGAGGCGCGGTCGGCGCGCAGGCAGGCCTGGGGGAACGCCGCGAGCTGCTCGGCGAGCCCGTGGGCCACGTCGAGCGCGCGCCCGGACGCGACCACCCGGTTGACCAGGCCCATCTGCAGGGCCTCGTGCGCCTCGACGGCACGCCCGGTGAGGATGAGGTCCATGGCGCGGCCGTGGCCGACGACCCGCGGCAGCCGCACGGTGCCGCCGTCGATGAGGGGGACGCCCCAGCGGCGGCAGAACACGCCGAGCACCGCGTCCTCGGCGGCCACGCGCAGGTCGGCGAGCAGGGCCAGCTCGAGACCGCCCGCCACGGCGTGGCCCTCGATGGCCGCCACCAGGGGCTTCGACAGCGCCATCCGGGTGGGACCCATCGGGCCGTGCCCGTCGGGGTCGAGCACGTGCCGGCGTGCGGGATCCGACAGCGAGGTGAGGTCGGCGCCGGCGCAGAAGGTGCCACCCTCGCCGTGCAGGACCGCCACGGCGAGGTCGTCGTCGGCCTCGAACGCCTCGAAGGCCTCGAGCAGCGCGGCGGCGG
>CAZREF010000083.1:0-2331 GCA_964599245.1 uncultured Aeromicrobium sp. | reverse complement strand
ACGACGGGTGCGAGGTCTCGATGGGCGCGCCGCTCTGGGCGCCGGCGTACCTGCCGGTCCTCGCCTCCGCACTCGTCCGGATCGAGCGCCTGGCTCTCGCGCGCAGTTAGTCAGTCGTCGGCGAGGACCACGACCCTGTCGCCGGTCGCCACGGTGAAGGTCGCCGACTTCGGCGGGTTCACGTGGACGCCGAACCCGGCCTCGGCGTCGTGGGCGTCGGCGACGACCCGGTAGCCGAACGCCGTCTCGCCGCGACGCGCGGCGGCCTCGACCACGGTCGCGAACGTCACCGTCGCGCCCGGACGGACGTATGACGCGGCCGGCCGGAGGTAGATCTCGGCACCATCCGCGTCGAGCAGGTCGGCGAAGACGGCCTCGAGCCGACGGTCCTCGGAGAGCTGCGTGAGGATCAGGCTCAGCACCTCGTCGCTGACGATCACGTCGTCGACGTCGGCGACCTGGGCGAGCGCGCGGTTGCGGTCGTCGAGCATCTCGCTCACCACCGAGGGGCGGTCCTCGACCGGCACCTCCGCGACCAGGTCCCGCAGGTGCAGCAACGTCACGAGCGTGCGCGCGTCGGCCCGCTGCACGGGCAGGTCGTCGGAGTAGCAGAGCACGACGACCTGGTCGTACGAGGCGACGTCGCGTGCGGCGAGGGTGCCCCGGTCCGCGGTGCGACCATGGTCGACCGTGACCGCGAGGTTGCGCACGCTCGGCAGCACGGGCAGGCCGAGCTCGGTGAGCACGTCGAGGCTCGAGCCGGGCGCGGCGTACTCGTCGAGCTCCCGGACGACGAGTGGCGCGCGATCGTTCCAGCCCAGCAGCAGGATCCGGGTCGGGGCGTCCGGCGGCGCGGGGTCGGTGACGATCGACTCCTCGTCCACCGTCCCGACCCGGAGGGCCGGCTTCGCGAGGACGGCGTCGTCCTCCGCGACGACGACGAGGTGGCGGTCCCCCACGACGAGGTCCTGGGGAGGATTCAGCCTCACCGTGCCGTCGGACTCCGCGAGCCCGATGACCGAGACCTTCTCGTAGGCGCGGAGCACGTCCCGGTAGGTCGCACCCGCCAGCGTGGGGTCGGGGTGCAGGTAGATCTCGTCGCCGTCGAAGTCGAAGAGCTCGGTGTAGACGGCCGCGGCTCCCGACTGCCGCGAGGTCTGGACGATGAGGCGGGCGATGGTCTCCTGCTTGTCGACGATCACGCCGCGCGGTCCGGCGACCAGCCGTGCGGCCTCGAGGTTCTGCGGGTCCTGGATCTCCGCCACCACGTGGGGGCCCTCCTCACCCTGTGTGAGGGCGAGCAGCGTCTTGACCACCTCGCTGTCGGGATCGTCGGAGTCGGGCGCGAGCACGATGACCGACCGCGCAGCGCCGTGCCGGGTGAGCGCGAGGTCGCCCAGGTCCAACGGCGAACCGGTCCGGCAGACCACGCGCGTGCCGCGGAGGTCAGGCACCTTCTCCCGGATGGCCTCCTCCATGTCGATCTTGTCCTGCTCCGCGAGCACGACGACGGCGGCCCGACGACGGCTCTCGTTCGCGATCGAGAGCTCTCGGACGATGGCGAACACCGCGTCGGACCACCCGAGGACGACCGTGTGGTCGGTCTCCACCACGAGCGAACGTCCGCGACGCAGCTGCGCGAGTCGCTCGTCGATCCCCGTCGCGATGACACCGATCAGGGCGCTCACCACGAACAACCCACCGACGGTGAGGAGGAGCATGGTGACGATGAAGGGCCAGCTGCCCGAGTCGCCGGCGACGGTGCCGGGGTCCAGGGCGTGGAAGAACGACGCGAGGAGCTGTCCGAGGAAGCCCCCCTTCGCGTTCTCCGTCCCTGGCTCCATGCCGGTGATCGACACGACGAGCGAGAACACCAGGATGAGGGCGAGTGTGACGACGGCGAGCCATGCGACGAGGGCCGACGTCCCACGGGCCATCGTGCCGTCGAACCAGTAGCGCAGACGCGCCCCACGCGACACGACGGGACCTCGTCCGGGTCGCGTGCGGCCGGGAGCAGGCGCACCGTCTCCCCTCATCGCCTCGACGGTGCGTCGACGCATCTGCTGACCGGTTCGGGCCATGGGTTCCTCCTGGCGTGCGAGTCCCCCACGGCATCGTGACGGATGGAGTCGACGCGTGGGGCGGAATCGCCCGATCAGGCGGGGAGGTCAGGCGGGGTAGGGCTCCGCGGCGAGCAGACGCGCGAGGTGGACGGCGTTCGCCGCGGCGGTCCGCAGCGTCTGGAGGGTCGCCTCCGGCGCCTCGTCGAGGTCGTTGTAGTCGGTGGTGTGCATGGCCTCGCCGTTCCAGTACGTCCCGCCCTGCGCCGGG
>CAZREF010000082.1:0-2450 GCA_964599245.1 uncultured Aeromicrobium sp. | reverse complement strand
GACGGGGTCGAAGGCGGCGCACGAGCCGTCCGCGCTCAACAAGCTGAAGAGCTGACGGGCTGGGGCCACGCACGACAGCGCCCCCCGGGCCGAGGCCAGGGGGCGCTGTCGTCGATCAGCGAGGCGTGATCAGGAGCGGCGACGCGCCTGACGCAGGCCCAGGCCACCGAGCAGCGCGCCGCCGGCGGCGAGCGCGGCCACGGCGGGCAGCATCGAGGAGCGCTCGGCGCCCGTGTCGGGGGCGGCCACGTCGGTGCCCTCGGAGTCGCCCGGCTCGGACGGGTCCTCGTCGGTCACGTACTCGACCTGCGTCGCGCCGGGAGCGTTCAGCCCCAACGTGTCCACGTTTTCGGACGAGTTCTCGTAGATGCCGCCCTCGTCGGCGGTCACGGGGACGGTGACGGTGCAGGAGGCCGCGCCCGCGGCCAGCGAGCCGTCGAGCACGCGCACGGCCCGTCCGTCCTCGGAGACCTCGACGTCGCCGGCGGCGCAGGTGCTCTCGCCCTCGCCGGCGGCCGTCAGGCCCTCGGGTAGCTGGTCGACGAACCCCCAGCCGGTCTTGACGCCCAGCTCGGAGGTGTTGGTGATGGTGAACACGAGGTTGGTGACGTCACCGGGCGACAGCTGCGTTCCCTCGTCCTCGAACTGCTTGTCGAGCTGGGGCGTGACGTCGAGGACGCGGACGTCGTCGAACGCGTGGTCGTTCCCGGCGCCGCTGCCGTTCGCGTTGCGGATGACGATGCCGACCTCGTCGTTCTCGAAGAGCACCGCATTGCCGCCGCGGATCGTGGTCGCGACGGGCAGGTCCGACGCCCCCGCCGGACACGGCTGCAGCGGAGTGGCGTTGACCGCCGACTCGTCGCCGTCGTCGTCGAGCAGGAAGAGGAGCTCGGGCTGGGTGGCACCTTGTGCGCAGTTGGCGACGCCGACGTTCGCCGAGATCGTCAGGAACCGGCCGTCCGCGGCCAGGTCGACGGGGTCCTCGGTGCGGAACTCGACCGCGTCGTCCGGGCCGTTCGCGTCGGTGTACGCGCTGACCACGTGGTTGAGCTGCGGGTTGGCCGAGCCGTTGATGGCGCCGATGGCCGCCGCGAGCGCGCGAAGGTTCTGCTGGCCGGCGGCGTTGCCGTAGCCCGCGGAGGTGAACGAGCCGTCAGGCGTGGTGCCGTCGACGATCAGCCCGTTCCCCGCGGACGCGTCCAGCCAGAACGAGTCGGCGGTGTAGGTGGTGCCCTTGTCGGCGGTCGGCAGGTAGTCCTCGAGGGTGACGAGCTCGCCGTCGCTCAGCTCGTTCTCGAATCCCTCCTGGAAGATGACGGTGGGATCGGACGGGACGCCGGGGTTGCCAGGGGCGGCCGAGGCCGCCGGGACGAGGGCGGCCGACGCGCACGCGGCGACCGCGAGCGACGCCAGGCCGAGGCCGAGACGGGAAGACTTGGACATGCACGGTCCTTCGTGGAGTGAGGTCGACGGAGGGCACACCGGGACCTTCGTCCCGACAGCCACGCTCAACCTAAAGAGCGGCTGAGGATGCGGTCACGCGTTCTTGGCCGAGCGTCCGAATTTGCACCCCGAACGGGGGGCAATGTGTCCACGTCCGTGACGTTGGCGTGATCCGGACGGGGGGCAGCCGCCTACCCTGGCCGCACGATGAGCGATCCCACCCCCGACGAGACGTCCCCGGACGACCCGACCCCGGACGACGTCACGGCGTCCGAGACGTCGCCAGCCTCGCACAATACGCCCCGTCGACGTCGCCGCGCGCTGCTCGCGGGGGGCCTCGTGGCCGCCCTCGCCCTCGTCGGCTTCGGCGGCTGGCAGCTGTGGGACCGCCACCAGGCCATCACGGGCACCGCCTCCCTCGACGACGGTCCGCCGTCGGCCGCCGACCGCCTCGACGAGCGGGCGGTCCCGCTCAGCGAGTGCCGGGCCGAGGACGACCACCCGAAGCTCATCTCGCTCGGCTCGCTCGACGTGAAGGGCTGCGTGCAGCCCGTCGGGCGCGACGGCGACGCGATGGGCGCCCCGGGCAACATCCACGTGGCCGGCTGGTTCGACGAGAGCGCCCTCCCCGGCTCGAAGGGGCTCACCATCATCGACGGCCACTCCAGCGGCCGCTACAAGGACGGCATCTTCAACAAGCTGGGCGACCTCGAGCGCGGGTCCGTGCTCACGGTCGAGCTCGGCAACGGCGACGTCGAGCACTACGCGGTGCGCAGCGTCGAGCAGCACCCCGTCGACGAGGCCATGCCCGCACTGTTCTCCGACGCGAAGGAGCAGGACGCGACGCTCGCCCTCATCACCTGCGGCGGCGACTACGAGGCGTCCACCCACACGTACGACGACCGCATCGTCGTGCTCGCCGTCCCCGCCTGACGGCGATCGACCGGGCCGACCTCAGCCCAGGAGGTCGAGGACGAGGTCGCGCAGGATCGTGAAGCCCCGCTGGG
>CAZREF010000081.1:0-2692 GCA_964599245.1 uncultured Aeromicrobium sp. | reverse complement strand
CCTCGGTGACGCCGTCGGGGAAGCCGGTGTCGGAGAAGGCGCGCACCGACGACAGGTAGACCACACGGCGCGCGCCCTGCGCGACCGCGGCGTCGAGCACCCGACGTGTGCCGAGCGTGTTCACCCGCCACGCCTCCTCCAGGGTCGGCAGGTTGGAGACCAAGGCAGCCGTGTGCACGACCGTCGCGCCGGGCTCGATGACGTGCTGCCACGACGCCGGGTCGGTGACGTCGCCCGCGACCACCCCGGCGTCGGGGTCGGGTCGGACGTCCATGCCGCGGACCGTGTCACCCCGCTCGCGCAGCCGGGCGGCGAGCGTGCGCCCGATGAAGCCGGAAGCGCCGGTGATCACGTAGTCGGCCACGGGGGTCCTCTCGTCGGGGTCGCGACGACTGTGCCACACGGGCGTCCCGGAGGACGTCGGTCAGTCCGACTCCCACGGATAGGCGTGGGCGAGGAAGGCCTCGCGGACCCGGTCTCGAGGGGCCTCGAGGGGCCCGGAGAACAGCACGCGGCCGTGGTCGCCGTCGATCGTCAGCTTCTTGCCGGCGCGGTGGACGCCGACGACCTGGTCGCGGCGCAGCACCCTCCGATCCTTGCCGTGGACGGCCACGAGCCGGTCGTCGGAGACGAGGAGGCGGTGCTCGTCGAGGATCGAGAAGGCGGCGAGGGCGGAGCCGAGGACGACGCCGATGCCGAGTCGCGCTGCCCACGCCCACGATGCGTCGAAGCTGGCCACCCACTCCGCCGAGCCCTCGAAGGGCACGACTGGCAAGCCACCGACCAGGTCGGTCAGCCACAGGAGCGCGAGGAGCAGCAGCCCTCCGCCGCCGCCGAGCAGGACGAAGGCCCACACACGGTCCTCGTCGGACATGCGCAGCTCGGTGACGGACTCCTCGCTCATGCCTCCCAGCGTCGCCGGAACCGCGACGGGCGGCATCGACCGAAAGGCTGGGGACGCGGACCGAAGGTCGGTCTCACGCGGTGCGGGCGGCCTGGACGGCGAGGACGGACTCGTGGCTCACGAGCAGCTCGCAGCGGCCGGAGCAGGCGAGCTGGTGGTCGAGGCGGCCCGTGGCGATGAGGCGGTGCACCTCGGCGACGGGCACCTCGAGCAGCGCAGCGGCGTCGGCGACGGTCAGCTGGGACACGGCGCCATCATCCCATCGACTTCCGGCCGTCGATGCTCTCGCGGATGATGTCGGCGTGGCCGGCGTGCTGCGAGGTCTCGGCGACGACGTGCTGGAAGACGCGACGGGCCGACCAGGTGGCGCCGGGAGGGAACCAGGGGGCCTCGGGCAGGGGCTGGCGGGAGTCGAGGTCGATCGTCGCGACGAGCTCGTCGGTCGCGGCCGCGATGCGCTCGTAGTCGGCGACGACGTCGGCCAGCGTCTCGTCCTCGAGCAGCCGGAACTGGTTCCGGTAGGCGACGACGGCCGGCGGCGGGTCGCTCCAGTCGATGTTCTCCCAGTCGACGTCCTGCGCGGGCTCCGGACCCTCGACGACGAAGCGCGCCCACTCGGCCTCGGTGGTGGCGACGTGCTTGACGAGTCCGCCGAGGCAGAGCTCGCTCGCCGTGGGCGTGAGCCGGGCCTGCTCGTCGGTGAGGTCGGAGACCGTGCCAAGGAAGAGGGCGCGGTGCTTGCGGAGGGAGTCGAGCAGGTCCTCCCGCTCGGGAGACTGGGCGTCCATGAGGGCCACGCTAGGACGCAGCGCCGACGGAACGGAAGAGTCGCAGGACGTTCTCCTGTGGACGGCTCAGCGAAAGTCATTGATTCGAACATACGCTTGTTTCATGTCCGGTTCGGTCCCTAGAATGGGGAGAGTCCACCAGGGGGAACCATGAGCGTCGCCGCACTCGACACCCACCCGGTGCCGGCCTGCGTGCAGACCGCCCGCACCGCGTTCTCCGCCCTGGCGACCACCTCCTGGGACGGCATGGACCCGGTCGAGGTCAGGCGACTCGTGGGCGAGCTCTCTCGCCTGGAGGCCCAGATCTCCGCCCACAAGATGGCCGCCGCCCGGGTGCTGGAGAGAGCCCGCAAGACCGCCGCCGACGCGAACGACACCCCGCGCGGCAACGCAGGCGGCACGGGCACCTCGACCGGCGCGACGATCTCGATCGACTTCGGTGGAGACCGTGGCGGCGACGACGCCCTGGTGAACACGGCGAACCGGATCGAGGAGCAGACCACCCTCACCGAGGCCGCGCTCGCGGCCGGTGAGATCAGCGCGAAGCAGGCCGACCTCATCAGCCGTGCGCTCGCGAACCTCCCGAAGGACGTGACGGACGCCCAGCGGCTGCTGTGCGAGAAGACGCTCCTGAAGGACGCGCACCGGCTGACGCTGAAGGACCTGCGCGAGCGCGGGCAGCGGATCACCGAGGTCTACAAGAAGTCCGAGGAGGACGTCGACGCCGACGAGGACGAGCTTCTGCGCCGCAAGGAGGAAGCCGCTCGGGCGAAGACGTCGTTCTCCCTCTGGAACAACAACGACGGCACCATGTCGGGCAGGTTCACCCTGCCCGAGGCGCAGGGCGCGATGCTCAAGACCGCCCTCGACGCGTTGGCCGCACCGCATCAGTCCATCGCGACCGTCAACGCCGCGACCGGTGAGCGTGACGAGGTGGGCTTTGGGCAGTCCTACCCCCAGCGCCTCGGCCACGCCTTCGCCACCCTCGTCGAGCACCTGC
>CAZREF010000080.1:0-3425 GCA_964599245.1 uncultured Aeromicrobium sp. | reverse complement strand
GGCGTACTGGTGGACCGAGGACGAGGTCGAGGGCCGCCTCGCCGACCGCATGACCGCCGCCTGGAAGCACGTGCTCGAGCACGCCCAGTCCCTCGACCTCACCCTGCGCGCAGCAGCCACGAGCCTCGCCGTCAAGCGCGTGGCCGACGCCCACCTCCAGAGAGGCCTCTACCCGTGACGCTCACCTCCGACCTCGACCTCGACCGGGCCGACCTCACCGCCCTCGACCCCGCCCACGGCGTGCTGGTCGGGGGTCGGTGGCTCAGCGGCGGCCGCGGCACGTTCGACGTCGTGGACCCGGCCGACCTCTCGGTCCTCGCCCAGGTGGCCGACGGCGACCTCGCCGACGCGACGGCCGCCGTCGACGCCGCGCAGGAGGCCCTCACCTCCTGGCGTCGCACCTCGCCGCGCGAGCGTTCGGTCGTGCTGCACCGGGCGTTCGAGCTGATGCACCGCGACGCCGAGCACCTTGCCGGCCTGATCGTCGACGAGAACGGCAAGTCGGTCTCCGACGCGCGGGGCGAGGTCGTCTACGCCGCCGAGTTCTTCCGCTGGTTCGCCGAGGAGGCGGTGCGTCCGCACGGGGACTACGGCTCCTCCCCCGCCGGCGGCGCCCGAACGATCGTCACGCACCGGCCGGTCGGCGTCGCGGCGCTCGTGACCCCCTGGAACTTCCCCGCCGCGATGGCGACCCGCAAGATCGCGCCGGCCCTGGCCGCCGGCTGCACCGTGGTGCTGAAGCCCGCCGCCGAGACGCCGCTGACGGCGCTCGCCGTCGCGAGGCTGCTCGCCGAGGCCGGTGTGCCCGACGGCGTCGTCAACGTCGTTCCCACCACCGACGCGGCCGGCGTCGTGGGCCACTGGCTCGCCGACGACCGCGTCCGGAAGATCTCGTTCACCGGGTCCACCCGGGTCGGCTCGATCCTGCTCGGCCAGGCCGCGCAGCGCATCGTCAACACCTCGATGGAGCTGGGCGGCAACGCTCCCTTCGTCGTCGCCGACGACGCCGACCTCGACGCGGCGGTCGCCGGCGCCATGGTCGCGAAGTTCCGTGGCGGCGGGCAGGCCTGCACGGCGGCCAACCGCTTCCACGTCCACGCCGACGTCGCGGACGCGTTCGTCGAGCGGCTCGGCACCGCGGTGGAGTCGCTGAGCGTCGGGCCGGCGCGTCACGGGGCCGCGGTCGGTCCGCTCATCTCCGCGGGCGCCGTGGAGACCCTGACCCGCGTCGTCGACGAGGCCGTCGCCGCCGGCGCGCGCATCACCCACCGCGCCCCCCTGCCGGACGCACCGGGCCACTTCTATCCCCCGACGGTGCTGGCCGACGTGCCGTCCGACGCCGCGATCCTCGACCACGAGCTCTTCGGCCCGGTCGCCCCCGTCGTCACCTGGAGCGACGAGGACGAGCTGCTGGCGCAGGTCAACGGCACCGAGATGGGCCTGGCGGCCTACGTCTTCTCCCGCGACCTCCAGCGGGCGCTCCGCCTCGGCGAGGCGTTCGAGGCCGGCATGGTCGGGGTGAACCGCGGCCTGGTCTCCGACCCGTCGGCCCCGTTCGGTGGACTCAAGCAGAGCGGCCTCGGCCGCGAGGGCGCCCGCGAGGGACTCGAGGAGTACCTCGAGACGCAGTACCTCAGCGTCGACTGGCCCTCCTGACGACGGCACGGCACCGGCCTCAGCCCCGGGCCGACCCAGTCCCGCGGACGTGCTCGAACACCAGGCTCGTCTCCGTCGACGTGAACTCCCGCGACGCGCTGAGGTGGTCGATCACGAAGGCGCGGAGGGCGTCGGGCGAGGGCAGCGCCACCTGGATGAGGAAGTCGTCGTTGCCCGACAGGAAGAAGACGTTGAGCACGCCCGGCAGGGCGGCGAGGCGGTGGGCCACCCCGCCGATCTCGGCACGCGCCGACGGCTGGAGCCGCACCGCGATCATCGCCTGGATGGGGCGTCCGACCGCCGTCGGGTCGAGGTCGGCGTGGAAGCCGCGCACCACGCCGCTCGAGACCAGCCGGCGCAGCCGCAGCGAGCAGGTGGACGGTGCGATGCCGACCCGCTCGGCCAGGAGGTTGTTCGGCGTCCGGGCGTCGTCGGCGAGGACGTCGAGGATCATCCGGTCGATGTCGTCGAGCGCGACCGGCCTCGACGACGTCGCCGCGGTCGTGCCGTTCGATCGACCCGTCGCGACACCGCTCATGGGTGCACGATAGTCGGCCGAGCGGCCTTCTCCCGACGATCCTGCGAAGTTCTCCCGTGCTCGCACCGCCGATCCGCAGGATGGTGCCCACCTGGACGGTCGACGAAGGAGTGCCATGCGCATCGGTGTGCCGAAGGAAGTCAAGAACCACGAGTACCGGGTGGCGATCACGCCCGTCGGCGTCCACGAGCTGGTCGCGCACGGCCACGAGGTCACGGTCGAGCAGGGCGCAGGCCTCGGTTCGTCGATCACGGACGAGGAGTACGTCGCAGCCGGCGCGCGGGTGCTCGAGACGGCCGAGGACGTCTGGGGCGGGGCCGAGATGGTGCTCAAGGTCAAGGAGCCGATCGCGTCCGAGTACCCGCTGCTGCGCGACGACCTGACGCTCTTCACCTACCTGCACCTCGCCGCCGACCGTCCGCTCACCGAGGCGCTGGTGGACGCGGGCACCACGGGCATCGCCTACGAGACCGTCCAGCTGCCGAGCGGCAGCCTCCCGCTGCTCTACCCGATGTCGGAGGTGGCGGGCTGCCTCGCACCCCAGGTCGGCGCGCACTCCCTGCTCAGGGCCCAGGGCGGCCGCGGCGTGCTGCTCGGCGGCGTCGGTGGCGTCGCGAACGCCAAGGTCGTCATCATCGGCGCCGGGGTCTCGGGCCAGAACGCCGCGAACATCGCCCTCGGCATGGGTGCCGACGTGACGCTCCTCGACACCGACCTCGACAAGCTGCGGATGTCGTTCTGGCGCTACGACAACCGCGTCCGCGGGCTCGCGTCGTCCAGGCTCGCCCTGGAGGACCAGGTCAAGCAGGCCGACCTGGTCATCGGCGCCGTGCTCGTCGCCGGCGCCGCCGCGCCGAAGCTGGTGAGCAACGACCTCGTCGCGCAGATGAAGCCCGGCTCGGTCCTCGTGGACATCGCGGTCGACCAGGGCGGCTGCTTCGAGGACACCCGTCCCACCACCCACGACGACCCGACCTTCCAGGTCCACGGCTCGACGTTCTACTGCGTGGCGAACATGCCGGGCGCCGTGCCGCACACGTCGACCTACGCCCTCACGAACGCCACGCTGCCCTACACCGTCGCGCTCGCCGACCACGGGTGGCGCGACGCCCTGCGGGCGGACGCCAGCCTCGCGAAGGGCCTCAACACGCACGCCGGCGCCGTGACCAACGCGCCCGTCGCCGCCGCCCACGACCTGTCGTCCGTCCCGCTCGAGGACGTCCTGGCCTGA
>CAZREF010000079.1:0-3651 GCA_964599245.1 uncultured Aeromicrobium sp. | reverse complement strand
GTACAGACGCCACGAGGGCACCTGCCCGAGCAGGTGCCCTCGTGGGGTCTGGTGAGGCGACGGGCTCAGTCGAGCGCGTAGCCCTCCGCGCCGTGGAGCGCGGTGTCGATGCCGGCGACCTCGTCCTCCTCGGTCACGCGGAAGCCGATCGTCTTCTGGATGGCGAAGCCGATGACGTAGGCGACCACGAACGAGAACACGATGATCGTCAGCGAGGAGAGGATCTGCGCGAACAGCAGGTCGGTCTCGCCACCGAAGAACAGGCTGCCACCGGTGAGGGCCTCGGAGCCGAAGAGCCCGATGTAGACGCAGCCGATGAACCCGGCCACGAGGTGGATGCCGACGACGTCGAGCGTGTCGTCGTAGCCCAGCTTGAACTTCAGGTCGACCGCGACCGCGCAGATGGCACCGGAGACGATGCCGAGCACGATGGCCCACACGGGGGTGACGAAGGCGCAGGCCGGCGTGATGGCCACGAGCCCGGTCACGATGCCCGACGCGGCACCCACGGCGGTGGCCTTGCCGTCGCGGAACGTCTCGACCACGATCCAGCCGATCAGGGCCGCAGCCGGGGTGATCAGCGTGTTGAAGAAGATCAGCGAGGTCTGGCCCTCGTCGGCGCCGTAGACACCGGTGTTGAAGCCGAACCAGCCGAACCACAGGATCGAGGCGCCCAGCAGCACGAGCGGGACGTTGTGCGGCTGCGACTCCTCCTTGGAGAAGCCGAGCTTGCGCTTGCCCAGCACCAGCGCGAGCGCCAGCGCCGCAGCACCGGCCGACTGGTGGATGATCGTGCCGCCGGCCCAGTCGAGCGCGGCACCGAAGCCGTAGACGTTGTTGGCGAGCCAGCCGTAGAAGTTGCCGTCGGCGTCGACGCCGAAGAGCCAGCGGAACGTCGGGAACACGACGAAGGTCGTGAACAGGCCGGCGAAGAGCATCCAGGGCCAGAACCGCGCACGGTCGGCGACGGCGCCGGAGACGAGGGCCACGGTGATGATGCAGAAGGCCACGAGGAACGCGTGGCCGCCGAAGGCGTTGCCCGCGTCACCGCCGCCGACGCCGGACATGAGGTCCGACATGCCGAAGTCCTCGAACGGGTTGCCGAACAGCTTGCTGCCGCCGCTCGTGCCGTTGCCGGCGATGCCGGTGCCGCCGTACAGGACGTACAGGAGCGTGACCAGGGCGAGTGAGCCGAAGCTCAGCATCATCATGGAGATGGCTGACTTTGACTTGACCAGGCCGCCGTAGAAGAACGCAAGACCCGGCGTCATGAAGATGACGAGCGCCGTGCACAGCAGCTGCCATGAGAGATCGACTGACATACCCACCTCGTTGTACTGGTTGTGTGAACCTCGGCATCCCACAGCCACGTGCTGTCGTTGGAGGAGCCGCGGCTCATCCTGGGTCGACAAGGTTTCGTCGACCCTGACCGGAATGTTTCAGCGGCATGACAGTGGGCGCCGTCGTGTTAAATCCAGCGACACGGCGGCAGGCGCGGCGAGGCTCCCTCAGTCGGGCAGCAGGTCCGGTCGACGCTCCTGGGTGCGGCGCACCGCCTCGCCGTGGCGCCAGGCCGCGATGGCGGCGTGATTGCCCGACAGCAGGACGTCGGGGACGTCGAGACCGCGCCAGTACGCCGGCTTGGTGTAGACGGGGTACTCGAGCAGACCGTCCTCGCCGTGGGACTCCTCGGCGAGGGAGTCCGGGTTGCCCATGAAGCCCGGGACCAGGCGGACGACGGCCTCGATGATCGCCAGGGCGGCGACCTCTCCCCCGTTGAGCACGAAGTCGCCGAGGGAGACCTCGTGGACGCGCCAGCGGCCGGCGGCGTGGTCGATCACGCGCTGGTCGATCCCCTCGTACCGCCCGCAGGCGAACAGGAGGTGCTGCTCGTGGCTGAGCTCGTGGGCGAGCCGCTGGCGGAAGGGGGTGCCCGACGGGGTGGGGACCACGACGACCGTCTCGTCGCGGGCGAGGTCGTCGAGCGCCTCACCCCACGGCTCGGGCCGCATGACCATGCCGGCGCCTCCGCCGTACGGGGTGTCGTCGACGGTGCGGTGCCGGTCGTGGGTCCAGTCGCGCAGGTCGTGCGTGGCGATCTCGAGCAGGCCGGCGGACCGCGCCCGCCCGGCCAGGGACAGGTCGAGGGCGTCGAGGTAGGCGGGGAAGATCGAGACGACGTCGATGCGCAGGGCGGCGCTCACGCACCCTCACCCTGGTCCGTGTCCATGAGGGCGGGGTCGAGCAGGCCCGGGACGTCGGCGAGCCGGACGAGGCCGGCGTCGAGGTCGACGTCGGGCACGAGCGCGGCGACGAACGGCACGAGCACGCCCTGGGGGCCGTCGTCGAGGTCGACGGACAGCAGGTCCTGCTCGGGCAGGTGCAGCACGTCGGCGACCACGCCGACGTCGCCCCCGTCGTGGTCGTGCACGCGCAGGCCGACGAGCTGGTGGTCGTAGTACGCGTCGTCCTCGTCGGGCACGTCGGCGGGGTCGACGTCGACCTCGAGCACCCGTCCCTGCAGCGCCTCCGCGGCGGTGCGGTCCGGGACACCCTCCAGACGCAGCAGCAGCCGCCCGGAGTGGTTCCGGGCGGCTGCCACGACGACGGTGCGGTCGCCCGCCACGAGCGACGAGCCCGGGGCGAAGCGGCGCTCGGGCTCGTCGGTGCGGACCTCGACGGCGACCTCGCCCTTGATGCCGTGGGCCCGGCCGATGCGGCCGACGACGACGCGCACGGTCAGGACCTCAGCGCTGGCGGTCGACGTCCACGAAGTCGATGCGAGCACCCTTGGCGCCGGCGATCGCTCCGGTGACGGTGCGGATCGCCGAGGCCGTGCGACCCGAGCGGCCGATGACCTTGCCGAGGTCGGCGGGGTTGACGCGCACCTCGAAGAGGTCGCCGCGCCGCGTGGACTTCTCGCGGACGTCGACCTCGTCGGGGTGGTCGACGATGCCCGACACGAGGTGCTCGACGACCTCCTGCGTGCGACCGGCCACGATCAGGACTCGGTGCTCTCGGCGGCAGCCTCGTCCGCGGCCGGCGTCTCGGCGGCGGGCTCCTCGGCCGTGGCCTCGGCAGCTGCGGGCTCCTCGGCCTTCGGCTCGTCGGCCTTCTTCGCGGCCTTCTTCTTGGTGGTCGCCTCGGCCTTGGGCTCGGCGTGGAGCTCCTTCAGCGCGGCGTCGAAGAGGGCAGCCTTGTCGGCCTTGGGCTCGGGGCTCTTGAGGGTGTTCTCGCCACCGATGTCGCCGGTGATCTTGAGGATGGCGGCGACGGCCTCGGTGGGCTGGGCGCCGACGCCGAGCCAGTACTGGGCGCGCTCGGACTCCACGTGGATCGTGGAGGGCTCGGTCTTGGGGTTGTACGTGCCGATCTCCTCGATCACGCGACCGTCGCGCTTGGTGCGCGAGTCGGCGACGACGATGCGGTAGTACGGGGTGCGGATCTTGCCCATCCGCTTCAGGCGAATCTTGACGGCCACGGGTGTGGTGTCTCCTCAGGTGTCTGTGGTGTGGTGACGCGACGAGCCGGGTGGGGTCACGACTGCGACGCGAAGCTGGTGGGCCGCTGCGGTCGGGGTGAGAGGGTCCCGTCCGCGCCGGACACAAGGCGACATTCTGCCAGACGACCCCCCGAACGACCACATCGCCC
>CAZREF010000078.1:0-3875 GCA_964599245.1 uncultured Aeromicrobium sp. | reverse complement strand
TCGATGGTGAGCTTGACCCGCGTGGGGCTCAGGGTCTCGGTGGTGCTCTTCACGTCGTGCTGCTCCTGCGGTGGTGGTGGTCGGGGTGCGTGCCGCAGCCGCTGGGGACGTGCCGCGGGCGCGGGAGGTCGCGCGGGCTGACGAGCCTGCAGCAGGACCTCGCGCCAGTCTCTCACGCGGCACCCGGCGGGGGCGAACCACGCCCGTCCTGGCGGGCGCGCAGGCCGGACCCGGCCTCAGACGGGGAGCACGCGCGCCGAGCCCGAGAGGACCCGTCGGGCGGTCAGGAGCCGAGAGGGCGCGTCGGGGTCGCGGCGATCTCCGACGGCGTGCCACTCCAGGCGCGCGGCCTCGCGGGTCAGCTCGACGACGCTGAACCCGTGGTCGTCGAGGTTGACGAAGCGCACGTGCGGGTTCATCTCCCGGATCGCCTCCTCCATCGCCAGGGAGACGGTGCGCGGGTCGGTGCCCATGAAGTCGTCGACGTTGTTGCTCGTGACCGAGCTGCAGACGAGCTCCGCCGCCACGGGCACGCCGCCGACCTCGACCTCGTTCGCCCAGGCGGTGTGGACGTCGCCGCTCAGGAACAGGACGTCGTCGACGCCGCGGGTGGCCAGGCGCTCCAGCAGACGCCGTCGGGAACCCGGGTATCCGTCCCAGGTGTCGGTGTTCGGCAGCGGCGTGCCCCAGGACGTCGGGTCGGTGGTGCGGCGCAGCGCCAGCTCCTCCCCACGGGGCCGCGGGGGCATGAGGACGGGCGCCATCATCACCGGGTTGCCGACCAGCTTCCAGCGTGCGCCGGAAGCCTCGAGCCCGTCGGCGAGCCAGCCCTCCTGCTCGGGACCGGCGATCGTGCGCGAGTCGTCGGCCAACGTCGGGTCCCCGGGCTCCACGCGCTCGTCACGATGGCCCCGCAGGTCGAGCATCGACAGCTCGGCGAGCCGACCGAAGCGGAACCGGCGGTGCACGTCGGTGCCGTCGCCGACCCGGGCGGTCCCCGACAGCCGGACGGGCATCCACTCGTCGTAGGCGCGCAGCGCGGCGGCGCGACGGCGGTCCCAGGGGCCCTCCGTCGCGGGATCGTGCTCGAACGCGCCGCCGGGGAACCACCCGTCGGCGACCTCGTGGTCGTCCCAGGTCACGACCATCGGGAGCGCCGCGTGCAGGCGCTGCAGGTCCGGATCGGTCTTGTACTGCGCGTGGCGACGGCGGTAGTCCTCCAGGCTCACGGTCTCGTGGGGCGGGTCGTGCTGCCGTACGTCGGTCCATCCGGGGCCGTAGGAGTACCGGCCGTTCTCGTACTCGTACAGGTAGTCACCGAGGTGGACCACGGCGTCGAGGTCGTGGTCGAGGAGGTGGCGGTAGGGCGTGAACCAGCCCGCCTGCCAGTTGGCGCAGCACACGACGCCGAGGCGCAGACGCTCCACGTCGGCGCCCTCGGCCGGAGCGGTCCGCGTCCTCCCCACGACGGTGTCGGGACCGTGACGGAAGCGGAACCAGTGGTCGGTCGCGGGCTCGAGGGACCGGACGTCCAGCTTCACCGTGTGGTCACGCCGGGCGTCGGTGCGCGCGACGCCCGCGGCCACCACGTCGGCGAAGTCCGGGTCGCGGGCGACGTCCCAGGAGACGCGCGCGGCGGGTCCGCGGCCCGATCCCGGCGTGGCGTCCGGCGTCGGCGTCACGCGCGTCCAGAGCACCACGCCGTCGGGGAGCGGGTCCCCCGACGCCACCCCGTGCTGGAAGTGGCGGTGCCGGGTGGCCGGAGCCGGCGAGGGTCGCAACGTCGAGCCGACGAGGCCCGCCCCGACGGTGAAGCCGACCCCGCTGACGACGAGGTCGCGGCGCGTCATCCGCGGCCGGTCGTGGTCGGTGTGGCGGCGGGGCGTCCCGGTCCTCACGCCCCCAGTCAGGCAGGGGGGAGGGACGGGACGGCAAGAGCCCGGTGAACGTGCGGGGACGGGTCGCGGACGTCCGTCGCCGGAAGACCTGGGAGGTGCCGGACGTTGACACCGACGTGAGGCTCTCGCTGCTCGACCGCTCGCGCACCCGTGCCGGACGTCCGGACGCGGAGGGGGTCACCGGCACCGTCGAGCGCGCCCGGTGGGCCGAGGAGCTCGGGTACGAGCGGTTCTGGGTGGCCGAGCACCACACGGTCCCCGGTATCGCGAGCGGCTCGCCGCCGGTGCTCATGGCAGCCGTCGGCGCCGCGACGTCGCGCATCCGCCTCGGGTCCGGCGGCATCATGCTCCCCCACCACCAGCCGCTGGTCGTCGCCGAGCAGCTGAGGATGCTCGAGGCGCTGCACCCCGGTCGCGTCGACGCGGGGCTCGGCCGCTCCTCCGGCTTCACCCCTCCCGCCCGGGCGGCGCTGCGCGAGACCCCGGAGGCCGCCGAACGCTTCCCCGACGACGTGCGCGAGCTGCAGGCCCTCCTCGCGGACGAGGGCACGGTCACCGTGCGGCCGGCGGGCGGGCGCGTGCCGCTGTTCCTGCTCGCGACCGGACGCGGGGTCGAGCTCGCGGCCGAGCTGGGACTGCCGGTCGTGGTCGGCGGGCCCGTGCTGACGTCGGACGACGTCGAGCCGCTGCTCGCGGCCTATCGGCGCGGCTTCCGCCCGTCCGCCGACCAGGATCGTCCGTACGTCGTCGTCTCGCTCGACGTGGTCGTCGCCGACGACGCCGCGACGGCGCGGGAGCTGGCCCTGCCCGAGGCGTGGGCGATGGCGCAGTCCCGACGCACCGGCAGCTTCCCGCCCCTCGAGGCGCCCGAGACGATCCGCGCGCAGGACTGGCCCGACCAGGTCCGACGCCGGGTCGAGGACTCGCTGGATCGCGCCGTGGCCGGTGACGCCGGGACCGTCCGTCGGCACCTGGAGAGGCTGGCGGAGCGGACCGGCGCCGACGAGCTCCTCGCCTCGACCTCCACCTTCGACCGCCACGCGCTGCGCGCGGCCGACGCGGCCCTGCGCGCCCTGGTCTGAACGTTCATCGGTGGATCCGCACCCTCAGCAGCGGTGGTGCGGTTGCGCATCCACCGATGACGGCACGCCGTGGAACAGGTCGCGGTCCGGGCGCGTTGCAGGACGCATGACCACCATCGGACTCATCGGCAGCGGGAACATCGGCAGCACCGTCGCGCAGCTGGCGGTCGACGCTGGCTACGACGTCGTGCTCAGCAACCGGCGCGGACCGGACACCCTCGCGGACCTCGTGGAGCGCCTCGGGCCCCGCGCCCGGGCCGCCACCCCGGCGGAGGCGGCCGAGGCCGCCGACATCGCCGTCGTCACCGTGCCGCTCAAGGCGCTCCCGGACGTCCCCGTGGAGCCGCTTCGCGGCAAGGTCGTCATCGACACGAACAACTACTACCCGGAGCGCGACGGCCACGTGGCGCGTCTGGACGACGAGACGACCACCACGAGCGAGCTCACGCAGGAGCACCTCCCGGAGTCGCACGTGGTGAAGACCTTCAACAACATCTACTTCAAGCACCTCGGCACGCTGCAGCGCCCGAGCGGTGACCCCGAGCGGTCCGTCCTCGCCATCGCCGGCGACGACGCCGACGCCAAGCGCACGGTCACCGAGCTCCTCGACGCGATCGGCTACGACGCCCACGACGTCGGCCCGCTCGCCGAGGGCTGGCGCTACCAGCGCGACACGGCCGCCTACGCGGGTCTGTACATCGACCCAGAGAGCGGCGACGTGAACGCACCCCCGCGCCAGGTGACGCCGGAGATCCTCCGCGAGAAGCTCGACGCGGCGCAGCGCTACCGCGACATGTGAGCCACCGGTCCGGCGCCTCCGGGGCGACCGTCGATCCGATGGTCGGGATGACAGGATTTGAACCTGCGACCCTCCGCTCCCAAAGCGGATGCGCTA
>CAZREF010000077.1:0-4973 GCA_964599245.1 uncultured Aeromicrobium sp. | reverse complement strand
GCCGTGGCTGCGCGGCACGGCGTACGGCTTCCCGTTCGGCGCCCTGCCCGCCGGTGGCGCCGAGGTGCCGACCTTCCTGTCCTACATCACCGAGCGCAGGCTCTCGAAGCACCCGGAGGAGTTCGGCCAGGGCGCGATCGAGGGCGTCGCGGGGCCCGAGGCGGCCAACAACGCCTCGGCCGCCGGCACGATGGTCCCGCTGCTGGCGATCGGCCTGCCCACCACGGCGACGGCCGCGATCATGCTGAACGCGATCCAGTCCTACGGCATCCAGCCCGGACCGCAGCTGTTCGACAACGAGCCCGGGCTCGTGTGGACGCTGCTGGCCAGCCTCTTCGTGGCGAACACGCTGCTGCTCGTGCTCAACCTGCCGCTCGCGCCGGTGTGGGCGAAGCTCCTGCGGGTGCCGCGTCCGTACCTGTACGCCGGCATCCTCTTCTTCGCCTCGCTCGGTGCCTACAGCGTCAGCTTCGCGGCGTTCGACCTGGCGTTGCTGTTCGTGCTCGGCTTCCTCGGGGTCGCCATGCGTCGCTTCGGCCTGCCCGTGCTCCCGCTCATCGTCGGCGTGATCCTCGGCCCGTCGCTGGAGAACCAGCTGACGCAGGCGCTGGCGCTGTCGAACGGGGACGTCGCCACGCTCTGGAGCGAGCCCGTCGCCAAGGTCGTCTACGTGGTCATGGCGCTCGCGCTGGTCGTGCTGGCGGTCTCCGCCGTGCGCGGCCGCCGGGCATCGACCGAGGAGAAGCAGGAGGTGTCCGCATGAGCGCGGTCGTGGTGGCGTACAGCCCGGACGAGTACGGCGAGACCGCACTGGCGGCGGGCGCGGCGGAGGCAGCACGACGGAGGCTCCCGCTGGTCGTCGTCAACGCGACCCGCGGCGACGCCTACGTGGACCCGCACTTCGCGGACGCCGACACGGTGGCGGACCTGCGCGAGCGGTTCGGCGACGTCGAGGTGCTGCAGGACGTGGTGCCCGACGTCGGCGCGGAGGTCGTGCGGGTCGCCGAGGACCGCGACGCCGAGCTGGTCGTCGTGGGCATCCGGCACAGGTCGCCGGTGGGCAAGGCCCTGATGGGCAGCGTGTCCCAGCGGATCCTGCTGGACGCGACCTGCCCCGTGCTGGCGGTCAAGCCGCCGTCCTGACGACGCTAGGCGTCGTCGGCCCCGTCCTCGGCCCCCGAGCCGGACGGGGCCGACGTCGTGCCGGGGACCGCGCACACCCCCTCGAGGCAGACCTGCGCGGTCTCGTCGTCGCCGACCATCTCGAGCGGACCGTTCACGCGGGAGCCCCCTGCCGCGCCTGGCGGAGGGCACCGAGGAAGGTCTCGGGGTCCTGGGCCCCGGAGACCCCGAGACGTCCGTCGAGCACGAAGAACGGCACCCCGCGGATCCCGAGCTCCGCGCCCGCCCGCTGGTCGTCGCGCACCGCCTCGAGGTAGGCGTCGGCCTCCAGGGCGCGGACGACCTCGTCGCGGTCGAGACCGACCTCCGCGGCGATGTCGGCGAGGTCCTCGACCCGCCCGACGTGCCGACCCTCCACGAAGTACGCGGCGAGCAGGCGCTCCTTGACCCGCTCCTGGAGCCCGTGCTCCCTGGCGAGGTGCAGGAGCTGGTGCGCGAGGACCGTGTTGGTGTGCTGCAGCGCACCGAAGTCGTAGTCCAGGCCCTCGTCCGCCGCGACGGCCGTCATCTGCCGCAGCATCCCCACCACCTGCTCGCGCGGCATGCCCTTGTGCCGTGACAGGAAGTCCACCTCGTCGCCCTCGAAGTCGACGGGGGTGTCGGGCGAGAGCTCGAAGCTGCGGTACGTGACCTCCACGTCGCCGCCCTCGGCACGGAAGCGCTCCACGGCGGACTCGAAGCGGCGCTTGCCGACGTAGCACCAGGGGCACGCCACGTCGGACCAGATCTGCACGTCGATCGTCATGGACCGGTCAACCCCGTCCCTCGCCCCGATGTTCCCCGCTGCTCCTGCGCGAGGTCACCAGACGTGGCGCAGGGGGCGGACCCGGTCCATCGACCACGCGACGGCGAAGGACACGAGGAGCGTGACGACCACCGCGACCGGGATGCCGAGGGCGGGGGAGGTGTCGTACAGACGACCGGTGGGCCCCTCGGTCCGCACCAGGTGGAGCACCAGCGCGTGCACGAGGTAGACGCGGTAGCTGACCCCGGAGAGCGTGCCGACCCAGCGGGGCGACGGACGCGTGCGCGCCGACGGTCGCGTCAGGAGCGTGAAGACGCCGGCCGAGAACAGCAGGACGGGCAGGTTCAGGTTGTCGTACGCCCAGATCGACGGCTCCGGCTCGCGCTGCTGCAGCCACACCGCGACGACGATCCACGCGAAGCCAACGGCGGCCACCGCGGCGGGGACGACGGCCGGGACCCGCGGCGGGTGGTGGAAGAGCAGGAAGCCGAGCAGGAACACGCCGACGTACCCGGCCGGCACGACGTCGAGGAAGCCGCCGTGGATCTTCGGCGCGTCGGACCAGATCCGGGGGAGCAGACGGTCGTACAGCTGGACGCCCAGGATGATCGTCGTGGCGTAGACGAGCAGCCGTCGTCGTTCCCTCGAGGGGCGCGCGGTGATGGGGCGGAGCAGCGGCGTGAGGAGGTAGAGGCCGACGAGCACGTAGACGAACCACAGGTGGTAGGCGACGGGACCGGAGAGGGCGTCCCGCACGATGCCGATCGGCGCCGACGGATCGGGGTCGCCGATCGAGCCGTTCACCAGCGGGCGGTCGCTGCGCGAGAGCCAGACGGCGAAGGCGACGTAGACCGCGCTCCACACCACGAGCGGCACCGCCACCTTGCGCGTCTGCCTCACCACGTCGAAAGATCGCTCGGGGGCCAGCAGCAGCGCGGCGGAGATCATGAAGAAGCCGTCGACCGCGAAGCGGCCGGCCGCGTCGTAGACGTTCGCGGCGTTGAGACCGGTGAGGAAGCCGGTCTGCTCACCCAGGCGGGCCCCGAGGATGCCGGCGCCGCCGTGGACCAGCACGACGCCGACCGTCGCTAGCACCCGGAGACGGTCGAACGAGTGCACGCGTCCTCCGGCCATGGTCGCGAGTCTCGCACGGCGAGGTCGTGCGGACGCCGCTGCCGGGACCGGCGACCGGCCAGGAAGAATGGATCTCGCGCGATCCCACGACCACCCCTCGAACCTGGAGCACGACGTGACCTTTGCCGGAGGATCCGTCCTCGACGACCTGAGCGCCCGCGGACTGGTGGCGCACTCGACCGACCTCGACGCGCTGCGCGCCGAGATGGACGAGGGCCCGATCGTCTACTACGTCGGGTTCGACCCCACGGCGCCGAGCCTGCACGTCGGCAACCTGCTGCAGCTGCTCACCGCGCGCCGCCTGCAGCTCGCCGGGCACCGCCCGGTGTTGCTGGTCGGCGGGTCCACCGGGCTCATCGGCGACCCCAAGGAGTCGGGGGAGCGCGTCATGAACACCCGCGAGACCGTGGCCGGCTGGGTCGAGCGCATCCGGGAGCAGGTGAGCCGCTTCGTCGACCTCGAGGGCGAGAACGGCGCGGTCCTCGTGAACAACCTCGACTGGACCGAGCCGCTCAGCACCGTCGACTTCCTGCGCGACATCGGCAAGCACTTCCCCGTGAACCGCATGCTCGCCCGCGACGTGGTGAGCTCGCGCCTGGAGTCGGGGATCAGCTACACCGAGTTCAGCTACGTGCTGCTCCAGTCGATGGACTACCTCGAGCTGCACCGCCGGCACGGCTGCGTCCTGCAGACGGGCGGGAGCGACCAGTGGGGGAACATCACCGCAGGGGTCGAGCTCGTCCGCCGCGTCGAGGGCCGCCGGGTGCACGCGCTCGCGACCCCGCTCGTCACCAAGGCCGACGGCACCAAGTTCGGCAAGACCGAGACCGGCACCGTCTGGCTCGACCCTGATCTGATGAGTCCCTACGCCTTCTACCAGTCGTGGATCCAGGCCGAGGACAGCAAGGTGGGGGAGTACCTGCGCCAGTTCACGTTCCTCGGGGTGGAGGAGGTGGCTCGGCTCGAGGCCGAGCACGCCGAGGCGCCCGGGCGACGCGCCGCACAGCGCCGGCTCGCGGCGGAGGTGACGGCTCTCGTCCACGGCCGGGCGGAGGTCGAGGCCGCGGAGCTGGCCTCGACGGCCTTGTTCGGCCGGGGGGAGCTGGACGACCTTCCCGAGGCCACGCTCGCGGCCGCCCTGGGCGAGGCCGGACTCGCCGAGCTGTCGCCGGAGGAGACGCTCACGGACGCGTTGATCGCCACCGGGCTGGTCGACTCGCGCTCCGCGGCCCGCCGCGCGGTGGGCGACGGCGGCGCGTACGT
Source organism: uncultured Aeromicrobium sp. (assembly GCA_964599245.1). GTDB lineage: Bacteria > Actinomycetota > Actinomycetes > Propionibacteriales > Nocardioidaceae > Aeromicrobium. The sequence goes on along the minus strand of CAZREF010000077.1, from coordinate 649 downwards.
GAACAACCAGCGGGTCGAGGACGCCGAGGTGGCGCTCGGCTCGCTGGAGGCCCTGCACGGCTCGTGGCTCGTCCTGAGGCGTGGAAAGCGCGGAATTGCAGGGGTGAAACTACGCCGATGAGAGAAGTGAGCGGCGTCACACGCTCTCGATTTGACCGGATCGAATCGGCCTGGGTAATGTTCTTCTTGTTGCACCGCACGGCGGGGCGCAAGGCCAGAAGGCCGGGCGACCGGGGCGGGCAGCCGCTTCAACCGAAACGATCAATGCCAGGGCACTCTAGCCCGGAGACTGGTCGCTGACAACGGGGAGCGAGTGGCAGGACCCGGGTTTGACCCGCAGGACCAGCGCCATGTAAGTTGGACGAGTTGCCCCGAGCGGGGCAGGTCCGGACAGGACCGAACCGCCGGTGTGCGTCTGATCCTTGAGAACTCAACAGTGTGCCAAAAGTCGACGAGATAATCAGTAATACCCCCGTCGATGATCGAGGAGCTTCGGCTCCGAACCTCATCGCGAGGGCAATTCCGACAATTGACTGTCAGCAGTCAGTTCTCAGGAATCAACACTCAAGTTGTTGACCTGCTCAGCAGGTCATCTTCAACGGAGAGTTTGATCCTGGCTCAGGACGAACGCTGGCGGCGTGCTTAACAC
>CAZREF010000076.1:0-5010 GCA_964599245.1 uncultured Aeromicrobium sp. | reverse complement strand
CGGCGGTGGCGTGTCCGAGCGGCCGAAGGTGCATCACTCGAAATGATGTGTGGGGTCAAACCCACCGTGGGTTCAAATCCCACCGCCACCGCCGATGACGAAGGCCCCCGGCGTCCTCTGCTGGGGGCCTTCGTCGTTACCGTCCGCGTGCGCGACAGGTCTATGCTGACGCCATGCGAGGGACCGCGATGCTGAGCCGGGTGGCCGGCCTGCTGGCGCTCGTCCTCTGCGTCGTGGCGACGACGGAGTCGACGGCGGCCGTCGGCGTCGCCGTCGCGCTGGCCGCGGCCGTGCTGGTGGCGGCGGGCTCACGCCTGGTCGTCGCGCACCGCGTCGGCGGGGTGGGGGTGCAGCGCGGCGAGGTCGCGACGCTCATGCCGGTGCTGTCGTCGCGCATCGCGGACCCGGTGCGTCAGCCGGTGCGTCCGCGCGCTCCCGGCCTGGTCTGAGGTCGCCCGTCGGGCGACGCGCCCGACCGATCCCTCAGACCCTGGAGTACCCGTGCTCGAACCGTTGAAGTCCGTCCTGTCCGCCCTCATGTCCGCCGCCCACACGCTCGTCACGCACCTCGGGGCCGACCCCGGTGGTGCCGTCGGCTGGTGCCTCAGCATCGCCGCGATCGTCGTGGTGGTGCGCTCCCTGCTCCTGCCCATCACCGTCCACCAGGTGCGGAACGCGCGGCGGATGGCCGTCGCGCGTCCCCACCTGCAGGAGCTGGCCAAGCGGTACAAGGGACGCACCGACCCCGACAGCGTGCGCGCGATGATGGAGGAGCGGCGTGCCCTCTCCGCCGAGCACGGTGTCTCGCGGCTCGGCTGCCTGCCGGTGCTGCTGCAGCTGCCGATCTGGTTCGCGCTGTACCACCTCGTCTCGGACGTCGCCGCCGGCTCGCCCGTGGGCGCGATGGACGCCGAGCAGGTCGCCCTGTTCGACCGCGCGGGGCTCCTCGGCGTGGGGCTGTCCGACAGCGGCCTGCTGGGACAGGGTGGCACCCACCTGGCCGTGGTGCTGACGCTCGCAGCCCTCGCGGCCGCGATCTCGTTCACCACGCAGCGCTGCTTCGTGCTGCCGAACACCACGACGGAGGGTCTGCCGGAGGCGATGCAGCAGGCCACGCGCGTGATGCCGACCCTGTCGGCCGTCGGCATGCTCGCGGCGGGCGCGGTCGTCCCCGTGGGTCTGCTCGTCTACTGGGTCTTCAGCCAGCTGTGGACGCTCGGCCAGTCGTTCGTCGTCTGGCGCTGGTTCCCCTCGCCCGGCACGCCGGCCGCGCTCCGTCGCGCGAGGTGATCGTTCCCGGCGTCACACCGTGCGGGACGGGTGACGGGCCGGCACCGGGGAACGTCGTCGGGCATGCACGCCCGCATCGCCCCGCCCCTGCGCCTCTCGCGCGCCCGTGACGCCGTCGCCCGGCATCCTCGGGTGCCGCGGGCCGCGAAGGCCGCGCTCGCCGCGGTCCTGGCGTGGCTCGTGGTCCAGCCCCTCGCAGGAGCGGCCGACGAGTACCCGTACTACGCACCCCTCGGCGCCGTGATCGCGGTGTCCTCGACGGTCGCCGACTCGGTGCGGTCGTCGGTGCAGGGCGTGGCGGCCATCCTCGTGGGCGCCGCGCTCGCCGTCGTCGCGGCGACCCTCGTGCCGATGGTGGCCGGGCTGGCGGTCGTCGTCTTCCTGGGCACGGTGGCCGCCGGCTGGTGGCGGTTCGGCGAGATGCGCGACTGGGTGCCGATCGCCGCGCTCTTCGTGCTCGTCGTCGGCAGCAGCGGGTTGGTGGACTACCTGGTCGGCTACGTGCTGCTCACCGGGCTGGGTGCCGCCGTCGGCGTCGGCGTCAACGCCGTGCTCCCGCCCTTGCCGCTCGTCCCGGGAGACCAGCAGATCGGTGCCGCCCGAGAGGCGCTCGCCGCCCAGCTCGACGACCTGGGCGACGCCCTGCGCGCCGACCCGCCACTCGATCGCGACCAGTGGCTCGCGCGCCACCACGACGTCCGGCCACGGGCCCACGCGATGGGCACGCTCGTGACGCAGGCGACCCAGGTGCGCCGCGTCAACTGGCGCGCCCGGCGGTGGCAGGAGTGGGCCGACGCCCAGGTCGAGCACGCCCGAGCGATCGAGCGGCTGTCGCTGGTCGTCGACGACCTCGCCGGGCTGCTCGCCGCCACGGAGCACAGCGGGAGGGACGAGGTCGCGCTCGGACCACGGCTCCGCGTGCCTGCCGCCGACGCGATCGAGGGCGTCGCCGCGATGCTGCGTGACGCCGCCGCGCACGACGGCTCGCCGACCGAGGAGGTCGTCGACCGGGCGCGTGCGCAGGTCGAGACGCTCGCGGGGCTCGTGGTCGAGCGCGTGCGCCAGGGCGTCACCGAGGTCCTCGTCGCCGGTGCCGTGGTCACGGCCCTGCGGCAGATGGTGGCGTCGGTCTGACCCGGAGGGTCGCGACGGTCGAGGTCAGGACGACACGACGACGCGGTCCAGCTCCGCAGCCAGCTCGCGCTGGTAGGAGTCGTAGGCGGACGCGAGCAGCGGCGCGTTCCAGTCCGGCGGGCGCAGCGACGGGGGGAGGGCCGGGTCGGTGCGGAGGTGGCGCACGAGCGCCGCGGCGACGGCGAGCCGGTCCACGGGTGAGCGGTCGTGCGCCAGGGCCGCCAGGAGGTCCTCGCCCGTCGAGACCCAGCCCGCCAGGTCCCAGAGGCGGGCCACGAGCCGACGGACGCCGGCCGGGCGGGACGTCGCGGTCACCGCGAGGTCGGCCGGCCAGTCCGGCAGGGGTCGGTCCAGGTTGGCCGGGCGCGTCCACACGCCCTCGCGCAGCTCGGCCAGCCGCAGCTCCTCCATCTCCTGTCGCCAGGCCGCTCGGTCGGTGGCCGTCCGGCTCGCGGCCACCACGACGACCGTCTCCCACGTCGCGTCCCACGACCGGTAGGGCGGGTCGAGTGCGGCGTCCTGCCGTCGCTGCCGCTGCTGCAGGCGCTCGCCGATGCGGTAGGAACCGTCGGACCGTTCCAGCTCGCCGGCGGCGACGAGGCGCGTGAGCGCGGCGCGCAGCGTCGACTCGGGGACGTCGAACACCCGCCCCAGTGCGACGAGCCGCGCGGACGTCATCTGCGGCGGGTGGGTGGCGAGGAGCAGGCTCAGCACGATCGAGCGCGCGCTCAGGGGTCGGACGTCCACCGGGACCCTCCCTCCAGTCGGCGGCCACGCGATGTTGCAGAACCTTGACAGGCGTCAGTGAAGTGCAATGCTAGGCCACATGACGCTCACGCCCGACCCCACCGCCGTCGACGGTCTCGCGACCGGGGAGGCCGCCAACCAGGCTCCTCCCCTCGCCCCCTACGACGCCTCGGCCGACGTCGCGCTGCTCGAGGCGCTGCACCGCGAGGGGGCGGGCTGGGACGAGGCCGACGTGCGGCGGCTCGGCCGGCTCGCCGGAGGGGTCGAGGCCCAGCAGTGGGCCGAGGACGCGAATCGCTTCGACCCCGAGCTGCGCACGGTCGACCGGTACGGCAACCGGATCGACGAGGTCGAGTTCCACCCGGCCTGGCACCACCTGATGCGGACCTCGATCGCCGAGGGCATGGCGGCCTCCCCGTGGGCCGACGAGCGTCCGGGCGCCCACGTCGCCCGCACGGCGAAGGGACTCGTCTGGGGCCACACCGAGGCCGGCCACGGCTGCCCGGTGACGATGACGTACGCCGTCGTCCCGGCCCTGCGCCACGCGCCCGAGCTCGCCGCCACCTACGAGCCGCTGCTCACGTCGCGCATCTACGATCCCGGCCTGCGCACCCCCACCGAGAAGCGTGGCCTGCTCGCCGGCATGGGCATGACCGAGCGCCAGGGTGGCTCCGACGTGCGCTCCAACAGCACCGTCGCGCGTCCCACCGGCGAGGTCGGCGTCTTCACGCTCCACGGTGCGAAGTGGTTCACGTCGGCGCCGATGTGCGACGTGTTCCTCGTGCTCGCCCAGGCGCCCGGCGGTCTTTCGTGCTTCCTGGTGCCGCGCATCCTGCCCGACGGCTCGCGCAACCCGTTCCGGATCGTCCGGCTCAAGGACAAGCTCGGCAACCGCTCCAACGCCTCCTCCGAGCCCGACTTCGACGGCACCGTCGCGTGGCTCGTCGGCGAGGAGGGCCGCGGGGTCCGCACCATCATCGACATGGTCAGCTGCACGCGGCTCGACTGCGCCGCCGGCAGCACGACGCTCATGCGCAAGGCGCTCGTCGAGGCCGGTCACCACGTGAGCCACCGCTCCGCGTTCGGCAGGCGGCTCGTCGACCAGCCGCTCATGCGCAACGTCGTGGCCGACCTCGCGGTGGAGTCCGAGGCCGCCACGGCGCTCACGATGCGCCTCGCCGGCGCGGCCGACCGCGCCCTGCACGGCGACGACGCGGAGCAGGCGTTCCGCCGCATCGGCACGGCCATCGGCAAGTACTGGATCACCAAGCGCGCGCCCGCGTTCACCGCCGAGGCGATGGAGTGCCTCGGCGGCAACGGCTACGTCGAGGAGTCGGGCATGCCGCGGCTCTACCGCGAGGCCCCGCTCAACTCCATCTGGGAGGGCTCGGGCAACGTCAACGCGCTCGACGTCCTGCGCGCGCTCGGCCGCGAGCCCGGCGTCGCCGACGCGCTGATGCACGAGATCGGCCTCGCCCGCGGTGCCGACCGCCGCCTCGACGCGGCCGCCGACCGCCTCGGCGCCGACCTCGCGGCCGCGGCGGCCGACCTCACGAGCATCGAGTTCCGCTCGCGTCGACTCGTCGAGCAGATGGCGCTCGCGCTGCAGGGCTCCCTCCTGGTGCGCCACTCCTCGCCGGCGGTGGCCGACGCGTTCTGCTCGAGCCGCCTGGACGGCGACGCCGGCCTGGCCTTCGGCACCCTCGGCCCCGACGTCGACACCACCGCGATCCTCGACCGCGCGCTCCCCGCCACCACCTGACGCCTCACCTCTCCGCGTTTCGGAACACCATCGCCCGTTCCGGACGAGGAAACGGGCGATGGTGTTCCGAAACGCGG
>CAZREF010000075.1:0-5344 GCA_964599245.1 uncultured Aeromicrobium sp. | reverse complement strand
GGCGATCTCCGCCTTGAGAGGGCGGCGTCATAACCGCTAGACCAACGGGGCGCGGACCCGGGCTCTCACCCGGAATCGCTGGGGTACTAGGACTCGAACCTAGAATGGCGGTACCAGAAACCGCTGTGTTGCCAATTACACCATACCCCATGGGGGTATCGGAGTCCGTTCTCGCGAACGTCGTCCGAACCAGGTAGGAACCTTACCCGACGTCCTCGTGCCGCCTCAAACCGGGTGCGCTGGGCTCAGAGGACCGCGCGGAGGCGGGCCAGCGTGCTCGAGCGGCCGAGCAGCTCGAGGGACTCGAAGAGCGGCGGCGAGATCCGGCTGCCGGTCACGGCGACGCGTACGGGACCGAAGGCGAGGCGCGGCTTGAGGCCGAGATCGTCGACGAGCGCGGCGCGCAGCGCGCCCTCGATCGTCGGCGTCGACCACTCCACCGTGGTGTCGATGCCCTCCAGAGCCTCGAGCGCGGCGCGGACGACGTCGAGACCCTTCTCGTCGAGCTGCTTGGCGCGGTCGTCGGGGTCGACCACCAGCGCCGCGTCCTCGACGAACAGGAAGCGCAGCATCGCGACGGCCTCGGTGAGCAGCGCCATGCGCTCGTGGACGAGCGGCACGGCCGCCGCGAGCAGCGCCTCCTGCGCCTGCGTCGGCGGGTCCTGCACGAGTCCCTCGGCGGCGAAGAACGGCACCAGCCGACGACGGAGCTCGGTGGCGTCGAGCCGACGGACGTGGTCGCCGTTGATCGCCTCGCACTTCTTGAGGTCGAAGCGCGCCGGGTTGGGGTTCACACGCGAGATCTCGAACGCCTCGACCATCTCCTGCAGCGAGAAGACGTCGCGCTCCTCGCCGTCGACGGCCGGCAGCGACCAGCCGAGCAGGGCGAGGTAGTTGAGCAGGCCCTCCGCGAGGAAGCCCTGGTCGCGGTAGCCGAGCAGGTTCGACTCGGGGTCGCGCTTGGACAGCTTCTTGTTGCCCTGGCCCGTCACGTACGGCAGGTGGCCGAAGCGCGGCACCATCCCGTGCCCGAGACCGATCTGCGCGAACGCCTCGTACATCGCGATCTGGCGCGGCGTCGAGCTGAGGATGTCCTCGCCGCGCAGCACGTGCGTGATGCCCATGAGCGCGTCGTCGGTGGGGTTCGTGAGCGTGTAGAGCGGCTGGCCGTTGGCGCGCACGATGACGAAGTCCTGCACGTTGTCGGCGCCGAAGGTGATCGGGCCGCGCACGAGGTCGTCGAACGTCCAGTCCTTGCGTGGCATCTTGAAGCGGATGACCGGCGAGCGGCCCTCGGCCTCGTAGGCCGCCTGCTGCTCCGGCGTGAGGTCGCGGTGCAGCCCGTCGTACCCGCTCGGTCGACCCTCGGCGCGCGCCTTCTCGCGGCGCTCCTCGAGCTCCTCGGCCGTGTCGTAGGCCTTGTACGCGAGCCCGGCGTCGAGCAGGCGCCGTGCGACGTCGGCGTACACGTCCATCCGCTCGCTCTGGCGGTAGGGACCGCTCGGGCCGCCGACCTCGACGCCCTCGTCCCAGTCGAGCCCCAGCCACCGCATGACGTCGACGAGGAGCGAGTAGGACTCCTCGCTGTCACGACTGGCGTCGGTGTCCTCGATCCGGAAGACGAACCGGCCGCCCCGATGACGCGCGTACGCCCAGCTGAAGAGGGCGGTGCGGGCCATGCCGACGTGCGGGTTGCCGGTGGGCGACGGGCAGAACCGGGCGACGACCGGGACGTCGTCGCCGACCGTGGGGATCGACGCCGTGCTGGCGAGCGTGTCAGTCATGCGGGACCACCTGGTTCGTGAGGGTGCCGATGCCCTCGACCGTGACGCTCACCCGGTCGCCGACCTGCATGGGGCCTACGCCCTCGGGCGTGCCGGTGAGCACGACGTCGCCGGGCAGCAGCGTCATGAAGGACGAGACGTAGGCGACGACGTCGGCGACCGAGAAGACCATGTCGCTCGTGCGTCCGTCCTGCTTGAGCTCGCCGCCGAGCTCGGTGGTAACGCGCAGGTCGGACGGGTCGAGGTTCGTCTCGATCCACGGGCCGAGGGGGCAGAAGGTGTCGAAGCCCTTGGCCCGGGCCCACTGGCCGTCGGTGCGCTGGAGGTCGCGCGCGGTGACGTCGTTGGCCACCGTGTAGCCGAACACCACCTTGTCGACGTCCTCGACCGCGACGTCCTTGCAGATGCGGCCGATGACGACGGCCAGCTCGCCCTCGAAGTGGACCTCCGAGCTCTGCGCCGGGTAGACGATCGGTTCCCCCGGACCGATGACGCTGGTGTTCGGCTTGAGGAACACCAACGGGGTCTCGGGCACCTCGCCGCCCATCTCGGCGGCGTGCGCCGCGTAGTTCTTGCCGACGCACACCACCTTGCTGCGCGGGATCACCGGCGCGAGCAGGCGCACGTCGGCGACGGCCACCTTCTGCCCGGTGAGCTCGTAGCCCGCGTAGAGCGGGTCCCCCTTCAGCACCGCGATCGTGGGGGTGCCGTCCTCCTCGCCGACCACGCCGAATCGGGGGTCGTCGTCCCCCGCGAACCTCGCAACACGCATGACCCCGACCCTACCGAGCGGCCTCGCGGCGCCCGGGGGCGGAGGGCACGGGACCGGCGGGTCAGAGCCGGGCGTGGACCGACCGGAAGCGCTCGAGGGTCGGGGCGTCGGGGTCGGGCCCGACCTCGACGAGCACCTCGACCAGGCCCGGCGCGAGGCCGTCGGGCACCGGGGCGTCGCCCAGCACCACGAGCAGGCCGGCCGGCGCGACGCAGGGGACGACCACCGCCGACGCGTCGGCGTCCGCGACGACCAGGGCGAAGCGGTCGTGCCACTCGACGGGCACGTCGGAGGCGCCGATCGGGACGACGTGCACGCGCTCGGGCGTCGCCGCGTCGGGGGTGAGGAGGTCGAGGACGAACACCTCGTAGCCGAGGGTCGCGAGGTGGATCGCCTCCGCGACGGCGTCGTCGGCGGCCACCAGCGCCACGAGACCGTCGCCGGAGACGCCCGCCGTGGTCGTCCAGTCGGTCAGCAGCCTCCGCGGGGCCGCCTTGGGCCCACGGCGCGGCACGCGGCGTCGCTCGGCGCTCACGCGGAGCCGAAGCGACGCTGGCGGCGGGCGTACTCCTCGACGGCCGCCCAGAGCGCGAGCCGGTCGACGTCGGGCCACGCGACGTCGGAGAAGACGAGCTCGGCGTAGGCCGACTGCCACGGCAGGAAGTTGCTGGTGCGCTGCTCCCCCGACGTGCGCCAGAAGAGGTCGACGTCGGGCAGGTCGGGCTCGTCGAGGTAGCGGGCGAAGGTGCGCTCGGTGACCCGGTCGGGGTCGACCTTGCCGGCGCGGACGTCGCGCGCGAGCGCCGCAGCGGCGTCGGCGATCTCGGCGCGGCCGCCGTAGTTGACGCACATCGTGAGGCTCAGGACGTCGTTGTGGCGCGTCAGCCGCTCGGCGTGCTCGAGCTCGTTGATCACGCTGCGCCACAACCGGCGCGGGCGTCCGGCCCAGCGCACACGGACGCCGAGGGCGTGCATCTCGTCGCGCCGACGGTGGACGACGTCACGGTTGAAGCCCATGAGGAAGCGCACCTCCTCGGGCGAGCGCTTCCAGTTCTCGGTGGAGAAGGCGTAGACGCTCACGGCCTCGATGCCGAGCTCGATGGCTCCCTTGACGACGTCGAGCAGGGCGAACTCGCCGCGCTTGTGGCCCTCGGTGCGGGGCAGGCCCCGCTGCTTGGCCCAGCGGCCGTTGCCGTCCATGACCACGGCGACGTGCCGGGGAACCTGGTGCGGCTCCAGCCGCGGCGGCCGCGCTCCGGACGGGTGCGGCTCGGGCGCGCGGGGCGCGGGGCGAGGTGGGGTCATGGCTCCAGGTGGCGGCGAGGGGCCCGGCGGGGGTGCCGGGCCGTGGGCGGCGAAGGTTTCAGCGGTCGACGTGCCCCATCGAGCGCAGTCCGTGCTCCAGGTGCCACGACAGGTACGCGCTGACGATACCGGCGGCCTCCCGGCGGGTGCGCTCGTCGGCCTCCTCGACGACCGGCCAGTCGCCCGCGAGCAGCGCCGCGAGCAGGGTGACGGCGAACGGCGACGGCGCCGAGGACCCCGGCAGCCGGCAGCCGTCGCACAGCATGCCGCCCGACGGCACGTGCAGGCTCCGGTGCGGACCCTCGAGCCCGCAGCGGGCGCAGGCCGAGAAGCTCGGCGCATAGCCCGCGACGGCGAGGGCCCGCAGCTGGTAGGAGTCCAGGAGCGTGGCGGGAGGCTGGCGGCGCGCGGCCAGCGCGGCGAGCGCCCCGACGAGCAGCTGGTACTGCTGGACCGCAGGTTCACCGTCGTGCGGCACGAGACGCTCCGCCGTCTCGAGGATCGCGGTGCCGGCCGTGTAGGCCGGGTAGTCGAGGCCGAGGTCGCGGGCGAACGCCGAGACCGTCTCGACCTGCGTGATGGTGTCGAGCGTGCGGCCCTCGGCGAGCTGGAGGTCGACGTGCATGAACGGCTCGAGCCGTCCGCCGAACCGCGACGACGTCTTGCGCACGCCCCGGGCGGCGGCCCGCACGAGCCCCCGCTGCCGGGTCAGCAGGGTGATGATGCGGTCCGCCTCGCCCAGCTTGTGGGTGCGCAGCACCACACCCTGGTCGCGGTAGAGGCTCACCGCACCATCATGCCCGTCCCCACCGACGCCGCGGGCCACCTCGTCGCGGTGTCGGGCCCGGCGGGTGGCGCTGCTCGCTGGCAGGATGCGGCAGGTGGAGGTCCTGGGTGTCGACGGCTGCCGAGCCGGCTGGGTCGGCGTGCGGTGGGACGGTGAGGCGGTCGCGCGGGTGGGGGTCGCCGCGACGATCGGCGGGCTGCTCGAGACCGTCGGCCCGGTGGGCCTCGTCGCGATCGACATCCCCCTCGTGCTGCCCACCGACGTGCCACGCGCGGCCGAGCGGGAGGCACGCCGACGACTCCCCGGTCGCGCGTCGTCGGTGTTCAACTCCCCCGCGGCCTCGGCGGTCGACGCCACCGACTACGCCGAGGCCAACCGTCTGAACCGCGAGGCGCTCGGGCTCGGGCTCAGCCGGCAGTCGTTCGGCCTGTTCCCCGCGATCCGCGACGTGCGCGACTGGCTGGCCACCGCGCCCGACGTCGACGTCCGCGAGGTGCACCCCGAGTCGAGCTTCGCCGCCCTCGCGGGGGAACCCCTGGCCGAGCGGAAGAAGACCCCCGCGGGCGCCGCCCTCCGACGCTCCCTGCTCGCGGCCGAGGGCATCGTGCTGCCGGCCGCACCACCGCGGGGCGCGGCGCTCGACGACCTGCTCGACGCCGGCGCGGCCGTGTGGACCGGACGACGGATCCTCAGGAG
>CAZREF010000074.1:0-5447 GCA_964599245.1 uncultured Aeromicrobium sp. | reverse complement strand
CCGACGACGTCGCCGCACGGGCGGTCGCCCTGCTGGGGCGCGAGCTGCACGGCCACGGCGTCACCGTCCGCATCACGGAGGTGGAGGCCTACGGGGGCGTGCTCGACGCTGCCTCCCACGCCTACACGCGCACGCCCCGGTCGGAGCCGATGTACGGCCCGCCGTGGCACCTGTACGTCTACCGGTCGTACGGCTTGCACTGGTGCGCGAACGTCGTCACGGGGCCGACGGAGCAGGCGGCAGCGGTGCTGGTGCGCGCCGGCGAGGTCGTCGACGGCGTCGCACTCGCGCGCGAGCGCCGCGGCGACGTCCCCGACGAGCGGCTGGCGCGCGGCCCGGGCAACCTCGCGTCGGCGTTGGGGATCACCGGTGCCGACCTCGGCACGGACCTGCTCGACCCCCACGGCGTCCACCTGGGTCCTGCACCGGTCGGTCCGCCGGCCGAGGTCTCGAGCGGACCGCGCGTGGGCGTCGCCGCAGCGGCCGACGTGCCGTGGCGCTTCTGGCTGCCGGGTGACCCGACGGTCTCGGCGTACCGCCGCTCGCCGCGCGCGCCGAGGCGGTAGGTGCGTCAGCGACCGAGTCGCTCGAGCAGCCGGTCCAGCAGGGAGAAGCCGCCGACCAGCAGGACGCTCACGACGGTCCACCCCCGGTGCGGGCGCGTGGGGGCCACCGTCACGGTGGCGGCGAGGGTCTGCACGGGACGAGCCTGCCACATGGCAGGACCGAGGGGGAGCACAACGGCCCCTTCGCCGTGGGACCTTCGCGGGCGTGGTCCTGCGGTTCAGGCACGCGAGTAGCGTCGTTCGGGTCGGCCGGCACCGCCGTACCGCAGACGGACCCGGGCCCCGCCGGTGGTCACGAAGTGCTCGAGATAGCGGCGGGCGGTCACCCGCGACAGGCCGAGGCGCTGCGCCGCGTCGGATGCCGAGACCTCCTCGGCCTCCTCCAGGAGGACGGTGACGAGCCGCGCGGTCTCCCGGCTCAGCCCCTTCGGCAACGCGCCCTGGCCCGACGAGCTGCGAGCCGCGCCGAAGGCGCGGTCGATCGCCTCTTGGTCGGTCTCGCCCTCGCCCAGGGCCTGCAGCGCGCCGCGCACCCGCAGCAGTCGCTCCGCGAGGTCCTGCTGCTCGAACGGCTTCACCACGTACTGCATGGCGCCCCCGGCCAGCGCCGCACGGACCACGTCGGCGTCGCGCTCGGCGGTGACCATGACCACCCCCGCCCGACTGCCCGACTCGCGCAGCCGCGCGAGCACCTCAAGGCCGCCGAGGTCGGGCAGGTGCACGTCGAGCAGCACGAGGTCGGGGTCCAGGCGTGCGACGAGCTCGATCGCCTCCTGCCCGGTCGCCGCCACCCCGACCACCTCGAAACCGGCCGTCCGCTCGACGAAGCGAGCGTGGAGACGCGCCACCATGAAGTCGTCGTCGACGACGAGCACGGACGTCACGACGTCTCCCAGGGCAGCACCACGCGGAACAGGCTAGGCCGGTCGGGGTCGACGGCGACCTCGCCGCCGCGCCGCTCGCACAGCAGCCGCACCAGCGCGAGCCCGATCCCGCGTCCACCGAGCACGTCGGGCTTGGTCGAGAACCCGCGTACGAACACCGTGTCGCGCAGCGCCGGTGGGACGCCGGGCCCGGAGTCCTCGACCTCCAGCACCAGGGCGTCGTCGGCGGCACGCGCGTCCACGCGGACCCTGGCGCCCGGGCTGCCGCGCACCGCGTCGATCGCGTTGTCGACGAGGTTGCCGAGCACCGTCGTGACGTCGGCGGACAGGTCCGCCGACAGCGGGGGCACCTCGCAGTCCGCGCCGATCTCCAGCACGACGCCCGCCTCGTCGGCCTGGCTGCCCTTGGCCAGGAGCAGGGCGGCGGTGGCCGGGTCCTCGACGTGGTCGGCGACGTCGTCCTCACGAGCGGCACGCACGCCGACGAGGCGTGAGACCAGGGTCCGGGCCTCGTCCGGCTCGCCCAGCTCGAGCAGGCCCGAGATCGTGTGCAGCTGGTTGGCGAACTCGTGCGTCTGGGCGCGCAACGCGTCGGTGATGGACAGGTTCGAGCCCAGCTGGCGCTGCACCTCGACGAGCTCCGTGCGGTCGCGCATGGTCACGACCGAGCCCACGCCCTCCTCCCGCGTTGCGGCACGGCGGCGGTTCAGGACCAGCACCCTCTGCCCGGTGACCACGACCACGTCGCTCGCCTCGTCGGCCCCCACCAGCAGCGCGGCGACGTCGGGGGCGAGGCCCAGGTCGGCGACCCGTCGTCCGAGGACGGGGCCGTCGAGGCCGAGCAGCTCGAGAGCGGCGTCGTTGACCATGCTCACGCGGCCGTCGGGGTCGAGCCCCAGGACGCCTTCACGGATGCCGTGCAGGAGCGCCTCGCGGTGGTCGGCCAGGCGGGCGAAGTCGCGGCCGCCCAGGCCCCGCGTGGTCCGACGGACGATGCGGGACGCGGCCCACGAGCCGAGGACCCCGAGCCCGGCGCCGACGCCGAGGAAGAGGGCGAGGTCCGGGGCGGCGTTCGTCGCGCGCTGGTACCAGGACGGGTAGTCCTGCTCCACGAGCACGGCTCCGACGAGGGCGCCGTCGTCGGCGATCACCGGCGCGTGCCCGGCCAGGACCCTGCCGTCCGGCGTCGACAGCGAGCCCGTCCAGCCGCGTCCCTCGAGGACGCGGCTCCCGCCCAGCGGCACCCGTGAGCCCACCTCGCCCGGGTCGGAGGACGCCACGACCCGGCCCCGGACGTCGATCACCGCGACGGCGTCGGCACCCGAGAGGTTCCGGGTGCTGTCGAGGGCCGGGGCGAGGGACCGGGCCGCGTCGTCGGCCCCCGTGCGTGCCCGGACCACGGCCACGTTGGCGAGGGACTCCGCGGCCGACCGCAGCCGCGACCCGCGGTCGCCCTCGAACGAACGAGTCGCCTGCTGGAGGGAGAGCACGCCGACGATCACCAGCACGAGCGCCACGACGGCGAGCTGGAGCACGAGGAACTGACCGGCCAACGTGTGTCGGCCCGGTCGACGTGACCACAACGAACACAACCTCCTCTACGCACCCAATCGTGACGCAGGCCACGTCGGCGTCCATGCTCGGGTCGACCCACCAGGAGGTGTGATGGCCGACACAGGTCAGCGACGACCCGCACGTCGCACCCGCACGACCCGCACGGCGACCGTCGTGGCGCTGGTCCTCGCGCTCGCCGCGTCCCTCGGCGCCTGCGGTGTGACGCGCGGCGGCGACGACCCCGACAACCGCCGACTCAGGATGATGATCCCCAACAGCCCAGGAGGTGGCTACGACCTCACCGGCCGCGCGGCCGTGAAGGTCATGGAGGAGGACGACCTCACCGGACGCTTCGAGATCACGAACGTGATCGGCGCAGGCGGCACCGTCGCGATGCAGCGGCTGCTCAACGAGCGCGGTGCCGACGACCTCATGATGCTCATGGGCCTCGGCGTCGTCGGCGCCACCTACACGAACGACTCGGCGGCGCGCGTCTCCGCGGCCACCCCGATCGCCAAGGTCGTGGAGGAGCAGGAGGGCCTGCTGGTCCCGGCCGACTCGCCGTTCGAGACGGTGGACGACCTGGTCGAGGCGTGGAAGGCCGACCCGAGGTCCGTCACCATCGGCGGCGGGTCGTCGCCGGGCGGACCGGACCACCTCTTCCCGATGCAGCTCGCCCAGACCGTCGGGATCGACCCGAACGACGTCAACTACATCGTCTACGACGGCGGCGGACCGCTCACCACCGCGCTCCTCGGCGAGAAGATCCAGGTCGGCACCTCCGGTCTCGGGGAGTTCCAGGGGCAGATCGACGACGGGTCGCTGCGCGTCCTCGCCGTCTCCGGGAGCGAGCGGCTCGAGGGCGTGGACGCCCCCACGCTGACGGAGTCCGGCATCGACTTCACGTTCACCAACTGGCGCGGCGTCCTCGCCCCGCCGGGGATCGACGAGGAGACCCGCGACTACCTGGTCGACCTCCTCACGCAGATGCACGACACGCCCGAGTGGCGTGAGGCGATGAAGCGCAACGGCTGGATCGACGCCTTCGCCACCGGCGAGGAGTTCGGGACCTTCCTGAAGGAGCAGGACGAGCGCGTCGAGACGACGCTGAAGGAGCTGGGACTGTCATGACCACCACCCACGAGACGACGACGGGACCCGAGGGTCCCCGCGTCGTCGACCGCGCCCAGTACGGGCTCGCGACCTTCCTCGCGGTCGTCGGCGGCGTCGTCGTCGTCGACGCCACGGGCCTGCGGCCGGGCTTCGCCGACCAGCCGGTGCAACCGTCCTTCCTGCCCTACGTCGTCGGCAGCGCGCTCGTCGTGCTCGCCGTCGCGCTCGCCGTCGCCACGGCGCGCGGGTCGGTGGCCGAGCCGGAGGGCGGTGAGGACATCGACCTCACCGAGCCGAGCGACTGGGTCACGGTCGCCAAGCTCGCCGGCGTCTTCCTGGCCAACGTGCTGCTCGTGAACGTGCTCGGCTGGGCGATCACCGGCGCGATGCTCTTCGCCGGCTGCGCCTGGGCCCTGGGCAGCCGGACGCTGCTGAAGGACGTCGCCATCGGCGCGGCGCTCTCGCTGATCACCTGGTACGGCTTCTACGTCGGTCTCGGCCTGCCGATCCCGGCCGGGGTCCTGGACGGAGTGCTCTGATGGACATGTTCATGGACGGGCTCGCCAACGCGCTGACGCCCGAGAACCTGCTCTACGCCGTCATCGGCGTGCTGCTGGGCACGATGGTCGGCGTCCTGCCGGGCATCGGACCCGCGATGACCCTCGCGCTGCTGTTCCCGATCACCTACACGGTGCCCGTCGAGAGCGCACTCATCATGTTCGCCGGCATCTACTACGGCGGCATGTACGGCGGCTCCACGACGTCGATCCTGCTGAACACCCCGGGGGAGTCCTCCTCGGTGGTCACGGCGATCGAGGGCAACCAGATGGCCAAGCGTGGGCGCGCCGCCCAGGCGCTCGCCACCGCGGCCATCGGCTCGTTCATCGCGGGCACCATCGCCACCGCGCTGCTCGTGCTGTTCGCACCGAAGGTCTCCTCCCTCGTGGTCGGGCTCGGCGCTCCCTCGTACTTCGCCATCCTGCTGCTCGCGCTGATCGCCGTCTCGGCGGTGCTCGGCGCCTCGAAGTTGCGTGGGTTCATCGCGCTCTTCCTGGGCCTGGCCATCGCCCTCGTCGGCAGCTCGACCGGCCAGGCGCGGCTCACGTTCGGCAGCCCCCTGCTCGCCGACGGCATCGACGTCGTCGTCGTGGCCGTCGCGATCTTCGCGATCGGCGAGGCGCTCTGGGTCGCGGCACACCTGCGCCGCCGACCCCTGCAGGTGATCCCCGTCGGTCGCCCCTGGATGGACCGCGCGGACTGGAGCCGCTCCTGGAAGCCGTGGCTGCGCGGCACGGCGTACGGCTTCCCGTTCGGCGCCCTGCCCGCCGGT
>CAZREF010000073.1:0-5835 GCA_964599245.1 uncultured Aeromicrobium sp. | reverse complement strand
CCGAGCCACCCCGCTCCCCGAGCCTGTCGAGGGGCCGGTGGGTGACACCTCGACAAGCTCGGCGGCCGTGACGTTCCCCGAGCCACCCCGCCCCCCGAGCCTGTCGAGGGGCCGGATGGGTGACGCCTCGACAGGCTCGGCGGGCGTGACGTTCCCCGAGCCACCCCGCCCCCCGAGCCTGTCGAGGGGCCGGATGGGTGACGCCTCGACAGGCTCGGCGGGCGTGACGTTCCCCGAGCCTGTCGAGGGGCGTGGACCCTAGCTGTCAGCGCCGTCCGCTCGCTTCCGCGCCGAGTTGCGAGCGAGGGACGGCAGGAGGTGCCAGTTGCCGTCGATGACGGCCTGCCTCTTGGCGTGGCTCCAGCCGTGCAGCTTCCGCTCGACGCCGTAGGCATCGGCGACGTGCTCGTACTCCTGCGCCCATGCGAGGGTGACGGGCAGCCGATCCTTCGTGTACTCGGCACCCCGCCCCTCCTGGTGCATCCAGAGTCGGGCCTCGAGGTTGCTGGTGCTGCCGGTGTAGAAGGTTCCGTCGCTGCAGCGGAGGATGTAGAC
Organism: uncultured Aeromicrobium sp.; assembly: GCA_964599245.1. Lineage (GTDB taxonomy): Bacteria > Actinomycetota > Actinomycetes > Propionibacteriales > Nocardioidaceae > Aeromicrobium. The sequence continues at coordinate 5,280 of CAZREF010000073.1, read as the reverse complement.
GTACGCCATGCCCGCAGCGTCGCGGTCGACGACTTCCGTGTCCTCCTCGTTTCCACAGGACCTGCCCCTCGACAGGCTCGGGGGGCGATGCCGTTCGCCGAGCTTGTCGAGGTGGAGACCTGGCCCCTCGACAGGCTCGGGGGGCGGGGTGGCTGGGGGTGAGGCCGTTCGCCGAGCTTGTCGAGGTGGAGACCCGGCCCCTCGACAGGCTCGGGGAGCGGGGTGGCTCCGTGGCTGGCTGCGGGCTCGACGTTTGCGGGCTGCCGACGCGGGTAGGCAGGGTCAAGCGACGATCCGTTCCAGGGTGCGGAGGCGACGCGATGGCGCAAGTAGTCCCTCCCGCTCATCGGCGGGAGGGACGCGGCCCCGGCGCCCCGCCCCGGCCAGGGGAAGTCCGAGACGGGGCTGCCCCTGCGTTACCCGTTCGATCGTCCGTGAAACGGGCGGAGCGACGAGGTGCCACCCGGCCGGGGACCATGCGGGTCACGCGTGAGATTCCCCTCCAGTGATTGGTCGGCGCGGAGGTACCCACGCTGGTTGAATGGTGAAGCACCGCGCGACGCCGGCCCAGGGTGGCGTCGCGCGCGGCATGCCGATCCCGACGTCCAGGGGTGGACGGATCGGCTTGCTCGCCGCACGAGCGGTGAGCCCTGGAGGCCCCCGGAGCCCACTCCCATGTCGCGCCGGGGGCCTTCGCCCCCTGACGCGCCTGCTCTTCACCGATGCGTGAGGTCGAGCCGGTCGCGACGGGGTGTCGTCGACTGTCGCTAGCGACGTCGCCGACCGACGGCGCTTCGGCGGCCGGACCGTCGTGGGCCGTCGGCGACGCCCTCGGTGGTGTCGACCACCCCCGGGTGGGAGCCGGTGACCCACGAGCGGACTCGCGCGGACTCGTCGTCGTGGCACTCCAGGTAGAGCACGGTCACTCCTCGGGACCCCTCGAACCACCGCAGGTCGAGCTCGGGAGCCCGTACCAGCAGTCGCGACGCCACGGCGAGGGCTGCGCTGGACTGCGCCGGCATCGTGAAGGAGAGGGTCACGGGGCCCTCGTCGTCCGTCGCCACCACCGCTCCACTTCCTCTTCCGTCGCGTGCACGAGGTGCTCCGACCGAAGGGTCACGTGGAGGCGCGGCGCTGCCGCGCAGCGCTTCGCCGGGGTCCGACGGAACATCCTGGGACCAAGGGTAGGGCCGCATCGTGACGCTGTCTGATGAGCTGTCGCACTGAGTTGCAGTTCTCGTTCTCGTGCCCACCGCAGGCCGGAGAGGCACGGGGACGGTCAGGAGCAGGAGGTGCCGAACCGCCGGTCCTGGTCGAACGACTGGACGCCGGGCGTGGTGGTGACGACGGCGCCGCGTCGCTGGTCGTTGCCGGTCGTCATGGTGGTGCGGATGGTGACCTTCTGGCCCGGCCTCAGCGTGAAGGCGGTCAGTGCTACCTGGCGCTCGCCGGAGCGGCCGCCGAGGTCGAGGGACGCGGAGTCCTTGGCCTCGACCGACTCGACCTTCCCACCCCAGGGGGTGAACACGCGGACGGTGACCTGCTGGTCGCCCTGCGGTGCACGGTTGCCGTTGCCGGTGATGTAGTCGGGCAGGTCGGCGGCGTCGGCAGGGGCGGTCGACGTGAGCGTCGTGGTGGCGACGAGGGTCTGCCGGCCGTCGTCGGTGCACTGCGTGGACTCGACCGTGGTGCTCCAGTCGAGGTAGTACTGCATCTTCGAGCTGGTCACGTCGTTCACGTACACGCCGACGTGGGGGGCGGTGGTGTCGCCGGGCAGCGTTCCCGCGAGTCGGGTGCCCTCGAGGTCGGACTCGACGGTCTTGTCGGCGCTCCAGATGAGGATGCGGCGCTCGTCTGTGGCCTTGGCGAGGCCCTCGAGCGTCTTGCGGGAGTCGCCCCGGCCGCTCAGCACCGAGCTGAAGATCTTCTGCGCGGCGTCTGCGAAGAACGCGTCCTGCACCCGCGGGTCGGGGTAGCGGGCGTAGACGGTGTTGAGCAGCACCTCGACGGCGTTGTCGGTGGTGAGGGTGGTGTCGTCGCCGACCTTGACGGGCCCGGTGCCCTCGAGCGCGTACGACAGGGCGACGGGGTCGATCGAGAGCACGCCGTCGACCTTGATGTCGAGCGAGTCGTCCACCATCGCGCGGGCGATCTTCGCGACCCGGGTGAAGTCGGGCGTCAGGGTCGTGTCGCGGATGTCCTCGGCGATGGTGGTGCCGTAGGTCAGCTCCTCGTTCTTGGTGACCTTGACGACCGGGTCGTCGAACCTGCCGAGCTCGCGGATGGTGAACTGCTCGTCGAAGTCGAGCTCGCCGTTCTTGGCCGTCACGAGCGCGAGGGCGCCGGGGATGCCGCCGAGGGAGCGCGACTCGGCGTTGTTCTGGAACATGACGAGATAGGTCTTCTCGCCGTCGGCGCCGAGCATGCGGGGCGCCACGCGCAGACCACGCGCGGCCGACGCCGCCGCCTTCTGCGCGGTGCCGATCTTCTCCTTCAGCTCCTGCACCGGCTTCTTGATCGGGCCGATGAGGGCGGACTCGTCGATCGCGTCGATGCGCTCGCGGTTCTCGGTGAGCACGTTCGCGGCGGTGCTCACGGGCTTGACCAGCCCGGCGAACTCCTTCAGGGGGAAGCGGCCGTCCTTCGGGCGGAAGAGGTTGGAGTCGAGCGAGGCCGACGTGTCCACCACCGGCGGCAGGGCCCGCTGGGCGATGTCGTCGAGGCTGTCGGCGGCCGTGCGCACCGCCCCGACGCTCGAGCCGACGAACGGCACCTTCGCGGCCGCGGCCCAGAGAGGGCCGTCGGTGCGGGTGCGGGCGGTGGTGGTGCTGTCCTGCAGCGCGCGCAGGGTGTTCTTGGCGAGGTCGGTGTCGCCGCTGGTGATCTGCGTCTGCAGGTCCTTCGCCTCGTCGGTGGCCGACGTGATCGCCTGCTGCGCCTGCGACGCCTCGTAGCCGAGCCACCCGACGACGCCGACCAGCACGATGCCCACGACGCCGAGGCCGATCCACAGCGGCTTGCGGCTGCGCCGGGGCGTGCTGCGCCGACGCGAGGGGCGGCGGGCCGGGCGCGAGGAGGACGGCATGCGGTGATCCTAGGGTCGTGGTGCCAGGGCGGGCGTGAGGCGACGTGGCCCGCACATGACACCGCCACCTCCCCAGCCGGGGCTGGAGGAGGTGGCGGTCGTCAGGTTCGGGCTTCTACGGCCTGCTCAGCTCTGGCGACGACGCGCGGCCACGAGGCCGGCACCGGCGACGACGGCGGCAGCGCCACCGGCGATGAGCAGGAGGTTCGAGCCGCCGGTGTCGGGCAGGGCGCCCGTGCCGTCGCCACCCGAGCCGGCACCGCCGGCGCCGGTGTCGCCACCGTCGCCGTCACCGCTGGCGTCGCCGGTGACGACGATCGACAGCGTCTTGGTGTAGGTGGCCGAGACGGGCTTGAAGCTGGACGACAGGCCGCTCGCCGAGAGGTCGACGGCGTCCGGCGTGATGATGACGAAGGTGATCGAGTAGGTGCCCGGCTCGGTGGGGGCAGTGCCGCAGACCTCGAAGGAGGTCGTGTTGGCGCCGCTGCCGATGACCTCGCCGAGGAACGTCGCGGTCCAGGAGGTGGCCTCCGCGCCGCCGAAGTTGCCGCTGATGCAGAACTCCTCGCCGGGGGCGACCTCGGGCGAGCCGCCGCCGGGGACGGTGATGACGGGCTCGTCGCCGTAGGCCTGGGCGGCCGTGGCGGAGAACAGGGTGAGCAGACCGGCCACGAAGGCGACGATCAGAAAACGGGTACTGCGCATGGGATGCTCCGAGGGATGTAGAAGTCCGACCGCTGCTGCGGATGGGAACACCCTAGCGGCGCGATTGCCCAGAATGTCCAGTTCGAGCGAAGTATTCACCTGCCCGCAACACGAGGCAAGTCACCCGGAAGGGTGTCAGGTGGCTCAAGGGGCATTCTCAGCCCATTTTCAGTGACGCGCGCCACGTGTTGCTACCGCGAGGTAGTTCCAGCATGTGGATGCTGCGCACTGAGAAGACAAGGGAGCACCCGCGTCCCCGAGCGTCAGGAGCGGCGCCCGCGCCCCGTCCGACCGGTGTCGGCGGAGTCGTCGAGCTCCAGCTGCAGGCCGCGCGAGGCGTCGAGCCGGCGGTTCTGCGCCTCGCGCTCCTGGCCGACGGCGTCCTCGAGCGCGTCCAGGTCGGCCGGCTCCGGCGTCGCACTCGCGGTGCTGGCGGGCCGCACCGGAGGCGACGCGGGGGCGGCCGGCTCGTCGTGGAACGCCTTGCGCACCTGCATCGGCTGCGGGCGGGTGAACTCCTCGAGCTTCGAGCCCTCCTGCGGCGCGTAGCCGTAGCCGTACCCATAGCCGTAGCCGTAGCGGCCCGTCTTGGCCGGCGTCATGTTGAAGACCGCGGCCACGGGCTTCGCGCCCACGCCCTCGAGCCGCTCCACCGCACCGCGCACCTGCTCGGCGCTGGTCTTGCCGTGACGGACGACGAGGACGGCGCCGTCGACCACGCTTGCGATGAGCGCGGCGTCGGTGACGGGAAGCAACGGCGGCGCGTCGATGAGCACCACGTCGTACTCGGCGCGCAGGTCGGCGATGAGCGCCGCCATCGCGCGCGACTGCAGCAGCTCGGCCGGGTTGGGCGGCGTCTTGCCGCTGGAGAGCACGGAGAGGCCGGGGAACTGCGTCTCCTGCATGGCGTGGGCGAGCTCGACCCGGCCGACCAGCACGGTGGTGAGTCCCACCGCGTCGACGAGGCCGAGGTACTGCGCCACGCGGGGCCGGCGCAGGTCGCCCTCCACGAGCGCCACCTTCTGCCCGCCCTCGGCGAGCGCGAGCGCGAGGTTGCAGGCCGTGGTGCTCTTGCCCTCGCCCGGCAGCGCGCTGGAGAGCACGAACACCTTCTTCTCCGCATCGGGGTCGATGAAGGAGAGGTTGGTACGCAGCACCCGGAACGCTTCGGCGCGGGGGGAGTAGGTGTCGATCTCGGAGATGAGCGGTGCCCCGTCGGCCGTGGTGTCGAACGGGATGGCGCCGATGACCGGCGCCTCGGCGAGCTCCTCGAGCTGGCGGTGGTTCTTCACCGAGGTGTCGAGCGTCTCGCGCAGCACCGCGATGCCGGTACCGAGCAGGAGCCCGAGCACGAGGCCGAGCCCCAGGTTGCGCACCGGCTGGGGCGAGACCGGCGACGTCGGCTCGGTGGCCTGGTTCGTCACCGTCGCCTTGATGGTGGCCTGGTCCTTGCCCGGAGGCGTCTCGAGCTCACCCACGTAGCCGACGAA
>CAZREF010000072.1:0-6867 GCA_964599245.1 uncultured Aeromicrobium sp. | reverse complement strand
GCATCTTCGCCCTGGTCGGCTCGCTGGTCCTCACCGCGTTCGGCATCACCATCGCGTCGCTGCAGATCGCGGGCGGGCTCGTCGTCGCCCACTCCGGCTTCGGGATGATCGTCCCGCGCGAGACGAGCACGGACGCCGAGAAGGAGCACGCGGCGCAGAAGTCCGACGTGTCGTTCTCCCCCATGGCCCTGCCGCTCGTCGCCGGACCGGGCGCCATCGGTGTCGTCATCGCGCTCTCGGCGCGGCACGACGCGTTCGTCGACCGCGCCGGCATCCTCGTCGCCGGGCTCGGCATCGGCCTGCTCGTGGCCCTCGCCCTGCGCTTCGCCACGCCCCTCGTCGACCGCCTCGGCCCCACCGGCATCGGCGCCCTCACCCGCGTGATGGGCTTCCTCATCCTCGCCATCGGCGTCGAGCTCGTCGTCCACGGCGTGCAGGCGGTCACGGGCCAGGGCTGAGGCGGCGCTGAGCAGGCGTGTCCGCCGTCTGGACGAGAGGAGCCCGGCCCCTGGCGGGACCGGGCTCACGCTGCGCGCCCGTAGGGATTCGAACCCCAAACCTTCTGATCCGTAGTCAGATGCTCTATCCGTTGAGCTACGGGCGCACGTCCCGAAGGACGTCGACGAGTGTACGGGACGCGCCGCCCCGGCACGAAACCGGGGCGCTCGAGCGACGACCCCGCTGGACGCTCGACGTCGATTCGGGGAAAACGCGCCGGACGGGTCGAGCCCGCCACTACGGTGTGCGCACCCGGCTCGTTCGAAGAGCCTTCGTCCGGAGGGAAACCGCTCCATGCCCCGCAGCCTCCTGCTGCCCTCGTCGCTGTGTGCGTCCGTCGCACTCGTCGCGGGCGGCGTCGTCCTCGCCGCAGCACCGGCCCACGCCGAGCCGGCCGACCAGCCCTCGTTCGAGCAGTGCGCCGCGCCCTTCCCGGCCGCCGACCTCGTCGACGGCCAGACCGTCACCGGCCTCACGACCGCGGGCCGCACCCGCGGCTCGGCCACCGAGCCGGAGCCGTTCACCGGCACCTACGTCGACACCCTCGAGAGCGACGACGGCGACATCCTCGTCTTCGACCTCGCCGGCTCACGCATCACCCACGAGGACGGCACGGTCGACGCGGGCGTCTGGTCGGGCATCTCCGGCTCGCCCGTGTACGCCGAGGACGGCCGCCTCGTCGGCGCCGTCGCCTACACCTTCGGCAGCCTGCAGGGATCCTCGATCGCCGGCGTGACCCCCGCGGAGGACATCTACGCCCTGCGCGACGGCGACGACCGCGCCGAGGGACCGGACGACGTGCTCCTCTCCTCGGCCCAGCGCGCCCGGCTGGTCGCCGCCGGCGCCCCCGCGAAGGAGCTCGGCTCGGGCGCGCGACGCATCGCCCCGGTCTCGGCCATCAACCTGCCCGCGAAGTTCCGGGCCGGCTACGACCGCATCGCCAAGCGCGCCAAGGCGCCGTCGCGCGACGTGGCCGCCGGGGGAGCGACGCAGGGCGTGGAGGTCCCGATCGTCGCCGGCGGCAACCTCGCCGCGGCCGACTCCTACGGCTCGATCTCGGCGTACGGCCTCGGCACCGCGACCGCCGTGTGCGGCGACAAGGTCGTCGGCTGGGGGCACCCGTTCGACTTCCGCAACGCCAGCCGCACCATCCACGGTGCGAGCACCTCGCTCATCCAGGCCGACGGCGCCTACTCCTACAAGCTCGGCAACCTCGCCGCGCCGATGGGCGCCCTGACGCACGACGGGCTCGCCGGCATCGTCGGTCGACTCGGCCGCACCGTCGACTCCGCGCTCATCACGTCGACGGCCCGCTCCGACGGCGACCCGGCGAGGACGTACCGGACGACGGTCCCGAACCCCGGCGCCCTCGCCGAGCTCGCGGCCACCCACGCGTACCGCGACGCGGCGCTCGCCCAGGACCAGCTGGGCGGCGGCGAGGCGGTCGTGTCCTACACCGTGAAGGGCACGAGCACGGAGGACGGCTCGCCCGTCACCCTGTCGCGCACGAACCGCTACAGCGTCACCGACTACCTGGGCGAGTACCTCGCCGAGGGCGTCGCGGGCGACATCTACACCCTGCAGGACAACGAGTTCGCGAACCTCGACATCGACTCGGTGACGATCGACGACACGCTCACCTCGCCCTACAAGGCGCTGAAGATCGGCTCCGTCGACCGCTACGACCCGGCGCGCAAGCGCTGGAACCGCATCGCGTCCTCCGGCACCCTCACGGTCAAGAAGGGCACGTCGATGACGCTGCGGCTCAACCTGGTGCGGGCCGACAAGTACTCGCGGGCCACCCCCACGTCGCTGACGACGGTCGTCGCGACCTCCAAGGCCGCCTACGGCACAGGACGGCTGCGCATCGCCGGCGCCGACGACCTCCACGACGACGAGGACGAGTACTACGACGAGCTCGCCCCCTGGGACGAGGACGAGGACTACTTCGAGGAGGAGGACCCGCTCACGATCCCGGAGAAGGAGCCCACGTCGGCCCAGGAGGTGGCGAGCATGCTCGAGCGCCAGCTGCGCAACGACCGCATCCTCGTCTCGCACGACTACTTCTCGACCCGGTACGACGTCGTCAACACCGACCGTCGCCTCGTGACGCCGTCCGTGGTGCGCGGGGTCGTGCAGTACCGCCTGCGGTACGTGCGCTGACGTCGTCGCACGACGACGAGGGCGCCGCCCCGGCCCAGGCCGGAGCGGCGCCCTTCGTCGTGCCGCCCGCCCCTCAGCCGGTGTTGCGCAGGCCGGCCGCGATGCCGTTGATCGTGAGCAGCAGGGCCCGCTCGGTCTCCGGCGACGGCTCCTGCGCGGCGCGGGCCGCCCCGAGCAACGAGACCTGGAGGGCGTGCAGCGGGGCCAGGTAGGCGTCGCGGAGCTCGAGCGTGCGGCGCAGCACCGGCGCCGACTCCAGCAGCGTCGTCTGGCCCGTCACCCGCAGCACCTGCTCCACCGTGCGCTCGTGCTCGGCGCGGATGACCTCGAAGAGGTGCTGGGCGTGCTCGGGCACGAGCGCCTCGACGTAGCCGGCGGCGATGTCGAGGTCGGTCTTGGCGAGCGTCATCTGGACGTTCGACAGGAACGTCCGGAAGAACGCCCACGACCCGTACATCTCGCGCAACGTGTCGCCGCGGCCATCGTCGAACGCGGCGGCCAGCCCGGAGCCGACGCCGAACCAGCCGGGCAGGATGATCCGCGACTGCGTCCAACCGAACACCCACGGGATGGCGCGCAGGTCCTCCAGGCCCCCGGCACCGCCGGGACGCTTCGCCGGGCGGGAGCCGATGTTCATCTTGCCCAGCTCGTCGACCGGCGTGGCCGCCACGAAGAAGGGCACGAGCGCGTCGTCGCGGACGAGCGAGCGGTAGACCTGCTTGCCCTGCTCGGCGACGACGTCCATCGTCGTGTTCCAGCCGTCGAGCACGTCCTGCGGCAGCAGCGAGGTGCGGTGCAGCACCGACGCCTCGATGACGGCCGCGAGCGCCCCCTCGAGGTTGTGGCGGCCCAGCCCGGGCAGCGCGTACTTGTCGGAGATGACCTCGCCCTGCTCGGTGATCTTGATCGGACCGGCCAGCGAGCCGTACGGCTGGCTCATGATCGCCTCGGCGGTCGGACCACCGCCACGGCCCACCGAGCCGCCACGTCCGTGGAACAACCGGAGCCGGACGCCGTGCTCGCGCGCGACGTCGCGCAGAGCGCGCTGGGCCCGGTGGATCTGCCACTGCGACGCGGCGATGCCCGCGTCCTTGGACGAGTCGGAGTAGCCGAGCATGATCTCCTGCACGTCACCGCGCGCGGCGACCAGCCGTCGGTACGCCGGGTCGGACAGGAGCGCCTGCAGCAGCGGCCCGGCGGACTCCAGCTCGGCCACCGTCTCGAACAGCGGTGCGAAGCCGATGCGGGCCACCGGCTCGTCGGCGGCGAGGTCGACGAGGCCGGCCTCGCGGGCGAGCACCACCACGGCGAACAGGTCGTCGACGTCGTGCGTCATCGAGACGATGTAGGTCTCGACGACGCCCGGGCCGTAGCGCTCCAGCGCGACGCGGATGGTGTCCATGAGTCCGAGCGACGCGGACGCCGCCTCCCCCAGCCGCGCGGCGTCGACCGACGCGCCCACGAGCGGGCGGGGCGAGGCCATCTCCTGCGCGAGCCGCTCGATCCGCTCCGGTCGCTCCAGGTCGGCGTAGCCGTCGTCGCCGATGCGGGCGTACAGCTCGGCCAGGGCGGCGTGGTGCTTGGCCGAGTGCTCGCGGACGTCCATCGTCGCGAGGCCGGCACCGAACGCGACGGCGGTGCGGATGAGGCGACGAATGGCGCCGTCGCCGGTGAGTCGGTCGCCCGCGGCGAGCATCGAGTCGCGCACGAGCACGAGGTCGCGCACGAGCTCGTCGAACGAGGCGTAGTCGCGGCCCGGCTCGTGCGGGGTGTCCTCGACCAGCCGGTCGCGGGTGCGCAGCAGCCGCACGCGCACGAAGCTCAGCTTGAGCCGGTACGGCTCGTCGGCGTTGAGGCGCCGGATGGTGCTCCACGTGATCGGCAGCGCCTCGGCGTCGGCAGCGAGGCTGTCGAGCAGCTCGGCCGACACGTCGACGACCCGCGTCGAGGCCGTCATCCGTCAGCAGCTCGTCGACCATCGCCACGAGCTCGGCCAGGCCCGACGTGTGCTGCAGGTGCAGCACGTCGAGCGTCACCGCCGGCGTGACGTTGGGGTTGCCGTCGCGGTCGCCGCCGGCCCAGGTGCCGAAGCGCAGCGGCCGCGACGTCTCGGGCAGCTCGATGCCCACGCGCGCGGCCTGGCGGTCGAGCTCGTCGAGCAGGTCGGGCACGACCTCCGACGCGATCGAGCGCAGGTAGTACACGGCCGTCCGCGCCTCGTCCTGCGGCTCGGGCTTCACCACGCGCAGCTCGTCGGTCTGCCACAGCAGGTCGACGAGCTCGGCCAGGCGACGCTCGACCGCGGCCGACTGCGCCGCCGGTCGCCGGGCGTCCTCGAGCTCGAGCGTCACCTCGGCGACCTTGCGCAGCAGCCGCAGCACGGTCCGCCGGCTCGCCTCGGTGGGGTGCGCCGTGAACACCGGTCGGTACTCGACCTGGCCGAGCACCGAGCGCAGCAGCTCCGCGTCGATGCTGCCGTCGGCGAGGGCCTCCTCGATGCGGCCGAACGTCGACGCGAGCGGTCCCTCGGCGTCGACGGTGAGCTCCTGCCAGCGGTGCAGCTGCTCGGTGATGTTGACCAGCTGGAAGTAGAGGGCGAACGCCCGCGCGAGCACGACGGCGCGCTCGGGCTCGAGCTCGTCGAGGGCGGTGCGCAGCTCCGCGGTGCGCGAGCGGCTGTCGGGTCGCCGGGCGAGGTGGCGCACGCGCTCGACCAGCTCGAGCAGCTCGGCGCCCTCGTGGCGGGTGAGCGCCTCGCCGAGCAGCGTCGTGAGCTGGCGCACCGACGCCCGCAGCGCCGCGTGCTCCTCGTCGGAGGAGACGCCGCCGGCGAAGAGCGCCGCGTCGGGCTCGCGCCGGTCGGACTCCAGGATCCGCTGGACCTGCTCGGGGGTGCGATCGCCGGGGCTCATGGGTCCATCCTGCCGCTCGCACGTGTCGGGCGTGTGACGAGTCCACGGCCGCCCCACCGGCGGTGACGCATGCTGGTCGGGTGACCTCGCCCCCGCCCGACCCGGTCGTGGCCGCCGCGCCCGTCGGCGACGTCGTCGAGACCGCCGTCGGGCCGGAGGGGCTCGCCACCGCGACCTACGACGCGACCGCGCGGTACCGCTTCCGGCTCTCGCGCGTCTGGGACCCCCGCGGCCCGCGCTGCGTGCTCGTGATGCTCAACCCGTCCACGGCGTCGGCCCTCGTGCTCGACCCGACCGTGCGGCGGTGCGTGCGGTTCGCCGAGGCGTGGGGGTTCGGCGCCCTCGAGGTGGTCAACCTCTTCGCCCTGCGCTCCACCGACCCACGGGGGTTGCGCGGCGGCGTCGACCCGGTCGGCCCCGGCAACGACGACGCCGTGGTCGCGGCGGTCGGTGCCGCTGACCTCGCCGTCGCCGCCTGGGGCGTGCACGGCTCGCTCGCCTCCCGCGACGAGCGCGTCCGTGCGCTGCTGGAGGGTCACGCGCTGCACCACCTCGGCCTCACGCTCGGCGGCCAGCCGCGCCACCCGCTGTACCTGCCACGCACGGTCCGCCCCCTCCCCTGGCGACCTCCCGCGGACCCGTCCATCGATCGGCGGGCTTGCTCGGCGTGAGGCGGCGCGGTTCGGTAACCTGCGCAAGTGCTACGCAAGGACGGCACTCGGAGTGCGGGTGCCGAAGACAGTGCATACCGTCGAACCATGATCGTCGACGAGCACCGCATCGCGTCACCGCAGACGCGCTCTGCGCTGTTCGCGAACCTCCTCCGGCTCGAGACGATCGGCGAGTGGAGCGCCATCAGCCGCTGCCTCTCCACCGACCGTGACAGCGACCTGCTCGGGCAGGCGCAGTCCTACCTCTGCGTCCTGCAGCACGGCGACGACGAGCTCGACGCCTCGGTCATCGTGACCCACCTCGACCCGCCGGAGGAGATCCGCCTGCGGACGGCCTCGCCGATGGCGCTGGTCGACGAGCGCATCGTCCTCGAGCCCGACGGCCGCGGGTCGCTGCTGCGCTACTCAGCGACGGCGACGTCGTCCATGTTCGGCCCGGCCGTCACCATCTGGCTGCACGACCACGTGCGTCTCGTGCAGGCCCGGCTCAGCGCGTTCGCCCAGCGCACCGACGCCACCACCCCGCACTAGGACCCCCGCCGCCCTCTCCAGGGGTGAGGAGGGCGGCGGAGGCGGAGCCACCGTACCGGCGGCACGGCCGCGCCCCCCGTCCGGGTGGCGGC
>CAZREF010000071.1:0-6911 GCA_964599245.1 uncultured Aeromicrobium sp. | reverse complement strand
GGGATTCGAGTGCGCCTCACGTGTCATGAGGATGTCGCGGGTTCGACTCCTGTCGAGGCTCCGGGTCGCACCGCGCCCGCGCGCGACCCGGACGTGGGAGGATGCCGCCACACCGTCCGTCCTTCCAGGGGCCCTCATGCTGGACGCCGTCTCCCTCCGCGTCTCCTTCGCGATCGTCGCCGTGACGCTGCTGGCGCTGTTCTACTTCGTCGCGTTCCGGTCGACGCGCTCCTCCTACGCCGGCTGGTGGTGCGTCGCCCTCGGTCTCTTCCTCGCAGGGTCGGCCGCCTACCTGCTCGACGGCACGTCCCAGCAGTGGTGGGGCAACCCGCTGGGCAACGTCTGCATCGTCGGCGGTGCCGCCGGGGTCTGGGCCGGTGCTCGGGCGATCGCGGGACGTCGTGTCCCGTGGCTCGCGGTGGTCGCGTCGCTGGTCGTGCTGCTCGTCGTCTCGGCCCTCGACGAGCCGGGCAGCAACGAGTGGTCGGGCGGCCCGGTGTTCCTCGCCCTCATGACGCTCTACATCGGCCTCGCCGCGCTGCAGCTCCACCGGGCGCGCCGGGTGGCGGCCCTCGCCAGCGGCGCCCGGGAGCGCATGTTCGTGCCGGTCCTGCGTTCGCTCGCGGTCATGTCCAGCGGCCTGGCGGTCTTCTACGCCGCACGGCTCGTGGCCTTCCTCGTCGTCGGGCAGGACGGCCGGCTCTTCGCGGTGTACCTCGGCACGGAGGTCACGACGTTGATCACGACCGTGATGCTGGCGACCGTCTCGTTCAGCATGACCGCCCTGAGCTACGCCGACGACACCGTCGAGCTGCGGAACCGTGCCACCCGCGACGGGTTGACGGGGCTCATGAACCGCGACGAGCTCGTCCGCCAGGTCCGCCAGCGTCGTCGGGTGCTCGGTCGATCCGATGCGCAGGGTGTGCTCGTCATGGCCGACCTCGACCACTTCAAGGCCATCAACGACACCTTCGGCCACGCGGTCGGCGACTTCGCGCTCCAGACCTTCGCCGCGGCCTGTCGACAGGCGGCCGGCCCCTTCGACCTCGGTGGACGCTGGGGCGGCGAGGAGTTCCTCCTCTTCCTCGACGGCGCCACGCTCGACGACGCGCACGCCGTGGTGGAGCGGATCAACCAGACGCTCCGCACCACCGCGCCACCGGACGGCGTGCGTCTGCCCACGGTCAGCTACGGACTCGTCGAGGTCCGCCGGACCGAGGACCTCGAGACCCTCGTGAGGCGCGCCGACGCTGCGCTCTACGAGGCCAAGACGCAGGGCCGCGACCGCGTCGCGGTCGCCGGCCCGGCCCCCGAGGCGACGTAGGCTCCCGTCATGGGCGACTGGCGTGAGGCACGGGTGCAGCACCTGAGGGAGCTGGTGCTGGAGGCCGTCCCCGAGGTGGTCGAGGAGGTCAAGTGGCGCAAGCCGTCGAACCCCGACGGCGTGCCGACCTTCTCCGCGGGCGGGCTGCTCTGCACCGTCGAGACCTACAAGGACAAGGTCAAGGTCACCTTCGCGAAGGGCGCCTCGCTGCCCGATCCCGAGGGCGTCTTCAACGCCAGCCTCGACGCCGGCACGCGCCGCGCGATCGACCTGCGCGAGGACGACGAGCTCGACGACGACGCCGTCGTCGCGCTCGTGCGCGCGGCCGCGGACCTCGCGCGAGGCTGAGCGCCGCCGTGCGCGTCGCGACGCTTCCCTAGACTGTCGTCGTGGACCAACCTCCGAGTACCGGCCAGGACCGCCCCGCGACCACCTCCGGGAGGTCCTGATGGACACCGAGACCCTGCTCAACCTCGGCCTCGTCATGGTGTTCGTGCTCGTCGGCGGCGTGTTCGCCGCCACCGAGCTCGCGCTCGTGTCGCTGCGCGAGAGCCAGCTCAACCAGATGGAGCGCACCGGTGCGCGGGGCGCGAAGGTGGCCGAGCTCGCGCGCGACCCCAACACCTTCCTGGCCGCCGTGCAGATCGGCGTCACCGTCGCCGGGTTCCTCTCGGCCGCCTACGGCGCCTCGACGCTCGCGCCCGACGTGGCGCCCAGCCTGGAGTCCCTGGGCCTGTCGCCCGGGGCCGCCTCCAGCGTCGCGCTCGTCGCCATGACGTTGCTCATCGCCTACCTCTCGCTCGTCTTCGGCGAGCTCGTGCCGAAGCGGTTCGCGCTGCAGAAGTCGGGGCCGATCGCCCTGCTCGTCGCGCCGCCCCTCGCGCGCTTCGCGACGCTCATGCGACCCGTCATCTGGCTGTTGTCGCGTTCCACGAACCTGGTCGTCCGGCTGCTCGGCGGCAACCCCAACGCCGCCGGCGAGGAGATGAGCGAGGACGAGCTGCGCGACCTCGTGGGGGCGCACGAGAGCCTCGAGGAGGACGAGCGCCAGATCCTGCAGGACGTCTTCACCGCCACCGACCGCACCCTGCGCGAGGTCATGCGCCCTCGCGGCGACGTCGACTTCCTCGACGGCGGCATGAGCCTGTCCGAGGCGGCCGGGGCCGCCCTCGCGATGCCGCACTCGCGCTACCCGGTCACCCGGCGTCGCTCGTCGGACGACGTCATCGGCTTCGTCCACGTGCGCGACCTGCTCGCGGTGCCCGTCGACTCCCCGGCGCAGGTCGTGGCCGACATCGTGCGCGAGATCCCGGTGCTCCCGAGCACGAACCGGATCCTGCCCGCGATGGCGCAGATGCGCAGCGAGGGCGTCCACATCGCGCTCGTGGTCGACGAGTACGGCGGCACCGACGGCATCGTGACCCTCGAGGACATCATCGAGGAGCTCGTCGGCGAGATCCGCGACGAGTACGACGAGGCCGAGACCGCAGAGCTCCGGCACTCACCGCAGGGCGACGACATCGACGCCTCCATGCACCTCGACGACTTCGCCGAGCTCACCGGCGTCGAGCTCGAGGCGGCGCACTACTCCACCGTCGCGGGACTCGTCCTGGAGCAGCTGGGACACATCCCGGCCGTCGGCGAGACGGTCGACGTCGGTGGCTTCCGCCTCACCGTCACGGACGTGGAGGGCCGGCGCATCTCCCGCCTCCACCTCGAGCCGCGGGACGACGCCGACGTGGCCGACCCGGCCGGGGACGAGGCGGAGGACGCCGCGACCGCCGAGGGCGGGCGGGGCTGAGGCGGGTCGTCCCTGCCACGTCGGCCGAGGCGCGACGGTCGCACTCGGATACCGTGGGTCTCTCACACGCCGGTGCGGGTCGGAACGAAAGGGTGGTCGCGTGCGCGTCGCTCTGTTGTCGTACCGCAGCAAGCAGCACGTGGGGGGCCAGGGTGTCTACGTCGAGCACCTCAGCCGCGGCCTCGTCGAGGCCGGCCACGACGTCGAGGTGATCTCCGGCCAGCCGTACCCCGAGGGGCTCGACCCGCGCGTGCGACTCACCAGGCTGCCGAGCCTCGGCATCTACGACGAGCCGGACCCGTTCACGCCGCCTGCGCCGTGGACCCTGCGCAGCGTCCCCGACGTCGTCGAGTGGCTGCTGAGCATCACCGGCGCCTTCGGCGAGCCGCTCACGTTCACCCTGCGCGCCGACCGCCACCTGCGGGAGCGGGTCGGGGACTTCGACGTCGTGCACGACAACCAGAGCCTCGGCTGGGGCCTGCTCGCGCTGCGTCGCCGCCTCCCCCTGGTGGCCACCATCCACCACCCGATCAGTCGCGACCGCAAGGTCGAGCTCGAGGCGGCCCGGGGCTGGCGGAAGCTGTCCGTCGCCCGGTGGTACTCCTTCGTCGGCATGCAGGCCCGTGTGGCGCGGCGGCTGCCGTTCGTCGTCGGCGTCTCCACCGTGGCCACCGACGACACCGTCACCGACTTCGGCATCGACCCCGACCGCATCCGCGTCGTGCCGCTCGGTGTCGACACCAGCACCTTCTCGCCGTCGCAGCAGCGCGTGCCGGGGCGCATCGTGGCCGTCGCGAGTGCCGACAAGCCCCTCAAGGGCGTCGCCCACCTGCTCGACGCGCTGGCGAAGGTCCGCGTCGAGCACCCCGACGTCGAGCTGCAGCTCGTGTCGAAGGTCGAGCCGGGCGGCGTCACCGACCGTCGCCTCGACGCCCTCGGCCTGCGCGACTGCGTGACGGTGCACAGCGGCCTCGACGCGGCCGACATCGCCGACCTGCTGCGCTCCGCCGAGATCATGTGCGTCCCGTCGCTCTACGAGGGCTTCTCGCTGCCGACCGTGGAGGCGCTCGCGAGCGGCACCGCCGTCGTCGCCAGCCGGGCAGGGGCCATCCCGGAGGTGGTCGGCGACGGCGAGGACGGCGAGCCGTGCGCGGTGCTCGTCGAGCCGGGCGACGCCGAGGAGCTCGCCGCCGCGGTCTCCGCGCTGCTCGACGACCCCGACCGTCGCGCGGCCCTCGGCGCCGCCGGCCGGGCCCGCGCGCTGGAGCGCTACAGCTGGACCTCGGTGGCCAAGGCCACCGCCGCCGTGTACGACGAGGCGATCCGCAGGTTCGCCGGCAAGGAGCAGTGACGTGCTGACCGTCGACTTCGACCGCCTCCGCGTGGGCGCCCGCACCCGGTTCATCGACGTGGGTGCCGGCGCGGGCCGCCACAGCTACGAGGCACTGCGCCGCGGCGCCGACGTCACCGCCTTCGACCTCGACGAGGTGGAGCTGAAGGGCGTGGACGAGATGTTCGAGGCCATGCGGCTCGAGGGGCAGGTGCCCGCCACCGGTCGCGGCACGGTGCAGGCCGGCACCATCCTCGACATGCCCTACGCCGACGGCTCGTTCGACGTCGTGCTCGCCTCGGAGATCCTCGAGCACGTGCCCGAGGACGAGCAGGCGATCGGCGAGCTCGTCCGCATCCTGGCCCCGGGCGGCACGCTCGCCGTCACGGTGCCGCGGCACTGGCCGGAGAAGGTCTGCTGGATGCTGTCGGACGAGTACCACGCGAACGAGGGCGGGCACATCCGGATCTACAAGGCGAGCGAGCTCGACGCCAAGCTGCGCGCCGAGGGGCTGGTGCACACCCACACCCACCACGCGCACGCGCTCCACGCGCCCTACTGGTGGATCAAGTGCGCCGTGGGCGTGGAGCGCGACCAGCACCCGGCCGTGCGCGCCTACCACCAGCTGCTCGTGTGGGACATGATGAAGGCGCCGCGCGCCACCCGGCTGGCCGAGCGGGCGCTCAACCCGGTCGTCGGCAAGAGCGTCGCGCTGTACTACACCAAGCCGCTCGCGGCCTGACGTCGCCGACGTGACGCTCCCGACCACGCGCCCGCTCGAGAACGCGGTGCTCGCGCTGCCCGGCGTGCTCGACGTCGAGCAGGTGCAGGCCACGGCCGACACGATCGCCGCCGCGCAGCGTCCCGACGGCTCCATCCCGTGGTACGACGGTGGGCACCTCGACCCGTGGGACCACCTCCAGGCCGCGATGGGCCTCGCCGTGGCCGGGCGGCGCGAGGAGGCGGAGGCGGCCTACGCGTGGAGCCGCGACGTGCAGCGCGCGGACGGGTCGTGGGCCACGCGGTACGTGGACGGCGTGGTCACCGAGCCGCCCACCGACGCCAACTTCACGGCCTACGTCGCCACCGCCACCTGGCACCACTGGCGGCTGACCGGCGACGTCGCGTTCGTCGAGGACACGTGGCCGACGGTGCGGGCGGCGCTCGACCTCGTGCTCGAGCTGCAGGAACCGGCCGGTCCGGTCCGCTGGTCGCGGGGCCCCGAGGGCGACGTCGCCGACGAGGCCCTCGTCACGGGCAACGCGAGCATCCACCTCAGCCTGCGCTGCGGGGTCGCCCTCGCCGACGTCGTGGGCGAGGACGTCGCGCGGTGGCGCGAGGCGGCGGTGCGCCTGCGCCGGGCCCTCGACCACGAGCCGCGGCGCTTCGCCGACAAGGCGCGCTTCTCGATGGACTGGTACTACCCCGTGCTGGGCGGTGCGCTGCCGCGGGACGTCGCGCTCGCGCGCCTCGACGCCCGCTGGGACGACTTCGTCGTGCCCGGCTTCGGCGCCCGGTGCGTCGACGACAGCCCGTGGGTCACCGGCGGTGAGACGTGCGAGCTCGTCCTCGCGCTGGACGCCGTCGGGCGCTCGGAGGACGCGCGGCAGATCCTGGGCGAGATCCAGGTGCTGCGGCGCGACGACGCCACGTACTGGACCGGCTACGTCTACCCCGACGAGACGTACTGGCCGGTGGAGCAGACCACCTGGACCGCCGGCACCGTGCTGCTGGCCGTCGACGCGCTCACGCGCACCACGCCGGCGAGCGGGCTCTTCCGGGGCGAGGGACTGCCCAGGCTGGCCGACGACGAGGAGCGTCCGTGAGCGGCCTCGACCTCCCCGCGCCCCTGCGCGCCGTGGCCGAGGAGGTCCGGGGCTTCCTCCCCGACGACGAGGCCGACGCGCTGCGTGCCGCCGCGGGCGAGCACCTGCGGCCCGGTGGCGTGGCCGTGGAGATCGGCAGCTACTGCGGGAAGTCGGCCGTGCACCTCGGCCACGTCGCACGGGTGCGCGGGGCGCGCCTCGTGACGCTCGACCACCACCGGGGCTCGGAGGAGCAGCAGCCGGGCTGGGAGTACCACGACACGTCGCTCGTCGGGCCCGACGGCCGCATAGACACGTTGCCGTTCCTGCGCGAGACGCTCGCCCGCGCCGGCCTCGAGGACGTGGTCGACGTCGTCGTGGGCCGCTCGCCCGACGTCGCGTCGTGGTGGGGCCGCGAGCTCGACCTCGTGTTCGTGGACGGTGGCCATACCGACGAGCACGCCCAGGCCGACTACGACGGCTGGGCCCGCTGGGTGCGACCCGGCGGTGCCCTGGTGATCCACGACGTCTTCCCCGACCCCGCCGACGGTGGCCAGGCGCCCTACCGCATCTACCTGCGGGCCCTCGAGGACGGCTTCACCGAGGTCGGCCACACCGGCTCCCTGCGCGTCCTGCGCCGCTGACCTCCCC
>CAZREF010000070.1:0-6971 GCA_964599245.1 uncultured Aeromicrobium sp. | reverse complement strand
AGGATTTGAACCTGCGACCCTCCGCTCCCAAAGCGGATGCGCTACCAAGCTGCGCTACATCCCGGTGCCGCCGCGCGCTGGACGCGAATGACGGCGGAGGTCAGCCTACGCGACCGCGTGAGGCCTCCCACAGACGCGCCGATTCGGAATGCGCCCGCGCGGAGGTGGTTGAACAGTGAAGGAGGTGGGTCGTGAGCGACCCACCCCGGACGACCTCCGGACCTCGACCACAAGGAGAGAGATGACCACCGTCTTCGACCCGATCACCGTTGGTGACTGGAAGCTCCCGCAGCGCTTCGTCATGGCGCCGCTGACGCGCAACCGCGCGGAGGCGGGAGGCGTGCCGGGCGACCTCGCGGCCACCTACTACGGGCAGCGCGCCGGCGCGGGCCTCATCGTCACCGAGGGCACGCAGCCGTCGGCGGTCGGGCAGGGCTACCTCGCGACGCCCGGCCTCCACTCCCCCGAGCAGGTCGAGGGCTGGCGCACGGTCGCCGAGGCGGTGCACGCCGGCGGCGGGCGCATCGTCGCGCAGCTCATGCACGCCGGCCGCATCGCGCACCCCGACAACAAGGACGGCCTCGAGACCGTGGCCCCCAGTGCCATCGCCGCCCCCGACGAGATGGTGACCGCCGAGGGCCGAAAGCCCCACCCGACGCCCCGCGCCCTCGAGACGGACGAGCTCCCCGGCGTCGTCGAGGAGTTCGTCCAGGCCGCGCGCAACGCGGTCGAGGCGGGGCTGGACGGCGTCGAGGTCCACGGCGCCAACGGCTACCTCCTGCACCAGTTCCTGGCGCCGTCGACGAACGAGCGCACCGACGAGTACGGCGGGAGCCCCGAGAACCGGGCCCGCCTGACCATCGAGGTCGTGCGCGCCGTCGTCGACGCCATCGGGGCCGAGAAGGTCGGCCTGCGCATCTCCCCCGCACACAACGTGCAGGGCACCCTCGAGACCGATCCCGACGACGTCCGCGCCACCTACGAGGCGCTGGTCGACGGCATCGCCGACCTCGGCATCGCCTACCTGAGCATCCTCGGCGACCCCGACGGCGACCTCTTCCAGGACCTGCGCCGCCGCTTCGGCGGCACGGTGATCGCCAACACCGGCTTCACCCACGTCACCGACCTCGACGAGGTGAAGCACATCGTCGACGGCGACCTCGCCGACCTCGTGGCGGTCGGCCGGCCGTTCCTGGCCAACCCCGACCTCGTCGAGCGGTGGAAGGACGGCGCCGATCTCAACGAGCCGAACCCCGACACGTTCTACGGCGGCGGCGCCGAGGGGTACACGGACTACCCCACGCGCGACGCAGCCTGACCCACCCCCCTCGTGAGCCCTCGACCCGACCGGGGTCGGGGGCTCGCGTCATCTCGCGCTGCCGGACCGGCGGTCCGCTGCGAGGATCGAGGCATGGGTCGAGTCGTCGTCGTCGGAGCCGGCCTGTCCGGCCTCACCTGCGCCCGCGAGCTGGTGGGCCACGGCCACGAGGTGGTCGTCCGCGACACGGGTCGGCGACCCGGAGGCCGCATGGCGCTGCGGCGGCTCGAGGGGCGCGTCGTCGACATCGGCGCCAGCTACTTCACGGTGCGCGACGACGCGTTCGCCACGCAGGTCGACGACTGGGAGCGCCGCGGCATGGCCCGGGCCTGGACCGACACCTTCACGGCCTGGACGCCGACGTCCCGCGAGCCCAAGCCCGGTCCGGTGCGCTGGGCAGCCCCGGGCGGCCTGCGGTCCCTCGTCGAGGACCTCGCGACCGACCTCGACGTGCGCAGCGCCGACCCCGTCCAGCAGGTCACGACCGACCACGATCCGGCCGTCGACGGCGAGTCCTGCGACGCCGTCGTGCTCGCCATGCCCGACCCGCAGGCGCGACGTCTCGTCCCTGCGGGGAGCCCGGCGCACGTGGCCCTCGACGATCCCTACGAGCCCGCGGTCGCCGTGACGCTCGGGTGGGACGAGCGCACCTGGCCGGACGAGGACGGCATCTTCGTCGGCGACCACCCCGACGTCGCGTGGATCGCCGACGACGGCCTGCGGCGGGGCGACCGCGCCCCGGTCCTCGTCGCCCACACCACCGCGGAGCGGGCGGCGCAGCACCTGGAGGACCCACCTGGCGCGCTCGAGCCGGCGCTCGCAGCGGTGCGCGAGGTGGTGGAGGTTCCTCCGGGCGAGCCCTCCCTCACGCACGTGCAGCGCTGGACCTTCGCGCGGCCCGCGCACGGCCACGACGCGCCGTACCACCTCGACGACCTCGGCATCGGCGCCTGCGGGGACGCCTGGGGGTCCTCGTCGTCCGTGGAGACGGCCTACCTCTCCGGCCTCGCGCTCGGCCGGGCCCTGCTCGAACGACTCTCCTGACCCGGACGACGGTCGAGGGCGACGACGAGGGCGACCCCCGGCTGCACGCCGGAGATCGCCCTCCTACCAGCACCACCGCCTGGTGTCAGCGGACCTTCACGGTCACGGCCTTCGACGTGCTGGGTGCCGCGAGGTCGGAGCCGAGGTAGCGCACCGTGTACCGGTGGGTCCCCTTCTTCGACTGCGTGAGGCGCACCAAGGCCGTGCCGCGCGACAGCGTCAGCGTCTTCACGACGGTGCTGCCGCGCCGGACCTGCACCTTCCCGCCCGGGGTGGTTCCGGTGGCCGCGACCTTGACGGCGAAGGTGACCTTCGCGCCCGTGCGGACGCTGGTGTCGCTCGCTCGCAGGCTGCTGCTCGTGGTGGCGCGCGCGACGGTGACGACCACGGGGCCGCTCACGCTGGCTCCCGCCAGCGCCGAACCGCCGAACCTGGCCGTCAGGCCGACCCGCCCGGGCCTCACCGCGGACAGCGCGATGCTCGCGGCCCCGTCCTTCAGGGTGCCTCGACCCACGACCTTGCCGCCGGCGAGGAGCTCGACCGTGCCGGTCGCACGCGCCCCGGAGACGGTGACGGTCGCCCGCGGAACCCTGCCGTAGGTCCACGTCCGCGGGATCTGGAGGGTCGTCGTCGTCGCGAGGGCATCGGCGAACGCCTTCGTGGCGGTCCCGAGCCGCAGGAAGACCGTCTCGCCGGTCGCGTCCTTCAGGCCGTCGTTGTCGGTGACCCCGTAGAGCGACCCGTCGGCGGCGATCGTGAAGCCCTCGAGCTTCTCCTGCACCAACCCGTTCGGCGCCTTCAGCGCCGGCAGGACGTCGATGGCGAGCCGCTTGTCGAGCACCGGCAGGTCGCCCTCGAGCCCGGCCAGGCCGGTCTCGTCGGCGGGGACGTCGACGGTGTGGACGCGCTTGACCCGCGCGGCCGGGCCGTTCAGCTTGTCCCGCTCGACGACGGCGAACGTGTCGTCGTCGACCGCCGTGATCTCCGACAGGCCCATCCAGTCGCCCGAGCCCTGCCGCGGTGAGGAGAGACGGTAGCCGAACCAGTGCCACGAGCCGTCCGCGACGTCGTACCGGCCGATGCGCGCGACGTCGTCGTCGTCGAAGGGCTCGAGGTCCGCGGCCGTCGGGTCCGTCCAGAGCGGACGCTGGATGACCGTCCAGACGTGCTCGCCCGTCGCGTCCGTCGTGGCCGTGACGCCCTCGAGGCCCCACTTGCCGACGTGCGCCGCGATCTCGGCAGGAAGCGCCACCTTCTGCTGGACCACACCGTCCGCGTCGGTCCGGACCAGCTGGTTGCCGGCGCCGGTGGTGCCCTCGGAAGCGAGCCAGAAGCCGCCCTGCGGGCGAGCGAACAGGCCCTCGACGTCGAGCGTGAGCGGGCTCCCGCCCTCGGTCACGACGGTCTCGTCGGTGATGACGGCGGGCGTGCGTGAGACGTCGACCCCGAAGATCCGGCCCTTCGTGAGCACGGCGTCCGAGGCGGCGTAGACCCGCTTCGGGTCCGTCGGGTCGCCGCTGAGCGCACCCAGCGCCGACCAGCCGATCGGCGCGCCCGCCACGTCGGCCGACTCGATCGTCGGGAACGCGGGCGTCTCGCCACCCAGCCGGTAGAGCCCGACCGTTGCGCGTACACCGGTCGCGGCGTCGTCGGTCTCGCTCGAGACGGCGAGCAGGCCGCGCGACGGGATGGGCAACAGGCCCTCCGGCCCGTTCGTCGTCGGGAGCGTCTGGAGGTACCGGGGCTCCGCCGGGTCCTCCACGTCGTACACGGCCACGAAGTTCGATCGCTCCGATCCGACGAAGGCATAGCGCGTCCCGCCGATCTCGGCGACGCTCAGGCCCTCGGGCTCGACGCCCTTCTTGGCCGCACGGTCCTCGTTGTGCAGGCCCAGGCGCACGGCGAGACGTTCCAGCTCGGCTCCGGCGTCCCAGACGACCGCGCCGCTGCGGGCGTCGAACACGGTCCAGCCGCGGGTACCGCCCTTCCAGTCCCCCTCGTTCGCGGTCGCGACGTGGTCGTCGTCGACCCAGGCGATCGAGTCGGGCTCGCGGCGGACGTCGGTGATCGAGCCCGTCTGGTCGATGAGGCCGTCCTTCTTTGTGTCGATGCCCGACACGCTCGCCGTGCCGGCCGAGAAGACCTTCGTGACCGTCCGCTCGGCGAGGTCGACGGTCAGCACCGCGTTGTTCTCCTGCAGCGTCACCGCCGCCTCGCCCCGGCCGTTGATCGTCACGTACTCGGGCTCGGGGTCGGTCGGTTCGACGACGCCTGCGGCCACGAACGAGTCCAGGGGCGAGCCGTCGTCCTTCGTGAGCGGGAGCTTCGTCGCGCTCCAGCCGGACACCGGGCCCTGGAGGTCGAGGACCTGCAGGAAACCGGCCGGCAGCTGCGGCAGGTCGCCCTTGCTGCCACCGGCGGGCTTGGCCTCCTCGTCACGCTCGTTCTCGATGGCGACGATGCCGCGCGTGCCGGACACGTCGATCGAGTCCGGCTGACCGCCGAGGTCGATGCTGCGGACACGCTTGGCGTCCGCCAGCCGGACGACGTCGAGCCGTCCGCTGGGGTTCGCGAACGACTCGCTCGTGTTCACCACGACGAGGACGTACTTCCCGACGACCGCGACCGAGGTCGGCTCGTCGTCGGCGTCCCCGAGCTGCGCGAGCGACAGCGAGCCCGCGCCCTTCGGGGCGCTCGGGTCGCTGATGTCGAGGAAGCCGATCCGCTTGCCGAGCGCGTCGGTGTAGACGAGCGTGTCGCCGTCGGGCGAGACGTCGGAGATCTCGGCGACGGTCGGCGACGAGGCCGGCAGGTCGGCGGGCAGGTTCTTGTAGACGGGGTAGGTCGCCATGCGCTCGAAGGAGCGTGGCTTCTCGGCTGCGACGGAGGGGGACGTGGCCGCGGGGACGGCCAGCGCCACGGCGGAGACCGCGAGGGCGGTGACCGCGGTGGCGGGACGGCGAAGGTTCACTGGTGCTCCTGGTCGGGGGGAGGATCAGGCGAAGACTGTCGGCGCGGGCCGAACGGACCTGGGCGCCCCGGTGAACGCGGGGCGAACCTACGCTGGCGGCATGGACGCCGTGCTCGAGCTGGTGCGCTCCCGGCTGCCCGCGTGCGGGAGCACGACGGTCGTCGCGATCGACGGTCCGAGCGGCGCCGGCAAGTCGTCCCTGGCCGACGAGCTGGCTCGGCGAGCCGGCGCCAGGGTCGTGCGCACCGACGACCACGTCCCGGGCTGGCTCGGACTCTCCCGGATGCCGTCGCTCCTGGCGCGCGACCTGCTCGCCCCCCTCGCGGTCGACCAGGTGGCTCGTCCGCCGCGGTGGAGCTGGGTGCGCGACGCCTGGGTGCCCGGCCTCGGCGTCGAGCCGGGCGGGCTCCTGGTGCTCGACGGCTGCGGCAGCGGGTCGCGCCCCCTGCGTCCCTACCTCAGCGCCGTGGTGTGGGTGGAGGCAGCACCCGAGGTCCGCCATCGTCGGGCGATGGCGCGCGACGGCGCCACGTTCGAGCCGTGGTGGGACGTCTGGGCCGAGCAGGAGCGACGCCTCTTCCTCGCCGAGGGCACCCGAGCGGCCGCCGACCTGGTGATCTCGACCGACGTCGAGCACTGACCGGACGCCGTCGCTCGGCGTGTCGGGACCTTGTCCTGTGGACGGCTCCACGAAAGTCACGTATTCGAACATGCGGTTGTTTCATGTCCGATCCGGCCTCTAGGATGGGGGTAGACCAGCAGGAGGAACCATGAGCGTCGCCGCACTCGACACCCATCCGGTGCCGACCTGCGTGCACGGACTCCACGCCCTGCTCGACCAGACGCCCACCAGCGCGTGGGACGGCATGGACGCCGCGGAGGTTCGACGGCTGATCGCCGAGATCGGGCGGGCGGAGGCACGGCTGTCGGCCCACAAGATGGCCGCCGCGCGAGTGCTGGAGAAGGCCCGCAAGGCCAACGCCGACGCGAACAACAGCCCTCGTGGCAACGCAGGCGGCACGGGCACCTCCACCGGCGCGACCATCAGCCTCGACTTCGGTGGCGACCGAGGCGGCGACGACGCCCTCGTGAACACGGCGAACCGGATCCAGGAGCAGACCACCCTCACCGAAGCCGCCCTCGCCGCCGGTGAGATCTCCGCCAAGCAGGCCGACCTCATCTCCCGTGCCCTCGCGAACCTCCCGAAGGACGTGACGGATGAGCAGAAGCTGCTGTGCGAGATGACCCTGTTGAAGGACGCTCACCGGTTGACGTTGAAGGACCTGCGCGAGCGGGGGCAGCGGATCACCCAGGTGTACAAGAAGACCGAGGAGGACGTCGACGCCGACGAGGACGAGCTCCTGCGTCGCAAGGAGGAGGCTGCTCGCGCGAAGACATCGTTCTCGATGTGGAACAACAACGACGGCACCATGTCGGGCAGGTTCACCCTGCCAGAGGCGCAGGGCGCGATGCTCAAGACCGCTCTCGACGCGCTCGCCGCGCCCCACCAGAAGGTCGGCACGGTCAACGCTGCGACGGGCGAGATGGACGAAGTGGGGTTCGGGCAGACCTACCCGCAACGGCTCGGCCACGCCTTCGCCACCCTCGTCGAGCACCTGCCCGCCGACCAGCTGCCCA
>CAZREF010000069.1:0-7036 GCA_964599245.1 uncultured Aeromicrobium sp. | reverse complement strand
CCACCTGCACTTCATGGTGCTGCGGGACGGGCGGCCGGTGGACCCGATGGGCTGACGGTTCGCCCTGGGGCCGCTGCCCATCATGCGCCCGACCTGCCGCTGCGCTGCGTGCAGGCGCACACGTGGCGGCCTTCAAGAAGCCTCGACCGGACGGCCGGGTGCGGGTCGGGCGAGCTTCCGGCCCGTCGTCAGGTGCGCCGGAGGAGCCACGATTCTCCCTTTGCGCGTGAAACCTGCGCGATGATTCCTTCTCGTGGACCGTCCCGTGCAGAAGGAGAATCGTGGGGCTCCGAGAACGCTCTTGGGGGCAGGGATTCTCCCTTCTCGTGGACCGTGCCACGAGAAGGGAGAATCCCTGCCCCCAAGAGCCTGCGCCACGAGATCCCACCCGGACACGCACCCGCTGCCCGGTCGAGAACTTTCAAGGGTGAAGCCCGGGAGGAGCCGAGGCAGCGCAGCAATCGGTCGATGCGGAGCCGGTCCACGCAGCCGCGGGACGACCTGACGCTCACGCCCGCGGGTGGGCCAACCGATACGCGGCGCGCAGCCGCTCGGTGCTGACGTGGGTGTAGATCTGCGTGGTGCCGAGTGAGGCGTGGCCGAGCACCTCCTGGACACTGCGCAGGTCGGCGCCGCCCTCGAGGAGGTGGGTGGCGGCGGTGTGGCGCAGGCCGTGCGGGCCGAGGTCGGGCGCGCCCTCGACGGCCTCGAGCCGGTCGTGCACGACCTTGCGCGCCGTGCGCGGGTCGAGGCGGCTGCCGCGGACTCCGAGGAGGAGCGCCGGGCCGCTCGTGGAGGTGGCCAGCGCGGGGCGCCCCGACGTCAGCCACGCGTCGAGGGCCTCGGCAGCAGGGAGGCCGTAGGGCACCGACCGCTCCTTGCGCCCCTTGCCGAGGACCCGGACGAGACGTCGCCCGGTGTCGACGTCGTCGACGTCGAGGCCGCACAGCTCGCCGACCCGCACCCCGGTGGCGTAGAGCAGCTCGAGGACGAGCAGGTCGCGCAGCCCGACCGGGCCGTCGGTCTCGACCGCGGCCGACGTGGAGTCGAGCAGCTCGCGCACCTCCGAGCGGCTGAGCACGGCGGGCAGCTCACGCCGCGACCGCGGGCTGGCGAGCAGGGCGCCGGGGTCGGCATCGGCGCGGCCGGTGCGCACCAACCATGCGGTGAACGCCCGCGTCGACGTGGCCCGCCGCGCGAGGGTGGCACGCGAGCGACCGAGGGTCTGCTGGTTCGCGAGGAAGCTGCGCAGGCTGCGGGTCGTGAGCCGGCTCGGGTCGTCGACCCCGAGGGCGGCGGCGTGGGAGGCCAGGTGCCCGAGGTCGGTCAGGTAGCCGCGGACGGAGTGCGGCGACAGGTCGCGCTCGTGGGCCAGGTGCTCGGCGAACGCCTCGAGCGCGTCGTCCCAGGCAGCCATGGCTCCAGGGTGGCCCGTCAGCGGGCCGCCGTCGACGCGCCACGCGGGAGCACCAGCCAGCGGTCGCCGACCCGGGCGCACAGCCCCTGCCGCTCGAGGGCGGCCAGGAGCTCCGCGACGTCGGCCCGACTGCCACGAGCCGCGGCGGCCACGTCGGAGGTGCTGCGGGCACGGTCGAACGACAGGGTGTCGAGCACACGGCGCGCGAGCCGACCCAGCCGGTCACGCTCGGTGTCGTCGTCACGCGCCGGACCATCGACGTCGGCCGTGACGCCCTTCAGCGCGTCGACCACCTCGCGGCCGGACGTGACCAGCACGGCACGCCCGTCCCGCAACGCCTGGTGGACCCCCGCCGACTGCTGCGACGTGACCGGGCCGGGCACCGCCAAGGTGACCCTGCCGAGGGCGTCCGCCCAGTGCAGCGTGTTGAGCGAGCCGCTGCGTCGAGCGGCCTCCACCACGACCGTGCCGACGGACAGCGCGGCGATGAGCCGGTTCCGTGACAGGAAGCGCGACCGCATGGGCACCTGGCCGGGTGCCTGCTCGGAGACGACGAGGCCGTCCTGCCCGACGCGTCGCAGGAGTCCGGCGTGGGCGCGGGGGTAGTCGACGTCGGCACCGCAGGCCAGCACCGCGACGGTGGGACGCCCCTGCACGAGCGCACCGCGATGAGCGGCTGCATCGATGCCGAACGCCGCCCCGCTGATCACGGTGCCGCCCTGGTCGGCGACGTCGGCGGCGATCTCGGCGGCGCAGTCCGTGCCGTACGCCGTGCACGACCGTGCCCCGACGACGGCGACCCCCTGCTCCACCACCGCGGACAGCCGGTGGGGCCCGCGCACCCAGAGCCCGAGCGGCGCACCGGCACTGCCGGCCAGCGGCTCGACGTGGTCGAGGTCGTCGAGACCGGCCGGCCACTCGCCGTCGCCCGGCACCACCCATCGCAGACCGTGCGCATCGGCGCGGCGTCGCGCCGACGCGACGTCGCGGTCGATCCGTGGCGCCGCCTCCCGCCAGGCCTGCGGGAGCCGAGTCGCCAGAGGGGCACGGTCGTCGCGCACCGCGGCGAGGAGCTCCTCGGGACCCACCTCGCGCAGCAGGGCCGGGAGGCGCGGGTCGCCCGACTCGACGACGAGGCTCAGGGCGAGCCGCGCCTCGGCGCTCACGCGACCACCACGTCGCGCAGCAGGGGCGGGAGTGGCGTCCCTCGGCGCAACGCCAGGGCCAGCTCGACCTCGTCGACATCGGGTCGCTCCCCCGCCCTCAGGTCGCAGACGGTCCAGGCGACGCGCAGCACCCGGTCGGCGGACCGTGCGGAGAGTCGTTGCCCGCGTAGGTGGGTGTCGACGAGCCGACGGGCGGCGTCGGTGGCCGGCCAGTGCTTGCGCAGGTCGACCCCCGGCACGTCGGCGTTCGTCTGCCACGGCGTGCCGGCGAGACGCCGCTCCTGACGGCGCCGCGCCTCGGCGACGAGCGGGGCGAGGTCCTGCGTCGAGCGTGCACCCGTCGCCTCGTGCACCAGCTCGGGGCGGGTGGGCGCCACGAGCGTGCGGTGGATGTCGACACGGTCGCGGACCGGGCCGGAGATGCGGTCGCGGTAGCGACGCTGCATCAGGGGCGTGCACTCGCACGGGTCGCTGACGGAGCCGCCCTGGCCGCACGGGCACGGGTTGGCGGCGAGGACCAGCTGGAAGCGCGCCGGGAACGTCGCGGTCTGCGCCGCTCGCGACACCACGACGTGCCCGCTCTCCAGCGGCTGGCGCAGCGCGTCGAGCACGTTCGACGCGAACTCCGGGGCCTCGTCGAGGAACAGGACGCCGCGATGGGCGAGCGACAGGGCTCCCGGCCGGATACCCCGCTGTCCACCGCCGACGATCGCCACCGCGCTCGCCGTGTGGTGCGGGTCGACGAAGGGTGGGCGCTCCACCAGCGGGACGTCGGACGGCAGCACCCCGGCCAGCGAGTGCACGGCGCTCACCTCGAGCGCCTGGGCCCTGGTGAGGTCGGGCAGCAGCCCGGGCAGGCGCTGCGCGAGCATCGTCTTGCCGATCCCCGGTGGACCGGTCATGAGCACGTGGTGGCCCCCGGCGGCCGCGACCACGACGGCCGTCCGCGAGTCCTCCTGGCCGGCGACGTCGGCGAGGTCGAGGCCGGCCACGCGGTCCACGTACGCGTGGCCCAGCCCGGCGCCCGACTCCAGCGGTGGCACGGGTGGGTCGTCGGGCTCGTCCTCGCCGGTGAGCATCGCGACGACCTGGCGCAGCGACCTGACGCCGACGACCTGCACGCCCTCGACGAGCTCGGCCTCCCCCACGTTGGACTCCGGCACGACGACGCGGCCGAAGCCCGCCTCGACGGCGGCGACGGTCGCGGGCAGGACGCCGCGCACCGCCCGAAGCCTGCCGTCGAGTGCCAGCTCGCCGATGAACACGGTGCCCTGCGTGGACGCGAGCGGGACGAGGTCCTTCTCGACGAACATCGCGACGCCGATGGCCAGGTCGTAGTGCGAGCCCGTCTTGGGCAGGGTCGACGGCGCGAGGTTGATCGTGACGCGCTGGTCGGGCCAGGTGGTGCCGGAGTTCACCACGGCCGCGCGGACGCGGTCACGTGCCTCGTTGACGATCGTGTCGGCGAGGCCGACGACGATCGTCTTCGGCAGGCCGGAGGCGATGTCGACCTCCACCTCGATGGCGCGTCCCGTCAGCCCGTCGAGGGTCACGGAGTTCGTCGCCGCCATCACGCCACCCCGCTCACGCGCTCGACGACCGGCGCACCCCGGCGCGGGATGCGCACGGAGACCACGTCGATGCGCACGGCCGGCGGCTCGGTGTCGTGGGCCTGCAGCCAGGCCGACGCCGCACGGCGCAGCCGGACCGCCTTGCGGCTCGAGACCGCCTCGAAGCCCGTCCCGTGGCGCGAGCTCGTGCGGGTCTTGACCTCGCAGAACACGATGGTGGTCCCGTCGCGGGCCACGAGGTCGAGCTCACCCCACCGGCACGTCCACCGTCGGGCGAGGATGGTCATGCCGTGCGCCTCCAGATGGCGCGCCGCCACCTGCTCGCCGTAACGGCCGAGCGCGTCGTTGCGTGCGTGGGTCATGCCCTCCAGCGTCGGTCCCGGACGGCAGCGGGCCCAGGCTCGGCGAGGCGCCTGTGGACGACGCAGTCTCCCGGGCCGTCAGGATGCGACGGCGTGTGGACGCAGGATCAGGCCGACGGGACCTTGACGTCGGAGTCGGCGAGCTCCTCGACGTTGACGTCCTTGAAGGTCAGCACCTTGACGTTCTTGGCGAAGCGGGCCGGGCGGTAGATGTCCCAGACCCAGGCGTCGTTCATCGAGACCTCGAAGTAGGCGTCGCCGGTCTCGGAGCGCACCTTCACGTCGACCGCGTTGCACAGGTAGAAGCGGCGGTCGGTCTCGACGACGTACTTGAAGATCTTCACGACGTCGCGGTACTCGCGGTACAGGGCGAGCTCGGCCTCGGTCTCGTACTTCTCGAGGTCCTCTGCGCTCATCTGGCCTCCACCGCCTCCCGGTCCGTCGCGCCGTCGACGACGACGTCGGGAACACTACCGGGCGCCGGCGCGCACCCGGGCAGGCTCCACGAGCGGCGGTGCTGCACGCACGGGCCGTGCACCCGGAGTGCCTCGACGTGGCCGGGTGCCGCGTAGCCCTTGTTCTCGTGCCAGCCGTACTCCGGGTGGGTCGCGGCGAGGCCGACCATGATCGCGTCGCGCGAGGTCTTGGCGAGGATGCTGGCGGCAGCGACACCGGCGCACCGCAGGTCGGCCTTGACCGCGGTGACGACCGGCGGCAGCACCTCCTCGACCGGGTCGAGGAGCGACGGCTGCACAGGCACGCCGAGGTAGTCGTGGTTGCCGTCGAGCAGGACGAGGTCGGGGGCGACGGGCAGCTGGGCGAGCGCTCGTCGCGCGGCGAGCCGCAACGCGACCATGATGCCGACGGCGTCGATCTCGGCCGCGCTGGCGTGGCCGACCCCGTGCCCGGCACCGTGCACCTCGGCCCAGCGCCGCACACGGGGAGCGAGACGCTCGCGGGCCGAGGGGGTGAGGAGCTTGCTGTCACGCACGCCCTGCGGCGCCGTGCGGGTCTCGGCCGTGACCGCCACGACGCCGACGGTGACGGGACCCCCCAGCGCGCCGCGGCCGACCTCGTCGGCGCAGGCGAGCACCGTGCACCGCTCCCGCAGGAGGCTGCGCTCGAGGCGCAGCGAGGGCCGGGTGCTCACCGCGTGGACGACGGGGCCTCGGACGGGACGTCGGCGAACGCGTCGGTGCCCCGGATGAACCCGATGCGCTTCCAGGGCCACACGCGGACCCAGGCCTTGCCGACGACCGAGTCGACGGGGATGAAGCCACCGCCCGGGTCGCCCTGGTGGACGCGCGAGTCGGCGGAGTTGCCGCGGTTGTCGCCCTGGACCCACAGGTGGTCCTTGGGCACGACGACGTCGAAGCGCGACTCGGCGTTGGCGCCGGGGTCCATCAGGTACGGCTCGTCGATCGAGACGCCGTTGACGGTGAGCCGGCCCTCGTCGTCGCAGCACGCGACGCGGTCGCCGCCCACGCCGACGACGCGCTTGATGAGGTGACCACCGGTCGGGAAGAGGCCCACGACCTCGAGCGCCTTCTGCACCGGGTTGTCGGCGCGCGGCGACTCGCTCTCGTCGAGCCATCCCCCGGGGTCGTCGAAGACGACGATGTCGCCACGCTTCGGCTCACCCGCCCAGTAGGAGACCTTCTCGACGAGGATCTTGTCGTCGACGAGCATGGTGGGCTCCATCGACTCCGACGGGATGTAGAAGGCCTGCAGGAAGAAGGCCTTCACGACCACCGCCATCACCATCGCGGTGACGACGAGCAGGATCGACTCCTGCCAGACGGGGAGCTGGCGCTTGGTGGTCTCGCTCACGACGTGAGCCTAGACGGCGAGTCCACGACGGGTGCGGCGACCACGCGGGAGGACGCTCAGTCCTCGCGCTTCTCCTTGATCTTGGCGGCCTTGCCGCGCAGGGAGCGCAGGTAGTAGAGCTTCGCCCGACGGACGTCGCCGCGCGTGGCGACCTCGATCTTCTCGATGACCGGCGTGTGGAGCGGGAAGGTGCGCTCGACGCCGACGCCGAAGCTGACCTTGCGGACCGTGAAGGTGCGGCCGATGCCCGAGCCCTGCACCTTGATGCAGACGCCCTGGAACACCTGGACGCGCGAGCGGTTGCCCTCGACGACCTTGACGTGGACCTTGAGGGTGTCGCCCGCGCGGAACTCGGGGACGTCGTCGCGACGCGACGCTGCTGCGACCTGGTCGACCAGGTTGGTCATGATCTGCTCCTCGCCGGTGCCACAGGTCACCCACGGAAAAAGACGATGTTCGAAGAACGTGCCGGCGTCGGTCAGCGGCTCCCCTGTGGCAGGGCCGCGATGCGCCAAGGAAGAAGTATTCCACAGCAGGCCCGCCCGCTCGAAATCGGCCTGGCCCGAGCGGGGGACGGCCGGGCGGGGGTGCCCTTCGACAGGCTCAGGAACCACCGGGCCGTGGGCGGCAGATGGGTACAGACGCCACGAGGGCACCTGCCCGAGCAGGTGCCCTCGTGGGGTCTGGTGA
>CAZREF010000068.1:0-7745 GCA_964599245.1 uncultured Aeromicrobium sp. | reverse complement strand
TAGTTGAGCGCGCCGACCTTCTTGTCGGGGTTCTCGCCGATGTCGTGGACGAAGACCTCGACGACCTGCACGCCTTCGGGACGTTCCACGAGGTGCTGTCCCGCGTAGTGGCTCGCGATCTCGACGGTCTCGTCCGTCGTGTTGTTCACGACGACGTGCACGACGTCGGGCAGGCGGGTCTGCTGGAGCAGCGAGTCGAGGACGCCGGAGATGCTCTCCGCCTCGTTGTACGACGGCACGATGCAGGCCACGGTGGCGCGTGGCTTGACGCTGCCGGCCACCTCCTCGACGGCCGTGCCGAGGGCGCGGTGCAGCGCCGCGGCCGAGGAGTCGAACTCGGTCGGGTTGCGGTCCATGGGGCCGCGGGCGTCGTACGACACGGGGTCTCCTGCACACGTGGGGGCGGTCGTGCGCCCCATCCTGGTGCCGCAGGCTCAGGAACCCCTGCCCCGTGACCTCAAGACTTGCTCAAGATCGGCTCAAGAGGCGTGGTTGCGCTCGGCCGACGCGACGAGGGCATCGACGTCGGGCGCCGACGTGAACGTGTCGGCGGTGCCGAGCAGCACCGGCACGGGCACGTCGTCCACCCCGGTCGCGGTCGTGGCGTAGACGGCTCGCTCGACGGCGTCAGCGATCTCGGCGGTGCGCTCGCGGGATTCCGCCGGGACGAGGACGGCGAAGGTCCCGGCCCCCAGGTACCCGAGCACGGACCACGCCGGGACGTGCTCGCGGAGCGTCTGCGCCACGGTGGCGAGCGCCTGGTCCCCGCCGCGACGCCCGAAGGCCTCGTTGAGCTCCTGCAGGTCGGTGATCCTGGCGAGCACGAGCCCGGCCTCGCCGCCGCGGAGCTCGAGCCGGCGCAGACGGTCGGCCGCTGCCTCGAGGAACTGCTCGCGGGAGTGCACGCCGAAGACCCGGCCGGAACCGTGGTCCTCGGACCACCACGCCCCCTCACGCTCGGCGCGCATGGCGGCGAGGAGCTGGGTGGCGACCGCGGAGACGACGACCAGGAAGAGCGCCGTGAGCACGCGTCGGTCGTCCTGCGGGTCGGCGACGACGGTCGCCGTCGAGCCGAGCGCGAACGCGCCGAGCGCGAGCTGGAGCATGCTCACGTTGACGTTGCGGGGCATGGGGCCGCGGTGCAGCTCGACGATCGACAGGACGGCGAAGACCGACGCGAGGACGTAGCCGCCGGGCACGAGCCGCGCGCCGCTCTCCTCCAGGACGACACGGACGACGACCACCACGCCGGCGCCCAGCAGGGGGAGCGTCGGCAACGGGGTGGCGCCCCGGAACCACCGCAGGCCCGACCACATCAGGCCGAAGGTGACGACCGCGCAGGCGGCCCCGGCGAGGTCGACGTCGGCGGCCCCGACAGCGGGCCCGGCGACGAGAGGGGCGAGCCCCGCGCCGAAGGCGGCCATGAGCCCGCCGCACCAGAGGCGGTTCGCAGGATCGTTGTGGCGCAGCGCGGAGGACACCGCGAACGGGACGCCCGTGGCGACCAGCACGACCAGCGCGCCGACGAGGCCGGCCTCGAGCCCGCTCACGAGGCCACCTCGTGCGCGAGCTCGCCCGCGGCGGCGGAGCGGGGGAGCCACACGGTGACCGTGGTCCCCTCGTCCGGAGCGCTGACGATGTCGATGGTGCCGCCGTGGGCCCGCACGATGTCACGCGTGATGCCGAGCCCGAGTCCCGTGCCCTCGACGCCGGAGTCGCGCGCGCCGGCGGTCCGGTAGAAGCGGGTGAAGAGCGAGTCGAGCTCCTCAGGGCTCATGCCGTGCCCGGTGTCGGTGACCTCCAGCCGCACACCGTCGACCGCGGCGCCGCCCTCCTCGGCGGCGTCGGACCGCACCCCCTCGGCGTCCTCCAGGACCACGTCGATGGCTCCGTCGTAGCGGTTGTACTTCACGGCGTTCGTCAGCAGGTTGTCGACCACCTGGCGCAGCCGCAACGGGTCCGCGTCCACGGAGACGTCGGTCCGTGCCGCGAGCGTCACCGTGACGAGCCGCTCGGTCGCGAGCGGGCGGACGCCCTCGACCGCCTGGCGCAGCACGTCCGCCGGCCGGCACGGCTCGAGGACCAGCTGCAGGGGGATGCCGGGTGCGCGGCTGCGGGCGGTGAGGAAGTCCTGGGAGAGCGCGAGCATCCGCTCGGTGCTCTCGAGGGCCACCTCGACGAGCTCGCGCGAGTCGTCGCCGAGGTCGGGCTCGCCGAGCGCGAGCTCGAGGTAGCCGAGCGCCGCGGTGAGCGGCGTCTTGATCTCGTGGGAGACGGCGGCGACGGCGTCGTCGCGGGCCTGGGCGTCGGCGAGCTCGGGGCTGACGTCGCGCGCCACGACGACGATGCGGTCCGACCGGTGTCCCTGGACCCGGCGCACGGTGACGCTCAACGGGACCTGGGCGGGACCGGGGCGTCCGAGACGCAGGAGCGCGCGCTCCACCTCGCGGCCGGACCGCGACGCCACGACCGGGTTCTCGGCTCGTGGCAGTGGCGTGGTGCCGTCGGGCAGGTAGAGGGGACCGTCGCGCACGACCGCCGCGGCGTCGACGGCTCCGACGCGCCGGGCCAGGTCCTCGGCCGCCCGGTTCGCGGTGACGGTGCCGTCGGCGTCGATCGTGACCATGGCGAAGTCGACGACGTCGAGCACCTCGGCCAGCGTCCGCTCCTGCGTGCGCGCCGCGTCGAGCGCCGTGCCCACCAGGCGTGTCTGCGACTCCAGGAGGCGCCGTTGCGACAGGTTGCGCCGTGTCCAGCGCGACCCGGCCCACGACGACAGGCAGAACAGCAGCGACAGGTTCAGCACGGTGGCGATGCCCTCGCGCCAGGGCTGGTCGCCGACGACGTCCTTCGCGGCCTGCGCGACCCCGAGGGAGACCAGCGCCGTCGCGAGCACCGCGGCACGCGACAGAGGCGTCAGCTGGATCGCGACCCACGCGACCGGCAGCACCGCCAGCACGAAGAACCCGGAGCCGGGAGCGGCGAAGAACAGCAGGCTGCACACGACGACGTCGAGCACGCTGAGCAGCGTGGCGGCGACCACCGTCGCGCCCTTGCGCTCGATCCCGAGCGAGCCGAGGAGTGCGGCCAGGACGGCCGTGCACCCCGCGAGCACGACGCCGATCGTGAAGACCCTCGGGTGCGTGGGCAGGGACGTCACGACCGCGGCCACCGCCGGCAGCGCGAGGCCGGTGAGGAACATGAACTGCGCGGCGAACACCTCGCCCGGCGCCACGATCGGGCGAGCCGACGCCGCGCGGTCGTGGTCCGGGCCGGGCGGGCTCCCTCCCGGTCGACCCGAGGTCGTCCGGGATCGCATGAGTCGAACCCTAGCAACGCGAGGCCGTCCGCTCGGGCGATTTCCGGGGTCCGGAGGGGCTGCGGTAGGCTGTCGTGGCTGCCTCGGCGAGGGTCGGACCCGTTCGACCGTGATCGACAGGGCGCTCCACGGAGTGTCGTGTCCGAGCGCCCGCAGCACCGACTTCTGGCCGCTCCGGCGGCCGCCCACACGTCTGCCCGCACCACACCCCAGGAGCTCCCTCGTGGCCGAGATCACCATCCCCGCCCAGTCCCGCACCGAGTTCGGCAAGGGCGCCGCCCGGCGCATCCGCCGCGCCGACCAGGTCCCCGCCGTCCTCTACGGCCACGGCAGCGACCCGGTCCACGTGACCCTGCCGGGGCACGCGCTCATGCTGGCGCTCAAGAACAGCAACGCGCTCCTGTCGATCGACCTCGGCTCGGAGCAGCACCTCGCGATCCCCAAGCAGGTCCAGCGCGATCCGCTCAAGGGCTTCATCGAGCACGCCGACCTCCTCATCGTCAAGCGCGGCGAGAAGGTCACCGTCGACGTCGCCGTCCACCTCGAGGGTGAGTCCGCCCCCGAGACGCTGGTCGTCCTGGAGAACGCCACCGTCGCCCTCGAGGTCGAGGCCACCGCGATCCCCGAGGGGCTCGAGGTCTCGGTCGAGGGCCTCGAGGTCGGCTCGCAGGTCCTCGCCTCCGACCTCGCGCTGCCCTCGGGTGCGGCCCTCGCCGTCGAGGACGACCTGCTCGTCGTCAACGTCGTCGCCGCGCCGACGGCCGAGGAGGTCGAGGCCGAGCTCGAGGAGGCCGAGGCCGAGGCCGGCATCGAGAAGGACGAGGCCGATGACGCCGAGTCCTCCGAGGGCGACTCCGCCGAGGGCGGCTCGGACGACGCCGAGGGCGACTCCGACTCGTGACCTGGCTGGTCGTGGGGCTCGGCAACCCGGGCCCCACGTACGCCGCCACCCGTCACAACGTCGGCTACCTGGTGGCCGACGTGCTCGCCGACCGCATGGGCGGACGCTTCAAGGCGCACCCCTCCGGGCGCGCCGAGGTGGTCGAGGGCCGCATCGCCGGTGAGCGTGCCGTCCTCGGCCGCGCCCGCTCCTACATGAACGAGAGCGGCGGGCCGGTCAAGACGCTCCTGTCCTACTTCGACGTCGAGCCCGAGCACCTCGTGGTGGTGCACGACGAGCTCGACATCGACTTCGGTGCACTGCGTCTGAAGCTCGGTGGGGGCGACAACGGTCACAACGGCCTCAAGTCGATCCGCCAGTCCATCGGCACCGGCGACTTCCACCGGGTGCGGGTCGGCATCGGTCGCCCGCCCGGTCGCCAGAGCGTGCACGACTTCGTCCTCAAGCCGTACTCCTCGACCGAGCGCAAGGACCTCCCCGTCCACCTGGAGGAGGCGGCCGACGCGATCGAGAGCCTGCTCACACGGGGACTGCCAGAGACCCAGAGCGCGTTCAACCGGTAGATGGACCTCCACGCCCTCCTCGCGCCCCACCTCACCGGCCCGCTCCCCGGCGTCCTCGCCGAGCGGCCGCGCTCGGTGACCCTGCAGGGCCCCGCAGCGCTGCGCCCGTTCGTCGCGCGGGCGGTGGCCGAGACGTCGACGGTCCTCGCCGTCACGTCCACCGCACGCGAGGCCGACGACCTCGCCGCCGACCTGGGCGTGCTGCTGGGCGAGGAGTCGGTCGCGGTCTACCCCGCCTGGGAGACGTTGCCCCACGAGCGGCTGTCCCCCCGGTCGGACACGGTGGGGCGTCGCCTCGCGGTGCTCCGCCGCCTCGTGCACCCCGGCGAGGGTGCGTCCCAGGTCCGCGTGGTCGTCGCACCGGTCCGCTCGGTGCTGCAGCCGCAGGTGGCCGGCCTCGCCGACCTCGTCCCGGTCGAGCTGGTGCCCGGCCAGCAGGTCGCGCTGGACGACGTGGTGCGCGACCTGGCCGCAGCGGCGTACTCGCGCGTCGACCTCGTGGAGCGTCGCGGCGAGTTCGCGGTGCGCGGCGGCATCGTCGACGTGTTCCCGCCGACCGAGACCCACCCCGTGAGGGTCGACTTCTGGGGCGACGAGGTCGAGGAGATCCGCTCCTTCTCCGTGGCCGACCAGCGCACCACCGACCCGGTCGACCGTCTCTGGGCGCCGCCGTGCCGAGAGCTGCTGCTCACCGACGACGTGCGGCGCCGGGCCGCCGCGCTGGCCGCGGAGCACCCCGCGCTGGCCGAGCTCTTCGGCAAGCTCGCCGAGGGCCATGCCGTCGAGGGCATGGAGTCGCTCGCCCCCGTCCTCGTCGAGGAGATGGAGCTGCTGGTCGACCTCCTGCCGCCGGACGCGGTGGTGCTCGTGAACGACCCCGAGAAGGTGCGCGCGCGGGCCGCCGACCTCAACGCCACCAGCGAGGAGTTCCTGCAGGCCTCGTGGGCCGCGGCGGCGACG
Organism: uncultured Aeromicrobium sp.; assembly: GCA_964599245.1. Classification (GTDB taxonomy): domain Bacteria; phylum Actinomycetota; class Actinomycetes; order Propionibacteriales; family Nocardioidaceae; genus Aeromicrobium. Next base: position 2,002 of record CAZREF010000068.1, on the reverse strand, counting down.
GGGGCCGAGGCGCCCATCGACCTCGGGCCCGCCGCCTTCAAGGAGCTCGACGACGTCCGCCTCGCGACGCTCGGACGTGACCTCGCGTGGTGGAGCCTCTCGCCGTTCGGCCTCGACGACGAGGACACCGTCGCCCTCACCTCCGAGGCGGCACCCCTGTACCGCGGCGACACCGAGCAGACGGTCGCCGACGTCAAGGGCTGGCTGGCCGAGGGTCGGCTCGTGGTGCTGGCGGCCCCGGCCCAGGGCCAGGCGCAGCGCACGGTCGAGTGGCTCGCCGAGCACGACGTCCCGGCTGCGCTCGTCGACGACGCGGGATCGACCCCGGAGCGGGGGAGCGGTGTCGCGGCCGTCGTGGTCGCCGACCTCAGCCACGGACTGGTGGCACCCCAGGTCGTTCTGCTCACCCACGACGACCTGGTGGGCCAACGGGCGGCCGAACGGCCCGACCGGGCGAGCATGCCCGCCCGACGGCGCAAGCAGGTCGACCCGCTCGAGCTGGCGCCCGGTGACCACGTGGTGCACGAGCAGCACGGGGTCGGCCGCTACGTCGAGCTCGTCAACAGGACGGTGCAGGGCGCGGCCCGCGAGTACCTCGTCATCGAGTACGCGCCCAGCAAGCGCGGCCAGCCCGGCGACCGCCTGTTCGTGCCGATGGACCAGCTCGACCAGGTCAGCCGCTACGTCGGCGGCGAGAGTCCCGGCCTCGACAAGCTCGGCGGCGCCGACTGGACGACCCGCAAGAACAAGGCCCGCAAGGCGGTCCGGCAGATCGCGGGTGAGCTCATCAAGCTCTACGCGGCGCGCCAGTCGACGAAGGGCCACGCGTTCGGCCCCGACACACCCTGGCAGGCCGAGCTCGAGGACGCGTTCGCGTTCGTCGAGACCCCCGACCAGCTCGTGACCATCGACGAGGTCAAGCGCGACATGGAGCGCGAGGTCCCGATGGACCGCCTCGTCTGCGGCGACGTCGGCTACGGCAAGACCGAGATCGCCGTCCGCGCCGCCTTCAAGGCCATCCAGGACGGCAAGCAGGTCATCCTGCTCGTCCCGACGACGCTGCTCGTCCAGCAGCACTACGCCACGTTCGCCGAGCGCTTCGGCCAGTTCCCGGTGACGATCCGGCCACTGTCGCGCTTCCAGACCGAGAAGGAGTCTCAGGAGACCCTCGCCGGTCTCGCCGACGGCTCGGTCGACCTGGTGGTCGGCACGCACCGCCTGCTCCAGCCGGGCATCCAGATCAAGGACCTCGGCCTCGTCATCGTCGACGAGGAGCAGCGCTTCGGCGTCGAGCACAAGGAGGCGCTCAAGCACATCAGGGCGGCCGTCGACGTGCTGTCGATGTCGGCGACGCCGATCCCGCGCACGCTCGAGATGGCGGTCACCGGCATCCGTGAGATGTCGACGATCGCCACCCCGCCGGAGGAGCGTCACCCGGTGCTGTCCTTCGTCGGGGCGTACGACGACAAGCGGGTCGCCGCCGCCATCCGGCGCGAGCTGCTGCGCGAGGGCCAGGCGTTCTTCATCCACAACCGGGTGCAGTCCATCGACAAGGTCGTGAAGCGGCTCGGCGAGCTGGTGCCCGAGGCCCGGATCGCGGCGGCGCACGGCCAGATGGGCGAGCACGCCCTCGAGCAGGTCATGGTCGACTTCTGGGAGAAGCGCTACGACGTGCTCGTCTGCACGACGATCGTGGAGTCCGGCCTCGACGTCTCCAACGCCAACACGATGATCATCGAGCGCGCCGACGTCCTGGGCCTCTCCCAGCTGCACCAGCTGCGAGGCCGGGTCGGTCGTGGTCGCGAGCGCGCCTACGCCTACTTCCTCTACCCGCCGGACAAGCCCCTCACCGAGACCGCGCACGACCGGCTCGCCACCATCGCCCAGCACTCCGAGCTCGGCGGCGGCATGCAGGTCGCGATGAAGGACCTCGAGATCCGCGGCGCGGGCAACCTGCTGGGTGGCGAGCAGTCCGGGCACATCGCCGACGTCGGCTTCGACC
>CAZREF010000067.1:0-8169 GCA_964599245.1 uncultured Aeromicrobium sp. | reverse complement strand
AGAATCGTGCGTCAGACCCCACCGGACCCCGAGAACCCAGCCCGGACGCGCACCCGCCTCCCGGTCGAGGCCCCGACGCGACCCACCACGACAAGCCGAGGCAGCGCAGCCGCAGGACGAGAGAAGGCCCCCAGTCTCGATGACTGGGGGCCTTCTTCGACTCGAGTGGAGCATAGGAGACTCCCTCCCTCGCTGACGCTCGGTCGTCCCCGAATCACCAATCCCGATTCGAACGGCAGCAGGCCCACACGGACAGCATGAAGGCCCCCCGTCGCTACGACGGGGGGCCTGCTGACGTTCGAGTGGAGCATAGGAGATTCGAACTCCTGACCTCTTCCATGCCATGGAAGCGCGCTACCAACTGCGCCAATGCCCCTCGCGGGAGGTGCCCGAGCGGGTCCGGCACCGAGTGAACACTCTAGACCCTGCTCCCGGGGCGACTCAAACCGGGGTCACTCGTCGTCGGACATCACGGGCTCCGGCAGGGTGCCGGCGTTCCACTCGGTGAGGCGCCAGCGGGTCCCGTGCGACGGCGAGATCTGCTCCAGCGCGATCCAGGAGCAGTTCGACAAGCCCGCGAACGTGCGCCACGTCGACTCCGGGAAGCCGAGGAAGGTGCAGGCGCCGACCCGCAGCACCGCGCCGTGGGCCACCAGCACGAGGGTCTGCTCGTCCTCGAGCGACTCCAGCGCCTCCGTCAGCGCCTCGGCCAGCCGCTCCCCGGCCTCGACGTGCAGCTCGGCGCCCGGGAACCGCTCCTCGCGGTCCTCCAGCATCGCCTTCATGAGGTCGGGGAAGCGCTCCCACGACTCCTTCCACGTGAGCCCCTCGCGCTCGCCGAAGTTCATCTCCCGCAGCCGCTCGTCGAGCTCGACGGGCACGCCCGTCAGCCGCGAGAGCTCCTCGGCGGTGTCACGCGCACGCTCGAGGTCGGAGCTGAGGATCCGCACCGGCGCCAGCGACGCGAGCCGGGCCGCGGCCGCACGCGCTTGGTCACGCCCGACGTCGTCGAGCGACGTGTCCGTCTGGCCCTGCACCCGGCCCGCGACGTTCCACTCCGTGCGCCCGTGGCGCCAGAGCACGACCCGGCGCGTCACGCGACGCCGAGGTCGATCGTCGGGCAGTCGCTCCACAGCCGCTCGAGCGCGTAGAAGGCACGCTCCTCGGTGTGCTGCACGTGCACGACCAGCTCACTGAAGTCGAGCAGCACCCAGCGACCCTCGCGCTCGCCCTCGCGGCGCACCGGCTTGGCGCCCATCTCGAGCAGCTTCTCCTCCACGGCCTCCTTCACGGCCCGCACCTGCGGCTGGTTGCCGGCGCTGCACAGCAGGAAGACGTCGGTGATGAACAGCTGCTCGGAGACGTCGAAGGCCAGGATCTGGGTGGCGAGCTTCTCCTCCGCGGCCGCGGCGGCGGCCCGGGTCAGCTCGATCGCCCGCTCGGATGCGCTCACGTGGGCTCCTCGGGGGTCGTGGGCGGGTGGTAGAGGTGGTGCTTGCCGATGTACTGGACGACCCCGTCCGGCACCAGGTACCAGACCGGCTCGCCCGATCGGACCCGGTGCCGGCAGTCGGTGGAGGAGATGGCGAGCGCCGGGATCTCGACCAGCGTGATCCGGTCCGCCGGCAGCCCCTCCAGCGTCTGCTCGTCCATCTCGTGGCCGGGCCGGGTGCAGCCCACGAAGTGCGCGAGGTCGAAGAGCTCCTCGTGGTCGCGCCACGTCAGGATCGCCGCCATCGCGTCGGCACCGGTGATGAAGTACAGGTCCGCGTCCGGCATCGCCGCCGCCAGCTCGCGCAGCGTGTCGATCGTGTAGGTCGGGCCGTGGCGATCGATGTCGACCCGGCTGACCTCGAACCGCGGGTTCGCCGCCGTCGCGATCACCGTCATCAGGTAGCGGTGCTCGGCGGTCGAGACCTCACGGTCGGCCTTCTGCCACGGTCGGCCGGTGGGCACGAACACGACCTCGTCGAGGTCGAACCACGACTGCACCTCGCTGGCGGCCACCAGGTGACCGTGGTGGATCGGGTCGAACGTGCCACCCATGACGCCGACACGACGCCGTCGCGGCGCCGCCTCGGGAGTGCTCACCGGCCCGGGACTCGCGCTCAGGAGTGCTCGCGACCCTTGCCGAAGGCCAGGAGGGCGACCAGCAGCACGAGCAGGGTGCCGAGGGCGATGCCACCGATGAGCATGGCGGTCCAGAGGAACGTGCCTTCTTCGCCGGCTTCCTCGGCGGCCAACAGGATCTCGAGCATGGCCGCAATCTACCAGCGCACCCTCGCCCGGACGGACCTGGGAGCAGTCAGCGCACGTGACCGTCGCCGGTGACGACGTAGGTGGTGGTGGTCATCTCCGGCAGGCCCATCGGACCCCGCGCGTGCAGCTTCTGCGTGGAGATGCCGATCTCGGCACCGAAGCCGAACTCGCCGCCGTCGGTGAACCGGGTGGAGGCGTTGACCATGACGGCTGCGGAGTCGACGCCGAGCGTGAAGCGGCGGGCGGCGTCGATCGAGCGGGTCACGATGGCCTCGGTGTGGCCCGACGACCACGTACGGACGTGCTCGACCGCCTCCTCCAGCGAGTCGACGACCTTGGCCGCGATGTCGAGGGAGAGGTACTCCGTGGCCCAGTCGTGGTCCGTCGCCTCGAGCACGCCCGGGGCGGCGGCGAACGCGGCGTCGCCGTGGATGGTGACGCCGGCCGCCTGGAGCGCCTTGGTGACGCGGGGCAGGAACTCCTCGGCGACGTCGCGGTGCACGAGCAGCGACTCGGCCGCGTTGCAGACGCTGGTGCGGTGCGTCTTGGCGTTGAGCACGACGTCGAGCGCCATGTCGAGGTCGGCGTCGGCGTCGACGTACACGTGCACGTTGCCGGTGCCGGTCTCGATGACGGGCACGGTGGACTGCTCGACGACCGTGCGGATCAGGCCCTCGCCCCCGCGCGGGATGACGAGGTCGACGAGCCCGCGGGCCTGCATGAGGTGGGTGGCGCTGGACCGGTCGTCCGCCGGGACGGCCTGGACGACGTCGGCCGGCAGCCCGGTGGAGGCGATCGCCTCGCGCATGACGTCGACGATCGCGGCGTTGGACCGTGCCGCGGAGCGCGAGCCCCTCAGCAGCGACGCGCTCCCGGCCTTGAGGCAGATCGCGGCGGCGTCGGCGGTGACGTTGGGGCGGCCCTCGTAGATCATCCCGATGACGCCCATCGGCACGCGGACCTGCTCCAGGCGGAGGCCGTTGGGCAGCGTGGACCCGCGGACGACCTCGCCGACGGGGTCGGGCAGGGTCGCGACGTCGCGCACGCCCTGGGCGAAGGCGGCGACGCGGTCGGCGTCGAGCAGGAGCCGGTCGATGACGTTCTCCGGCGTGCCCTCGGACCGTGCGGTCTCGACGTCGACGGCGTTCTCGGCGAGGATCCGGTCGGTGGCGGCGACGAGCGCGTCGGCCACGGCGAGCAGCGCAGCGTCCTTGCGCGAGCGCGGCTCCAGCGCCAGCGTGCGTGCGGCCGCACGGGCTCGTCGGGCCAGCTCGTGCACCTGTTCCTTCACACGAGAAGCCTAGTGCGGCTCACGGACGCCCGTCCCGCGGCTCGAACGTCCGCAGCCTCCGCCGGGTGTGCGCGGTGGTCCTAGAGGACGACCAGGTCGTCGCGGTGCACGACCTCGCGCTCGTAGTCGGCGCCGAGGTCGGCGGCCAGGTCGCGGGTGGAGCGGCCGAGCAGCGCCGGCAGCTCGGCGCTGTCGTAGTTGACGAGCCCGCGGGCCACGACCGCGCCGTCGGGCCCGACGACGTCGACCGGCTCCCCGGCCCCGAACTCGCCGGAGACCTCGACGATGCCGGCGGGCAGGAGCGAGGCCTTGCGGACGGTGAGCGCACGGACGGCGCCTGCGTCGACGTGCAGGCGTCCCTTCGTCTCGCTGGCGTGGGCGAGCCAGAGCAGCCGGGTGGGCCGACGTCGTCCGGTCGGGTGGAACCTGGTGCCGACGGCCTCGCCGGCCACGGCAGCCGCCGCGCGGTCGGCCCGCGCGAGCACGACGGGGATGCCTGCCCCCGTCGCGATGCGTGCCGCCTCGATCTTCGTGACCATCCCGCCCGTCCCGACCGAGGAGCCGAGGCGGGCGACGTCGACCGCCTCGAGGTCCTCGGTGCCGTGGACGTCGGTGATCGGTCTCGACGACGGCAGCGACGGATGCCCGGTGAACAGGCCGTCCACGTCGGACAGCAGGACGAGCAGGTCCGCGTGGACGAGGTGGGCGACGAGGGCCGCCAGGCGATCGTTGTCGCCGAAGCGGATCTCGCTCGTCGCGACGGTGTCGTTCTCGTTGACGACGGGCACGACGCCGAGCTCGTGGAGCTTCGCGAACGTCTGGTAGGCGTTGCGGTAGTGGCTGCGACGTGTGACGTCGTCGACGGTGAGCAGCACCTGGCCGACGGTGAGACCGTGCGTCGCGAACCGCTCGGAGTAGTGCGCGACGAGGGCGCCCTGCCCGACGCTCGCCGCCGCCTGCTGGGTGGGCAGGTCGCGTGGACGGGCGGTCAGGCCCAGGGGCCCGAGCCCGGCGGCGATCGCGCCGGAGCTGACCAGGACCACCTCGTCGCCCGCGGCCCGCGCCGCGGCGAGCGCGTCGACCACCACGTCGACCTTCGCCGGGTCGAGGTGGCCGGTCGTCGACGTCAACGACGACGAGCCCACCTTCACGACGACGCGACGGCCCTCGGCACGCCCCGTGCTCACGCCCGGTCGTCCTCGCCCACGGGCGTCGCGGCCGGGTCGTCGTCGGAGGGCACGTCGTCGGAGGGCACGTCGTCGGGGGGCACGTCGTCCTCGTCGTACTCCTCGAACGTCCAGTCGGGCGCGGGCGGCGGCTCCTCGCCCCGCTCGCGGGCCTCCCGGGCCTCGGCCTCGTACGCACGCCGGGCGGCCAGCTGCTCGCGCCGCTCGACGTTGGTGCGCCGCTCGTCCCGGTCGAGACGGTGGTCCTCGCCGCGACGCCCGAGCATCTCGGCACCGGCCTCGATGGTGGGGTCGTAGTCGAACACGACCGCGTCCTCCCAGCCCCGCTCGGCGGTGCCGCCGATCACGACGTCGTCGCCCGGCTCGGCGCCCCGCTTGCCGAGCTCCTCCTCGACGCCGAGGCGGTTGAGCCGGTCGGCGAGGAAGCCGACCGCCTCGTCGTTGCTGAAGTCGGTCTGGCCGACCCAGCGCGTGAGCTTCTCGCCTCGCACGATCCACTGGCGCTGGCCGTCGGGGCCGCGACGCTCGTCGACTGTGAACTCCTCGCCCACGCCGGCAGCGGCCTGGGGCCGCAGGACGATGCGGGTGATCTCTCGTGCCGGGGTCTCGACGCGACGCCGCGCGACGATCTCGGCCATCGCGAAGGACAGCTCGCGCAGACCGGCGTGGCTGGCCGCGGACACGTCGTACACGTCGTAGCCGCGGGCCTCGAGGTCGCCGCGGACGAACTCCGCGATCTGCGCGGCGTCGGGCACGTCGGTCTTGTTGAGCGCGACGAGACGCGGTCGGTCGAGGAGGTCCTTGCCGGTGGCCCCCTCGGGCAGGGCGTCGGCGTACGCGCGCAGCTCGCCCTCGATGACGTCGAGGTCGGTTAGCGGGTCACGTCCGGGCTCGACCGTGGCGCAGTCGACGACGTGCACGAGCGCCGCGCACCGCTCGACGTGGCGCAGGAAGTCGTGCCCCAGCCCGCGACCCTCGCTGGCGCCCTCGATGAGACCAGGGACGTCGGCCACCGTGAACGTCGTGGAGCCGGCCGTCACGACGCCGAGGTTCGGCACGAGCGTGGTGAACGGGTAGTCGGCGATCTTGGGCCGGGCGCGCGAGAGGGCGGCGATCAGGCTCGACTTGCCGGCGCTCGGGAACCCGACCAGCCCGATGTCCGCGACGACCTTGAGCTCGAGGACGATGACGCGCTCCTGCCCGGGCTCGCCCTTGAGGGCGAAGCCAGGGGCCTTGCGCTTGCTGGAGGCGAGGGCGGCGTTGCCGAGGCCGCCGCGGCCGCCGGCGGCGATGACCACCTCGGTGCCCGCACCGACGAGGTCGGCGAGCACCTCGCCCGTGCCGTGGGGACCGCCGGAGCGCACCACCGTGCCGTCGGGCACCTTGAGGACGAGGTCGTCGCCGTGCGCACCGCTGCGGTTGCTCCCCGCGCCGGGCGCACCGTTGCCGGCCTTGCGCCTCGGCTCGTGGTGGTAGTCCACGAGCGTCGTGACATCGGCCGAGACGCGCAGGACCACGTCGCCGCCGTGGCCACCGTTGCCACCGTCGGGGCCGCCGAGCGGCTTGAACTTCTCCCGGTGGACCGACGCGACGCCGTGCCCGCCGTTGCCGGCGACGACGTGCAGCGTCACGCGGTCGACGAAGGTGGGGACGGCCATGAGGGTGCTCCTGCGGTGTGGTGGGACGTCGAAGGGGTGGCCCGCATGCGCGGACCACCCCTTCGTCGGATGTTCTGCCGGTTACTCGCCCGGGACGATGTTGACGACCTTGCGGCCGCGACGCGTGCCGAACTCGACCGCACCGGCCGAGAGCGCGAACAGCGTGTCGTCGCCGCCACGGCCGACGTTGGTGCCGGGGTGGAAGTGGGTGCCGCGCTGGCGGACGATGATCTCGCCCGCGTTGACGAGCTGACCGCCGAAGCGCTTCACGCCGAGGCGCTGGGCGTTGGAGTCGCGGCCGTTCTTGGTGGAGGCTGCGCCCTTCTTGTGTGCCATGAGTTCAGTCCTCTACTTCGCGATGCCGGTGATCTTGACCTGGGTGTACTTCTGACGGTGACCCTGGCGCTTCTTGTAGCCGGTCTTGTTCTTGTACTTCTGGATGACGATCTTCGGGCCCTTGGTGGCGCCGATGGCCTCGGCGGTCACGGAGACCTGGGCGAGCGAGTCGGCGTCGGAGGTGACGGCGTCGCCGTCGACGTACAGGACGGCCGGCAGCGAGACGGACTCACCCTCGGTCAGGCCGAGCTGGTCGATCTCGATGACGTCGCCGACGGCGACCTTCTGCTGCGTGCCGCCACTGCGCACGATTGCGTAGACCACGGGATTCCTCACTCGGTTCTTGCTGGAAGCTGGTGCTGGCCGGACCGCTCAGCAGGGGCGCTGGCTCGACGGCCTCTGCCGGACTCGCGCCCGGGCAGGACGATCGGCGCGCAGGGCACGCCGACGGTCCATTCTACGGACCCTCCCCCGGCTCGGTCAAAACGGGTGCCGCGGCGTCCGGCCGGTCGTCGTCCGTGGACTCGGGATCCCCCTCGCTGGGGGTCTCCGCCGGCGCCTCCTGGACCGGTCCGGCAGGCTCCTCGCCGTGCTCCTGCGCCGGCTCCTCGCGCCCGGCCCGGTCCGTCGCGGCGGAGCCGTCGGTCGACTCCCCGTTCGCGTCGGCGGCCGGCGGCGTCGGCTCCAGCGCGGCATCCACCGCCGGGGCCGGCGTCTCCAGCGCGGACTCGGCCTCCGGCCGGTCCTTCGGGGCGTCCTGGTCCTTCGGGGCGTCCTGGTCCTTCGGGGCGTCCTGGTCCTTCGGGGCGTCCTGGTCCTTCAGGGCGTCCTGGTCCTTCGGGGTGTCGCCGTCCGCCGACGCGTCGCCCCCCGCCTGGCCGCCGGACCGTCGCGAGCCGCGCCCGGACCCGCCACCGTTCCCGTTGCCGCCGCCGTTGCCACCGCCGTTGGTGCCGCCACCGTTGCTGCCACCCCGGCCGCGACGCTGACGGCCGCGCGGCTCGTCCTTCCTCGGCTCCACGGGCTCGGCGGTGATGACGACGCCACGGCCCTTGCAGTGCTCGCAGTCCGTGCTGAAGGACTCGAGCAGGCCGGTGCCGATGCGCTTGCGCGTCATCTGGACCAGGCCGAGCGAGGTCACCTCGGCGACCTGGTGACGGGTGCGGTCGCGACCCAGGCACTCGACGAGTCGCCGGAGCACCAGGTCGCGGTTGCTCTCGAGGACCATGTCGATGAAGTCGATGACGATGATGCCGCCGATGTCGCGCAGCCGGAGCTGCCGCACGATCTCCTCGGCGGCCTCGAGGTTGTTCTTGGTGACGGTCTCCTCGAGGTTGCCGCCGGAGCCGGTGAACTTGCCGGTGTTGACGTCGACGACGGTCATCGCCTCGGTGCGGTCGATGACCAGCGAGCCGCCCGAGGGCAGCCAGACCTTGCG
>CAZREF010000066.1:0-9226 GCA_964599245.1 uncultured Aeromicrobium sp. | reverse complement strand
CCGCCTCGACGACGCCCAGCTCGGCCACGCGCTCGAGCTGCTCGCCGACGTCCCGGCCGGGCTCGTCGGCGCCCCCGCCGCCCTGCGCCACTGGGACTCCGAGGCGAGGGCGGTGCACGTCCTGCGCGCACGCGACGACCACTGAGGACGGGTCCGGCGCGGCACGTCGCCGGACGACGAGGCCCCGCGCCGGACGCGACGTGGCCGCGCGGCCAGGCCGCTCAGGACGGGTTACTGGGCGGCGTACCCGCCGTCGACCAGGTGGTAGCTGCCCGTCACGAAGGTGGCGACGTCCGAGGCGAGGAACGCCACGAGCGACGCGACCTCCTCGGGCGTGCCGAGCCGTCCCGTGGCGTGCTTGGCGGCGAGCGCAGCCTGCGTCTCCTCGTCGAGGTTCGCCTCGAGCAGCGGGGTGCTGATGAAGCCGGGTCCGACGACCGTCACGCGCACGCCGTCGGCACTGTGCTCCAGCGCCGCGTTCTTCGTCAGGCCGACGAGGGCGTGCTTGGTGGTGACGTACGCCGAGGAGCCGGCGATGCCGACGGAGCCGAGCACGGAGCCCATGTTGACGATGGCGCCGCCGCCGGCGGCGGTGATCGCGGGGATCTGGGCGCGCATGCCGAAGAAGACGCCGTTGAGGTTGACGCCGACGACCTTCTCCCAGCTGTCGACCGGGTAGCTGCCGACGGGCTCGGCGGCGCCGCCGATGCCGGCGTTGTTGACGGCGATGCGCAGGGGCGCCATCTCCTGGGCGGCCGCGACGGCGGCCTGCGCGACCTCGGGGTCGGCGGCGTCGCCGACGAAGGCGCGTGCGGTGCCGCCCGCGGCCTCGATCTCCTGCACGACCTGGTCGGCCGAGTCCTGTCGCAGGTCGTGGACGAGCACGGAGGCTCCGTTCGCGGCGAGCAGCAGGGCCACGGCGCGACCGATGCCGGAGCCGGCGCCCGTCACGATCGCGGAACGGTCCGCGACGTCGTAGGTGGCCATGATGTCCTCACTTTCTGTCCGACACCTGTCGGACAAGAACCATCCTACATCTGTCGGTTAGGCTGCTTCCCGAGGTGTGACGCAGCGGTCCGGGCCGCTCCCGGTGACGTCGAGAGGGGAGGGGTCGGGTGGACGCGAGAGCCCGGCGCAGTCGTGACCGCCTCTTTGCCGCGGTGCTCGCGCTGGCGGCCGACGTCCCCGTGGAGCAGCTGAGCGTCACGGAGGTCGCGCGCAGCGCCCGTGTGCACCGCTCGACGTTCTACGAGCACGCGTCGACGCCGGACGGGTTGCTGCGCGCCGCACTCCTGGCCGAGCTCGACGACCTCCGCGCCGACCTCCTCCACGACCCGGGGCAAGACACCGACGCAGCCGTTGCGGAGACGACGCGGCGGGTGCTGGAGCACGTGCTCGGGCACCTCGCCGTCTACCGCCGCGGCCTGGCCGACGACGCGGGCGCCGGCGGGCTGCACGCGATGCTCGCCGAGCACTTCCTGGGGTCGTCGCGGCTGCTGCTCCAGCAGGGTCGCCTCGCGCTCCCCACCGGCGTCCCGGGTGCCGCCCGGGAGGTCGTCGCCGACGCCGCCCTGCGGCTCATCGCGTTGGGGACGGTCGGGGTCATCCGCACCTGGATCGCCCTCCCCGAGCCGGACGTCGCGACGTTCACCACGATCCACACTCGCCTCGTGCCCGACTGGTGGTCGCACCTCGACCCGTGACCGGCCGCCCACTCTCCCGCTGAGTGTGACGTTTCGGCCCCGATTCCGAGCGGATGGGGCCCGAAACGTCACACTCAGCGGGGAGGGGGGGGGTCAGTCGAGCACCAGGCCCTCGGCCGGGGTGACGCGCGCGGCCCGGCGAGCAGGGGCCACGCAGGCGAGCAGGCCCGCCAGCGCCGCGCCGCCCACGACGAGGGCCAGCTGCCCCCAGGGCGTGACCAGCGGGACGTCGGCCACCGCCGTGCGCACCACGGTGAGGGTGCCGACCCAGCCGAACGCCACGCCCACGACAGTGCCGAGCACGGCGGCGACGAGCGCCAGCAGCAGCCCCTCCGCGGCGAGCATCCGGCGCAGCTGTCGACGGGTGAGGCCGAGGGCCCGCAGGAGCGCGTGCTCGCGTCCGCGCTCGAGCACCGACAGGCCTACCGTGTTGGCGATGCCGACGAGCGCGATGCCCACCGAGATCGCCAGCAGCCCGAGCACCGACCAGGTGAGGACGTCCAGCTGTCGCTGCACGTATCCGCGACCGTCGAGCGAGCTCGTGACGCCGAGGTCCAGGTCACGGCCGACCGCGCCGAGGTCGCCGGTCAGTTGCGCGTCGTCGGCGCCGTCGTCGGCCCCGATCCAGATCGCCTGAGGGGTCAGGCCACCGCCGAGCGCGCGCAGGACGTCCGGGCCGGCCAGCAGCGCAGGTCCCCACTCGCCGCCGACCACGACGGCTCGGGCGCGCACCTCGCGGCCACCCGCGCGGAGGGTGACCGTGTCGGGGACGCCCTCGGGCATCTCCGAGGCCACCTCGACGGGGATCAGCACCTGCCGACCCCGGGGCGTGACGACGTCCGGTTCGGGCGTGAGCCGGCGAGCAGCCGCGTCGGGCGCCAGCGCGGTGACGTCACCGGCGCCCTCGAGGTCGACCCGCAGGCCCGGTACCGCGGCGGCCGCCTCGACGCCGGCGGTCCCTCGCACGGCGTCGAGCGCACCCGCGGGCAGCCCGCCCGTCGAGGTCAGGGCGACGTCGACGGGATACTGCTTGTCGAGCTCGACGTCGAGCGCCCCGCGGGCGCTCGCCATGCCGGTGAGCACGGCAGTCGCGAGCGTGACGCCTACGAGCAACGACGCCGTGGTCGCCGCGCTGCGCCGCGGGTTGCGGACGGCGTTCGCCGCCGCGAGCCGGGTCGCCAGGCCGGTGCCGCCGAGCACGCGCCCCGCCAGGCGCACCAGCGCCGGCACGATGACGGGTCCGAGCAGGAGGACGCCGACGAAGGAGACCATGCCGCCCAGCAGCATCGGAGGCGTCAACTGCGACTGCACCGCGAGCACCAGTGCGACCGACCCGAGCGCGACCGCACCCACGCCCGCCGCGACGCGCCACGCCCCGGCACGGGACCGGATCTCGGTGGAGAGCGGACGCAGCGCCGCGAGCGGGCTCACCCGGACCACGCGCCGGGTCGGCAGCCACGCCGCGGCCACGGTCACCACGAGTCCGCCGACGAACGCGCCGACCACCCAGAGGGGCGAGAGCGAGACCGACCCGAGGTAGCCCGAGGTCGTCCACGTGCGGACGCCCCAGACCACGAGCTGACCCACACCCGCCCCTGCGAGCACCCCCAGGGTCGAGGCGACCAGCGCGACGACGAGCGACTCGGCCCGGACCGAGCGGACCACCTGCCGGCGGGTCGCGCCGACGCAGCGCAGGAGCGCGAGGTCGCGGGTGCGTTGGGCGAACAGGATGGTGAACGTGTTGGTGATGACCAGCACGGCGACGAAGCCGGCGACCGCGGCGAACAGCAGGAGCAACACGCTGATCACGTCCACGCCCTGGTTGAGCGAGACGACGCGTGCGTCGACGTAGTCGGCCGTGCTGCGCACCGGAGCCTGCGCCCCGGCCTCCAGGGCGGCACGCGCGCGTGCCAGGTCGCCGTCGGTGTGGACGAGCACCGCCTCGGGGAACACGCCGGGCGAGGCCTCGAGGGCCTGCCACGGCACGTACACGTCGGCCGCGAGGTAGGTGGACGCGCGTGCGATGCCGACGACCTCGACGGTGCGAGCGTCGGCGCCCTTGCCGAGCCGGAGCTCGTCGCCCAGGCGGATGCGCGCCGAGCGGGCGGTGCGCTCGTCCACCAGTGCCTGGCGCGCCGAGGTGGGGGCCGAGCCGGAGAGGACCGACCGACGTCGCAGGGAGGGATCCAGGCTCAGGGTGCCGATCGACGTGTCGGGTCCGATGGCGACGCCGTCCCGGGTCACCGTCTCGTACGTCGTCGCCACGACCGTCGCGGCATCACCCTGGCGTGCCGCGACGGTCAGGGCTCGGTCGACGTCTTCACGGTCGATGCCGGCGTCGACGTCCCCGACCACGAGGTCGGCCCCCCGGTAGGCCTGGGCGACCCCCTCGGAGAGGCCGGACTTCGCGGCCGAGCCGATCGCATTCGTCGCCACGACGAACCCCACGGCGACCACGACGGCGACGACCGCCCCCACGTAGCGACGGGTGTACGTGCGCAGCGAGGCGAGCAGGACGGTCCTCATCGCGCGCCTCCCTCGACGTCGGCGGGGCCGGCGAGGACGGAGACGAGCTCGGCTCGGGACGGGCTGACCAGGTGGGAGCGCACCCGGCCGTCGGCCAGCACGACGACGTCGTCGGCGTAGGCGGCGGCGTCGACCTCGTGGGTCACCATCACCACGGTGCGGCCGAGCTCGCGGACGGAGCGGCGCAGGTACGCGAGGACCTCCGCGGAGGCGGCGCTGTCGAGGTTGCCGGTGGGCTCGTCGGCGAAGACGATCGACGCCTGGCTCACCAGGGCGCGTGCGATCGCGACGCGCTGCTGCTGACCGCCCGACAGCTCGCTCGGGCGGTGACCCAGGCGGTCGCCGAGGCCGAGGACGCCCACCACGGTGTCGACGTCGTCGCGCACCTTCGCGTCGCCGCGCCGGCCGGCCAGCTCGAGCGGCAGCAGGATGTTCTGCTCGGCCGTGAGCATCGGCAGCAGGTTGAACGCCTGGAAGACGAAGCCGAGGTGGTCGCGCCGAAAGCGGGTGAGCCGGTCGTCGTCGAGGCCGGTGAGCTCGACGCCGTCGACGGTCACGGTGCCGCGCGTCGGTCGGTCGAGGCCGGCGAGGCAGTGCATGAGGGTGGACTTGCCGGATCCCGACGGGCCCATGACGGCGGTGAACCGTCCCGGCGCGAGGTCGACGTCGACGCCGTCGAGGGCGTGCACGGCAGCGCCGCCCCTGCCGTAGGTCTTGGTGAGGTCGCGTGCCGAGGCGGCCGTCGCGACGGGACTGTGGAGGGTCGTGGTCATGGCAGCGACGCTATGGAGGGACCACCCCTCCGGTCGTCGGAGCACGGGATGGTCCTGGTGTCATCCCCAGGTCTGATCCGCCAGGGGGAGGGCACGAACCCGCCGGAGCGTCCGCTGCTCGAGCAGCGGACCCGGACCACCGACTACCCCAGCCCGGCCTCCAGGGCGAGCAGGACGAGCTGGACCCGGTCGCGGGAGTCGGTCTTGGCGAGCAGGCGGCCGACATGGGTCTTCACCGTCGCCTCCGACACGACGAGCGTCTCGGCGATCTCGGGGTTGGTCAGGCCGCGGGCGATGAGGCCGAGCACCTCGCGCTCGCGCTCGGTCACCTCCGCCAGCCGGCGCGACGTCGCCTCGCCCACGACCGTCCGCGCGCCCGACGGCTGGACGAAGTGGTCGAGGAGGCGGCGGGTCGTCGACGGGGCCACGACGGCGTCGCCCGCCTGCACCGCGCGGATGGCGGCGAGCAGGTCGGGCGGGGCGGCGTCCTTGAGCAGGAACGCCGACGCGCCGGCCTGGAGGGCCGCGAAGGCGTACTCGTCGAGGTCGAAGGTCGTGAGGACGATGACCCGCGGTGCGTCGTCCGCGGCCAGGATCCGGCGCGTCGCCTCCACGCCGTCCATCACCGGCATGCGCACGTCCATCAGCACGACGTCTGGGCGGACGTCGGCCGCGACCCGCAGCGCCTCCTGCCCGTCGCCCGCCTCGCCGACGACCTCGAGGTCGGGCTGGCTGTCGACGAGCATCCGGAAGCCCGCGCGCACCATCTGCTGGTCGTCGACGAGCAGGACCCGGACGCTGCTCGTCGGGGGACCCGCCGTCACCGCGGGATCCTCGCCCGCACGCGCCAGCCGCCACCGGGAGCGGGGCCGACGTCGAGGGTGCCGCCGTGCACAGCCACCCGCTCCCGCATCCCCACCAGCCCGAGCCCTCCGGGCGACGACGGGCTCGCCGCGCCGCGTCCGTCGTCCTCGACGGTGACGACCAGGTCGGCGCCGTCCTCGACGAGCGAGACGGAGGCGACGACGTCGGGTCCGGCGTGCTTGCGCACGTTCGTCAACGATTCCTGGACGACGCGGAAGACGGTGAGCGCGACGCCGTCGGGAGCCGTCGGCCCCGGGTCGGGGAGGGACGCCCGGACGCGGCCGGCCTGGACGTCCGCGTCGAGCAGGCGAGGAAGGTCGGCCAGGCCGGGCTGCGGGACGAGCTCGGGGCCCGACGTCCCGCGCAGCAGCCCCAGCAGCCGGCGCATCTCCGTCAGGGCCTCCCGTCCGGTCGCCGCGACCGTCTCGAGCGTGCGGACGGCGACGGCAGGGTCCTGCTGGGCCGCGTACCGGGCGCCGTCGGCCTGGACGATCATGCCGGTGATGCCGTGCGCCACGACGTCGTGCATCTCCCGCGCCACCCGGGTGCGCTCCTCGGCCGCCGCGGCCCGGGTCCGCTGCTCCGCCTCCGCCGCCATCCGCTCACCCCGCTCGAGGAGCGTGGCCTCGTAGGCGCGCCGGATGCGGGCCTGCGTGCCGAGCGCCCAGGAGGCGACGACGATCGCGCCGACCGACAGCACGTACGGGAGGAACGAGGCGAGCGTCAGGTCGGGCTGCGTGACGCCCGGTGGCGGGTCGGCGTAGCGGCTCGCGGTCACCCACACCCACGCGGCGACGCCCGTCGCGACGATGCTGAGCGCGAGCCCCACGCGTGCGTCCCGCGGCCGGCCGAAGCGGGCCAGCGAGTACAGGGCGACCGGGTACGCGAGCTGCCCGACCGCGGGGTAGTCGTACGTCAGCGCCTGCACGGCGCTGAGCAGCCACACCACCCCGAACACCGCCGAGGGGTGCTGGCGCCGCCACAGCAGCACCCCGACCTGCGCGGCACCGAGGAGCGTGACGGCCGGTGGCTGGCCGAGCACGAGCGTCCACGCGGTGAAGGCCAGCAGGCCGGCGACGAGCGCCGCGTCGAGCCACTGCTCGCCCTGGGGGCCGAGGCGCCACGGCCTGCGGCCCGCTGCCTCGACGTCGGTGGCGCTCACCCGCCCGACCCTAGGTCCTCGTCCCTCCCGGCCGCGTCCCCCTCAGGTCTGATCCCCCTCGCGCTGACCGTGACGACGTGGCCCCTGATCGACGGGTTCCGGGGCCACGTCGTCACGGTCAGCGGGGTGGGTGGGCGGTCGGTCGGGGGTGTCGAAACGTCCATGGCCAGCGGCGACTCCTTCGAGGCCACCGCGCTCGGCGACGTCCTCGCCGACCTCGGCGTGGGCCACGGGGTGGTCACCGGGGCGCAGACCGACGCGTGCATCCGCGCCACGCTGCACGGCGCGTTCGTCCGCGGCTACGACGTCACGCTCGTCTCCGACGCCCACACCACCGAGGACCTCACCACCTACGGTGCACGGAGGCCCGACGAGGTCGTGGTCCACGCCAACCTCTACTGGCAGTTTCAGGGCGGTCCCGACCGCACTGCCGACGTCGTCGCGGCCTCCGATGTCGCCTTCTGAGCCCCCCGATCCCGTTGGTCGAGTAGCCCGGCCGAGGCCTTCCCACCGCTGGTCGAGTAGCCGCCGACCGCGAGGCACGAGCGTGGCGGTGGCGTATCGAGACCACTCGGCAAGGGCTCAGCGTCGAACTGGCTCGCGCCGAACCGTTGCCGGGTGGTCTCGATACGTCCGTCCCGGCTCCTTCGTCGCGGCCCGGACTACTCGACCAGCGAGAGGCAGGTGCTCGGACGGCGAGGGGCGGAATACTGCAGGTTGCGACAGGCTTGATAACATCAGACTCAAGTCAGTTGCCACGACGTCGGCAACGACTTCGCAGACCTAGAACCCCGCAGCACCCGATCAGCAGGAGGAACCACCATGGCACGTGCCGTCGGCATCGATCTCGGCACGACGAACTCCGTCGTCGCCGTCCTGGAGGGTGGCGAGCCCACCGTCATCGCGAACGCCGAGGGCGCTCGCACCACCCCGTCCGTCGTCGCCTTCGCGAAGGACGGCGAGGTCCTGGCCGGCGAGGTCGCCAAGCGCCAGGGCGTCACGAACGTCGACCGCACGATCCGCTCGGTCAAGCGCCACATGGGCACCGACTGGAAGACCGAGATCGACGGCAAGTCGTTCAACCCGCAGCAGATCAGCGCCTTCATCCTGCAGAAGCTGAAGCGCGACGCCGAGGCCTACCTGGGCGAGTCGGTCACCGACGCGGTCATCACCGTGCCGGCCTACTTCAACGACCACCAGCGCCAGGCCACGAAGGAGGCCGGCGAGATCGCGGGCCTCAACGTCAGCCGCATCATCAACGAGCCCACCGCGGCCGCACTCGCGTACGGCCTCGACAAGGGCGACGACCAGACGATCCTCGTCTTCGACCTCGGCGGCGGCACGTTCGACGTGTCCCTGCTCGAGATCGGCGACGGCGTCATCGAGGTCAAGGCCACGAGCGGCGACAACAACCTCGGTGGTGACGACTGGGACAACGCGGTCGTCGACTGGATCGTGAGCACCTTCAAGTCCAAGACGGGCATCGACCTGACGAAGGACAAGATGGCCATGCCCCGCATCCGCGAGGCCGCCGAGCGCGCGAAGATCGAGCTCTCGAGCTCGTCGTCGACGTCGATCAACCTGCCCTACATCACCGTCCAGGACGGCAGCCCCGTCTTCCTCGACGAGACGCTGTCGCGCAGCGAGTTCGAGAAGATCACGAGCGACCTGCTCGAGCGCACCAAGGCGCCGTTCAACAACGTCGTGAAGGACGCCGGCATCTCGGTCTCCGACATCGACCACGTCGTGCTCGTGGGTGGTTCCACCCGCATGCCCGCCGTGAGCGAGCTGGTCAAGAGTCTCACCGGCGGCAAGGAGCCCAACAAGGGCGTCAACCCCGACGAGGTCGTCGCCGTGGGCGCCGCGCTGCAGGCCGGCGTGCTCAAGGGCGAGGTCAAGGACGTGCTCCTGCTCGACGTCACCCCGCTGAGCCTCGGCATCGAGACCAAGGGCGGCGTCATGACCAAGCTCATCGAGCGCAACACGACGATCCCCACCAAGCGCAGCGAGGTCTTCACGACGGCCGACGACAACCAGCCGTCCGTGGCGATCCAGGTCTACCAGGGTGAGCGCGAGATGGCCGCCGGCAACCAGCTGCTGGCCACGTTCGAGCTCACCGGCCTGCCGCCCGCGCCGCGTGGCGTGCCGCAGATCGAGGTCACGTTCGACATCGACGCCAACGGCATCGTCAACGTGTC
>CAZREF010000065.1:0-10086 GCA_964599245.1 uncultured Aeromicrobium sp. | reverse complement strand
GCGCGGAGCCGTTGCCGGGTGGTCTCGATACACGTCGACGTCGCTCGTTCCTCGCTCGTCGCCGTTACTCGACCAGCGGGGTGGGCTGCTCCGCTGGTCGAGTAGCCGGGGCCGGCGAGGGACGAGCCTGGGTCCGGCGAACCGAGACCACTCCGCACGGTCGCTTCGGGGCCGGCTCGCGCCGGGCTGTGGACGGGGCCGCGGCGGGTCGGGGCGGTCCGTCTAGGCTCGCCGTCATGCCCGACAGCACCACGGACCAGCGCAGCGTCCGCGACGTCCTGCACGCGGCGGTGGGGGCGCTCGGGGGCACCGAGCGACCGGGGCAGCTGGCCATGGCCGAGGCCGTCGCCGAGGCGCTGGAGTCGGGCCGCCACCTGCTCGTGCAGGCCGGCACGGGAACCGGCAAGTCGCTCGGCTACCTCGTGCCGAGCCTGCTGCACCGTGAGCGCGTGGTGGTCTCCACCGCCACCCTGAGCCTGCAGCACCAGCTGGTGCAGCGAGACCTTCCCGCCCTCGTCGCGGGTGCCCGCGAGGCGCTCGGCACCACGCCCGCCTACGCCGTCGTGAAGGGGCGCGCCAACTACGCGTGCCTGCACCGGGTCCGCGAGGGCGTGCCGGACGAGGAGCAGGGCACGCTCGTCGACCTGCCCGACGGCAGCCTCGGCGCGGAGGTGCTGGCGCTCAGGGAGTGGGCCGAGGAGCTCGCCGGCACCCCCGGCAAGGGCGACGGCTCCCACGGCGACCGCGAGTCCGCGCCGTCGCACACCGACCGCGCCTGGCGCCAGGTGAGCGTCAACCACCGCGAGTGCGTCGGGGCCACCCGGTGCGCCCACGCCGCCGAGTGCTTCGCCGAGCTCGCGCGCGAGGCCGCCTCCACCGCCGACGTCGTCGTCACCAACCACGCCCTGCTCGCCATCGACGCGATCGACGGCGTCCCGATGCTGCCCGACTACGACGCCGTCGTCGTCGACGAGGCCCACGAGCTCGCCGCCCGCGTCACCCAGGCGGCCACCGCCGACCTCGACCCCGCCGCCGTCGAGCGAGCCGCCCGCCGCGCCCGCCCGCACACCGAGGGGGAGACCGACGACCTGAGCGACGCGGGCGACGCGCTGGCCGCGGCCCTCGCGCGCACCGAGGTCGGCCGCATCGACGTCCTGGAGGACGAGCTCGCCGAGGCCCTCGCCCTCGTGCGCGACGCCGCCCGTGCCTGCCTCTCGGCGTTCCCGCGCGAGAAGCCGGACGCCGAGGCCAACGCGTCGCGCCAGCAGGCGAAGGCCGGCCTGGAGGAGGTACGCCTCGTCGCGGATCGCATGGCCGCACTGCGCGAGACCGAGGTCCTCTGGCTGTCCGACGGTCGTGGGCCCGTGCTCCACGTCGCGCCCGTCGACGTGTCGGCGAGCCTGCGCGACAAGCTCTTCGAGGACACGACGGTCGTCCTCACCAGCGCCACCCTGACGGTGGGCGGCGGCTTCGACCCCGTCGCCGTCTCGGTCGGCCTGCGCCCGGGTGACACCGAGACATGGAGCGGCCTCGACGTCGGCTCGCCGTTCGACTACCCGCGCCAGGGCATCCTCTACGTCGCGAAGCACCTGCCGCCGCCGGGTCGCGACGGGATCACCGACACCCAGCTCGACGAGGTGGCGGCCCTGCTCGAGGCGGCGGGCGGCCGCACGCTCGGACTGTTCTCCTCCCGTCGGGCCGCGGAGGCCGCAGCCGAGGGGGTACGCACGCGTCTGCCCGACCACGAGGTGCTGTGCCAAGGCGACGCCCACCTCTCCGAGCTCACCCGGCGCTTCGCCGAGGAGGAGACGACCAGCCTCTTCGGCACGCTGAGCCTCTGGCAGGGCATCGACCTGCCCGGCGACACGTGCCGGCTGGTGATCATCGACCGTGTCCCCTTCCCGCGACCCGACGACCCGCTGATGAGCGCACGCCAGCGTCTCGTCGAGAAGCGCGGCGGGAACGGGTTCATGACGGTCGCGGCGAGCCACGCGGCGCTGCTGCTCGCCCAGGGAGCCGGCCGACTCATCCGCCGCACCACCGACCGCGGTGTGGTGGCCGTGCTCGACCCCCGACTCGTCACCGCGCGGTACGGCTCGTTCCTGGCGGCGTCGCTGCCGCCGCTGTGGCGCACCACCGACCGCGACGCCGTGCTCGCAGCCCTGCGACGCCTCGACGACTGACGCCACGCCCTCCGTTCGCCGGGAAGGCACACCGCAGCGTCCGCGGCAGGGTACGCTGAGCCGTCTTTTCCACGGATGAAGGGCTCGGGGCTTCCATGCGCCGTCTTGCCGCGACTGTCGCGTCGATCCTCAGCTGCACCCTCCTCGTCGCGGTCCCGTCGACCGCCCAGGCGGCCACGAGCGGTCTCGCCGTCTCCCACGGCACGGTGGCCGTGGAGACCGTCAACGGCAAGCGCGTGGTGTACGTCCCGGCGCGGTGCCTGGGGAAGAAGACCTGCAAGGGCAGCGCCCAGCTGGTCGGCTCCGGCACCGGCAGCGGTGCCTACTCGATCGGGGCCGGCAAGAGCGGCTTCCTGACCGTCCCCGCGGGCACCTACGCGCCCACCGGCGTGACGTCGTCCGGGCAGATCACCGCGACGATGACGGTGAAGCGCACGGGCCTGTCGACCGTCACCCGCACGATGACGCTCGAGAAGCGCATCTACTCGCGGCGCATCCTGGCCCGCGTCGACGGGCCCTCCGCCGGGATCCGCGACGTGCAGGTCTCGATCTGGAGCGTCAGTGGTCTGCGCAGCACCCGGAACCGCACCCTCGACACCGTGCCCGGCGGCACCGTCGACTTCGGCATCTCCCGCCTCGGCCGCAACAACGTGCCACTCACCTCCTACCGGCTCAGCATCTCCGCCGTCGTGCAGGGCGTCGAGCAGGAGTGGTTCTGGCGCGGCAGCACCACCGGGTCCGGCTTCGCCGACGGTGGCGGCGGGTGGGTCCGCGACGCATCGGTCGTGCGGGTGAACAAGGCGAACGACTTCCTCGCCACCTTCGGCTACGGCACGGTCACCGGTCGCCTCACGGGCACCGGCGCCCGCGGTGCCTCGGTGCGGGTGCTGATCCCGCCGCCGTCCTACCCCGCGAGCACCTCCGACCGTCGCAACCTCGACGTGCCCTACTGCGCGAACGAGTTCGGTGCGGCCGACGTCGTCGACGGCACCTACTCCGTCCCCTTCGTGCCCCGCGCCGACGGCGACCGGGCCCGCTACATGGTCGCGTTCGAGCCGTCCGGGTCGACGCGCGGCGGGGTGATCGTCGCCGGTGGTCGCGTCGTCGACAGCTGCCAGGCCGCGCTCGACTACCGGCGCGACTTCAGCGGACTGCTCACCTTCCGCGGCGGCGCCGACGAGCTCGCGGTCCCGGCCGTCGGCACCGAGGACGACCAGTACCGCCTCACCGTGGACGGCACGTCCGTCAAGGGCGGCACGAGCGCCGACCGCTGGACGTCGCTGCGCGAGTACGCGCCCGGCCGCAAGATCCTGGACTCGCCCGTGATCGCCGCCGGCACCGCCGACAGCGCCGTGCGCCGGGCCTTCACGGTCCGCGCCGGCACCTACTGGGTCGAGGTCGGGCGACGCACCGGCTGCTCGGCCTGGTACCCCAGCATCTACCCGAACAACTACCTGTACCACAAGGGCGGGGAGCGGGCGAACGAGCGCTGGAAGACCGTCGCCGGAGCCAAGTACGAGTACTACCAGTCGGTGCTGCACGGCTTCCCGAAGGCCGGTCGGACGCCCCCCAAGGGCTACAAGGGCTGGATGTACCGCGACGTGTGCAAGGCGGTCGGTGCGGGCAAGTACGCCCTCGTGAAGGTGTCCGGCAGCAAGACGGTGAAGCTCACGGTCCCGACCGGCGGCACCATCTCGGGCAAGGTCACCCGCGCGGGCGGCAAGACCAACAAGGAGATGCTCGTGACCGCGTACTCCACCGACGGCACGAAGGTGCTGCGGTCGGCGTACACCGGCAAGAGCGGCGGCTTCGTCATCCGCGGCCTGGCCTCCGGCTCCTACAAGATCGTGGTCAACGCCGACTCCTGGCGCGGCATCTCGCGCACGTTCAGCGGCAAGCACTCGGTGACGGCGAAGGCCGGCAAGAACGTCTCCGTCGGCACGCTGCGCTTCGCCGGGTAGGGCCCGCCCGCGCTCGGCGGGGCCGGGCCCCGCCGGCGCGACTTGATACGGTGACGCGACCGCACGTCGTCGATCTCTCGGGGCCTTGATGAACCGCCGTACCGTCCTACCCATCGTCGTCGCCCTCGTGGCGGGGTTCCTGGTGGCGGGTCAGCAGACCGCCTACGCCGCCGGCACGCTGCGCGTGACGGCCTCGACCGCCGCGGTCCAGGCACCCAACGGCGCCGGCAACCACAAGGTGCTCGTGAAAGCGACCTGCAGCGGCTCCACCACCTGCCGGGGGTACGCGACCATCGCGGGCCAGCGCACCTTCTACAAGTGGCCGTACTCGATCGCGGCCGGCCGCACCGGGTACCTCACGGTCTACTGGCTCAGTGGGCAGGACGACCCGACCGGTGTCGGCGGCGACGGCATGGAGAAGTCGCTGCGGGTGTACCAGACGGGCGGCCCCATCAACGACTACCCGCTCACCCTCGAGAAGCGCGTGACGTCGCACGACGTCGTCGGGTCGATCCAGGGCCCGACGAGCGGCGTGAGCGACGTGCGGGTCTCCCTGTGGCGCTACGCCGGACTCACGTCCGAGCGCATCCGCACCGTCGACGTCACCGGGTCGAGCTACAACCTCGGGGCCGTGGCGCTCGGCATCAACAACGAGAACTCAGCGCCCTACAAGGTCAGCGTGTCCGCCGTCGTCGAGGGCGTCCGCCGCGAGTGGTTCTGGCGCGGCGACAGCACCGGCAACACCGGCGACTCCGCGGGCGGCGGCAAGACGCTCGGCGAGGGGACGTCGGTGGTGGTGCGCAAGTACGCCGACTTCCAGGCCGACATCATCCACACGACGATCTCCGGCACGCTCTCGGGAGCCGGTGAGCGCGAGGTGCGTGCGTTCGCCACCCCGCGCGTGCGCCCGACGGCCGCCTCCGACCTGCGCGGCATGGACGAGCCGGGCTGCGCGAACCTCTTCGCCGAGACGACGAGCTCCTCCAGCGGGAGCTACGCGCTGCGGTTCCTGCCGAGCGCGTCCGTCTCGTACCCGCGGTACACCATCGGCTACTCCGGCAAGGGTGAGAGTGCCGCGGGGTTCATCTCCGGCAGCGGCAAGCAGTACAGCTCCTGCAGCGCGGTGCTGCAGTACACCTACGCCGACGGCGATGACGACCTCATCGACGTGACCTCCACGACCACCGTCAACGCGAACGTCGGCGTGGGCGAGCGTCGCATGCAGGTCCGCAAGTCGGGGTCGGGCTCGCTGGCCGCACAGGACACCTACACGTCGTTGCGCCACTACGTGCCGGGCACCAAGATCCTCGACGCGCCGCTGGTCACCGAGGCGCACGCGTCGTCGGCCGGCTACGTCGGCTTCACCGGTCTGCGTCCCGGCAAGTACTGGGTGGAGCGTGGGCGGCGCACCGGCTGCTCGGCCTGGTACCCGAGCGTCTACTCCAACAACTACGCCTACCACCAGGGCGATCGCGCGAGCGAGCGCTGGAAGACGGTCGCGGGTGCGAAGTACGAGTACTGGACGTCGGTGCTCAACGGGTTCCCGAAGGAGGGACGCACGCCGCCCAAGGGCTACAAGGGCTGGATGTACCGCGACGCGTGCCGCACGGTCGGCACCGGCGACTACGAGCTCGTGAACGTGATGAACGACGACGCCCTCGACGTGACCATGCGCAACACGAAGGGCGCGACGATCTCGGGCCGGGTCACGCGGTCCGGCGGGAGGACCAACAAGGAGATGCTGGTCTCGGTGTACTCCACCGGCGGCATCCTCGTCATGCGCTCGGCCTACACGAGCTCCTCGGGCTCGTTCGTCATCCGGGGCCTGGCGTCGGGCAACTACCGCGTGGCGGTCAACCTCGACTCCTGGCGCGGCATCGGCCGCACGTTCAGCGGTCCGAAGACCAAGCGCGTCACGGCAGGCAAGAGCTACAGCGTCGGCACGCTGAACTTCTCCGGCTGACCGCCCCAGCGCACGAACGGCCCTCCCCGTCGTCGGGGAGGGCCGTTCGTCGTGGAGCGTCGAGGGTGCAGGAGCGGGCTCAGAGGCGGCGCAGCACCGTGGTCACCTTGCCCAGGATCGTGGCGTGGGTGCCGTCGATGGGGGAGTAGTCGTCGTTGTGCGGGAGCAGCCAGACCTGGCCGTCCTTGCGCTGGAACGTCTTGACGGTGGCCTCGCCGTCGAGCATGGCCGCGACGATCTGCCCGTTCTCGGCGACCGGCTGCTGGCGGACCACGACGTAGTCGCCGTCGCAGATGGCGGCGTCGACCATGGAGTCGCCGCGGACCTCGAGCAGGAAGAGCGTGCCGTCGCCGACCAGCGTGCGGGGGAGCGGGAAGACCTCCTCGACCTGCTCCTCGGCGAGGATCGGGCCGCCGGCGGCGATGCGCCCGACCATCGGCACGTAGGCGGCCTCGGGCCGCTGGTCGCCGAAGCCGGTCTCGTCGACGACGGACTCGTCGGCCGAGCTGAGCGTGCGGCGGGCCTTGACCACCTCGGGCAGGAAGATCTCGATGGCGCGCGGACGGTTGGGGTCGCGCTTGACGTAGCCGAGGCGCTCGAGGACGCGCAGCTGGTGCGCGACGGAGGAGGAGCTGGCCAGGCCGACGGCGCCGCCGATCTCGCGCATGCTCGGCGGGTAGCCGCGCTCCTGGATCTGGTCGCGCATGAAGTGCAGGATCTTCTGCTGGCGGCCGGTGAGGCCCGTCATCTCGTCGACCGGGCCGTCGGGGAGCTCGCGCACGGAGTTGCGTGAGCCCTTGGGACGGCCGCGGCGCGGGGCCTCGTCGGGGGACTGCGGGGTGGTCTCGTCGCTCATGGGGACCACGCTAGACCTCCGCGGCGACGTTTCCAAACACCTGTTCGAAGCGTGTCGCGACCGTCGGACAGCGGGTTCCTCGAGCTCGGGAGGCGCGCGATGAGCATGCGCTGGCGTGCGCGCCACGCCGCGGTCGAACATTTCTTCGAACGCTCTCCGCCTGTCGTTCCAGGCAATTCACGGACATCATTCGGCCTCGTGTTCGACGGACACGTGCTTTTGTCGGCAGCCTGCCTTACTGTCGTACACGTGTTCGATCGAACATCTGTTCGCCGGGCTCGTGGAGCACCACCGCCCTCGAGGGACCGACGTTCGAATGACATCGGCAGGTGCTCGATCGACACACCAGACCTCGCACCACCCTCTTCCTTCCCCGGAGGCCACCATGAGCACCATCTCCATCGCACGCTTCCCCGAGTCCAGCACCGCCTATGATTCCAGCCGCTTCACCCGGACCCCGGTCCGCGCGCAGCGCACGGACGCCGCCCCCGTGCGGCTCACGCGCCGCGGCCGGCTCGTGCTGATGATCGCGGTCATCGCGGCGCTCGCCGTCGCGGTCGTCGCGCTCGGCTCGTCGACCGTCGCCACCGGTGAGGCCGGCGTGGTGCCCGAGACGCGCATCGTCAAGGTCCAGGAGGGCCAGACCCTCTGGCAGATCGCGGCCGAGGCCAACCCCGGCGGCGACGTTCGCGACACCGTCGACGACATCATGCGCATGAACTCGCTGCCGAGCGCCGGTGCGCTGCAGCTCGGCGCCGACCTGGCGGTCCCCGTCTACGAGTGAGCGGCGGGTCCGGCACGATGGGCGCATGCCCAGCGTGCCCCAGCCTCTGCAGGTCCACGTCGTCGCCGACGACACCGACCGCGAGGGCGGCTACGTCACCGAGCGGCTGCGCGAGCTGGGCGCCGAGCTGACCTGGCTCGACCGCGACGAGCTCCCGCGCCCCTGGTCCGCCTCCGGCGTCGACCTGGTGCTGAGCCTCGGGTCGGAGCGGTCGGCGCACGAGCCGCGCTGGGCCGACGTCGTCGAGGCCGAGTCCGACCTCGTGCGCGTGGCCCTCGGCTCGGGCGTCCCGGTGATGGCGATCTGCTACGGCGCGCAGCTGGTGGCCCGCGCGCTCGGCGGCACGTCGTTCCGGGGCGACGGCGTCGAGGTCGGGTGGCGCCGGGTCGACACCCTCGACGAGGTGCTCTGCCCGGAGGGGCCGTGGGGCCAGTTCCACCAGGACGTCGTCACGCCGCCGCCGACGTCGCGCGTCGTGGGGTCGTCCTGGTTCGGCCCGCAGTGCTTCGTCGACGACTCGTTCGGCGCCCGGCTGATCGCCTGGCAGTTCCACCCGGAGGTGACGCCGGGGACATATCTGCGCTGGGTCGAGGAGAGCGCCGACCTGGTGCGCGTCAGTGGCTCGTCGCCGGAGGAGCTGAAGCGCCAGGCGCTCGCCAACGCGGCGCGCAGCCGGCTCGCCGCCCACCGCCTGGTGGACGAGGCGGTGGCGTGGCTCGAGGTCAGGCCTGCGGACTGAGGTTGAACAGCCACGCCACGCCGAACTTGTCGTTCAGCAGGCCGAACTCGTCGCCCCAGGGCGCGGGGGAGAGCGGTGCGACGACCTCGGCGCCGTCGGTGAGCTTCTCCCAGTAGTCGCGGATGCGCGGGTCGTCGCCGTTGACCGACAGGTTGATCGCCGTGCCCATCGACGGCTGGTCGCCGCCGGGCGGGGTGTCCGACGCCATCAGGTCGAGGCCGGCGTCGGTGACCAGGTGCGCATGCATCACGAGGTCGACGTGGGCGGGGTCGTCGCTCATGCCGCCCTCGCCGAAGGTCATCGACTCCAGGGTCCCGCCGAAGACGGAGTGGTAGAACTCCATCGCCGCGCGGGTCTCGTCGCGGAAGTTCAGGTACGCGTTCATGCGGATCGTCATGGGGCCATCGTGCACCCGGGTCTTCCGATTCGGAAGAGGATCGCCGAGAACGCCGCCGAGGAGGCCCGTCCGAGGCGTCGACACGCCGTTCCGCGTGGGGTTGGTGTGACTCGTACCCGCTCTGACCTGCGGTGATGCAGCGCTCTCAGAAATGTCTGGGCAACTCCTCAGACTGGCTTGCGTGCCCCCCACACCAGGCGTACGGTAGCCACTACATCTAGTGATTACACCGATGTAGTTCTCCACATCTAGTCCCACAGGCCAGGTGGAGTTACGCACAGGAAGAGCCGGGAATCCACCGGTCGTCCCCAGGTTCGTCCCCAGCGCGACCGCCGGAATCACCCCCAGAACCAGCCCCGTCCAGCACGAGAGGAGAGCACGGTGCACTGTCCGTTCTGCAAGCACACCGACACCCGCGTGCTCGACTCCCGCGTGGCGGAGGAGGGCGGCGCCATCCGGCGCCGTCGCGTCTGCGGGAGCTGCGAGAAGCGGTTCACCACCATCGAGCAGGTCCAGCTGACGGTCCTCAAGCGCTCCGGCGCCACCGAGCCGTTCAACCGCGACAAGGCCGTCGCCGGCGTCCGCAAGGCCTGCAAGGGTCGTCCGGTCACCGACGACGACCTCGCCGTGCTCGGCCAGCAGGTCGAGGACGCGCTGCGCGAGAGCGGGGCGGCCGAGGTCAAGGCCCACGACGTCGGCCTCGCCATCCTCGAGCCCCTCAAGTGCCTCGACGAGGTCGCGTACCTGCGGTTCGCGAGCGTCTACAAGTCGTTCGACTCCGTCGACGACTTCGCGGCCGAGATCGCCCAGCTGATGGCCCGCGCGGCCGACGGCGAGCTGGCCGAGCACACCGCCCAGCAGCACCACCAGAACTGACCGCCCGGTCCTCCGAGCGGCACGCAGCACCAGCACACCCTTCACATCCCCCTTTGAGCGAACACAGGAGCATCGCCATGACGGTCGACGGATCGACGGGCCGGACGCAGTCCGGCAAGACGCGCGCGAGCAAGGCAGGCAAGGGCCTGACCATCGAGCGCGTGTACACCACGGAGGGTGTGCACCCCTACGACGCGGTGACGTGGGAGCGTCGCGACGTCGTGCAGACCAACTGGAAGACCGGGGAGACGGTCTTCGAGCAGCGCGGCGTGGAGTTCCCCGACTTCTGGAGCGTCAACGCCTCCACGATCGTCACCACCAAGTACT
>CAZREF010000064.1:0-10092 GCA_964599245.1 uncultured Aeromicrobium sp. | reverse complement strand
CGGCAACGGCTCGGTGTGGGGTGGGTCGGCGCGGAGCCGCCCGCGGGTGGTCTCGCTGCGTCGCGGCTACGCCCCTCTTGCGACGGCTCCATCGCACCGACGAGCTCGCTGGCGCTCGCCGTCGCCTCTACTCGACCAGCGGAGGGTCGGGCGGCGGTCGAGCGGGGGTCAGTCGCGGAGGATGGGGCAGCTCATGCAGCGGGGGCCGCCGCGGCCGGAGCCGAGCTCGGAGCCGCTGATGGCGACGACCTCGATGCCGTGCTCCTCGAGCCGGGCGTTGGTCTCCTCGTTGCGCTCGTAGGCCACGGCGAGGCGCGCGTCGATCGCGAGGGTGTTGTTGCCGTCGTCCCACTGCTCCCGCTCGGCGGTGACCGGGTCGAGGCCGGTGTCGATGCGGTGCAGCGCGTCGATGCCCATCGCCGTCGCCGCGGCCTCGAAGAACGACTCCTCCCGGCCCACCTGCAGCGCACCGTCCTCGCCGGCGGTGACGGCGATGGCGCGCAGCTCGTCGGCCATGTTCGGGTAGATGACCACGCTGTCGACGTCGACCATCGTCACGATGGTGTCGAGGTGCATCGTGGCGCGCTCCTGCGCGATGGGAACCGCCAGCACCGTGCGCGCCAGCCCGGCCGAGAGCACCTGGCTCGCGAACCGCTCGAAGCCGGCCGGCGTGGTCCGCTCGCCGACGCCGACGGCGATGACACCGGGCGCCAGCAGCAGCACGTCGCCGCCCTCGAGGTGCTCGAGGTGGGGCCCGTGCACCCGTTCGACGCCCTCGAAACGCGGGTGGTGGGCGTAGATGAGGGACGTCAGCTGTGTCTCGCGCAGGCGTGCGGGCATCGCCAGGCTGGTCACGGCGACGCGGTCGCGCAGCCACACCGACGAGTCGCGCGTGAACAGCAGGTTGGGCAGGGGGTCGACGAGGAAGTCGTCGGGACGCAGCAGGCTCGTGACGATGCTGCGGTGCGCGACCTCGTCGTTGCGCAGGCCCGCGGTCACCACCTGGGCGAGCTCGTCGGCCGGCAGGTCGGACATCGCGTCGACGAGGTAGCGGCGCAGGCTGTCGCCGAGGTGCAGCGCCGCCGTCGTGCCCTCGACGATCTCGGCGCGCGCGTCGGCCTGCTCGAGCGTCTCGGTGAGCAGCTCGACGAGGTAGAGCACCTCGACGTCGTGGTCACGCAGGGCCTGCGCGAAGGCGTCGTGCTCCTCCTGCGCGCGGCCGAGCCACGGGATGCCGTCGAACAGCAGGGAGTCGTTGTTGCGCGGGGTGAGCCGCGCCAGCTCGGGCCCGGGCCGGTGCAACATGACCGTCCTCAGCCGACCGACCTCGCTCGTCGCACCCCACCTCGTCATGACCGTCAGCCTAGGGCCACCCGAGGGGCGCCCCCGCCGTCACCGTTCCCGAGCCTGCACCTCGACGGGCTCGGTGGGCGTGCGGTTGTCCGAGTCTGCATCTCGACGGGCTCGGTGGGCGTTCGGTTGTCCGAGTCTGCACCTCGACGGGCTCGGTGGGCGTCCCGTTCCCCGAGCTTGTCGAGGGGCGCCTCGACGAGCGCGGGGGCGGGGACTAGGAGGTCTCGGGGGTCAGCCAGAGCACCCCGGCCGGGGGGAGCTGGACGACGGCGGAGGCCGCGAAGCCGTGGTGGGGGACGCCCTCGGCCTCGACGCTGCCGAGGTTCCCGACGCCCGAGCCGCCGTACACCTCGGCGTCGGTGTTGAGCACCTCGCGCCACGTGCCGACGTGCGGCAGCCCGACGCGGTAGTCGTGGTGCGGCGAGCCGGAGAAGTTGGCCAGGCAGGCCAGCTGCGAGCCGTCGGAACCGAGCCGCAGGAAGCACACGACGTTGCCCTGGGTGTCGGACGCATCGATCCAGCGGAAGCCGTCGGGGGTCGCGTCGGCCGTCCACAGCGCGGGGGTGTCGCGGTACGTCGTGTTGAGGTCGACGACGAGCTCGAGGATCCCGGCGTGCAGCGGCTCGTGCAGCTCGCGCCAGTCGAGTCCGCGGGACTCCGCCCACTCGCCCTCCTGGCCGAACTCCCCGCCCATGAACAGCATCTGCTTGCCCGGGTGCGCCCACATGAAGGCCAGCAGCGCGCGGACGCCGGCGGCCTTGTTCCAGGCGTCGCCGGGCATGCGTCCCCACAGCGAGCCCTTGCCGTGGACGACCTCGTCGTGGGACAGGGGGAGCACGAAGTTCTCGGTCCAGGCGTAGTCGATCGCGAACGTCATCTCGCCGTGGTGGTAGGAGCGGTGCACGGGGTCGTTCCCCAGGTAGGAGAGCGTGTCGTGCATCCAGCCCATGTTCCACTTGAAGCCGAAGCCCAGGCCGCCGGCGTCGGTCGGCGCGCTGACGCCGGGCCAGGCCGTCGACTCCTCGGCGACCATGACGACGCCGGGGTGGTGCTTGTAGACGGTGGCGTTGAGCTCCTGCAGCAGCTGGACCGCCTCGAGGTTCTCGCGGCCGCCGTGCTTGTTGGGCAGCCACTCGCCGTCGTTGCGGGAGTAGTCGAGGTAGAGCATCGAGGCGACGGCGTCGACGCGCAGCCCGTCGAGGTGGAACTCCTCGAGCCAGTACAGCGCGTTGGCCACGAGGAAGTTGCGGACCTCCGGCCGGCCGAAGTCGAAGACGTACGTGCCCCAGTCGGGCTGCTCGCCGCGGCGCGGGTCGGGGTGCTCGTACAGGGCGGTGCCGTCGAAGCGCGCCAGCGCCCACTCGTCCTTCGGGAAGTGGGCCGGCACCCAGTCGGCGATGACGCCGATGCCGCGCTGGTGCAGCTCGTCGACGAACCAGCGGAAGTCGTCGGGGGAGCCGAAGCGCGACGTCGGCGCGTAGTACGACGTGACCTGGTAGCCCCAGGAGCCGCCGAACGGGTGCTCGGCGACCGGCAGCAGCTCGACGTGCGTGAAGCCCGTCTCGACGAGGTAGTCGCCCAGCTCGTCGGCGAGCTCGCGGTACGACAGCCCGGGACGCCAGGAGCCGAGGTGGACCTCGTAGATGCTCATCGGGGCCTCGAGCCAGCGGGTGGCGTCGCGGCGCTCCACCCAGGCGTCGTCGCGCCAGCGGTGCCGGGGCTCGACCACGACCGACGCGGTGGCCGGCGGCACCTCCGTGCCGAAGGCGAAGGGGTCGATCTTCTCGTGCCAGGTCCCGTCCGCGCCCTCGATGCGGAACTTGTAGCGGGTGCCCCCACCGATGTCGGGGACGAACAGGTCCCACACGCCCGGGCCGCCGAGGGAGCGCATGGCGTGCCCGCCGCCGTCCCAGCCGTTGAAGTCGCCGACGACCTGGACGGTGCGTGCGTTCGGTGCCCACAGGGCGAACGACGTGCCCTCGACGGCACCGTCGGGGCCCTCGAACGTCCGCACGTGGGCGCCGAGGACCTCCCAGAGCCGCTCGTGCCGACCCTCGGCGATGAGGTGGAGGTCGAGCTCGCCGACCGCGGCGGGCCAGTCGGTGGCGGACGTCATCGGGCCTCCTCGAGGATCCGGGCGATGGAGCCGAGCGGCACGTCGACCCAGTCGGGCCGGTTGGCGTGCTCGTACGCGACCTCGTAGACGGCCTTGTCGAGCTCGAGCCCGCGCAGCAGCACGGCGTCGTCGCGCGGGTCGCGGCCGGCCGACTTGGCGTAGCCGTCGCAGAACGCGGTGCGGTTGTGGCGCGCCCAGGCGTCGGCGCGCTCGCGCTCGGCCTCGTCGTCGGGACGGCCGACGAGCAGCTGGTGCGCGGCGTAGTCGAAGGAGCGGAGCATGCCGGCGACGTCGCGCAGCGGCGACCGCAGCCGCGAGCGCTCCGCGAGGCTGGCGGCGGGCTCGCCCTCGAAGTCGAGCACCAGCCACCCCGTGACGGTGCGCAGCACCTGCCCGAGGTGGAGGTCGCCGTGGACCGGCTGCAGCGGCACGGTGAGCTGCACGTCGGCCACCGCACGGAACGCCGCGCCGATGCCGTCGGCGTGCTCGGCGAGCGCGGGGACCTCGGCGGCCACGCGGTCGAGGCGCTCCTGCATCGCCGCGACCGTCAGCGCGAGGTCGTCGTCGGCGGCGGGCTCGGTGCCCAGGGCCCGCGCGAGGTCGGCGTGCACGTCGGCGACCGCGCGGCCGAGCCGGTACGCCTCGCCCGCGAAGTCGCCCCCGAGGTCGCCGGGAGGCAGGCCGGACTCGTCGGCCATGTAGTCGCGCACGCTCGTGGTGGCCATGACCCAGCCGTCCGCGGCGTCGGGCATGAAGCGCTGGAGCATCGCGAACGTGACCTCGTCGTCGCCGAGCCTCCCGCTGATGTTCCCGAGCGGCTCGGCGACGTGCGCCGACCCGACCTCGCGCAGGGCGCGGTGCAGCACGAGGTCCTTGTTGGTGCCGGGCGTGAGCCGCCGGAACAGCTTGAGGATGTACTGGGCGCCGTAGACGAGCGAGGTGTTGCTCTGCTCCGACGTGATGGGGTGCGCCCGCAGCCCGGTCTCGAGCTCGGCGCCGGGCTCGGCCTCGAAGCGCAGGTCGCGGATGCGCTCGCCCGCGGCGATCCTGTCGAGCAGCACCCCCGTGAGGTCGGCGTCGCCGCTCGCCTCGTACCAGACCGGCCCGTCCTCGACGCCGATCGCGGCCGAGGCCGGGACGTCGGGCAGGTCGTCGCTGCGCCGACCGAGCAGCAGCTGGTAGGGCTCGGCGCGGTCGCCCTGCTGCACCTCGACGACGAGGTGCACGAGGGCGGGGTCCCCGGCCTCCACGACGGTCCAGTCGAGGGCGCGGACGGCGGTGACCTCGCGGTCCTTGCCGCCGAACCACCGCTGCGACGGCAGCCACCCGGGGAGGGCGGCGGCCACCTGGTCGACGTCGTCCTGCGTGACGGGCTGGCTCACAGCATGCTCCTTCGTTCGCCCTCGTCGCCGAGCTCGACCAGCTGGAACCAGTAGAAGCCGTGCCCGGGGAGGGTCAGCAGGTAGGGCAGCTCGCCGACCCGCGGGAAGCGGACGCTGCCCGTGAGCTCGACCGGCGTGCAGCCCTCGTGCTCGCCGAGCTCGAGCTCGACGGGCTGGGGGAAGCGGGACAGGTTGTTGACGCACAGCACCACGTCGCGCTCCCCGTCGGGACGGGTCCACACTCGTTGGTAGGCCAGGACGCTGGGGTTGGAGCCGCCCAGGTCGACGAAGTCGCCCTCGGCGAACGCCAGGTGCTGCTTGCGGACCTCGATCATGCGTCGCGTCCACGACAGCAGCGAGGCGCCGTTGCCCATCTGCGCCTCGACGTTCACGGCCTCGTAGCCGTACGTCGGGTCCATGATCGGCGGGAGGTAGACGCGGCCGGGGTCGGAGCGCGAGAACCCGGCGTTGCGGTCGGGCGACCACTGCATCGGCGTGCGGACGGCGTCGCGGTCGCCCAGCCAGATGTTGTCGCCCATGCCGATCTCGTCGCCGTAGTACAGGACGGGCGAGCCGGGCAGGCTGAGCAGCATCGCGGTGAACAGCTCGAGCTGGTTGCGGTCGTTCTCCAGCAGCGGCGCGAGCCGGCGGCGGATGCCGATGTTGGCCTTCATGCGCGGGTCGCGCGCGTACTCGCGGTACATGTAGTCGCGCTCGTCGTCGGTGACCATCTCCAGGGTCAGCTCGTCGTGGTTGCGCAGGAAGATGCCCCACTGCGTGCCCGCCGGGATGGGCGGCGTCTGGGCCAGGATCTCCGAGATCGGGAACCGCGACTCGCGCCGCACGGCCATGAAGATGCGCGGCATGAGCGGGAAGTGGAACGCCATGTGGCACTCGTCGCCGCCGACCTCGGGGTCGCCGAAGTACTCCACGACGTCCGACGGCCACTGGTTCGCCTCGGCGAGCAGCACGCGGCCGGGGTACTCGCGGTCGATCGTCGCGCGCGCCTCCTTGAGGTACTCGTGCGTGCGCGGCAGGTTCTCGCAGCTCGTCCCCTCCTCCTCGAAGAGGTAGGGCACGGCGTCGAGGCGGAAGCCGTCGATGCCGAGGTCGAGCCAGAAGCGCAGCACGTCGAGCATCGCCTCGCGCACGGCGGGGTTCTCGAAGTTCAGGTCGGGCTGGTGGCTGAAGAACCGGTGCCAGAAGAACTGGCCGCGCACCGGGTCGTAAGTCCAGTTCGACGTCTCCGTGTCGACGAAGATGATGCGCGCGTCGGAGTACTCGGTGCCGTCGTCGCTCCAGACGTAGAAGTCGCCGTAGGGGCCCTCGGGGTCCTGGCGGGACGCCTGGAACCACGGGTGGGCGTCGGAGGTGTGGTTGAGGACGAGGTCCGTGATGACGCGGATGCCGCGCCGGTGCGCCTCCTCCAGCAGGTGCACGAAGTCGTCGACGGTGCCGAACTCCGGCAGCACGGCGCGGAAGTCGCTGATGTCGTAGCCGCCGTCGCGCAGGGGCGAGGCGTAGAACGGCGGGAGCCACAGGCAGTCGACGCCGAGCCACTCGAGGTAGTCGAGCTTGTCGGCGAGGCCGCGCAGGTCGCCCGTGCCGTCGCCGTTGGAGTCGTTGAACGCGCGCACGAGCACCTCGTAGAACACGGCGCGCTTGAACCACTCGGGGTCGCTCGGCGCCTGCTCGGCGCTGCCGAAGTCGTCGCTGCTCGGCTCGGACAGCGTGCCGTCGGCCGCGACCTCCTCGCCGGTGTGGGGGATCTCCTCCAGGCCCACGAGGCCGGCGTCGGGGGCGGTCTCGTCGGGCATGCGGTCTCCTCCAGAGGGTGCGGTGTCGGTGCTCATCGGGGGGCCACGCTCACGATGTGCGCGCACGCGCGCACCGGGTCGAGGCGGACGTAGTTGCTCGGACCCCACTCGTAGGTCTCGCCCGTGACCTCGTCG
The DNA here is from genome assembly GCA_964599245.1 of uncultured Aeromicrobium sp. GTDB lineage: Bacteria > Actinomycetota > Actinomycetes > Propionibacteriales > Nocardioidaceae > Aeromicrobium. The sequence goes on along the minus strand of CAZREF010000064.1, from coordinate 3,289 downwards.
TGGGCGACGAGTCGGGCGTCGCCGGGCAGGCCGAGGGCGGCGAGGTCGAGGTGGAGCGTGCCCTCGCGCGTTCCGTGCGGGTCGAGCGAGAGCACCACGACGACGGTGTCGCCCGTGGCCGGGTCCTGCTTGGACCAGGCGAGCAGGGCGTCGTGGTCGACGTGGTGGAAGTGCAGCGTGCGCATCTGCTGCAGCGCCGGGTGCGCGCGGCGGATCTCGTTGAGCCGGGTGATCCACGGCTCGAGCGAGCGGCCCTCGGCCAGCGCGGCCGCGTAGTCGCGCGGGCGCAGCTGGAACTTCTCGGAGTCGAGGTACTCCTCCGCGCCGGGGCGCAGCACCTCGGACTCGTAGAGCTCGTAGCCGGAGTACACGCCCCAGGTCGGCGACAACGTGGCCGCCAGGGCGGCGCGCAGCGCGAACATGCCCGGCCCGCCGACCTGCAGGTGCGCGGGGAGGATGTCGGGGGTGTTGACGAAGAGGTTGCCGCGTCCCTCGTCCCAGTGGTCGCGCAGGTCCTCGCCGAACTCGACGATCTCCTCCTTGGTCGTGCGCCAGGTGAAGTACGTGTAGCTCTGCGTGAAGCCGAGGCGCGCGAGGCCCCACAGCCGAGCCGGGCGCGTGAACGCCTCGGAGAGGAAGAGCACGTCCGGGTGCCGCTCCTTGACCTCGGCGATGAGCCACGCCCAGAAGTTCGGCGGCTTCGTGTGCGGGTTGTCGACGCGGAAGATCCGCACGCCCCGCTCGACCCAGTGCAGCGTCACGCGCAGCACCTCGTCGCGGATCGTGTCGGGCGCGAGGTCGAAGTTGATGGGGTAGATGTCCTGGTACTTCTTCGGCGGGTTCTCCGCGTAGGCGATGGTGCCGTCGGGCAGCGTCGTGAAGAAGTCCGGGTGCTCCGTGACCCACGGGTGGTCGGGGGCGGCCTGCAGCGCGAGGTCGAGCGCCACCTCCAGCTCGAGCGCCTCGGCCCGAGCGACGAACGCCGCGAAGTCGTCCTCGTCGCCCAGCGCGGGGTGGATCGCGTCGTGCCCGCCCTCGGCCGCGCCGATCGCCCACGGTGAGCCGACGTCGTCGGGTCCGGGGGTGAGCGTGTTGTTCGGCCCCTTGCGGTTCTCGCGCCCGATCGGGTGGATCGGCGGGAGGTAGACGACGTCGAACTGCATCGCCGCGACTCGGTCGAGCTCGGCGGCCGCCGTGGCGAACGTGCCGTGCACGGGCCGGCCCTTCGCGTCGACGCCGCCGGTGGAGCGGGGGAAGAACTCGTACCAGGAGCCGAACGCGGCTCGCTCGCGGTCGACCCAGACGCGTCGGACCGGACCCTTGGTGACGAGCTCGCGGACGGGGTGGTCGTGCATGACGACCCGCACGGCGTCGTCGAGCGCCGGCCCGACGCGGGCGCCCAGCGGCAGCGCCTCGTCGCGCAGTGCCGCGGCGGCGCCGGACAGGGCGTCATGGTCGGCGCGCCGGTCGCGGCGGCCGGCCACCTCCTCGAGCAGGCGGGCGGCGAGCTCGAGGTCGTTGGCGAGCTCGGCCGGGGTCTGGCCGGCGGCCAGCTTGGCCTCGAGCGCGTGGACGGTGGTGGCCCACGGGTCGCTCCACGCGTCGACGCGGAACGTCCAGAGGCCCACCTGGTCGGGCACGATCGTGGCCGCGAACAGGTCGAGGCCCGACCCCTGCTCGTGCATGCGGGTGGTGCGGTCGCGCCTCTCGCCGGGGCCGCGCCAGGCGACGGTGGCGGCGACGGCGTCGTGGCCCTCCCGCCAGACGGTGGCGCGCACCGGCACGTGCTCGCCGACGACGGCCTTCGACGGGTAGGTGCCGTCGCCGGACAGGGGGCGGACGTCGTCGATGCCGATCCGGTCCGTCATGCGGTGCACTCCCGTCGCTCGCCTGCCGTTCGTCTCGAACGTACCGAGGATCCGCACGTCGCGCGATCCGCGCGTCAGTCGTGCCGGGGTGCCTTGAGCAGCAGGAGCGAGCGTCCCGCGAGCCGCACGTGGCCGCCTGCGGGCAGCGGCTCGGACGAGGCCGGCTGGCCGTCGTCGACCGTGGTGTCGAGGGTCGGCTCGAACGTCTCGCCGAACTCCGGGCCGGGCAGCACGACGTCGAGGTCGTCGGCGCCGGCGTGCACCAGCAGCAGCCACGAGTGGTCGCTCAGCAGCTCGCCCTCGCGGGTGCGGGACTGGCTGTTCGAGCCGTCGATCCACATGCCCAACGTCCGGCGCTCGGGGTCGAGCCAGTCGCCCTCGGTCATCTCGTGGCCGTCGGGCCGCAGCCAGATGAGGTCGGGTCGCCCGGTGGGGGTGGTGCGACCATCGAAGAACTCCGCCTGGCGCAGGGCGGGCGAGCCGGCGCGCAGGTGGACGACGCGGCGCGCGAACGCCAGCATCGCCTCGCTCTGGGGCGTCTCCGTCCAGTCGACCCACGACGTGGGGTCGTCGAGGCAGTAGGCGTTGTTGTTGCCGCCCTGGGTGCGCCAGCGCTCGTCGCCGCCGACGAACATCGGCGTGCCGGTCGACAGCAGGAGCGTCGCCAGCAGGTTGCGGGCCTGCCGGGCGCGCAGCGTCCGCACCGCGGGGTCGTCGGTCTCGCCCTCGACGCCGTGGTTCCACGAACGGTTGTCGTCCGTGCCGTCGCGGTTCTCCTCGCCGTTGGCCTCGTTGTGCTTGTGGTCGTAGGACACGAGGTCGCGCAGCGTGAACCCGTCGTGGGCGGTGACGAAGTTGATCGACTGCCAGGGTCGGCGCAACGTGTGGTCGTAGAGGTCGGACGAGCCGGAGAGGCGGTAGGCGAGCTGGTCGACGCCGCCGGACGCACCGCGCCAGAAGTCGCGGACGGTGTCGCGGTACATGCCGTTCCACTCGGCCCACTGCGCGCCGAACGCGCCCACCCGGTAGCCCTCGCCCGTCGCGTCCCACGGCTCGGCCACGAGCTTGCAGCGCGACAGCACGGGATCGGTGGTGATGGCCGTCAGGAGCGTGCTGTCGCGGTCGAACGCACCCCCGCGTGGCCGGCCCATGGTCGAGGCGAGGTCGAAGCGGAAGCCGTCGACGCCCAGCTCCGTGGCCCAGTAGCGCAGCGAGTCGGTGACGAGGCGCACGACGGCCGGCGACGACGCCTCGAGGGTGTTGCCGCAGCCGGTGATGTCGGCCATGTGGCCGTCCTCGTCGTGCAGGTAGTAGGCGGGCGCCTCGAGGCCGCGCAGGCTCAGGGTCGGGCCGTCGGGCCCGCCCTCGCACGTGTGGTTGTAGACGACGTCGACCAGCACCTCGATGCCCGCGGCGTGCAG
>CAZREF010000063.1:0-10671 GCA_964599245.1 uncultured Aeromicrobium sp. | reverse complement strand
GGCAGTACCTCGACCCCGACGCCGCCGCCGACGCCATCGCGGCGGTCGCGAACCAAGGCCGCTGACGGTCACGCGCCGCCACCCGCTGGATGGTCGGCCAACTGTTCGCGCAACCGCTCCGTGCGGCGGATCAACATGGTCCTCTGGTCGGGCATGAACCTGAGGAGCATGACGAACAGCGAGAAGAACACGATCAGGGGCAGGACACTGGCGACCATGGCCCGCACGTCGCCACCGGTCGTCATGACCGCGAACGCGAGTACTGCGAGAACGAGGACGACCAAGCCGATCTGCCACCTCCGCATCGTCCGCTCGTGCGCTTCTGGATCGGGCCAGTGGTCGAGCTCGTCCAGCCACAGCTGGCGGTCCATCCCGTCGGGGACAGTGCACTTCGCCCAGGCGCGCCTGAAGCGGCGCACTTCCCTCGCGCTTCCGAGGCGCTGCTTCTGCGCGCGGTAGGAGGGGGACACGCGGTTGACAGCGATGATCGCGACGATCACCAGCAGGGGGCCTGGCAACACGGAGACCAGGGCGCGAAGGGAGTCGTCCACGTGCGGCTCCCGTCGTTGTTGAGGGCACGCTAGCGAGCACCTCCGGTCCCCGCACGGCGTGCGCGCAACGCGGCGGCTGTCAGGCGTCGAGCTTGTAGCCGAGTCCGCGGACGGTGGTCAGGATGGCGGGGTGGCCCGGGTCGGGCTCGATCTTGGCGCGCAGACGCTTGACGTGGACGTCGAGCGTCTTGGTGTCGCCGACGTAGTCGGCGCCCCAGACCCGGTCGATGAGCTGGCCGCGGGTCAGGACGCGCCCGGGGTTGCGCAGGAAGAACTCGAGCAGCTCGAACTCCTTGAGCGGCAGCTTGACCGTCTCGCCGTCGACGGAGACGAGGTGGCGCTCGACGTCCATGCGGACACGCCCGGCCTCCAGTACGCCGTCGTCGTCGACCTCCTCGACGGCGCCGCGACGCAGCACCGCGCGGATGCGGGCGACGAGCTCGCGCGGCGAGTAGGGCTTGGTCACGTAGTCGTCCGCGCCGAGCTCGAGGCCCACGACCTTGTCGACCTCGGTGTCCTTGGCGCTGACCATGATGATCGGCACGCTCGACGTCTGCCGGAGCTGCCGGCAGACCTCGGTGCCGGGCAGGCCGGGCAGCATGAGGTCGAGCAGCACGATGTCGGCGCCCCCGCGCTCGAACTCCGTCAGCGCGTCGGGGCCGGTCTCGGCGATCGCGACGTCGAAGCCCTCCTTGCGCAGGACGTACGACAGCGCCTCGCTGTAGCTGGTCTCGTCCTCGACGACCAACACTCGTGTCACGGGATCTCCTCATCGAGGTCGTGCTGGAAGCGCGGGAGCACCAGCGTGAAGGTGGAGCCGGCACCGGGCTCGCTCCAGACGTCGACGGTGCCGCCGTTGCTGGCGGCCACGTGCTTGACGATGGACAGGCCGAGCCCGGTGCCGCCGGTGGAGCGGGCGCGTGCGGGGTCGACGCGGTAGAAGCGCTCGAAGATGCGCTCGAGCTCGGGTCCGGCGATGCCGATGCCGTTGTCGGCGACGCTGATGCGCACGTCGTCGCCGGCGAGCGCGGCCGTCACCGCGACCTTGGAGCCCTCGGGACTGTAGGTGACGGCGTTCTCGACGAGGTTGCTCACGGCGGCGTGCAGCTGGGCGCGGTCGCCGAGCACCAGGAGGTCGGGCTCGACCGTGCGCGCGATCTCGATCCGCTTGCGCTCGGCCTCGGTGGCGGAGTGCTCGCACGCCTCGGCGACGAGCTCGTCGACCTTGACGGTCGTGGCGTCGTCGCTCGCGACGTCGTTCTGCAACCGGGAGAGGTCGATGATCTGCTGCACCAGACGGGTGAGCCGCTCGCTCTCGGTCTGCATCCGCGACGCGAACCGCACCACCGACTCCGGATCGTCCTTCGCCTCCGCCACGGCCTCGGCGAGCAGGTTCAGCGCGCCGACCGGCGTCTTGAGCTCGTGGCTGACGTTGGCGACGAAGTCGCGGCGGATGTTCTCGACGCGCTGCTGGTCGGTCCGGTCCAGCGCGAGCACGATGACGAGCCGCGACGTCAGGGGGGCCACGCGCACCTGCACGTGGGCGGGCAGGCCGCGGCGACGCTGGAGCGTGAGGTCGGCCTCGCGGACCTGTCCGTCGCGCCGCACCTGCTGCACGAGCGCGCGGATCTCCTCGGGCTCGAGCCGCTGGTCGCGCACGATCCCGAGGGCGACCGCGGGCGCCGACGCCTGCAGCACGGTGTCGGAGGAGTCCAGCAGCACGGTGGTCGACGACAGGACCGACAGCACGGCCTCGGCTCCCGGCGGCACGAGTGGTGCCGGCTCGGGTGGGGCGGCGTTCTGCCGTCGTTCGCTGAACAGCCAGACGAAGGTCACCGTCGCGCCGAGAGCCGCACCGACGGCACCGGCGACCACGAGTCCTGCGCTGATGTCCACGCCTCGATGCTAGGGCCCAGCCCCGCCCCGGACCGAGCGCGAACCCCCTCTGACGTGCGGCTTTCCGCGGGTGTTCACGCCTCGTTCACCGCCGGTCGCCTCCCGTTCACCGCCCTCTCGTAGCCTCACGACCATGCGTGATGCGTACTACGAGCAGCTCGACACCATCGTCGACGACCTGGTCCAGCTGACCGGGACCGTCCGCAAGGCCGTCGCTGCGTCCACCGCGGCCCTCCTCAACGCCGACGGGCCGCTCGCCGAGCAGGTCATCGCCGGCGACAAGCAGATCGACGAGACGACGGAGGAGATCGAGGAGCGCGCCCTGCTGCTGCTCGCGACCCAGCAGCCCGTCGCCACCGACCTGCGCCAGCTCGTGGCGACGCTGCGCATGCTGACCGACCTCCAGCGCATGGGCGACCTCTCCGTCCACGTCGCCAAGGTCGCGCGCATGCGCATGCCCGACGTCGCCGTCCCCACGACGCTGCAGCCCACGATCATGGCGATGGCCTCCGTGGCCGACCAGATGATCCACGCCGCCTCGCGCATCGTCGCCAACCGCGACGTCGACGCCGCGTCGCGCCTGGAGGACACCGACGACGAGATGGACCGCCTGCGCAAGGACCTCTTCCGGGCGCTGCTCGGCGGCACCTGGGAGCACGGCATCGAGCCGGCCATCGACCTGGCGCTCCTCGGGCGCTACTACGAGCGCATCGGCGACCACGCGGTCTCGATGGCGCGCCGCGTCGTCTACCTCGTCACCGGCGAGATCGTCCCGGGCGTCTGAGCCCCGGAGCCGCGCCGGCGACGGCACGGTCTCCACGGCGAGGGGCCGCCCTGATCCTCACGGATCGGGGCGGCCCCTCGTCGTGTCGCTCCTCGTCGTGTCGTCGACGCCGAGGAGCTGGGCAGGTCAGCCGGAGCCTTCCTCGCCCTGCTGGTCCTGGGCCGCGCCCGCGGCGGGCTTCTCGGCGACCTGGGAGTACATCTCGGTGCGCGCGACGACCGGCGCGGAGATCTCGACCTCGCCGGCGCCGGAGAACGTCAGGGTGATGTCGACGTAGCGGCCGACGGGGATGTCCTTGCCGTCGATGCCGGCGAGCTCGCCCTCGCGACCGAGGGTGAAGAGCCGGCCCGGCGGCAGCTCGACGGGGGTGGACGGCTCGGCCGTGACCGTGGCGGAGCCGTCGAGGGGCGTGAGCGTCACCGACTCCAGCGTCTGCTCGCTGTCGGTCGTGTTCAGCATGCCGGCGGAGATGGCGAGGGTGTCGTCGGAGCCGGCCACGACGAGCGCGTTGTAGAGCTGGACCTCGCCGGTGCGCAGGTTCGCGCCGACGCCGGGCTGGTACTGCTGGCTGGTCTGGGCGTCGCCGCCGGTGCCGCAGGCGGTGAGGCCGAGGGCGGCGGTGAGGGAGAGGGCGGCGGCCGTGAGACGGCGCGTGCGAACGGTGGGCACCGGGCACCTGCTTCTGCGTCGAGGAGGGTCGTCGCGGGGATCATATCGGAGCAGGCCGGGGGTCGACGCCCCGACCCGGAGGAGCGCCGGACGGGGCAACCTACCCGCCGGAGGCCTGGAACGGCCGGAAAGGCCGTCCGTGCCGCGTGTTAAACTGATCACCTACGAAAGGTGCCGCGTTTATGACTTTCACTGTCGGCGAGACGGTTGTGTACCCGAACCACGGGGCCGCAGTCATCGAAGACATCGAGAAGCGGACGATCAAGGGGGAGGAGCGCGACTACCTGGTCCTGCGCATCGTCGCCCAGAACGACCTGGTCGTCCGTGTCCCTGCTTGCAACGTCGACCTCGTGGGTGTGCGCGACGTGGTCGACGCCGACGGCCTGGAGCGCGTGTTCAGCGTGCTGAGGGCCGAGCACGTCGAGGAGCCGACCAACTGGTCGCGCCGGTACAAGGCGAACCTCGAGAAGCTGCACAGCGGCGACGTGCTCAAGGTGGCCGAGGTCGTCCGCGACCTGTGGCGCCGCGACCACGAGCGTGGTCTGTCGGCCGGCGAGAAGCGCATGCTGGCCAAGGCCCGTCAGATCCTGGTCTCCGAGCTCGCGCTCGCGGAGAAGACGAACGAGGACAAGGCGGAGATCCGGCTCGACGAGGTCCTCGCCTCCTGAGCCTGCTCGACCACGACGGCCCTCGCCCCTGCGGGCGGGGGCCGTCGTCGTTCAGGGCCGGGCGAGCAGCGCGGTCGCGACCGCGGCGACGCCCTCCCCGCGGCCGGTGAGCCCGAGGCCGTCGGTGGTGGTCGCGGAGATGCTCACGGGTGCGCCCACCACGTCCGACAGCCGGGCAGCGGCCTCCTCGCGTCGGGGGCCGAGGCGCGGGGCGTTGCCGATCACCTGGACCGCGACGTTGACCACCGTCCAGCCTGCGTCGGCGAGGAGCCGCACGGTCTCGGCCAGGAAGGTCGTGCCGGAGGCCCCGGCGAAGCGCGGGTCGGCCGTGCCGAACCGTGAGCCGATGTCGCCGAGCCCCGCCGCCGACAGCAGGGCGTCGACCATCGCGTGGCACGCGGCGTCGCCGTCGGAGTGGCCCTCCAGGCCGGCGTCCTCCCCCGGCCACTCCAGGCCCGCGAGGTGCATCGGCCGCCCCGGCACGAGGCGGTGGACGTCGGTGCCGATGCCGGTGCGCAGGTCGAGGGGACTCATGCAGGCATCCTGCCCGACTACCAGCGCGAGGTGTCCTTCGGCAGTGCCCTGGACCCGGGGCGCATGACGTACACGATGCCGCCGCTGCCGCCCAGCCAGGCCCGCTCGAGCTGGGCGCGCGCGTACACCCGGCGCACCGAGGAGCCCGACGGCGCGGCCGGGTCGTGCACGACCACCCGACCGTCGGCGGTGAACCCGCTGATGACGAGGAGGTGGCCCGGGCTCGAGGAGATGGGCGCGCCGCTGAGCTCGCCCTTGCCGAACGCCACCGAGGCGACGACCGGGATGCCGGCCTTGATGAACGCCTCGGCGTCGCGCAGGTCGACGAAGCGGGTGACGAACGCGTCCAGTCCGTAGCGGCCCGCGTAGGCGGCGCTGAACGGCCAGTTGCCGGTGCCCCGGTAGCGGTAGTCGTAGGTGTAGCGGGCGGCGTGGTCGACCTGGCCGTCGGCGCCCTTGGTCCAGGAGTAGTCGGCCTTCTTCGGGCCGGTGCCGAAGTAGCGCAGCACCATCGCCACCGACGTCGGCGAGCACCAGGCCTCACCGCCACCGCCCCACTCGGGGTGGTGGCCGCGGTGGATCATCTGCGAGAAGCCGGGCAGGGCGAGCGACTTGCCGGTGGTCATGGTGGTGCGGCTCGTGGAGGTGCGCCGGCTCGAGTACGAGGCGGCGACGCCACTGACCGACTCGACCTTCGGTGTCGTGCTCGCCGACCGCGGCCGGACGAGGTCGAGGCGGACCTGCCACCGGTCGAAGGTGCGCGAGCCGTTCGCGCGCAGCGTGTCGGTGGCGAGGTTCGTGAGGTCGTCGCCCTGGCTCGTGCCGGACGCGCGCCGGATCCCGCCGGTGCCGTAGGCCCAGGTCGCGATCGTGTCCCAGCTGCCGGTCGTGGAGCCGTCCTTCACCCGGGCCAGCACCCGGACCCAGGTGCCGTTCGGGATCGAGGTCGCGCTCCACGAGGGCACGAGGGTGCGGGCGCCGAAGCCGGTCGTCACCCAGGGCGACGTCCAGCTGCCGTAGGTCCACGTCGTCGGCTTCCTGCTGCCGAACGGGTCGGTGTAGGTGAGCGTGCGACGCGGGGAGGAGAGGACGAGGGCCGACCCGGAGAGACGCACGCCGTCGAACGTGCCCTTCGACAGCTGGGCGGTCGACCACCAGCGGTCGGTGCGCACGCGGTCGCCGGCGGCGTGGGCCGCCGTCGAGGGGACGAGGGCCAGGGCGGTCGTGACCACGGCGGTCGCCGTCGCGAGGGCCGCACCGCGTCTCGTCGGGTGCCGGTGGGGAAGAGGCATCCTCCGAGGGTAGGTGACTCCTGTGGCTCGTGGGGCGGTTGTGACGAATCCTCGGGGCAGGGAGGTCGCTGCCGGGCCGATAGGCTGCGGGAGTGAGCCTGCGCCTGTACGACACCGCCACCCGGCAGCAGCGCGACCTCGACCCGGTCGTGCCCGGCAAGGTCGGCATCTACCACTGCGGCCTCACCGTGCAGGGCCCCCCGCACATCGGCCACATCCGCAAGGAGGTCGTCTTCGACGTGCTGCGGCGCTGGCTCGAGCGCGCCGGGTACGAGGTCACGATCGTCGCCAACGTCACCGACATCGACGACAAGATCCTCGACAAGGGGCGCGAGCAGGGTCGGCCGTGGTTCGCCGTGGCCTACGAGAACGAGCGCGCGCTGCACGCCGCGTACGAGGTGCTCGGCTGCCGACCGCCCACCTACGAGCCGCGGGCCACGGGCGTCGTCCCCGAGATGATCGAGCTCATGGAGACGCTCGTCGAGCGTGGCCACGCGTACGCGGCCGAGGACGGTTCCGGCGACGTCTACTTCGACGTCCGCTCGTGGTCGGCCTACGGCGAGCTCAGCAACCAGAAGGTCGACGACATGCAGGCCGCGCCCGACGCGCCGGCCGACGGCAAGCGCGACCCGCGCGACTTCGCGCTCTGGAAGGGCCACAAGGACGGCGACCCGGAGTCGGCCTCGTGGCCGACGCCGTGGGGTCGCGGGCGTCCGGGCTGGCACCTGGAGTGCTCGGCCATGGCCGCGAAGTACCTGGGCACGGAGTTCGACATCCACGGCGGCGGCCTCGACCTGCGCTTCCCGCACCACGAGAACGAGATCGCCCAGTCGCGAGCCGCGGGCCAGCCGTTCGCGCGGCTCTGGATGCACAACGCGATGCTCAACCTCAGCGGGGCGAAGATGTCCAAGAGCGTCGGCAACACGCTCATGGTCAGCGAGGTCGTCAAGCGCGTCCCCGCCATCGCCCTGCGCTACTACCTGGTGGCCGCCCACTACCGCTCGATCATCGAGTTCACCGAGGAGTCGCTCGCCGAGGCCGTCGTCGCCTTCGAGCGGATCGAGGGCTTCGTGCGCCGCGCCGACGAGTCCGTGCGCGGGGCAGGGGCACCGGTGGAGCCCGGCGAGGTCCCCGCGGGCTTCGCCGAGGCGATGGACGACGACCTGGGCGTGCCCGCCGCGCTCGCGGTGCTGCAGCAGGAGGTCACCGCCGGCAACAAGCTCCTCGCCGACGGCGACGTGAGCGCCCTGCGCGACGTGCTGGCGGGCGTGCGTGCCATGCTCGACGTGCTCGGGCTCGACCCGTTGTCCGAGCACTGGGCCGCCTCGACGTCGGGCTCGGCAGCCGACGGCGCGCTCGCGCCGCTGGTCGAGGCGTTGCTCGCGCAGCGGCAGGAGGCCCGTGCGGCGAAGGACTTCGCCACCGCCGACCGCGTGCGCGACCAGCTGGCTGCGGCCGGCATCGACATCGAGGACACGGCGCACGGTCCGCGCTGGTCCGTGAAGGGAGCCTGACTCATGGCGGGCAACAGCCAGCGCCGCGGCGCGATCAAGAAGACCGGCAAGGGCAACCCCACGGCCGGGTCCGGCGGACGCCGGCGCAAGGGTCTGGAGGGCAAGGGCCCGACGCCGCGTGCGGAGGAGCGCCCCAACCACAAGGCCTACAAGATGGCGCGCGCCGCGGACAAGCGTGAGGCCGCGCGGCCGAAGCGCAAGTCCGCGGACGGTGGGCCGGAGTGGGTGGCCGGTCGCAACAGCGTCGTCGAGCTGCTCCGTGCGAGGGTCCCGGTGGCGGGGCTCTACATCGCCGAGGGAGCCGAACGGGACGAGCGGATCCGCGAGATCTTCAAGCTGGCCGCCGAGCAGCACGTCTCGCTGCTGGAGATCGGCCGCGTCGAGATGGACAAGCTCACCGGTGGTGCCGTGCACCAGGGCGTCGCCGCCAAGCTGAACGCGTACGACTACGCCCATCCCGACGACCTGCTCGCGCGGGCTGCCGAGGAGGGCGTCCCGCCGCTCGTCGTCATGCTCGACGGGGTCACCGACCCCCGGAACCTCGGCGCGGTCGTGCGCTCGGCGTCGGGCTTCGGCGCGCACGGGGTGGTCATCCCCGAACGCCGGTCGGCGCAGATGACGGCGGCGGCCTGGAAGACCTCGGCCGGCGCTGCCGCCCGCGTGCCGGTGGCTCGCGCCACGAACCTCACGCGTCAGCTCAAGGCGTACCAGGAGGCCGGGCTGATGGTGGTCGGACTCGCGGCCGACGGCGACGTCTCCCTCCCCGACCTCGACCTCGCCGACGGCCCCCTCGTCGTCGTCATCGGCAGCGAGGGGAAGGGCATCTCCCGCCTCGTCTCCGAGACCTGCGACCAGATCGTGTCGATCCCCATGGCGTCCAGCCTGGAGTCGCTGAATGCCGGCGTCGCCGCCGGGATCGCGCTGTACCAGGTGGCGCAGCGGCGGGCGTAGGTCCTCCCCGTCAGAACGCGCGTTTCGGACAGTTGCGGGGCGTGTGGACCCCAGTTCTTGACCCGGAAGTCTCCAAAACGGGTGGACTGGTCAGGCGTCGTAGCCCTGCGGGTTCTGCGACTGCCACGTCCACGTGTCGCGGCACATGTCGTCGACGGTGCGCGAGGTCGTCCAGCCCAGCTCGCGCTCGGCCTTGCCCGGGTCGGCCCAGAAGGCGGCGAGGTCGCCGGGGCGGCGGTCGACGACCTCGTAGGGGATCTCGCGACCACTGGCGCGCTCGAAGGCGTGGATCATCTCCAGCACGGAGGTGCCGCGGCCGCTGCCGAGGTTCCACACGTTCACGCCGGGGTCGCCCGAGGTGATGGCGTCGAGGGCCACGACGTGCCCGTCGGCGACGTCCTCGACGTGGATGTAGTCGCGCTCGCACGTGCCGTCGGCCGTGGGGTAGTCGCCGCCGAAGACCGAGAGCCTCTCGCGGCGGCCGACGGCGACCTGCGCGATGAAGGGGACCAGGTTGTTCGGCACCCCGCGTGGGTCCTCGCCGATGCGCCCCGACGGGTGCGCGCCGACGGGGTTGAAGTACCGCAGCAGGGCGATGCGCCAGGCGGGGTCGGCCGCGGCGACGTCGGACAGGATCCGCTCCGTCATGACCTTCGTCTGGCCGTAGGTGCTGGACGAGTCGAGCGGTGCGTAGTCCTCGACGTACGGCACCGGCGCCTTCTCGCCGTACACCGTGGCCGAGGAGGAGAAGACGATGGTGCGGCAGCCGTGGCTGCGCATGGCGTCGAGGAGCGTGAAGGTGGAGCCCATGTTGTTCGCGTAGTACTCGAGCGGCTTGCGGGTGCTCTCGCCGACGGCCTTGAGCGCGGCGAAGTGGACCACGGCGTCGAAGCCACCTGCGAGCAGCCCGTGCGTGGCCGCGCGGTCCGTGAGGTCGACCTCGTGGAGGGGCACGTCGCGTCCGGCGAGCTCGCCCACGCGGCGCACCGCCTCGGCCTTGCCGATCACGAGGTTGTCGACGACCTCGACGTCGTGCCCCTGCTCGAGCAGTGCCAGGACGGTGTGGGACCCGATGTAGCCGGCACCGCCGGTGACGAGGACACGCATGGCCCCACGCTACCGAGGGGCGGTGCGACCCGATCGCAGGCAGGATCGAGCCATGACGTGGTTCTCGGCGACGCGGGAGATCTCGGCGGTGGTGACCGCCGACCGCCAGCAGGTGTGGGCGGTGCTGAGCGACCCCGCGGCCATCGCGGAGATGACGCCACTGGTCCGACGCATCGACGTCGACGGCGACCACTGGACCTGGGTGATGGAGGAGATCCCCGGTCTCGGCATCAGCCTCGCGCCCTCCTTCACCGTCCTGATGGAGGCCGACGAGCCCGAGCGCATCGCCTTCACGCACGACCCGCCCGAGGGTCGGCGGGAGCGCGCCGGGGTGGAGGGGACCTACCTGCTCGCCGAGCACGCCGAGGGCGCCCGCCTCGCGATGGACCTCGCGGTCCGCGTCGACCTGCCGCTCAACCGGCTCGCCAAGCCGGCGGTGAGGACGGCGATGGACGGTGTGCTCGCCGGCATGGGCCGTGGCTTCAGCCGCAACCTGCTCGACCGGCTCGACGCCGACCAGGTCGACGCGGGCTGAGGTCGGCCCGGGCCGAGGCACCTCGACAGGCTCGGTGGGCGGTTCCGTTCTGCGGTGACCCGTTCCCCGAACGCCGCGTTCTCCCCCAGCGCCCCGATCCCCGAGCTTGTCGAGGGGGGCACCTCGACAGGCTCGGTGGGCGGTTCCGTTCTGCGGTGACCCGTTCCCCG
>CAZREF010000062.1:0-10699 GCA_964599245.1 uncultured Aeromicrobium sp. | reverse complement strand
CACCGGCGTCGGCCAGGAAGCGCGCCGCACCCCGGCCGACCTTGCCGAAGCCCTGCACCGCGGCGGTGGCCGCGCCGGGCGTGAGCCCGTGGTGCCCCAGCGCCTCGAGCGCGACGATGACGACGCCTCTCGACGTGGCCGAGGCGCGGCCCAGTGATCCGCCGAGGCTGATCGGCTTGCCGGTGACCACGCCGAGCACGGTGTGGCCGAAGTTCACCGAGTAGGTGTCCATCATCCAGGCCATGGTCTGCTCGTCCGTGCCGACGTCAGGGGCCGGGATGTCGTGCGCCGGGCCGATCAGCGGGGCGATCTCGGAGGTGTACCGGCGGGTGACGCGCTCGAGCTCGGCCTGCGAGTAGTGCCGAGGATCGATCGCCACGCCACCCTTGGCCCCGCCGTACGGCACGTCGAGCAGGGCGCACTTCCACGTCATCCACATGGCCAGCGCACGTACCTCGTCGAGGTCGACGTCGGGCGCGTACCGCAGCCCACCCTTGCCCGGGCCCCGGGAGTAGTTGTGCTGCACCCGGTGGCCGGTGATCACCTCGACGGAGCCGTCGTCGCGGCGCAGCGGGATGCTCACGGTGATCTCGCGGCGCGGTGCGGCGAGCAGCTCGTACATCCCCTCGTCGAGGCCGAGCAGGTCGACGGCGTCGCGCAGCTGGGCGCGGGCGTCGTCGAGCGGGTTGCCGGTGGTCGGGTCGGTCGTCACGTCGTCTCCTCGCGTGGTGGCGTCGGGCTCAGACCACCGTGGCCGCGAACGCGGCGTCGAGCACGTCGAGGGCCTCGCGCAGCAGGTCGTCGCCGATCGCGAGCGGGGGCAGGAAGCGCAGGACGTTCCCGTAGGTGCCGCACGTCAGCACGATGACGCCCTCCGCGTGCGCGGCCGCCGACACGGCCCTCGCGAGCTCCGGGTCCGGCTCGGTGGTGCCGGGCCGCACCAGCTCGACGGCGATCATCGCGCCGCGGCCCCGCACGTCGCCGACGCGGTCGTCACGTGACTGCAGGGCGTGCAGCCGCTCCTTCATCAATGCCTCGACCTCGCGGGCCCGCTCGACGAGGCCGTCCTGCTCGATGGTCTCGATGGCGGCGAGCGCCGCGGCGCACGCGAGCGGGTTGCCGCCGTAGGTGCCGCCGAGGCCGCCGGCGTGCGGTGCGTCCATGATCTCGGCGCGCCCGGTCACGGCCGACAGCGGCAGCCCGCCGGCGATGCCCTTCGCCGTGACGATCAGGTCGGGCACGACGCCCTCGCGGTCGCTGGCGAACATGTCGCCCGTGCGGGCGAAGCCGGTCTGCACCTCGTCGGCGACGAACACGACGCCGTTCTCGCGGCACCACGCGGCGAGTGCGGGCATGAAGCCGGGTGCGGGCTCCACGAACCCGCCCTCGCCCTGCACGGGCTCGATGACCATCGCGGCCAGGTTGGCCGCGCCGACCTGCTTCTCGACGACGTCGATCGCACGGGCGGCAGCGGTGGCCCCGTCGAGCCCGCCGTCGCGGAACGGGTACGACAGCGGCGCGCGGTAGACCTCGGACGCGAACGGGCCGAAGCCGTGCTTGTAGGGCATCGACTTGGCCGTCATGGCCATGGTCAGGTTCGTGCGGCCGTGGTAGGCGTGGTCGAAGACGACGACGGCCTGGCGGCCTGTGTGCGAGCGGGCGATCTTCACGGCGTTCTCGACCGCCTCGGCGCCGGAGTTGAACAGCGCCGTGCGCTTCTCGTGGTCGCCCGGGGTGAGCCGGTTGAGGGCCTCCGCGACCGCCACGTAGCCCTCGTAGGGCGTGACCATGAAGCACGTGTGCGTGAACGCGGCCACCTGCTCCTGCACGGCCGCGACCACCCGCGGCGCCGCGTTGCCGACCGTGGTCACGGCGATGCCGGACCCGAGGTCGATGAGGCTGTTGCCGTCGACGTCGACGACGACACCGCCGCCGGCCTCGACCGCGAAGACGGGCATCGTCGTGCCGACGCCCGCGGCGACTGCCGCCCCCTTGCGCTCCATCAGCGCGCGCGAGCGCGGGCCGGGGAGCTCGGTGGCCAGGTGGCGCTTTTGCGGGACGGTCATGGTTCCTCCTCGACGCGGTGTCGGACCCAGTCTCCCGCGCGCCCGGCCATGCCGTCCAATGCCGGTCCTGGATCGTAGCAATGCCTGGCAGGCATACAGTGGGGTCATGGAGCTTCGCACCCTCGGGTACTTCGTCGCCGTGGCGGACGCCGGCACCGTGAGCGGCGCAGCGGAACGGGTGCGGGTCACCCAGCCCTCGCTCTCGCGGCAGGTGCGCCAGCTCGAGCGCGACCTCGGCGTCGACCTGTTCGAGCGGGTCGGCGGACGGCTGCTGCTCTCGGCGGCGGGGCGCACGCTGCTGCCGCTGGCGCGCGACGTCCTGGGCTCGGCCGAGACGCTCCGGACCGCCGCCCGCCTCGCCGCGCAGGGCGGGCTGGACCGCGTCACCATCGCCGCGCCCGCGACCACGCTGACCGACGTCGTCTCACCGTTCCTGGCCAGCCTCGATCCCGCCGACCCGACGCCGTCCGTCGTCGAGTCCGACCCGCTCGACGTCGAGGAGGCGCTGCGTCGCGGCGCCGACCTCGTGGTGACCTCCCGACGCCCGCGGCGACCCATGCTCTCCGTCGCCCTGCCCGAGCTGCCGGTGTGGGCGTACGTGCCTGCGGACCATACCTGGGCCGACCGCGACGCTGTCGGGCTGGCCGAGCTGCTGGAGGAGGACGTCGTGACCGTGCCCCCGACGTTCGCCGCACGACAGGTGCTGGACGCGGCCACGGAGCGTGAGCAGCGGGCCCCCTCGATCGCGGTGGAGGCGAGCAGCGGCACCGTCGCCCAGGCGCTCGCCGCCGCCGGGCGGGGCGTGGCCGTCGTGTCCGACGACCCGCGCTACGGGCTCCGCGGCGTCCGCGTGCGATCAGGCGGCCATCCCCTCGCGGTGCGGCTCTTCGTCGCCTGGTCCTCGCGCCACCCGGCCCGGGGGGCCCTGGCCGACCTGGCGGAGCGCCTGCGCTCGTTCGTCGAGCGGACCTACGGCGCCGACGTCGTCACCGGGCCGCGACCCGGCCGACCCCGTACCGTCGACCCCACCGTCACCTCGACCCCCTCGAAGGAGCAGCGATGAGCCTGTACGCCGTCACGAACCCCGCCACCGGGGAGGTCGTCAAGGAGTACCCCACCGCCACCGACGCCGACGTCCAGGCGGCGGTCGCGTCCGCGCACGAGGCCTTCCGGACCTGGTCGAGGGGGTCGACCGTGGCCGAGCGCGCGGAGCTGGTGCGCCGGGTGGGCGCGCTCCACGCCGAGCGCCGCGACGAGCTGGCCGCGATCATCCAGCGCGAGATGGGCAAGCCGCTGGAGGAGTGCCTCGGCGAGGTCGACTTCTGCACGGCGATCTACGACTTCTACGCCGACAACGCCGAGCAGTTCATGGCCGACGAGCCGCTCGAGCTGCTCGAGGGGGAGGGCTCGGCGGTCGTCAAGCGGACCGCCGTCGGCGTCCTGCTCGGGATCATGCCCTGGAACTTCCCGTACTACCAGGTCGCCCGGTTCGCCGGTCCGAACCTGGCGACGGGCAACACGATCGTCCTGAAGCACGCGCCGCAGTGCCCGGAGTCGGCCGAGGCGCTGCAGCGCATCTTCCTCGACGCCGGCTTCCCGGAGGGTGCCTACGTCAACGTCTACGCCACCAACGAGCAGGTCGCCGACGTCATCGCCGACCCGCGGGTGCAGGGCGTGTCGCTGACGGGCTCGGAGCGAGCCGGCGCCGCCGTCGCCGAGATCGCCGGGCGTCACCTGAAGAAGGTCGTGCTGGAGCTCGGCGGGTCGGACCCGTTCGTCGTGCTGGGGACCTCCGACCTCGACGACACCGTCGACAAGGCCGTCGCGGCGCGCCTCGACAACACCGGGCAGGCCTGCAACGCGGGCAAGCGGTTCATCGTCGTCGAGGACCTCTACGACGCCTTCCTCGAGAAGTTCACGGCCAGGATGCTGGAGGCGGCCGACGGCATGGCGCCGCTGTCGTCGCTCGCGGCGGCGGAGCGGCTCGAGGAGCAGGTGCAGCGGGCCGTCGAGCAGGGGGCCCACCTGGAGAGCGCCGGCGAGCGCGACGGTGCGCACTTCCCCCCGGGGGTCCTCACCGGCGTGCAGCCCGGGGACGACGCGTTCCACGAGGAGCTGTTCGGTCCCGTCGGCATCGTCTTCAAGGTCGCCTCGGAGGACGAGGCGGTCGAGCTCGCCAACGACACCCCGTTCGGCCTCGGCTCCTACGTCTTCACCGACGACGCCGAGCAGGCCGAGCGCGTCGCCGATCGGATCGAGGCCGGCATGGTCTTCGTCAACGGCGTCGGCGCCGAGGGTGCGGAGCTCCCCTTCGGCGGCGTGAAGCGCTCCGGGTTCGGCCGCGAGCTCGGCCGCTTCGGGATGGACGAGTTCGTCAACAAGAAGATGGTCCGTACCGTCGGCTGAGTCGCGCGGGGACACCGTCGGCCGAGCCGCGCAGGGGCACTGTCGGCCGAGCCGCGGGAACCGCGTCATGGATGCGGTCCTGCACCGTCTCAGCGGTGTCGGTCCCGCTCGACAACAGGGCGGGCGGGGCCGACCGCGGGACTGCGGCGCCGCTACGCTCGGCGCGTGGCCTACGACGCGGTGTTCTCGACGGTGTTCGCCCGGATGGACCCCGAGGTCGCGCACGAGCAGGCCTTCCGTGCCATCCGTCTCGGCGGCCGCGCCGCGGCACCCCTCGTCCGGGTGCCGGAGTCCCCGCGCACGGTGATGGGGCTGCGCTTCCCGAACGCCTTCGGCCTCGCCGCGGGCTTCGACAAGAACGCGCGGGCCGTTCCCGGCCTCCTCGGGCTCGGCTTCGGCCACGTGGAGGTGGGCACGGTGACCGCCAGGCCGCAGCCGGGCAACCCACGGCCCCGGCTCTTCCGTCTGCTCGAGGACCGGGCGGTGGTCAACCGCATGGGCTTCAACAACGACGGCGCCGCCGTGGTGGCCTCGCGGCTGCACCGGCTGCGCCGGACCCGCACGGGTGCGGCGGCCGTCGTCGGCGTGAACATCGGCAAGACCAAGGTCGTCGCGGCCGAGCGGGCGGTCGACGACTACGTCGAGAGCGCCCGGCTGCTCGCGCCGTACGCCAGCTACCTGGTGGTCAACGTCTCCAGCCCGAACACCCCGGGGCTGCGCGACCTGCAGAACGTCGACGCCCTCCGCCCGATCCTGCTGGCGGTGCAGGACGTCACGCGTCGGGCTCCGTCCCGCCCGCCCCTCGTCGTGAAGATCGCGCCCGACCTGGCCGACGCCGACGTCGACGCGGTCGCCGACCTCGCCCTCGAGCTCGGCCTCGACGGCATCAGCGCGACCAACACCACCGTCGCCCGCCCGGACGCGCTGCGCACCGACCGGGCGACCGTCGAGGCCGCGGGCGCCGGGGGCCTGTCCGGACCCGTCCTGGCCGGACGTGCCACCGCGGTCCTGGAGCGGCTGCGCGGCCGCGTCGGCGACCGGCTCGCGCTGGTCGGGGTGGGCGGCGTGACGACGCCGCAGGACGTCCGCGACAGGCTGGCGGCCGGGGCCGACCTCGTCCAGGCGTACACCGGGTTCGTCTACGGCGGGCCGTTCTGGCCGGCCCGTCTGGCCCGCGCTTCCGGGGCCTGACGCGGGTCCGCGGAGGAGGAGGACCCCCCGATTTCGTGGTTCGCCACCCACCGGGTACTGTGGGCTGTCGGCTTGCCCCTTTAGCTCAGTCGGCAGAGCGTTTCCATGGTAAGGAAAAGGTCTACGGTTCGATTCCGTAAAGGGGCTCTGAGAGACGAGGGCACTCGTCCCTCCGTGGCTGGGTAGCTCAGGTGGTTAGAGCACACGACTCATAATCGTGGTGTCGCGGGTTCGAGTCCCGCCCCAGCTACCGCACCCCGGTCCACAGCACCACCCCCAGACCAGAAGAGGCAGACCCGTGGCGAGCAAGAGCTCCGACGTTCGACCCAAGATCACCTTGGCTTGCACCGAGTGCAAGGAGCGCAACTACATCACCAAGAAGAACCGTCGCAACGATCCCGATCGTCTCGACCTCAAGAAGTTCTGCCCGCGCTGCAAGACGCACCAGGTGCACCGCGAGACGCGCTGAACCCGTTCTTCCCCTCGAGACCCCCGGCCGCCGGCCGGGGGTCTCGTGCGTCGGCGCATCGCGGGGAGGGGTGGGCCGCGGGGAGGTGAGGTGACGGCCGGGTCCTAGGCTCGAGGCATGGACCTCGCCGACGTCACCACGCTCCGCCTCGGCGGACCGGCGCGCGAGGTGGTCGAGGCGCGCACGGAGGACGAGCTGGTCGAGGCGGTCCGGGCCGCCGACGCCGCCGGCACGCCCGTGCTCCTGGTCGCCGGCGGCAGCAACCTGGTGGTCGGCGACGACGGCTTCGCGGGCACCGTCGTGCTCGTGCGCACGCAGGGCCGCACGGTCGAGGCCGACGCCTGCTCCGGCGCCCAGGTGACCGTCCAGGCGGGGGAGCCGTGGGACGACCTCGTCGCGCTCGGGGTGGAGCAGGGCTGGGTGGGGCTGGAGGCGTTGTCCGGCATCCCCGGCTCGGTCGGCGCCACCCCGATCCAGAACGTCGGCGCGTACGGACAGGAGGTCGCCCAGACGGTGTCCTCGGTGCGCGTCTACGACCGCACGGAGCAGCGCGTGAGGACGATCGCCGCCGTCGACTGCGACTTCTCCTACCGGCACAGCCGGTTCAAGGCCGAGCCGGGCCGCTACGTGGTGCTCACGGTGGCGTTCCAGCTGCGTCTGGGCGACCTGTCCGCGCCGATCGCCTACGGCGAACTGGCCACCCGGCTCGGCGTCCAGGTGGGGGAGCGTGCTCCCCTCGCCGACGTCCGTCGCGCCGTGCTGGCCCTGCGGGGCTCCAAGGGCATGGTGCTCGACCCTGCCGACCACGACACGTGGAGCGCCGGCTCGTTCTTCACCAACCCGGTGCTCGACGTGGAGGCGGCTGCCCGGCTGCCCGAGGGCGCGCCCCGCTTCCCGCAGCCCGATGGCTCGGTGAAGACGAGCGCCGCCTGGCTCATCCAGGCGGCGGGCTTCGAGAAGGGGCAGGCGACGCCCGAGGGACGGGCGTCGCTGTCCACCAAGCACACGTTGGCCCTCACCAACCGCGGCGACGCGACCAGCCAGGACCTCCTGCGACTCGCCCGTGAGGTGCGCGACGGCGTCCGCGACGCCTTCGGCGTCACCCTGGTGCCCGAGCCGGTCCTCGTGGGCTGCGCCCTCTGAGGTCGACCCGTCAGTAGCCGGTGTCGGCGTCCAGGCGCAGTCCGGCGTGCACCGCGACGCCGACGGCCGCCAGCGTCAGGGCGGCCAGCAGGGCGGTGGCCACCGCGCCGAGCACCAGGCCGGCGGTGGCCTGGCGCCGTCCGCCCCAGCGACCCGGCTCGAGGTCGATCTCGCGTCGCGTGGTGAACCCCAGGTGCCAGACGTATGGGCCGAGCAGCACCGGCAGCACGAACACCGACCCCACCACGGCGAGCAGGCCGAGCACGTAGGCCCGGTCGGCTCCCGGGTGGTGCGGCTGCCCGGTCGCGGACGGCGCCCCGTGCTCGCGCGTCGCGTCGCTCACGAGGTCCGCCAGCGCTCGACGTCGGCGAGGGCGGCGGCCTTCACGTCCTCCGGGGCGTGGGACCGGCGCAGCGACATCGCCGCCAGCGCAGCGAGCTCGTCGTCGTCGAGGTCCTGCGCGACGCGCAGCACGTTGTACTGCCCCGCCAGCCGCGACCCGAACAGGAGCGGGTCGTCGGCGCCGAGTGCGACGTCGACCCCGGCCGCGACGAGCGTGCGTACCGGCACCTCCTCGAGGGTCGCGTACACGCCGAGCGCGACGTTGGACGTGGGGCAGACCTCGAGCGCGACGCCCTCGTCGGCCACCCGGCGCAGCACCTCGGGGTCCTCGGCGGACCGTACGCCGTGCCCGAGCCGGTCGGGGTGGAGGTGGTCCAGGCACTGGCGGACGTGGTCGGGTCCGCGCAGCTCCCCGCCGTGGGGCACGAGCGAGAGGCCGGCGCGCTCGGCGATCGCGAACGCGGGTCCGAACGCGGCGGTGTCGCCGCGCCGCTCGTCGTTGGAGAGCCCGAAGCCGACGACGCCGCGCCCGGCGTACTGGGCGGCCAGGCGGGCCAGGGTGCGGGCGTCGAGGGGGTGCCGGGTGCGGTTCGCGGCGACGACGACCGCCATGGTGCAGCCCGTGCGATCACTCGCCTCCCGTGCCGCGTCGATGACGAGGTCGGTGAACGCGGTGATGCCGCCGAAGCGCGCGCCGTAGCCCGACGGGTCCACCTGGATCTCGGTCCACACCGAGCCGTCTCGTGCGTCGTCCTCCGCGGCCTCCAGCACGAGCCGGCGCACGTCCTCCTCGGTGCGCAGGACGGAGCGGGCGACGTCGTAGAGACGCTGGAACCGGAACCAGCCCTTCTCGTCGGTCGCGACGAGCTGCGGCGGCCACTCCTCGACGAGGGCGGGCGGGAGCCGGATGCCGTCCCGCTCGGCGAGCTCGACGAGCGTCGCGTGGCGCATCGAGCCCGTGAAGTGCAGGTGCAGGTGTGCCTTGGGCAGCGCGGCGAGCGACCTCACGCGGCGAGCGCCTCCGGGAGGTAGGAGCGCACGCCGCCCGCCTCCAGGCCCGCCTGGACGCGAACCACGGCCCGCTCGGACACGAGCACGTGGTAGGCCATCGAGGGCAGCCCGACGAGCACGGCGAGCGCGAACGGCCACGGCCCCTGCGTCACCACGAACGCCAGGGCGAGGGACACGATGATCGGCGCCTCGGTGAGGACGAACCGCAGGATCATCCGCTGCTGGTAGGCCTCGACGGAACGTCGCCGCGCCTCGTCCTCCGCGAGTCCCGGCGGCAGGGGAGCCACCGTGTACCCGACGACCTGGGCGAGGACGAATCCGGCCGCGACGAGCGCCAGCACGACGCCGGCGACGGGCAGGGACAGGGCGTCCTCGGGCGGGAGCACGAACACGATCGCCAGCAGGATGATCGCGGGCGAGGCGCACAGCGTCCAGCCGAGCACGCGCAGCGTCCGCGCGGGTGAGGGGACGGGCGACGCGGCACTCATGGCGTCACGCTAGTCGGTCGTCGCCTCGACGGGGCGGTCGCGTCCGTCGCGGCTCGGCTACTGGGCCGCGCGGGCCGCGCGCTCCACCGCGTCGGCGACCCGGTGGTGCACCTCGGGGTGGAAGACGCTCGGCACGATGTAGTCGGCGTTGAGCTCCTCGTCCTCCACGCACGCCGCGATCGCCTCGGAGGCCGCCAGCAGCACGGGGACGTCGATGCCGTGGCTGTGGGCGTCGAGCAGGCCGCGGAAGATGCCGGGGAACGCGAGCACGTTGTTGATCTGGTTCGGGTAGTCCGAGCGGCCGGTCGCCACGACGCGGGCGTGGCGGCGGGCGAGCGCGGGGTCGATCTCGGGATCGGGGTTGGCCAGCGCGAACACGACGGCGTCGTCGGCCATCGTCTCGACGTCGTCGGCGTCGATGAGCCGCGGCGCGCTGACGCCGATGAACACGTCGGCGCCCACGAGGGCGTCCTTCAGCGTGCCCGTGACGCCACGCGGGTTGGTGTTCTCGCCGATCCAGCACAGCGTGGGGTCGGTGTCGCCACGGTCGGTGGACACGATGCCGTCGACGTCGCACACGACGACGTCGCTCAGGCCGGCACCCAGCAGGAGGCGCAGGATCGCGGTGCCGGCCGCGCCCGCGCCCACGAGCACCACGCGGACGTCCTCGAGCGACTTCTCGACGACGCGCAGGGCGTTGCGGAGCGCGGCCAGCACGACGATCGCGGTGCCGTGCTGGTCGTCGTGGAAGACCGGGATGTCGAGCCGTTCCCGCAGCCGCGCCTCGATCTCGAAGCACCGGGGTGCCGAGATGTCCTCGAGGTTCACGCCGGCGAATCCCGGGGCGACGGCGGCGACGATCTCCACGATCTGGTCGACGTCCTGGGTGTCCAGGCACAGCGGCCACGCGTCGATGCCGCCGAAGTTCTTGAACAGGGCCGCCTTGCCCTCCATCACCGGCAGGGCGGCGTGCGGGCCGATGTTGCCGAGGCCCAGGACGGCCGAGCCGTCGGTGACGACCGCGACGCTGTTGCGCTTGATGGTGAGGCGGCGCGCGTCCTCGCGGTCGGCGGCGATCGCCTGGCAGATGCGCGCGACGCCGGGGGTGTAGACCATCGAGAGGTCGTCGCGGTTGCGCAGCGGGTGCTTGGAGGCGGTCTCGATGACACCGCCGAGGTGCATGAGGAAGGTGCGGTCGGAGACCTTCTTGACGGCGACGTCGGGGATGGCGCGCAGGGCGTCGACGATGCGGTCGGCGTGCGCGGTGTCGCCGGCGGCGACCGTGAGGTCGATGCGCAGCGCCTCGGCGCGCGAGGCGGCGACGTCGAGGGCGGTGACCACGCCGCCGCTGGACTCGACCGTGGTCGTCAGGTGGCCGACGGCGGTGCCGCCGGCGGGCACCTCGAGGCGCACCGTGATCGAGTGGGAGACGTTGGGGGCGGGGGATGCCCCGACCGCGCTTTCGGTCGTCGAGTGGGTCACGATCCTCTGTTCTACGGGACCGGGTCGGTTACCCGCGAGTCGTGCACATTGTGTTCACCGCCGGCCCCGGCGGGGGGCACCTCGACGGGCTCGGCGACCAC
>CAZREF010000061.1:0-10704 GCA_964599245.1 uncultured Aeromicrobium sp. | reverse complement strand
CCCGGCGCAGGGCGGGACGTACTGGAACGGCGAGGCCATGCACACCACCGACTACCACGACCTCGACGAGGCCCCGGAGGCCACGATCCAGACGTTGCGCACGGCGGCGGCGAACGCCGTCCACCTCGCGCGGCTGCTCGCAGCGGACCCCTACCCGGCCTGACGCCGCACGCGCTCGAGCGCCAGGCGCTCGATGCGGACGAGGGCGGCGGCGAGTACGGGCAGGTACGCCGGCGCCCAGAGCGGCGCGCCCATCGAGACCTCGCACCCGTCGTCCGTCGGCCGGACGGCGTGGGTGGTGGCCGGGACGCCGGCCACGCTCCACGCCCACGAGCGACCGGGGTCGAACGACGTGACCTCGAACGGGAGCCGTACGCCGACGGACGTCCGGACGCGACCGCGCGACCCGAGACCCAGCGCGCCGCCGTCCTCCAGCACCGCGCCGCGGACCGACGGTCCCCATCGTGGCCACGCGTCCAGGTCGACGAGCAGCGACCAGGCCACGTCGGGCGGTGCCGTGATGCCGCGCCGAACGGTCAGCTTCCTCATCCGGGCTCGCCGTCCTCGTCCAGCGGCTCCACCTGCTCGGGGTCGCCGAGGGTGACGTCCGCGACGTGCACGTGGTCGACCACGCCGGCCGCGCCGGGCGAGGGACCGGCTCCCAGTGCGTCGAGCAGGACGGTGCGGACGGTCCGGCCCACGAACGCGGCGAGATCGGGGACCGAGGAGCCGTAGCGGACGACGACCTCGACGGTGACACGCGTGAGGACCGGGCCGTCGTGGTCGAGACGGATGCGACGTACCGCGGCGTCGACGAGCGTGCGCTGGAGAGCGTCGCGCAGCAGCGCGACCACGGTGACGGAGGTGACCTGCAGGCCCTCGTGGGCGGTGTCGAGCACGACCGCGCGCCGGGGCGCCGAGAGCGCGGCGCGGAGCACGCGAGCCGCGGTCTCCTGGGACCGTTGCGAGGGCGGTCGTCCGCGCAGCTGCTCGGCGGCGGCGGCCAGGTCGGCCTCGCCCCGGGCGAGGTCGACGCCCTCGGGCACCTCCTCCAGCTCGCTCATCGCCACTGCTCCATCCGGATCGCCAGGGTGCGTCGTGCTCGGTGCAGCTGACCCCGCACGACCGTCGGCGTCGTATCGAGGATGCTGGCGATCTCCGCGTACGAGAATCCTTCGAGCTCTCGCAACGTCCAGGCCGCCCGCTGCGTCCACGGTAGCTCCCCGAGGGCCAGACTCAGGGTCCGCCACAGGTCGCCGTACATCGCCTCGCTCTCTGGGTCGGTCCGTCGGGCGGACCCCAGGCTCGCCTCCCCGCCGCGCGAGAGCGGCTCGAGGATCCTGTCGTCCACCGCCAGAGGTCGTACCCGGCGACGTCGTTCGTACGCCTCGCGCTGGACGATCGTGAACAACCACGTCTGCACCTTCGAGCGTCCCTCGAAGTCCGGAAGCGCCCGCCAGGCCTTGACCCAGGCGTCCTGCACCGCGTCCTCGGCGGTCCTCTCGTCGCCGTCGAGGAGCCGCGTCGCGTACCGCAGGGTCGCGGGGAAGAGTCGCGAGAACAGCTCCTCGAAGGCGGCGCGGTCGCCCAGACCGGCGCGGCGTGCGAGGACGTTGTCGGACACCGAGGGGCCGAGCGGCGCCGAGGGCTCGCCCTGGCGTGCCGACCGGGTCGACGACGGACCGGATGGGTCCTCGTGGGGCGTCACGGCGTGCACGGCTGCCTCACCCCTGGTCTCGTCCCGACGGTCCTGGCGACCGCTCACCCGATCGTCACACCGGCTCGTCCGAGGCGCGCGTCGAACGGGTGGGACCCGTGCGGTGTGAGGTGCGTCACCGGAGCGTGACGATCGGCGGTGACGTCCCGTCCCACTTCCGTACGCACGAACCAGCTTCCCCAGGAAGGGACGAACCACGTGAGCGAGAAGGCCATCGCCAAGACCACCACGACCTCCAGCGAGCTCGAGAGCACGCACGGTCGCACCACCATCGCCGACACCGTCGTGTCGAAGATCGCCGGCATCGCGACCCGCGAGGTCGCCGGTGTCCACGCCCTCGGCGGCGGCACCGCGCGCGCCGTCGGCGCCATCCGCGAGCGCATCCCGGGCTCCTCGACCAACCACTCCCAGGGCATCTCGGTCGAGGTCGGGGAGAGGGAGGCGGCGATCGACATCCAGCTCGTCGCGGAGTACGGCGTGTCGATCGCCGACCTCGCGAAGGGCATCCGCACCAACGTCATCAGCGCCGTCGAGCGCATGGTCGGCCTGACCGTCGTCGAGGTCAACATCGAGGTGCAGGACATCCACATCGAGACCGACGAGGCTGCCGACGCCGCGAGCGAGCCGCGGGTCCAGTGAGCGACCCCGTGGAGTCGACCTCCGCCGAGCAGGCCGCCGAGGCCGCCCTCGCCGTCCCCGGCGTGGCACGGCTGCACGCGGGCTCGTTCGGCGAGGTCGGAACCTACCTGCCCGGCCGCCGCGTCACCGGCATCCGCATCCGCGACGAGATCAGCGAGGTTCACGTCGTCGCGACGATGGGCACGCCGCTGCGCGAGCTCGCGGACGCGGTGCGGGACGCCGTGGCCCCCTTCCTGGACACCCCCGTCCAGGTCGTCGTCGAGGACGTCGTGCCCGAAACAGGGGTGGGCACGACACCCGACGACCTTGGAGCCGGCGGAGCGGCATGAGCGACCGCACCGGGGCGCGCGCCACCGGCCGACCGTGGCACGGTCCGGCCGAGGCCACGCTGCGCGAGCAATGGCGGCGCGAGCGCCGCGCCCTGGTGCGTCGTCACCACCCCGACGTCGGGGGCGACCCGGAGGTGCTGCTCGCGCGCCTGGTCGCGCTCGACCACCGCTACCGCGTCCGCGAGGACGCGGCGCGCCGCGTTCCCGACGTCGTCCCCTCCCGTCTGCGCGCGCCGTGGCGCCTCGCTCGCCGACTCGCGCACCGCGCCACCCGCGTCGTCCCCCGGCGGCGCCGCTACATCGACATCTGATCCCCCCACCGCCCGCGCTGCGGGCCCCACGAAGGAGTACGAGATGACCACCTCCACCGTCGGCCTCATCGCCGGCCTGCTGCTCGCGATCGCCGCTGCCGCCGGAGGCTTCGCCGGCTTCCTGCTCGCCCTGGTGCTGGGCACCGCCGGCTACCTCGTCGGCGGCCACGTCGACGGCGAGGTCGACCTGTCCGGCATCCTCGGGCGCCGGGACCGTGGCTGACCTCGAGCCGGCCGGGCCCACGTCCCTGCCCGAGCCGGCGGACCGAGGTCGGACGACCATCGCCGACGGCGTCGTCGGACGGATCGCGTCCATCGCGGCATCGGAGATCGATGCCGTCGTCGACACGCGCTCGGGCTGGACGAAGCTCGTCCGCAAGGGTCTCCCGCACGCCGAGGCCGTCGTCGCCGGCGGCACCACGCGCATCACGGTCGACGTCGCGGCCACCTGGCCCACGCCTCTCGCCGACCTCACCGACCGCGTCCGGGCGCACGTGACCGAGCGCGTCGACACCCTCGTCGGCGTCGAGGTCGGGCGGGTCGACGTGACCGTGGCCGACGTCGTCCACCTCGACGAGCCGACCCGCCGCGTCCTCTGAGCAGGACGCCCACCACCATCCCCCGAAGGATCTCACCATGACCACCCAGACCATGCCTCCGCCACCGCCGTCGAGCGGAACCCGCGCGGCGCACGGGAGCACGCACGCCGCCGCGCCCCTGCCGGCTGCGAAGTCGCCTGCGGGCACGGGCCCCACCCCGCTCGTGGCCCAGCTCGTGGCCCTCGTGCTCCTCGCGCTGGGCGTCGCCGCCGTCCAGCACCTGCTCGTGCTCCTGGGGGCAATCTCGGGAGCGTCGTGGCTCGACGAGACGGCGCGTGCGGCCGACGGGCTGGAGGGCTCGTCCACGCTGGTGCTCGTCGCCGCGGTGGTCGCGCTCGTGCTCGGCGTGCTCCTGCTGCTCGTCGCGCTCAAGCCCCGACCGCGCCGCACGCTGGCCCTGAAGGCCGGGAGCGGCGTGCACCTGCGCCGGGCCGACCTCCGCCGGGTGGTGCAGGCCGCCGTCGACGACGTCGATGGCGTGAGCAGCACCGACGTGAGGGTCCGTCGTCGTTCCGTGTCCGTCGTGGCCCGCTCGATCACCGCCCCCGACCGGGACGCGGACGTCGAGTCGACGCTGCGCTCACGCGCCGAGACGGTGTGCGACGTCGTCGCGACGTCGCCCCGGGTCCGGGTCACCGTCCGCCGCGAGAAGGGAGAGGATCGATGATCAGCCGCACCACCCTCCTGCTCGACCGGCTCGCCACGTTCGTGCTGGCCCTGCTGCTCCTCGCCGGGGGCGCCCTCGGTGTCTGGTGGTGGTCCGGTCGCGACGTCGCCGGCACCACCCTCCCGGGCACGGCGCGGACGTCGCCCGTCTCGGACGCGCTCGACACGTCGTGGGTCGCCTGGGTGGCCGCCGTCGTCGGCGTCGTCCTCGCGCTCGTGGCGCTGCGCTGGATCCTGGCCCACCTGCGCCGCGGCGGGGTCTCACGTCTGCGGCTCGACGGCAGCGGCGACGCCGGACGCAACGAGGTGCTGGCCGGCAAGGCGCTCGGTGCCGCCGCCGACGCGTTCGCGACGACCGAGGGCGTCCGGTCGGCGCGCGGCGTCGTCGTGAAGGACCGGGGCCAGCTGGTCGCGCGCATCGACGCGACCGTCGAGCCGGCGGCCGACCTCGCGCACGTGGCGGACCGCGCCGACGAGGTGACGGCGCAGCTGCACGACGTGCTCGGCCGCGACGACCTGCATGCCGCGGTGCGGCTGCGGGTGGCCGCCAGGGGTCGCGCACTCTCGCGGGTGCACTGACCCTGCCGCGATCAGCCGGCCGACGGCCGCGCCGCGAGGAGGTCGGCCGCGACGCCGGTCGGCGCACGTCCCCGGACGCGCGCCGACGTCCAGACGGGTTCCTCCACGGTGCGCACCGTCCGGGCGCCCGTCGCCTCCAGGCGCGCGACGAGCGAGGCGTCCTCGTGGGCCTGCACCGCCTCGAAGCCGCCGGCCGCGACGTAGGCGGAGCCGAGGACGCCGAGGTTGGCGCCGTGCACGTGCGGGTGCTCGCCCCCGACGATCCCGCGCCGGTACTCGGCCCACCACGAGGCGTGCCGGGCTCGATCGGCGGCCGGGAGCCGGACGGTGCCGACGACGGCCTCGGCGCCTCGCGCGACGAGGTCCGCGTGCAGGCGCAGCCAGCCCGGAGGCACCCGCGAGTCCGCGTCGGTCGTCGCGATCCACGTCCTGCGTGGATCCTGGCCCCGGAGGACGTGGGCGAAGCCCGTGGCCCGCGCGAGACCCACGCCCGGCTCGTCGTGCTCGAGGACCTCGGCGCCGTGACGGCGGGCCTCGGCGGCGGTCGCATCCACGGTGCCGTTCACGACCACGACGACCCGGACAGGGGCAGCGACCTCGCGCGCGGCGTCGGCCAGGGAGGCGAGGCACCCTCGGACGTGGGCGGCCTCGTCCCGGGCCGGGACGACGACGGCGATGCCGGCGAGCTCAGGCACGGGTGAGCACCTCGAGCCGGAAGTCGTCCTCGAGGTGGGTCACGAGGGTGCGCAGCCCCGTGGCGTGCAGGTCGGCGTGGGCCGACTCCGGCTCCGACGCCGCCTCGTCGAAGTCGTGCCGCCAGTGCACGGCGACGACGTGGCCCTGCGAGGCCAGCGACGCGACCGTCAGGTCGGCGACGAGGCGGCGCTGCGTCCGCGTGAGGAAGTAGAGGAGCTCCGACAGCACGACGAGGTCGAAGACGCCGGCCGGCCAGTCCTCCGGGACCGCACCCCGCACCGGCTCGACGCCCGGCAGCGCTCGGGCACGCACCCGGTCGATCGCGACCGCGACGGGGTCCATCGCCACCACGGCGTCGCAGCGCGCCGCGAGGAGCTCGGTGATCCGCCCTCCCGCGCAGGCGGGCTCGAAGGCTCGCCGGTACCTCGCCCGCGGGAGGCCGGCGAGGGTGAGCGCGCGCTTGCGGTCCTCGTAGGCCGAGCCCTCGAGCCGCCACGGGTCGGGGTCGGTGCGGTAGAGGTCCTCGAAGTAGGCCGGGTCGGTCACGTGAGCACGACCTCCGGTGCGGAGCGCGCGTGGGCGAGCAGCGCGGGCGTGAGGACCGCGGCGTCGGCCGGGTGGGGCGACAGCGGTCGCAGCTGCGACGTGAACGCCTCGAGCGCACGCAGCTTGCGTGAGCGTCCGTCCGGCCGCTCCGGCAGGCGCGCCGCGCCGTCCAGCCAGGACGGGCGGGGTGACGGTGCGGCCGTCGTCCAGCGCCAGACCGGGTAGCGCCAGACGGTGGTGCCGGTCGCGGCGACGTCGCGGGTGGCGGCGCCGAGCACGTCGTGGTCGCCGTGGCCGTCGTCCTCGTACGGGCTGAGCACCAGGGCCGCGCCGACGAGCAGGGCCGAGAGTGCGGAGCGCAGTGCGGGCTCGTCGTCGGGGAGCGCCGCGTCGCGCAGCCCGAGGTGCGTGACGTCCGGGTCGGCGTGCCCGAGGGCTCGCAGCGCGGCGCGCAGCTCCCGGCGTCGGACGCCCGTGAGCGTGGCCGGGCTGGTCGTGGGGCTACCGGGATGGGAGCCCTCGCCGTCGGTGGCGACGACGAAGCGGGTCGGGCGGCCCGTCTGTGCGGCGAGCCACCCCCCGACGCCCAGCACCTCGTCGTCGGGATGCGCCGACAGCACGACCAGGGGCCCGCCCGGGTCGGTGACGAGCGGGAGGCCGAGGAGCTGCTCCGCCCAGGGTGCGGCGGTCACGGCGCCCCGATCGAGCCGAGCCTCGCCAGGTCACGCTCGGCGTGGTGCTGGCGGACGAAGACCTGCAGGTCCGCGACGCGGGCGGAGTGCTCGGCGTCGAAGGCGAGCGGGCCGGGTCCGGCGGCTCGTCCGACGCGGTCCACGACCTCGTGGACGGTCCACGCCACGACGGCCCTGGCCGCGAGCACCACCTGCTCGTGGCCGAGGGACGGTCGGGCGTCGACATCGTGGGCGACGCGAGCGAGCGTGGCCGATGCCGCCAGCAGGGAGGCGCGGACCGCTCCCCGGTGCGCGAGCCCGTGGTCGTCGAGGGAGCGCGACCGCTCCACGACGTCCGCGACACCCCGCGCGCCACCGAGCCAGACCGCCGCGATGCCCGCCGCGCCGTGCCAAAACCCGGGGCGGGAGGTGTAGTCGCCCGCCTCGCCGACCGGGACCGCCGCGACGTCGTCGAACGACAGCGTCACGGTGCGCGCCCGCGCCATGCCGGCGCCCACCCACGCCGAGCCATCCGGAGCCGGCCGCAGGCCCGGCTGGTCCAGCCGCAGGGCGAAGAGGCGCGACCGCCCGACGTCGTCGGCGGTCACCAGCGCGTGCGAGACGACGTCGGCACCCGAGCAGAACGCCTTGCGACCGTCGAGCCGCCACCTGCCGTGCGCGTGACGAGCCTGCAGCACCGCGAACGGTGGCTCTGCTGCCCACACCGCCCACACGCCCTCAGGGTCGACGTGGTGCTCCAGCTCCGCGCCGATGGCCACCGCGTCGTGGTGGGGCTCCACCAGCTTGGCCAGCGGCAGGTCCTCGCGCCCGAGGGCCTCGAGCGCGGCGAACCGTTCGCCGGTGCGCCCGCCCCCGGGCAGCGGCAACGGCTCGCGCGTGCGGTCGCGCAGCACGTCGGGTGTCAGCTCCATGCCGATCCTTCGCTCGGGCGGTCGAGATGCCGCCCCTGTCGTGTACCCGCCCCTCGCCTTCCGACGCGCCCCGAGCCGTCGAGCCGAGCCGTGCGGTCGTGGTGCCGTCCGGCCGCCGGGCCGGCTGACCCCCGGCACGGCATGATGGCCCGATGGCCAGCGTCCGGACCACGGTCCTGCTCGAGCGGAGCCGTGAGCGCTTCTGGGTCGTGCCCGGGGCCGCCGTGCTCGTCGGGCTGGCCCTCGGCATCGCCCTTCCGGCCGCCGAGCGGGCGTGGGGCGGGTGGTCGTCCGACCTGGTCTTCGGTGGCGGGCCGGACGGCGCCCGCTCCGTGCTCTCGACGATCGCCGGCTCCACGATGACCGTCACGAGCCTGACCTTCTCGCTCACGATGGTGACGCTCCAGCTCGCGTCGAGCCAGTTCAGTCCCCGGCTGCTGCGCACGTTCCTGCGCGACCTGCGCAACCAGACCGTCCTGGCCGTGCTCCTCGCCAGCTTCACCTTCAGTCTCGTGGTCCTGCTGTCGGTCCGCTCCGCCGACGAGGGCACCGCGTTCGTGCCGGGCGTCTCGGTCACCCTGGCCCTCGTGCTGGCGCTCGCGTCCGTGCTGGCCCTCGTGTGGTTCATCGCACACGTCGTCGAGGTCAGTCGGGTCGAGAAGACGATGGAGGACATCGCCGAGGCGGCCACGCGCTCGCTCGACGGGCTGCGCCGGGACGTGGTCCCGGCCGACGTCGCCGACCACGCGGCGTCGGGGGTGGCGGTGAGGTCGGACCGCGGCGGCTTCGTGCAGTCGGTGGACGAGGACCGGCTGCTCGCCTGGGCGCGGGAGCGCGAGTGCTCGGTGGACGTCGTGGTGCCGGTGGGGGCATGGGTCGTGCTCGGCCAGCCGCTGCTCAGGGTGCAGGGCGGGGCTCCGGAGGACGGCGGGCCGGACCCTCGCGACTGTGTGGCGATCGGCGCGGAGCGGACCGTCGGCCAGGACGTCACCTTCGGGGTGGGTCAGCTGGTCGACATCGCGCTGAGGGCCCTCTCCCCGGGCATCAACGACCCGACGACGGCGACGACGGCCGTGGGGCACCTGGCCTCCGTCCTGGTGGTCGCTGCCGGTGCGCCGCTCGGCGACTACGCGGTGCGCGACGGGGGCGAGGAGCGGCTGCGGGTGGCACGCCCCTCGTTCGACGAGGTCGTCGACGAGGCCTTCGGGTCCGTCCGGCGCTGCGGGGCGGACCAGCCGCCCGTCCTGGCCTCGCTCGTGCAGGCCGCCGGGGTGGTCGGCGAGCAGCTCGACCCCGCAGGTCGAGCACCGCTGCTCAGGCACCTGGGTGAGGTCGAGACGACGGTGGAGTCGTCGGACCTGACGCGGGCCGAGCGCGTCGCCCTGGACGAGCTCCTCGCCCGTTCACGCGGTCTGCTCACGGGCGACCGGGCCTGAGAGGAACCGGCCCTGAGGGCGATCGGGACGGTCAGCGCGGGGGCGCCACCGCGCCGACGACCCGTCCGAGCTGGATCCAGCCGCCGTCGACGGCGGGGGCCGTGGCAGAGATCGTGACCACGTCGCCGTCCTCGAGGAACGTCCGGGTGGAGCCGTCCGAGAGCGTGAGCGGCTCCTCCCCGTTCCACGTGATCTCGATGAGGGCACCTCGTTCGTCCCGAGCCGGGCCGCTCACCGTGCCCGAGGCGAACAGGTCGCCCGGCCGCACGGAGGCGCCGTTCACGCACAGGTGGGCCAGCATCTGCGCCGGTGTCCAGTACATGGTGGCGTACGGCGGTCGGGAGACGACGTCGTCGCCGAGTCGCACCTCGAGCCGGAGGTCGAAGCCACCGGCGGCGGCGTCGGCGTCGTCGAGGTAGGGCAGCAGCGGGACGTCGCGCACCGGCGGCGCGACGCGTGCGTGGGCGAGCGCCTCCACCGGGACCACCCACGGCGAGACCGACGTCGCGAAGGACTTGCCCAGGAACGGACCGAGCGGCACGTACTCCCACGCCTGGATGTCGCGGGCGGACCAGTCGTTCACGAGGCACACCCCGAACAGCCGGTCCTCCGCCTCGGCCAACGTCAGCGGGCCTCGGGCGGGCGGCCCACCGACGACGAAGCCGACCTCGGCCTCGACGTCGAGGCGCACGGACGGACCGAGGACGACCTCGCCGTCCTGGTCGCGGCGCTGGCCCGAGGGTCGGACGACGTCGGTGCCGGAGACCACGACCGTGCCGGCGCGGCCGTGGTACCCGACGGGCAGGTGCTTCCAGCTGGGGGTCAGCGGCTCCGAGCCCGGTCGGAAGATCCGACCGAGGTTCGTGGCGTGGTGCTCGGAGGCGTAGAAGTCGACGTAGTCGCGCACCGTCCACGGCAGGTGCAGCGTGGGGTCCGTCTGCGGCACGAGGCGGTGCGCATCGACGTCGGCGGCCGCCTCCAGGAGGCGGGCGCGCACCACTCCCCGCTGCTCGGACGGGTGGGTGAGCAGGACGTCGAGGGTGCCGTCGGCGACGTCGTCGGCCAGGTCGGGCAGGGCGGCAGCGACGTCGAGCACGTGCTCGCCGACGCCGACCCCGACGCGGCGCGGGCCGTCGTCGACGGAGTAGGAGCACCACGGGAGCGTGGTGGTGCCCCAGTCGACGACGTCCGGGGTGGCGGTCATGTCGTCATCCTTCCGCGCCCGGCGCGAGCCGTCGACGGACCGGCCGGCGGGAGCGGTGACACGGCCCGGGCGCGGGAGACCTCAGAGCGACCACGAGCGGTGGTAGACGCCGTCGTCGACCGCACGTCCGCCCTCCCCGAGCTCGAGCGGACGGAAGGTGTCCACCATGACGGCGAGCTCGTCGAAGGACTCCGCGCCCAGGCTGGCCTCGATGGCGGCCGGCACGGGGCCGTGCGAGTGCCCGCCCGGGTGCACGCTCACCGACCCCTTGCCGATGCCCGAGCCCTTGCGCGCCTCGTAGTCGCCGTCGACGTAGAACATGACCTCGTCGCTGTCGACGTTCGAGTGGTAGTACGGCACCGGGATCGCCAGCGGGTGG
>CAZREF010000060.1:0-10793 GCA_964599245.1 uncultured Aeromicrobium sp. | reverse complement strand
AGACCGCCCGCCGAGCCTGTCGAGGTGGACCCTGCCTGCCCCTCGACCCCTCGACAAGCTCGGGGGGACCAGGCTCGGGGAACGGGATCGCTCGGGGAACGGGGTCACTCGAGAACGAGACCGCCCGCCGAGCCTGTCGAGGTGGACCTCGTGGGCCGTCTCTCGACCAGCGGACATCTACCCGCTGGTCGAGTAGCGGACACGCGCGAGGAACGAGCGTCGTGCCTGCAATGGAGCCGTCGCAGGAGGGGCGTAGCCGCGACGGAGCGAGACCACCCGGCAACGGCTCCGCGCCGGCCCACTCGACGCTGAGCCACCCACAGTGGTCTCGATACGTCGCGGCTTCGTCGGCGGGGCGCAGACATGCTTCGGCCCCGAGAGCGGACGACGAGACTCGAACTCGCAACATTCTGCTTGGAAGGCAGAGACTCTAACCAATTGAGCTACGTCCGCTCTCGGGGCCGAAGCGGCACCCATGATGCCACACCCGCAGGCGGCTCAGTCCGTGCGGGCGAGGAGCAGGACGGCCCGGTCGTCGTCCTTGGCCCGCACGCGGCCGATGATCCGGCCCGCCGCTCCCTCGAACCCGGGCCGGACGGCTCGCGCGGCGGTGGTGCGCAGCCAGTCGACCCCCTCCTCGACGCCCTGCGACCGCGACTCGACCACGCCGTCGGTGTAGAACAACAGCGCCTCCCCCGGGGCGAGCCGGCCCTGCGTGACGTGGAAGTCGGGCTGGCGCAGGATGCCGAGCGCGGTGCCGCGCGCGTGGTCGGTCTTCCAGTCCCCCGCCCCCGGCTGCCAGTGCAGCACCGGGGGGTGGCCGGCGCTGATGATGCCGTAGTCGCCCGACCTGAGGTCGATCGTCACGTGCACCGCCGTGGCGAAGCCCTCGTCCCAGTCCTGGCGCAGCATGAAGTCGTTCGCGGCGCTGAACAGGGCCAGCGGGGGAAGAGCGCCGATGAGGCCTCCGAGGGCGCCCGCGAGCTGCAGGGACTGGGTGCCGGCCGCGACACCCTTGCCGCACACGTCGACCAGCACCATCTCCAGGTGCCGCTCGTCCTCGGAGAGGTTCGCCACCATGAAGTCTCCGGAGAAGTGGACCCCGCCGGCCGTGAGCATCGCCGACTCGGCGTGCCACGGGGGCGGCAGGGAGGGCACCCGACCCTGCGCCTGCAGACGGTCGCGCAGGTCGACCAGCATCGCCTCCCCGAGCGGGCCGGGAAGTCCGCTGCGGCGCCGACGTGCCTCCCACAGCAGGATCCCCGCGACGATCGTCATCATCACCAGCGAGCTCGCACGCCCGGTCGTCATGCCCTCGCTGAGGGACTGGACGGTCACGGTGACGGTCACGAACGCCGCGATCAGCAGCACCAGCACACCGAGCGGCTGGAAGCGCAGCGTGATGCTGCCGAGCAGCAGCGGGATGATGAAGGTGAACGCCGGGAACACCTGGTAGGAGGCGAGCGAGAGGAGCAGGATCACGGTGCTCGTCGCCGCGAGGGCGCCGAGCACGGCGACCTGTCCCTCGCGCGTGCCGGTCTGCCAGCGCACCACGCGGTCCTCGACGTACCGCCCGACGCGGTGCCGAGCTCGACGCAGACCGGACCTCACCGGCCGAGCGTACCCGCGGCCTGGCACGTCGGGCACCAGAACAGGTTGCGCGCACCCAGCTCGGCCGTGCGAACGACGTCCCCGCACACGTGGCACGCCTGACCGTCGCGCCGGTAGACGTACACCTCGCCGCCGTGGTCGTCGCGGCGCGGCAGACGTCCCATCCGCTCCGGCTCGTGCTCGACGTGGACCGTGTCGATCCGGCCCGTGCGGACGCCCTCGTGCATGAGTGCGACGAGGTCGGACCACAGGGCGTCCCAGAACGGCTCCGGCAGGTCGCGGCCCGGGAGGTAGGGGTCGACGCCGTGACGGAACAGCAGCTCGGCGCGGTACACGTTGCCGATGCCCGCGACCACCGACTGGTCCATGAGCAGGGTCGCGATCGGCGCCCGTGACCGGTGGATCCGGTCCCACGCGCGGGTGGGGTCGGCGTCGTCCCGCAGCGGATCGGGGCCGAGGCGCGAGAGGATGCCGTCGACCTCGTCGGGCACGAGGAGCTCGCAGGCGGTCGGTCCGCGCAGGTCGGCGGTGCGGGTCGGCCACTCCGCAGGGCCCTCGAGCCGCCATCGGACCTGGCCGACGACGTCGGGCACCTCGCCCTCGGTGTGCCGGGAGATGCGGAACGTCCCGTACAGGCCGAGGTGGACGTGCACCTGCTCCTGCAGGCCGTCGAAGCGGACGAAGAGGTGCTTGCCCCAGGCGTCGGCGGACGCGAGGGTCGCGCCGTCGAGGCGTGCGGCGCCGTCGACGAACCGCCCCTGGGGGCTGCTGGAGCGGACCCGGTCACCGGCGAACGCCTTCGTCAACCGTCCCGCCAGGCGGTGGAGGGTGTGGCCCTCAGGCACGTCGCACCTCCGGGCGCACCGCGGGGATCAGTCGAACCGTCCGGTCGCCTCGTAGGTCGCGAGCAGGTCGATGCGTCGCTGGTGGCGCTCGGCGCCACTGAAGGGCGTGGTCAGGAACGTCTCGACGATCTGCACGGCCTGCTCGAACGTGTGCATGCGACCACCGATGGCGACGACCTGCGCGTCGTTGTGCTCCCGCGCGAGGGCCGCGGTCTCGGTGCTCCAAGCGAGGGCCGCGCGGGCACCGCGCACCTTGTTGGCGGCGATCTGCTCGCCGTTGCCGGACCCGCCGATCACGATGGCCAGGGCACCCGGCTCATCGACGGCGGCCTGGGCGGCGGCGACGCAGAACGGCGGGTAGTCGTCGTCGGCGTCGTACTCGTGCGCGCCGTGGTCGACGGGCTCGTACCCGTGCTCGGAGAGCCAGGTCTTCAGCCGGTCCTTCAGCTCGAGGCCGGCGTGGTCGGTTCCGAGGTGGACGCGCATGGGCCCATTCTCCCAGAGGCTCGACGTCGTCGGTCAGCGCCCTTCGCGCACGACCCGACGGACGAAGGCGGCGAAGGCGGCGGCGGACTGCTCGCCCTCGAAGTCGCCCAGGACGTAGCGCTTGCGCGCGACCCTCGCCTCGCGGAGCGGGTCCTTCAGCAGCAGGTCGTCGAGCACCTCGTCGAGGTTCTCGAGGTCGCCACGCAGGACGTAGGCCGTCTGCGCGATCGGGTACTCGGCGCGGAACTCCTCGACACCGGAACGCATCGCGGTCATGCAGTACGGCTTCTCGGACTGCAGCCAGTCCGAGACGACGCTCGAGACGTCGGAGATCAGCGCGTCGGAGGCATTGACGCAGTCGGCCACGCTCCACTGGACGTCGGCGCGGTTCCCGAACACGTGGCCGGGTCCACCGGCGTCCCGGTGTGCCTTGAGGGTCCGGCGGATCTGCATCGCCACGGCACGCCGACGACGCCACCGGTAGCTGAGCGGGTGGGGCCGGAACACCACGCGGGCACCACGCTCCAGCAGCGCCGCCACGATCTCCGGACCGCGCTCGAGGGAGGAGAAGTTCACCGCCTCCTCGAGACCGTGCCACGTGGGCGCGTAGAGCACGGTCGGTTGCTCGAGCGTCTCGATCGGCGACCGCACCGACTCCACCTGCCACGCCTGCGGACGTCCGAGGACCTCGAACTTGTCGGGGTCGACGTGGATGCCGTGGTTGGCGTACCGGTCGATCCCCGCCTGGCCGCAGACGACCAGCACGTCGTAGTCGGCGTGGCGGGGGTTGTAGTTCGCGGGCTTGTCGGAGTCACCGTGGTTGAGCCAGACGTGCGTCACCTCGCGGCGGGCCATGAAGCGGCTGTTGGTCTGGGCGTTCTGCACGTAGAAGAAGGCCTTGAGGCTCGGCACCATCACGTCGCCGAGGTCCGCGGTCCCACCGGAGCCGAGCTGCAGCAGCGGCGAGCGCAGCGGCGCCTCGCCCTCGGTCAGGATCCGTTCGACGTACTTCTCGTGCAGGTTGACGATGACGTTCCGCTCGCCCGAGCGCAGGAGGTACGGCTCCCACATGCGCAGCTGCCAGGGTCCGCCGGAGCGGCCGGCGTAGGGCAGCGCCGTGGTCGGCGCCCACGCCTGCAACGCCGCCCGCAACCGGCGGCGATGACGAGCGTGACGGACGGTCCCACGGAACCCGACGGCCACGACGCCCGCGGCGACCACCAGCAGAGGGACCGACAGCCATGCCGACCGTGCCACCACCGCGACGACGAGCAGCACCAGCGCCACGGCGACCGAGGCGGTGCGCACCAGCGGGACCACCCGCTGCGGGGCCGGCGGACCGTCGCTCATGCCGGGCAGCCCGATGGAGTAGGTCGGCACGGTCTGCACGGGACGACGCGAGAGCAGCCGTGCGACCACCGTCGGGCGCGCCGTGTCCGCCGGTCCGGCCTGCTGCACCATTCGCGACAGTATGCCAGCCGCGATCAGCGGTCCCGCGCGTCGGAACGAGCCGTGTCGAGCCACGCCCCGACGGCCCGCACGAGCGAGCGGGAGGCGTCGAAGACGTCGGGCTGCCGCCAGAAGGAGTGGATCATCCCGAGGGCTCGGTGCGCGGTGACGCCGACCCCGGCCTCGGCCAGCGCTGCTGCGTAGGCCTCGCCCTGGTCGCGCAGGAGGTCGTGCTCGGCCGTGACGACGATCGCCGGTGGATGGTCGGCGAGGTTCGCGGCGCGGGCGACGCTCACCTCAGGCGAGTCGGCGACGTCGCCGGGGGCGTACGCGTCCCACATCCACTCCATCGACGCGCGGTCGAGGGCGGCGTTCTCGAGCGCCGCCTCCAGTGGTGCCCGTCGGTCGGTGACCGGGTACAGGAGGACCTGGTGGTCGACGAGCGACGGCTCGCGGACGCACAGGCCCGCGACCAGGTTCGCGCCCGCCGAGTCGCCGATCGCCGGCACCCACTCGGTGTCGAGCCGCAGGGGCCGACCCTGGCTCCGCAGCCACCGCGCCGCCGTCTGCACGTCGTCGAGCGGAGCCGGGAAGGGGTGCTCCGGCGCGAGCCGGTAGCCGACCGACAGCAGCGCCCAGCCCGTGGTGTGCGCGAGGTAGCGGCAGAAGACGTCGTGCGTCTCGAGGTCGTGCATCACCCAGCCGCCACCGTGCACGTAGAGGGCCACCGGCGCGCCGACCCGTGGGCGGTAGAGCCGGCACGGCACGCCGTCGGCGTCGACGTCGGCGACGTACCCGAGGCCGATCCGGTCGGCCTCAAGCGCCGCCGCCCGTGTCTCGGCTCGCGTCTGCAGCACGGCCGCGTGGTCGAGCGGCTCGTCGTGGTCGCCCGCGAGGGCGAGGTAGGCGCGGGCCTGGGGGTGCAGGGTCATGGGGACAGTGTCGCGCAGGTGCCGTGCCGCTCGGCACCATCGCTGGCGGCGGAGCCTGCTCGGCGGTGGAGGTGGTCGGTGGAGGTGGCTGGGCCTGGACGCCCACCAGGCTTCGATACAGAGAGACCGGCTTCGCCGGTGAGACAACTCAGCCTGACTGAACCGCTCGGGCGCGGAGCGCCCTCGGGTTCAGCCAAACATCGGGTCGCGGTCGCGGGTGCGCTTGAGCTCGTAGAAGCCGTCGTACCCGGCGAGGAGACGAGCCCCGTCGAACACCCTGCCGGCATCCTCACCCTTGGGAGCGGGCGAGAGGACCGGGCCGAAGAAGGCCGTGCCGCCGACCGAGATGACCGGGGTGCCGACCTCCTGGCCGACCCGGGAGATGCCGTCCTCGTGCGAGGCGCGCACCGCGTCGTCGAGCGAGGAGTCCTCGGCCGCGTCGGCGAGCTCGGTCGGGAGCCCGACCTCGGCCAGCACCTCCTCGTAGAGCGCGCGGTCGAAGTCGCGGCCGCCGGGGTGGTGCGCCGTCCCGATGGCGGTGTAGAACTCGCGGAGCTTCTCCTGGCCGTGCTGCTGCTCGATGGCGATCGCGAGCCGCACCGGCCCCCACCCGCGCTGGATCATCTCCTGGTACTCCGCAGGGACGTCCTTGTCCTCGTTGAGCACCGACAGGCTCATGACGTGGAAGACGGTGCGCACGTCGCGCACCTGCTCCACCTCGAGCATCCAGCGCGACGTCATCCACGCCCACGGGCAGAGCGGGTCGAACCAGAAGTCGACGGTCTCGGTCCCGGTGGTCTCGCTCATGCGTGCTCCTTCGTCTGGTGGTGGTCAGTGGTCCTCGGACGTGGGCGTCAACACCGGACATCCCGCCCGCATTTCCTCCACGAGGGAGG
Source organism: uncultured Aeromicrobium sp. (assembly GCA_964599245.1). Taxonomy (GTDB): domain Bacteria; phylum Actinomycetota; class Actinomycetes; order Propionibacteriales; family Nocardioidaceae; genus Aeromicrobium. The sequence goes on along the minus strand of CAZREF010000060.1, from coordinate 4,574 downwards.
CGACGACCGCGTCGAGCCGGCCCTCGTTGCTCTCGGCCACCCGTCGCTGCCGGACGTAGGACGGGCCGCGGCGCACGATCTCGTCGATGCCGGCGAGCTCGTCGAGGCAGCCGAGCCGCTCCGCGACCGGCTCGAGCGTGACGAGCAGCCGCGCGAGGTCCGCGGTGACCAGGTCCTCCCGGGCGTGCTGGTCGAGGACGAGCCAGGAGTCCATCCCGTAGCGGGCGGAGCGCCACTTGTTCTCCTGCGCGAACCAGGGCGGCAGGTCCGGCAGCTCCCGCCCGGCGTCGAGCTCGCTGCTGAAGTGCTCGACGAGGCAGTGCGTGAGCGCGGAGATGCTGAGCAGCTCGCTCATGGTCGGGATGCCGTCGCACACCCGCACCTCGAGGGTGCCGAACTTCGGCGACGGGCGCAGGTCCCAGCGGATCTCGTCGAAGACGTCGATGACCCCGGTGGTGGTGAGGTCCTGCACGTAGTGCTCGAGCTCGGACCACCGCTGGAAGTGGAAGGGCAGCCCGGCCGTCGGCAGCTGCTGGAACATCAGCGCGCGGTTGGAGGCGTACCCCGTCTCCTTGCCGCCCCAGAACGGCGACGACGCGCTGAGGGCCTGCAGGTGCCCGTAGTAGGCGAGCATCGCGTTGGCGATCGGCAGCACCTTGTCGCGGTCCTCGACGCCGACGTGCACGTGGACGCCGTAGATGAGCATCTGCCGGCCCCACCACTGGGTGCGGTCGATGAGCGTCGCGTAGCGCTCCTTGTCGGTGACCTTCTGGTTGTCCCACCGCGCGAAGGGGTGCGTGCCCGCGCACATCAGCTCCACGCGCAGCGGGTCGGTGACGGTGCGGATCTCGTCGATCGCCTCCTGCAGGTCGGCCCCCGCCTCGGCGACGGTCCGACGGACGCGGGAGACCACCTCGACGGTGTTGAGCAGGAGCTCCTGGCGGATCAGGGGGTGCTCGCCCCCACCCTCCGGGGCGACCGCCTCGAGCACCGTCTGGGCCACCTGACGCAGGTCTCCGGAGTCGGCGTCGACGAGCGCCAGCTCCCACTCGATCCCGACGGACGAGCGCTCGGAGCGAGCGAAGGGGAGGTCCACGGCGTCCATCCTGCCGCAGGAACCGCTCGGAGGCGCTAGCGTCCCCGCATGCGCGACGCGAGCCGCTCCTGGCAGTCCGACCACCCCTGGGCGGTCGTCTACGACAAGGTCAGCACCGACCCGCGGCTCGGCGCGCTCCTCTGGCGCGTCGGCGTGGGTTCCAGCGTCGAGGAGCTGCACCGCCGCGCCCGGCGCGAGCTGGCGTCCCTGCGATCGGGTGCGGCCGTGCTGGACGTGCCGTGCGGCGGCGGGGTGGCGCTGCGCGACCTGCCACCCGACGTCGACCTGCGCTACGTCGCAGCCGACATCTCCCCCGCGATGCTCGAGCGCACCGCTCGCGAGGCCGAGCGTCTCGGGCTCGCCGACGTGGTGGAGACCCGCGAGGCCGACGTGCAGGCCCTCACCGACGACCCGGGCACCTTCGACCTGGTGCTGGCGTTCACGAGCCTGCACTGCTTCCCCGACCCCCGCCGCGCGGTGCAGGAGCTGGCGCGGGTGCTCCGGCCCGGCGGTCGCCTCGTGGGCAGCGTCTTCTGCTCCGACGCCGGGCTGCGCTTCCTGCCCGTCCACCTCGCGGGTCGGGCGGTCGGCGTGCTCGGGCCCGGCGTCCGGAACGAGGACGTCCGGCACTGGCTGGTCGAGGCGGGCCTCGACGACGTGCGCCTCGACCGCGCCGGCGGACTGACCTACTTCGAAGGCACCCTCGGCTGACCGCCCCGCGGCCCGCGACCGCCCGGCACGACCGGCGGCGCGGTGCATAGAGTGGGCGGCATGCCCGGAACGAACCTGACCCGTGAAGAAGCCACCGAGCGCGCGAGCGTCGTCTCCACCGACCACTACGTCGTCGAGCTGGACCTGACGCAGGGCGCGGAGCGGTTCGGCTCGGTCACGACCCTGCGCTTCGGCGCGGTCCCGGGCTCCTCGACGTTCGCCGACCTCGTCGACGCGGAGATCTCCTCGATCACGCTCAACGGGACGTCGCTGGACCCGGCCACGTACGCCGACAGCCGGATCCCGCTCCCCGACCTGCAGGCCGAGAACGAGCTCCGGGTCGAGGCGACCTGCGCCTACTCGCACTCGGGCGAGGGCCTGCACCGCTTCGTCGACCCCGCCGACGACCGGGTCTACCTCTACACGCAGTTCGAGGTACCGGACGCGCGCCGCGTCTTCACCACGTTCGAGCAGCCCGACCTCAAGGCCACGTTCGACTTCCGGGTCACCGCTCCGGCGCACTGGGAGGTCGTCTCGAACTCTCCCGTCGAGGAGACGGTCGAGGCGGGCGACGGCACGAGCACGCGCGTCTTCGCCACGACGAAGACGATGTCGACCTACATCACCGCGCTCGTCGCGGGCGAGTACCACCGCGTGGAGGACGTGTACCGCGGCGAGTACGGCGAGATCCCGCTCGGCGTCTTCTGCCGGCAGTCACTGGTGGAGCACCTCGACGCCGACGACATCCTCCTCGTGACGGAGCAGGGCTTCGCGTTCTTCGAGGACGCGTTCCAGATGGCGTACCCGTTCGGCAAGTACGACCAGCTGTTCGTGCCGGAGTACAACATGGGCGCGATGGAGAACGCGGGGTGCGTGACCTTCCGCGACGAGATGATCTTCCGCAGCCGCCAGACCGTCGCGGCCTACGAGCAGCGTGCCAACACGATCCTGCACGAGATGGCGCACATGTGGTTCGGCGACCTCGTCACGATGAAGTGGTGGGACGACCTGTGGCTCAACGAGTCGTTCGCCGAGTTCGCCGCCCACCACTCCTCCGTCGAGGCCACCCGCTTCACCGACGCCTGGACCGGCTTCACGAACAACCGCAAGAACTGGGCGTACCGGCAGGACCAGCTCCCGTCCACGCACCCCATCGCCGCCGACAACTACGACCTGCACGCGGTCGAGGCCAACTTCGACGGCATCACGTACGCCAAGGGCGCCTCGAGCCTCAAGCAGCTCGTCGCCTGGGTCGGGGTCGAGGACTTCTTCGCCGGTCTCCGCTCGTACTTCACCAAGCACGCCTACGGCAACACCACCCTCCAGGACCTCCTGACCGAGCTGGAGGCCGCGTCGGGCCGCGAGCTGGACTCGTGGGCGCAGGAGTGGCTGCAGACGTCGGGCGTCAACACGCTGCGCGCGCGTTTCGAGACGGGCGACGACGGCACGTTCACGTCCTTCGCCGTCGAGCAGTCCGCGGTCGAGGCCTACCCGACGCTGCGTCGTCACCGCATCGCGATCGGCCTCTACGACGTCGCGGACGGTCGGTTCGAGCGGGTCGAGCGGGTCGAGACCGACGTGCGCGGCGAGCTCACCGAGATCCCCGAGCTCGTCGGGAAGCGTCGCCCCGCGCTCGTGCTCCTGAACGACGACGACCTCACCTACGCCAAGATCCGGCTCGACGAGCACTCCTTCGCCCAGCTGGTCGAGCACGACATGGCGTTCGCCGAGTCGCTCCCCCGCGCCCTGTGCTGGGGCTCGGCGTGGGACATGACCCGCGACGCCGAGCTCGCCTCGTCGGACTTCGTCTCGCTGGTGCTCGCGGGGGTCGGCTCCGAGACGGACCTCACCGCCGTCGCCTCCCTCCTGCGCCAGGGCCAGTCGGCGATCAACCTCTTCACCTCCGACGAGGCCCGTCCCGCGCTGGCCGAGCGGTGGGAGGCCGGCGTGCTGGCGCTCGCGGAGGCGGCCGAGGGCGGCAGCGACCACCAGCTCGCGCTCGTGCGCGGGTACGCGTCGGCCGCCACCTCGCCCGATCGCCTCCGTGCGCTGCTGGCCGACGGGCTGCCCGGACTGGACGTCGACACCGACCTGCGCTGGACGCTCGTCACCGCCCTCGCCCGTCTCGGCGACGTCGACGACGCCGAGATCGACGCCGAGCTCGAGCGCGACAACACCATCTCCGGCCGCGAGCGGGCTGCGGCCGCCCGCGCGATCCGCCCGACCGCGCAGGCCAAGGAGGCCGCGTGGCAGGCGGCCGTCGTCGACGCCTCCACCCCGAACGAGACCCGCCGCCAGACCGCGGCGGCGTTCCAGGTGAGCGGCCAGGCCGACGTGCTCGAGCCGTACGTGCAGCGCTACCTCGACATGGCCGAGACCGTCATCGAGGACAAGGGGGTGTGGATCGGCCAGGTCGCGCTCGTCTACCTGTTCCCGCTCGCGAACCCCGCCCAGTCGACGCTCGACGCGGTCGACGCCTGGCTCGGCACCACCGAGGCCTCGGCCGCTGCCAAGCGGTACGTGTCCGAGGGTCGCGACGACCTCGCCCGCGCCCTGCGCGCCCGCTCCCGCAGCCACGACTGATTCCCATCAATTGATGGGAATCCCTCACTGACCCCAGGAATCATCCGCAGGTGAGTGAGGGACAACCGCGGTGAGCTGCTGATTCCCATCAATTCATGGGAATCAGCGGCGGCGCACCCGCCGGGACGCGCGACGGCCGGCTCGTCGGGGACGAGCCGGCCGGGGCGGGGTGGGTCAGTGGTGG
>CAZREF010000059.1:0-11092 GCA_964599245.1 uncultured Aeromicrobium sp. | reverse complement strand
TCTTCGTCCACGACATCGGCGAGAACCCCGACAAGAAGGTCGGCGCGCTCAACTACGGCTTCTTCCTCGCCGAGGGGTGCGACTACATCATCGGCGTCGACGGGGACACCACGCCGGAGCCGACGGCCGTCAAGGACCTCGTCGACGAGATCACCAGCGACGACCGCATCGGTGGCATCTCGGCCATCTACAGCATTGACGACAGCGCCCTGCCCACCGCGATGTCGAAGTTCCTCACCGCCGGCCAGCGGGCCCAGTTCGCCGCGTTCAACATGCAGAACCTGCTGCGGGGCCGGAACATGGCGGTGCTCGGCGGCCAGTTCTCGATCTTCTCCACGCAGGCGCTGCGCGACGTCATGACGCTCACCCACCAGCGCGCACCCTGGGTGAAGGACAGCGAGGTGGAGGACTCACTGCTCTCCCTGCAGATCAAGAGCGCCGGCTACCTCACGAAGATCAGCGCCACCGCGCGCGCCCACGTCGGCGGCATGAACACGCTGCGGGCCCTGGACGCCCAGCAGGTCAAGTGGAACTTCGGGGCGATCGAGCTGATGTGGCCGGGCCAGCGCGGCGACACGAAGGGACAGCCGTTCCACCCCAACCTGCGCCTGCGCTGGTTCGAGCACATGTCGATGGTCCTCAACATCATCACGCGCGGGATGTTCTTCAGCCTGCTGCTGGCCTCGGTCTCGATCGACGCGTTCGTCTTCAGCCCGTGGTGGCTCGTGCCGCCGGCCGTCGCCATCGTCCTGAACTACCGCGTCGCGCGGTCCATGCACTACGGCCACCGGCGGGACTACCTGTTCGCCCTCCTGCTGTTCCCGGCCGAGCTCTACATGTGGATCCGCATCGGTCACTTCGTGCGGGCCTGGACGAAGTTCGCCAGCCGCAAGCAGACCGACAACTGGGCGGCACAGGCGAAGGCGGAGCGAGGCTCCGGCAACAGCTACCTCTACCCGTTCGCCATCGCCCTGCTCGTCCTCGTCGCCGCCGCGGCGGCCTGGATCCAGATCCCGATCGACCTCCAGTCGGACATCCTGTCCGTCGGCTGGCCGATCCTCGGCGTCATCACCGTCGCCCAGACCTTCTGGATGGGTCTGAAGATCCTGCGCAACTACCGCGGCTACACCGTCTGACCCGCTGCCCACCACCGACCACCTCGCACACCCCTGCTCGTCCGGAGGACTCCTCGTGACCACCACCCGCCCCCCTGCCCGTCGCACCCTCGCCACCCTGGTCGCGGCGGTCGCGTGCGCCCTGCTGCTGAGCTCGTGCGGCGTCCTCGAGAAGCCGGCCACGGCGTCGACCGAGGCCACGCCGACCGCGTCGGCGACACCGGCCTTCGACTCCCAGTTCACGCGCGACGGCACCTTCCAGTCGCACGTCAAGGTCGGCTCGATGGACTTCGTGTACACGATCTGGCCGACGAAGTCGACGCCGCGGACCAACGAGTGGTACCCCGGCGGCGACAAGTTCTTCTCCTTCACGCTGCAGAGCTACGACCTCTCGCGGAAGCTGCGCGACAAGTTCAGCAAGAAGCGGAAGGTCTACCTCGACCGCATCGAGGTCACCTCGGCGACCACCACCGCCTCCGGGCAGGTCGAGAACCCCTACGAGCTCGACGCCGACGCCCGCAAGATCACCTTCGACCCGCAGCCCGTGAGCACCGAGTACGGCATGCTCATCACCTCGCCGAAGGGCGCGTTCGAGCTGCGGAACCAGAAGATCGGACCGCTCGCGGCCGACACGCAGGGCGTGACGCTCACCTTCAGCGCGACGGTGTGGATCCAGAAGAGCCGCGGCAGCGACGAGTACGAGCCCGAGCTGGTCACCCAGGAGGTGCCGATCGCCATCTTCGCCTCGAAGAAGCCGACCGTCGCCCAGAAGATCCCGATCAACGCCAACTGACCGGCGGGCGCGAGGGCCTCAGGCGTCCTCGGCCATCCGGTAGCCGACGCCCCGCACGGTCTCGATCCAGCGGGGCGTCGTGCTGGAGTCGCCGAGCTTGCGTCGCACGTTGGCCATGTGCACCTCGACGGCCCGCTTGTCGGCCTCGTTGACGAAGTAGGTCGTCACGTAGTTCTGGCCGCGGAGCGTGAGGACGAGGTCGGCCTTGCTGCGGACCCGCCGCCCGGTGGACATGAGGGAGGCGACGAGGTCGAACTCGGTGCGGGTGAGCTCGACCGTCCGCCCGTCGACGACGACGGTGCGCGTGTCCACGTTCACCGCGAGCCCGTTGCACCGCAACCAGGCGTCCTGCGACTGCGGCTGCGCGGGGGCGGCGGCCGCGCTGACCGAGGCTGCGTGGGCGACGCCGCCGCGGCCCGGGTGCCAGCCGTGGGTGCCGGGCGCGTGGCCCTGGTCGTGGGCCGCGGGCGCCTCCTGGGGCGCCGGGGTCGGCTGCGCGGGGTAGGTCGGCTGCTGGACGACGGTCGGCCGTGGCGCCGGCTGCGCGGGGGCTGCGTACGCCGCCGGGTCCACCGGCGACTCGTGCCACGGGTCCGCGACCGGTTGGTGCGTGGGCTGCTGCTGGAGCGGTTGCGCCACCCCCGCCGCCGGCACGGCGTGCACCGGCTGGGGGGCGACGACGGGCTGGTCGGCCGCGCGACCGGGCCCCTCCTCACCGTCGGCCAGTCGCCGCGGGCGACGCATCACGGACTCGATGCGGGCCCGCAGCTCCCGGGGCCGGAAGGGCTTCACCAGGTAGTCGTCCGCGCCGGAGTCGAGGCCCTGCACGACGTCGATCTCGTCGTCCAGACCCGTCAGCATGATGATGTAGGTCGAGCTGAACTCACGGATGAGCTTGGCGGCGGCGAAGCCGTCCATGCCGGGCATGTTCACGTCGAGCGTCGTGAGGTCCGGGTCGTGGGTGCGCACGGCCTCCACGCCCTCGGCGCCGTCCTTCGTGAGGACGACCTCGAAGCCGCTCCGGACGAGGATGGTCCTGAGGAGATGCCGGACGTCGGCGTCGTCCTCGATGACGACGGCCAGGCGTGCAGAAGTCTCTCCCATGGGTCGAGCGTAGCAACGCTCGGACCTCCTGCCCGGGGTTCCGGTGGAATGGTGGCCCGCGACGACGTGCCGGACGTCACCAGCCGGCGGCACGGGCGAGCTCGACCGCCCGCTCGGACCACCACGTCCCGGCGGGTGGCCCACCCCCGCACTCGCCGTCGCTCTCCCCCGGCGGCTTGATCCACAACCAGGCGTCGAGCGAGCCGTCGCCCGTCGACGGCGTGCGGCCCAGCGCCCGGCCCGGCGGGTTGCACCACTCGCCGCTCGCGCCGTTGCCGTTGCGCCCGGTGTCGATGACGTAGTGGCCCCCACCGAGCGCCTCCACCACGGCGTCGGCGTAGGCGCGCTCGACGTCGTCGGCGGCGTAGAAGGCCACGTTCGTGGAGAAGCCACGGGCGTGCTCGACCCCGGCGCGCCGGAGCCGGTCGGCCATCTCCCGCGGGTCCACCCAGTCCGAGTGCCCGGCGTCGAGGTAGGTGGTCACGTCGGCGTCGACCAGTGCGTCCACGGCGTCGGACAGCAACGCCGTGCGGGCGGCCGGGTCGGCGCAGGAGCCGACGTCGGCGAGGGCGTCCGGCTCCAGCACGACCGCCGACCGCCCGATGCCCCGCAGCCCGTCGGCCACGGCTGCGACCCACGCCCGGTACTCGTCCGGAGGGAGCCCGCCGGCGGACTCCTCGCCGCTGCAGTCGCGGTCGGCGATGCCGTAGAGCACGACCAGGGCCGTCGCGTCGGCGTCGCGTGCGCGGATCGCGATGCTGCGCGCACGGTCCTCGACCTGGTCGACGCCGGACGCCTCCGGCGTCAGCCACACGGCCGTCGGGGTGTCGGCGATCCTCTCGAGGAGGGGCCGGTCCGCGGCGGACGCGGAGGCCGCGGCGCGGCGCGCCTGCGAGTCCGGGTCGACCAGCACGGACCTGCCCTCGAAGGGGTTCTGCCGCTGCGCGCCCACGGGCCAGAAGGGTAGGGGCATCCCGACCAGGTGCAGCACCACGGCGAGCGCCACCGCTCCGGCGACGGCTCCGCCGGCCCATTCCCAACGTCGTGCTCGTGCCGACTGCACCGGCGTCCCTCCCTCGTGGCCCCAGGGGAGGATACCCGGCGGACGCGCGCGGCGAGGGGTCCTCGGACCTCTCGGAGTCGGGACCTTCGGCAGGCCCGTTCCGGGGATCCGCCCGGGGCCTCGGTCCTAGGCTGGCCCTGGGAGAACGTGGGTGCACGCCGTCGCGTGGCGACACCCCGCGAGAGGGAGACATGGACACCGTCGCACGACGGCGCGGGACGCGCGCCGCCTTCGTCCTGGCCGTCGCCGGCCTGCTGCTCGGCCTCGTGAGCCCCGTCGGCGCGGCCGAGCCCACGGGCTTCGTCGCGGGCGAGGTGCTGACCCGGGTCAAGGGCCAGGTGCGCTCCGTCTCCGGCATGACGGTGCGCATCTTCACCGCGGACTGGGGCTACCTGCGCCAGGTGCGCACCAGCCGAGGCGCCTACTCCCTCGACCTGCCCGCCGGCAGCTACATCCTCCAGTTCACCGACACCCGCCCCCGCTACGACGTCACGGCCTACGTCGACCGCGACGTGCGGGTCACCGTCGAGGCGGGCGAGGGCGTGCAGCAGGACGTCTTCGTCCGTCGCGGCGGTGCGTTCACCGGCCGGCTGAGCGCCGGTGGCAAGCGTGCGGCCGGCGCCCGCGTGGTCGCCGTCGAGAACGTGCCCGCGGGACGTCAGGGCCGGACCTACGAGGTCACCGCGAACCAGCGCGGCGAGTACGCGATCGGGGGCCTTCCCAACGCGCGGTTCACGCTCTTCGTCTACGACCGGGCACGCCGGTGGAGCGCCCCGGGCCGCAACGCCGGCGCGGCGAACCTCGGCCAGGTGAAGGTCGTGCACGTCGCCCTCCGCACGCGTGCCGGCTCCATGGTGGGCCGCGTCTACCGCGGGGACGCGACCCTGGTCTCGACGAGTCCCTGGGTCACGCTCGTCAACCGCAGCACCGGCCAGTACTGGGTGGCCAAGGTCTCGAAGGGCCGGTTCACCGTGCACGGCCTGCACCCGGGCGCGTACCGGGTCACCGTCCCGGGCACCGACGGCTACCTGGGACGCACCGCGAACCTCGTCGGCTCCGTCCGGTCGGGTCGCACCCTGAACACCTCGATCCGGCTCACCGCGAAGGGCGGCAGCCTGCGTGGGCGGGTCGTCGACGCGAAGACCGGGCAGCCGGCCCGCGGCGTCAAGGTCTCGGCCTACGACGGCCAGGGAGTGCAGCACGGCAAGGTCACGACCGACGACTCCGGCTGGTTCACGGTCGGCGGCACCCTGCCGACGACCACGTGCGACGTCAGCCTCGTGATCGAGGACGAGGTGGAGAAGAAGTGGGAGACGGTGCGCCTCAACGGCCTGAACACCCTGGCCGGTGTCACCGTCGCCGCGAACCAGCCGCTGCTGCCGGGCAGCACCTGCCGGCAGAGCATCGCCGTCGAGGACGCGCCGGTCTTCTCGCTCGTCCGCTCGCCGGCCTACCCGTGGCCGACGGCGACGCCGACGCCCACGGCCACACCGACGCCCACGCCGACCGCCACCGCGAGCCCGAGCGTCACCCCGACCGCCCCGACCCCGACCGCCACGACGACCGCGGGAGGCTGAACCGCGTCAGCTGAAGAGGCTGGTGACCGAACCGTCCTCGAAGACCGCCGCGGTGGCCTGCGCCAGCAGCGGGGCGATCGACAGCACGGTGAGCTTGTCGAAGCGCTGGTCGTCGGCCAGCGGCAGCGTGTTGGTCACCACCACCTCGGTGGCCACCGAGTTCTTGAGCCGGTCGACGGCCGGGCCCGAGAACACCGGGTGCGTGGCGGCGATGACGACGTCGGCGGCGCCGTCGGCCTTGAGCGCCTCGGCGGCCTGCACGATCGTGCCACCGGTGTCGATGAGGTCGTCGACCAGGATGCACGTCCGGCCCTCGACCTCACCGACCACGCGGTTGGCCTTCGACTCGTTGGGCCTGCGAGGGTCCCGGGTCTTGTGGATGAAGGCCAGCGGCGCTCCGCCCAGGGCGTTGGCCCACGACTCGGCGACCTTGATGCGCCCGGCGTCCGGGGAGACGACCGCGAGCGGCTGCTTGCCGTACTTGCGCTTGACGTAGCGGGTCAGGATCGGCATGGCGAGCAGGTGGTCCACCGGTCCGTCGAAGTAGCCCTGGATCTGCGCGGTGTGCAGGTCGACCGTCATCAGCCGATCGGCGCCGGCCGCGGTGAACAGGTCGGCCATGAGACGGGCCGAGATCGGCTCGCGGCCGAGGTGCTTCTTGTCCTGACGGGCGTAGCCGTAGAACGGCAGGATCACCGTGATGCGCTTGGCAGACGCCCGCTTCAGCGCGTCGATCATGATGAGCTGCTCCATGATCGCCTCGTTGATGGGAGCGGCGTGGCTCTGGATCACGAAGGCGTCGCTGCCACGGACCGACTCGTCGAAGCGGACGTAGATCTCACCGTTCGCGAAGTCGTACGCCGTGGTCGGGACGAGCGGGACCTCGAGCAGGTTCGCGACCTCCTCGGCGAGCACGGGGTGCGCCCGTCCCGAGAAGAGCATGATCTTCTTCGTCGGCGTCTTCTTGAGCAGGTCACTCACCAGCGGGCTCCTGGGCGGCGTCGGCGGCGTCGGCGGACGGGGTGCCCGGCCGCTTGCGCTGCACCCACCCCTCCATGGTCCTCTGTGACCCGGCGCTCACCGCAAGCGCCCCCGGCGGCACGTCCTCGCGGACGATGGTCCCCGCACCGGTGAAGGCGCCGTCACCGATCGTCACGGGTGCGACGAACACGTTGTCCGACCCGGTCCGCGCGTACCGGCCGACCACCGTCCGGTGCTTCGCCACCCCGTCGTAGTTGGCGACGATGGTGCCGGCGCCGATGTTGCTGCCCTCGCCGATCTCCGCGTCACCCACGTAGCTGAGGTGCGGGACCTTGGCTCCCTCGCCGATGGTGGCGTTCTTCACCTCCACGAAGGTGCCGATCTTCCCGCCGTCCCCCAGCACCGCGCCGGGTCGCAGGTAGGCGAAGGGACCCACGCTCGCGCCCGCGCCGACGACGGCGTCGGAGCCGTGCGTGCGCACGACGGTCGCGTCGTCTCCGACCTCGACGTTGCGCAGGGTGGTGTCCGGACCGATCGTGGCACCGGCGCCGACGGTGGTGGCACCGAGCAGCTGGGTGCCCGGCAGCAGCGTGACGTCGGTGCCGAGGGTGACGGCGGAGTCGATCCAGGTCGTGGTCGGGTCGACGATCGTCACCCCGGCGCGCATCCAACGCTCCGCGGTGCGCCGGTTGAGCTCGGCCCCGAGGCGCGCGAGCTGGGCGCGGTCGTTGACACCCTCGGTCTGCCAGACGTCCTCGAGCACGTGCGCCCCGACCGGGTGCCCCTCCCGCACGGCCTTGGCCACGATGTCGGTGAGGTAGAGCTCGCCCTGGGCGTTGTCGGTCTCCAGGCTCCGGGTGGCGCGGTCCAGGAAGGTGGCCTCGACGGCGAGGATGCCGCTGTTCACCTCGCGCACGGCGCGCTCGTCCGCCGTCGCGTCCTTGTGCTCGCGGATGGCGGTCACCGCCCCGGCGTCGTCGCGCAGGATCCGGCCGTACCCGGTCGGGTCGTCGAGCTCGGCGGTGAGGATCGTGACCTTGCGCTCGCCGTGCGTGTGGTCGAGCAGCAGCTCCGAGAGCGTCTGCGCCGTCAGCAGGGGCACGTCGCCGTACGTGACCAGGACCGTGCCCGCGGGCGGCTCGTCGAGGGCGTCGAGGGCGACGCGGACGGCGTGGCCCGTGCCGTTCTGCTCCTCCTGCACGGCCTGCACCACGGTCGGGTCGAGGTCGGTGACGGCCGCGCCGACCTGCTCGCGGTCGTGCCCGACGACGGCGACGACACGGGCGGCCCCCACCTCGCGGACGGCGCCGAGCGCATGGGCGAGCATGCTGCGCCCGCCCAGCTCGTGGAGGACCTTCGCCCGGCGGGACCTCATCCTGGTCCCTGCGCCGGCGGCGAGGACGATCGCGGTCACGGTCGGTGCGGAGGTCTGGGACACGCCCGCCAGTGTACGGACGCGCGGGCCCCGGCCGCCCGGCCTCGGACGGCTCCATCCATCGGTGGATCCGCGACGACAGGACCTGCGGCGGTGGCTGGGCAACCGCACCGTCGCTGCTGACGGTGCTCGGCCACCGCTGACCGCGCCGAGGTCGCCGAGCCACCGATCGACCACGAGACTGCGGGGATGCCGACCGACGACGGCTTCGTCCTGCGGACCTTGGACCGTCCGGTGACCATGGAGGCATGAACGATCCCGTCGAGGAGACCACCGACCTCAGGACGCAGGAGGCCCTGCGCTCCCTCGAGCGGGCGATGCAGGACCCGGAGATCGCCGAGGCGTTCCGCGGCGTCCAGCAGCACCTCGGCTCCTTCACCTTCGACCCCGTCGGCACGCTCGACGAGGACTGACCCGAGGGGAAGCGGGTGCGCGCAGCCGACGACGACGTCCGTGCGCCGCGGCGTGCCCGGGTCCCCGGCTCGGTGCTCGCCGGCGTCGCGACCCTCCTGGCAGGCTGCTCCAGCCACGCCTGGACCTTCGAGCCCCGCTCGGAGGAGCAACGCCGCGGGGTCGTGACCTTCGCGTTCGCGGGCGACGTGCACTTCGAGGCCGACCTGGCGGACGTCCTCGACGAGCCCGACTCCACCCTCGGACCGATGTCGCGGACCCTCGCCGCCGCGGACGTGGCGGTCGTCAACCTCGAGACCGCCGTGACCGAGCGCGAGGCGCCGGCGGCGAAGGAGCTCGAGGACCCGGGCAACCGCTACTGGTTCCGTGCACCGCCCTCGGCGCTGGACGTGCTCGAGCGCTCCGGCGTCGACGTCGCGTCGATGGCCAACAACCATGGCGCCGACCACGGTGCGCGCGGACTGCGCGACAGCGTCGCCGCCGCGGAGGACCACCCGGTCGCCGTGGTCGGCGTCGGCCTCGACGACACGGCGGCCTACGCACCGCACCGCACCACCGTCCGCGGGACCACGGTCGCCGTGCACGCTGCCGACGCCTCGCCCCTCGAGAGCGACGCGGCGGTGTGGACCGCCCGGACGGGCAGCGGACCGGGGATCGCCACCGCGCGCGGTGCGGGCGCCGACCGCCTCGTCGACGCGGTCGCGTCCTCGGCCGAGCGGGACGACGTGGTCGCCGTCTACCTGCACTGGGGGGCCGAGGGCCTCGTGGAGCCGACCCGGGCGCAGCGCGCGCTCGCCGAGCGTCTGGCCGAGGCCGGCGCCGACGTGGTCGTCGGCGCGCACACGCACCTGCCGATGGCCGCGGGCATGCTCGGTGACACCTACGTCGGCTACGGGCTCGGGAACTTCCACTGGTACCACGGTGACACTCCCGAGTCCGGCGTGCTCCAGGTCGAGCTGACCGACGGCGAGGTCACGGGCGACGCCTGGGTCCCGGGCACGATCCCGCCCGACGGGGGCGGGCCGCGTCCGGCGCCCGAGGCGCGCACCGACGCCGCCGTGCTCTCGTGGCGTGCCCTCCGCGCCGGCACCGGGCTCGACGCGCCGCCGGGCGCCACGGGCCTCGCCACCGCCCGGGACCTGCCGCCGTACGAACCCACGGTCTCGCGCATCGACGAGGAGACCGCTGCCCGCATGACGAGCCACGACCCCGACCGCTGTCCGGTCCCCTTGGCCGACCTGCGTCTGCTCCGTCTGCCGTACGTCGGCTTCGACGGGTTGGCGCACCAGGGCGAGATGGTCGTCGCGGCGGACGTCGCGGCGGACGTGGTCGAGGTCTTCGGCGAGCTCTACCGCGAGCACTTCCCGCTGCAGTCGATGCGCCTGGTCGACGAGTTCGACGGCAGCGACGACCGGTCGATGGCGGCCAACAACACGTCGGGCTACAACTGCCGCACCGTGGCGGGGACGCAGACGTGGTCGGCACACGCCTACGGCCGGGCGGTCGACGTCAACCCCGTGCAGAACCCGTACGTCGTCGACGGCACCACGCGTCCGCCCGCGGCCCAGGCCTTCGTCGACGTCGACCGCTCGCCCGGCAGCGACGCCGCACCCGGCGTCATCGTCACCGACGACGTCGTCGACCGTGCGTTCACCTCCCGCGGCTGGGAGCGGGGCGCCGACTTCCCCGAGCCGGACTACCAGCACTACGCCGCGCCCTGAGGTGGATCGACCGAGGTGGCCCGAGCGGTCGATCCACCGTGCGGCGCGACGCAGTCCATCATGGGGCGGGGTTCCGTCCTCCCAGGAAGCAGGCGACACGTCATGACCGACATCAAGGACCTCGCGGCCGCGGAACGAGACGACCTCGCGGCGCTCCTGCGGGGGCTGAGCGGCGAGCAGCTGGCCGCGCCCTCGCTGTGCCCCGGCTGGTCGGTGCGGGACGTCGCCGTGCACGTGGTGAGCTACGACGACCTCGCGCCGTGGGCACTTCCCCTGGTCCTCGGACGAGGCCGGTTCGACGTCGACCGGGTCAACGAGCAGGTGCTGCGTTCCCACGACGCCGTGCAGGGCACGGACGTGGCGGCCTTCGTCGCGTCGAGACGTCGACCGCGTGGTCTCACCGCCGGCTTCGGAGGCCGGATCGCCCTCACCGACGGGATGATCCACCAGCAGGACATCCGCCGTGCGCTCGACCTCGCCCGCAGCATCCCGGCCGAGCGCCTGAGACCGGTCCTCGACTTCGCGCTGCGGTCTCCCACCATCCCGTTCGCGAAGAACGCGAAGGGACTAAGGCTCGTCGCGCGCGACGTGGACTGGACGCTTGGGGACGGCGAGGAGGTGAGCGGACCGGGCGAGGCCCTCCTCGTCGCACTCGCCGGTCGACCCGCCGCGCTGGACGACCTGGACGGCGGGGGTGTGGCCACGCTCCGGGCGAGGCTGGCGGCCGGTTGATCGGGCCCGAGGAGGCCTCGTCCGGTCCTGCGTCGAGGCTCCGACGGCCTCGGGCACCGCGCTCCCCGGGTAGGAGTCGAACCTACGTCGCTTGTCCTGATTCAAAGTCAGGCGGGCCCTGCCGGCAGACCAACCGGGGATCGTCGCGGCGGGCCGCGAC
>CAZREF010000058.1:0-11315 GCA_964599245.1 uncultured Aeromicrobium sp. | reverse complement strand
GGGTCAGCCGGGTCGAGTTGTCTCACCGGCGAAGCCGGTCTCGCTGTATCGAGACGGTGAAGATGGGTGTGGGTCGCTGCTGGCGTTCTGACTTGTATCGAGACTGACGCCCCTGTGGGGGTTGTCCTGGAATGGACGTGTCGGCGCTGGTGGCGGCCTGCCTGGACGGAGAAGAGGGCCGAGCCGGGCGGGGTTGTGACTTGATAGGAACCTGCCGCGATCTGGCTGGCTCATCACCGTGGTGTCCGCCCGGCTCGGTGAAGTCATCCTCCACTTTCGTGAAGGAGACAGATCGCAGTGACCAGCATGACGACGTCGATGCCGGTGAGGCAAGCAGTCTTCGCCGGGGTCGATACCCACAAGGCCACCCACCACGCCGCAGTCATCGACGCTGAGGGGCGCCGGTTGGCGGATCGGCAGTTCACCACCAGCACGTCAGGGCTGGCCGCGTTGACCGCCTGGCTCGGCCAGTGGCAGGTGGCGGCGGTCGGGGTCGAGCAGACCGGAACCTATGGGGCCGGCGTGTCGGTGGCCCTGGCCGATGCCGGGCATCAGGTGATCGACGTCAACACTCCCGACCTGCGGGTCCGTGCGAGCCTGGGCAAGTCCGACCCGATCGATGCGGTCATGGCCGCCGAAGCAGTCCGTACCGGACGCGCCAGAACGGCCGCGAAGGACCGTCGCGGGGTGATCGAGGCCATCCGCCTGCTCCAGGTCGCTCGCAGCTCAGCAGTCAAGGCCCGCACTGCCGCGCTGGTCCAGATCGGATCCCTCGCCATCCTCGCCCCACCGGCCCTGCGCGGGCGGCTCGGGGACAGCAACCGTCAGATCGCGGCCACCGCCCTGGGTCTGCGACCCGACCCCGCCCACCTGGGCGAGCCCGGCCAGGCCGCCAAGGTCGCGCTGCGCTCACTCGCACGCAGGATCGCCGACCTCGACACCGAGATCGCCGCCCTCGACGCGGCCCTGACCGACCTGGTCACAGCCACCGCACCACGCCTGCTCGCCCGACCCCAGGTCGGCGTCCACGCCGCCGCGCAGCTGCTCATCACAGCCGGTCAGAACCCCGACAGGATCGCCACCGACGCCGCATTCGCCCGCCTGGTCGGCGTCGCGCCCATCCCGGCCTCCTCCGGCCAGACCCATCGCATGCGCCTGCACCGCGGCGGTGACCGCCAAGCCAACAAGACCATCCACATGATCGCCGTCGGCCGCCTGCGCCACCACCAACCCGCGATCGACTACCTGCAGCGCCGCACCAGCGAAGGCCTCTCCAAGAAGGACACCATCCGCGCCATGAAACGCCACATCGACCGCGAGCTCCACGGCGCACTCAAAGCCGATCTCAAAGCACTCGACGCGATATAGGAACGTCCTGGTAAGGAGAAAGTCCCAGCCGTTCGCCCAGCGACCTTGAGCCGTTGCCGAGTGGTCTCGCTCCGTCGCGGCTACGCCCTCTTGCGACGGCTCCAGTGCCGCGACGTGCTCGCTGGCGCTCGCCGTCGCGGCTACTCGACCAGCGGTGAGGGGCGGGCCGTCTCCCTTGCTGAACGAGTGGTCCGACCAGCGGTGAGCGGCTCCTCGACCGGCGGTGGCGGGCTCAGCGGACGAAGCGGGGGGTGAGGGGTGGGTTCCACCACTGGCCGTTGCTCGCCCGGACGGCGCCGACGACGTGCAGGACGGTGGCCCAGACGATCACGATGCCGTAGGTCACGAAGCCGACGAGGACGAGCATCAGCGGCAACGAGAGCAGCAGCAGGATCCCGGTGACGATCTGGATGTTCAGCGAGTTGGCGGCCTGGCGGCGCGCGTACTCGCCGCGGTCCTTGTAGACGAGGTAGATCACCAGCGACGCGACGAAGCCGAGCGTGCCCGCGCTCAGCACGAGCGCGGCGGCGGGCACGGCGTGGACGATGACGCCGACCGTGCGCTGCTCCCCCTCGGACAGGGGCGTCCCGGCGTTCGTCCGGTCGTCGGGTGAGTAGCTGGTCATGGGTCGCTCTCCTCGTGGTGGTGGTCGTGGTGGTGCTGGCACCTCCACTGAAGCACCGGACCGGCCCCCGCGCGAGGCCCCCGGGGGGTCGACCAGGGTCGTCCCGGGGTCGGTCGGGGTGGGTCCCCGACGGCCGGTCGGTGAGCGCGGGATGACCAGGGGGTGAACCGTGCCCTTCTGCCGTGCCACCGGCGCGTATAGGCTCGACCGCAGGTCGCGCCGGGTCGGTGGCGCGACCGCGTCACCAGGTGGGAGAACGGCATGGTGCAGGGCACCGTCAAGTGGTTCAACGCGGACAAGGGCTACGGCTTCATCGAGGTCGAGGGCCAGGGTGACGTGTTCGTCCACTGGTCGAAGATCAAGTCCGACGGCTTCAAGACGCTCGAGGACGGACAGGCCGTCGAGCTGGAGGTCGTCGACGGACCCAAGGGTCGCGAGGCCCACGAGGTCGTCGGTCACTGACCCGCAGCCGGGCGGGGGTGCCCTTCGACGGGGCTCACGAACCACCGGGCCTGGGCGGCGGGGCGACACCGTGTGACCTGCACCATTCGACACTTGCCGTGTCACATCGGCGCTGACATACTCCCGGGATGTTCCCCGCCTCGTTCGTCGCCGCCGAGCCTGCGCCCGTCGGCGGAGCGGCGCTCGACCAGGTCATCGGCCTGAGCATCGGCGCCGCCGTCGTCACGTCCGTCCTCGTCGCGATCGCCTGGGCGCACCGCACGCACCGCATCGAGTGGTTCCAGGCGCTCGGTGACCGTCTCCACGCCCGCACCGGCGAGCCGGGGTGGGCGTCGATCCCGGCCGTCTTCGTGGCCAGCTCGTTGGTCGTCGCCCTGCTCGGCTTCCTCTGGGACGTGAGCCTGCACGCGGGACGCGGCCGCGACGAGGGACCGTTGGCGAACCCGGCGCACTACCTGATCCTCTACGGGCTGTTCGCGCTGTTCATCGCCGGCATGAGCGCCATCGTGTTCCCGCGCGACGGGCAGCGTCCCGGCATCGCGTCGGTCCGCATCACCCGACAGTGGTACGCCCCGGTCGCAGGCATCTTCATCGCGGCCTGCGGCTTCTACGCCCTGATCGGGTTCCCGCTCGACGACGTGTGGCACCGCCTCTTCGGCCAGGACGTGACGCTGTGGGGACCTACGCACCTCATGCTCATCGGCGGTGCGGGCCTGTCGACGGCCGGCATCATCCTGCTCCACCGCGAGGCGGAGTTCTCCGAGGAGTGGGCGCGCTCGGCCGACAACCACGGGGCTCGCACCCTGCACAAGCTGACCCTGTCGATGGCGTTCGGCGGGCTGCTCATCGGCCTGTCGGTGTTCCAGGCCGAGTTCGACTTCGGCATCGCCCAGTTCCGGATGGTCTTCGCGCCGCTGATGATCGCTGCGGCCGCCGCGCTCACGCTCGTCGCGGCCCGTCTCTACGCCGGTCCCGGCGCGGCGCTGTTCGCCGCGTTCTTCTTCGTCATCACCCGGGGCGTCGTCTCGTTCATCGTCGGCGACGTGTTCGGCCAGGCCGACCACGTGTTCCCGCTCTACCTCGGCAGCGCCCTCGTCATCGAGCTGCTCGCACTCAGCCGGCTCAGGGACAAGCCCCTCGCCTTCGGCGCGGTCGGCGGCCTGCTCGTCGGCACGGTCGGCAGCGTCACCGAGAAGCTCTGGAACGACGCCGTCTTCCCGTTCCCCTGGCCGCACGACATCTGGGTGGAGAGCCTCGTCATGGCGGTGCCCGTGGCGATCGGTGCCGGGCTCTGCGGTGCCCTCTTCGCGATGGGCCTCGACGGCCGGCTGCCGGACAACCGGTGGGTGGGACGCTCGATCGT
Organism: uncultured Aeromicrobium sp.; assembly: GCA_964599245.1. GTDB lineage: Bacteria > Actinomycetota > Actinomycetes > Propionibacteriales > Nocardioidaceae > Aeromicrobium. The sequence goes on along the minus strand of CAZREF010000058.1, from coordinate 7,497 downwards.
GGTCGGGTCGATCCTCGTCACCGCCGCGGCGGTCGGCAACGGCCTGGGCGCCACCGTCCCCGACGCCGCCGAGGCGCGGTTCACCACGCAGCAGGTCGGCACCGAGGCGCAGCCGGAGGTGATGGTGCAGGTCACCACCACCGAGGGCCTGGTCGATGAGCACCCGACCTGGGTCCAGATCACGGCCTGGCAGGGCGGTGGCGCCGGCGTCGTCACGCAGCAGCTGGAGCGCACCGGCCCGGACTCCTGGGAGACCACCGAGCCTGTCCCGGTCGGCGGATCGTGGAAGACGCTGCTGCGCGTGCAGGACGGCCGCATGCTCACCGCCGCGCCGATCTTCCTGCCCGCCGACGAGGCGCTCGGCGCCGAGGAGGTGCCGGTCGAGGCGGAGATGACCCGCGACTTCGTCCCGGAGATCACGATCCTCCAGCGCGAGCGCGAGCTCGACACCTCGCCGTGGCTGTGGGGCGCCGCCAACCTCGTGGTGCTTGTGTGCAGCCTGGCGATCCTGGCCGGCATCAGCGTGGCGGTGGCCCGGGTCTCCGGTGCCATCGCGCGCGAGGGCCGTCGGCGTCGGGCCGAGCTCGAGGACGGCCCGGGCGGCGGCGCCGGGGTCGACGAGGGCAGCGGGGCCGGTACGGCGTGAGCCCGGACGCGCTCGGTGCGGGACCCGGCGAGGTGCTGTGGGCCCACCACGCCGCGCTGGTGGCGATCCCGGCCTTCGTGCCGGCGATCGTCGTCGTCGGCGTCGTGCTCTACATCGCCCGCAAGGACCGCCAGGACGAGGCGAACGAGCGCGACCTCATCGAGCGGGCCTTCGAGCCCGAGCCGGACGACACCCCGGACGACGGGGAGCAAGGGGGACGACCGTGACCAGGCTCCGGACCACCACCACCACCACCACGCGGCGCGTCGCCGCCGTCGCGGCGACGGTGTCGGCGCTCGTCCTGCTCGGCGCCTGCGGCTCCGGCGACGACGCCGAGCCGGGCCGCAGCCCGTCGCCGGAGGCCTCGACGTCGGCGAGTGCCACCCCCTCGGCGTCCGCGACCGCGTCGGCCGACGAGGGCGTCGTGGTCGACGTGCGGCTGACGCCCGACGGCCCCGAGCCGCGCGGCAAGCGGGTCGAGGTCAAGGTCGGCGAGCCCGTCACGCTGAACGTGACGTCCGAGGTCGCCGACGAGGTGCACGTGCACTCCGACCCGGAGGTCAGCATCGACGTGCAGCCGGGTGAGGAGACGTCGCGGACGTTCACGATCGACCGTCCGGGACAGGTGGCGGTCGAGTCGCACGAGAGCGACGCGGTCATCGTCCAGCTCGTCGTGCGGCCCTGACCGTGCTCGAGCTCCTGTCGGCGCTGGCCGGCCCGCTGCCGCAGCACGGCGTCGGCGGCTCGACCGACCTGCCGATCCCGTTCCTCTACGCGGTGGTGGGCGCCTCCTGGGCCCTGACGATCTCCTTCGCCGTGCTCGCGTTCGCGTGGAAGGAACCGCGGTTGCAACCAGGCGGGGGTGCCGGGGCTGCACCGTCCTCAGTGGGGGCGGCGAAGAACCTCGAGCCGCCGCGCCGACCGTGGCTCGCCGTGCTGGGCCTCGTGCTGACGGGGTGCTTCCTCGGCGCGCTGTTCCTGGGGCCGGACGACGCGACGAACCCGGGCATCGGCGCGTTCTACGTGCTCGTCTGGGTGGGGCTGGTGCCGCTGGCGCTGCTCGGCGGGCACGTGTGGAAGGACCTCTCGCCCTGGCGGACGGTGCAGTGGCTCGTCGGTCGGGCCACGGGCCGCCCCGACGGCCTCGTGGCGTACCGCGAGGCCTGGGGGTACTGGCCGGCGGCCCTCGGGCTGCTCGCGTTCGTCTGGCTGGAGCTGGCCTCGCCCGACGCAGGCTCGGTGTCGGCGGTGCGCACCTGGGTCGGCGTCTACGTGGCGGTGACGGTCGTGGCGGGCGTCGTGCTCGGGCCGCGCTGGTACGACCGCGGCGACCCGTTCGACGTCTACAGCGCCCTGGTGGCGAGGCTCTCCCCGTTCGTGGGGGACCGCCGGCTGCGGCTGCACGACCCGCTGCGCACGCTCCCGCTGCTGCCGGTGGCGCCGGGCCTCGTGGCCACGATCGCCGTGCTGCTCGGCTCGACCGCGTTCGACAGCTTCTCGGCCTCCGAGGGCTGGCAGTCCGGCTCGCACTCGACGTTCACGACCTCGCTGGTGCTCTTGCTGTTCTGCGTCGTGGTCGCGGTGGCGTTCGTCCTGGCGTCGGTGGCGACCGGGGGCGTCGACGCCCGCACCCGGCGGGCGCTCCCGGGGCTGATGGCGCACTCGCTCGTGCCCATCGTGGTCGGCTACATGTTCGCCCACTACCTCACCTACCTGGTCGAGAAGGGCCAGGAGACCGTGATCGACCTGCTCCAGCTCGTCGACCTGGGCAACGGGCTCTCGGCGTCGTACGTGCTGTCGGAGCACCCCGACCTGCTCGCGGTCTCCAAGGTGGGCTTCGTCGTGGCCGGGCACGTGCTCGCCGTCGTGGCCGCGCACGACAAGGCGCTCGAGCTCCTGCCGCGCGCCCACCGGCTCACCGGGCAGCTCGCGATGCTCGTGCTCATGGTGGGCTACACGTTCACCGGCATCTACCTCCTGCTCTCGGTCTGAGCCGGACCACGCGGACGCTCGTAGGCTGGCGGCATGGAGCACGAGGTCCTCTGGGCGCACCCGGTCGCGGTGCTGGCCATCCCCGCCTTCGTGCCCGTCGTCGCGATCGTCGCGGCGATCCTGTGGATCGCCCGGAAGGACCGGCTCGCCGAGGCGGCCGAGGCCACGGAGGCCGCGCCGCTCGAGGGCTCCGCCGAGGCCGCGTCGCCGACGCCGGCCCACGACGCGCCGCGGCGGCCCTGGCGCGAGCGGGTGCCGCGCCTGGTCATCGGCGACGAGGACTGACCGCGCCCGCTGGCACTCTCGGCACCCGATTGCCAGTCCGTGGTTAGCACTCCTATGATGAGAGTGCTAGACATCCGACCGGCCCGGTGAGGGTCACGGCCTCGGCGAGAAGGGTTCGCCGGGTGTCCGGGCTCGTCCGTCGCGGGCACCGACCGGTCACACCCGAACCACGTCGAACCGGAGAGTTCCACATGGCCAAGTCCATTGCGTTCAACGAGGAGGCCCGTCGCGGCCTCGAGCGCGGCATGAACCAGCTTGCCGACGCCGTCAAGGTGACGCTCGGCCCCAAGGGTCGCAACGTCGTGCTGGAGAAGAAGTGGGGCGCCCCCACGATCACGAACGACGGCGTCTCCATCGCCAAGGAGATCGAGCTCGAGGACCCCTACGAGAAGATCGGCGCCGAGCTCGTCAAGGAGGTCGCCAAGAAGACCGACGACGTCGCCGGTGACGGCACGACGACGGCCACCGTCCTCGCCCAGGCGCTCGTGCGCGAGGGTCTGCGCAACGTCGCCGCCGGCGCCAACCCGATGGGCCTGAAGAAGGGCATCGAGACCGCCGTCGAGGCCATCAGCAGCCAGCTGCTGGGCCTGGCGAAGGACGTCGAGACCAAGGAGCAGATCGCCTCCACCGCGTCCATCTCGGCCGCCGACCCGACGGTCGGCGAGATCATCGCCGAGGCCATGGACAAGGTCGGCAAGGAGGGCGTCATCACGGTCGAGGAGTCGAACACCTTCGGCCTCGACCTCGAGCTCACCGAGGGCATGCGCTTCGACAAGGGTCACCTGTCGGGCTACTTCGTCACCGACCCCGAGCGCATGGAGACGGTCCTCGAGGACCCCTACATCCTCATCGTCAACAGCAAGATCAGCTCGGTGAAGGACTTCGTCCCGGTGCTCGAGAAGGTCATGCAGTCGGGCAAGCCGCTCGCGATCATCGCCGAGGACGTCGAGGGCGAGGCGCTGGCCACCCTGATCGTCAACAAGATGCGCGGCACCTTCAAGTCGGTCGCCATCAAGGCCCCCGGCTTCGGTGACCGCCGCAAGGCCATGCTGGCCGACATCGCCATCCTCACCGGCGGCGAGGTCATCAGCGAGGAGGTCGGCCTCAAGCTCGAGAACGCCGACATCTCGCTGCTCGGCACCGCGCGCAAGGTCGTCACCACCAAGGACGAGACGACCATCGTCGAGGGCGGCGGCTCGCAGGACCAGATCGCCGGTCGGGTCAACCAGATCCGCGCGGAGATCGAGAACAGCGACTCCGACTACGACCGCGAGAAGCTCCAGGAGCGCCTCGCCAAGCTGGCCGGCGGCGTCGCCGTCATCAAGGTCGGCGCGGCCACCGAGGTCGAGCTCAAGGAGCGCAAGCACCGCATCGAGGACGCCGTCCGCAACGCGAAGGCGGCCGTCGAGGAGGGCATCGTCGCCGGTGGTGGCGTGGCGCTCGTCCAGGCGACCAAGCTGGCGTTCGAGAAGCTCGAGCTCGACGGCGACGAGGCGACGGGCGCGAACATCGTCCGCACCGCCGCGTCGGCCCCGCTCAAGCAGATCGCCGTCAACGCCGGTCTCGAGGGCGGCGTCGTGGCGGAGAAGGTCGCCGGCCTCGAGCCGGGCCACGGCCTGAACGCCGCGTCGGGCGAGTACGTCGACCTCATCGCCGAGGGCATCATCGACCCGGCGAAGGTCACGCGCTCCGCGCTGCAGAACGCCGCCTCCATCGCGGCGCTGTTCCTCACGACGGAGGCCGTCGTCGCCGACAAGCCGGAGCCTGCTCCGGCCGGCGGTGGCGCCCCCGACATGGGCGACATGGGCGGCATGGGCTTCTGAGACTCGCCTCCAGAAGTGGGCCCCGACCGGTTCGCCGGTCGGGGCCCTTCCATGTCGTCGGTGTCCCGAGCCTGTCGAGGGGGCTTGTGCTCCTCGGTGGGTGGGACGGTCCCCGAGCCTGTCGAGGGGGTGGGTGTGCTCCTCGATGGGTGGGACGGTCCCCGAGCCTGTCGAGGGGGTGGGTGTGCTCCTCGATGGGTGGGACGGTCCCCGAGCCTGTCGAGGGGGTGGGTGTGCTCCTCGATGGGTGGGACGGTCCCCGAGCCTGTCGAGGGGAGGTGTGGGGTGCTCCTCGACAGGCTCGGAGGGCGGTGTGGCCTCTGGGGTCAGGAGGGTGGGCCCGGGGCTCCTCGACGGGCTCGGTGGGTGGGACGGTCCCCGAGCTTGTCGAGGGGAGGTGTGGGGGTGCTCCTCGACAGGCTCGGAGGGCGGTGTGGCCTGTGGGGTCAGGAGGGTGGGCCCGGGGCTCCTCGACGGGCTCGATGGGTGGGACGGTCCCCGAGCCTGTCGAGGGGTGCGCCGGCGTCACGTCGTGCTGTCGGCCGGCCGTGGCAGGCTGTCCGCCGTGGCGCGCGCTCCGGTCCCCGACGAATGGCTCGTCCGGGTCGCTGCGGTGCTCGAGCCCCTGCCCGACGTCCGCCGCGAACGCGCCTGGACGGGCACCCGGTGGGTCGTGCGGGGGCACACCGTCGCGCACCTCTTCGGTGGGGAGGACGGGCTGCTGCGGGTCACGTTCCGCGCACCGATGGACGAGGTGGCGGCGTTCGAGCACCTCGGCTCCCCGTACTTCCGCATCGGGCGCACCGGCGACGCCGTGGGCGTCGTCCTCGACGACCCGGCCGCTCCTGCCGTCGACCTCGACGAGCTGGCCGAGCTGCTCCTCGACTCCTACTGCGTGCAGGCGCCGCAGGAGCTGGTGGCGCAGGTCCACCGACCGCCTCCGTGCTGAGCGTCCAGTCGCGACGTGCCTACGGCGGGTGCGTGACCGACCTCGCGCTGCCCTCCTGCTCGGCTGGTCGGCCAACGTGATCGGCATCGAGAGCGCGCCGACGGTGGGCAGCAGCGTCGTCGTCGTGCACGACCCGGACCGACCGGAGTCCTTCGAGGCCCGTCCCGCGACGCCGTCCGAGTCCACCTCCTGGTGGTGCTGGACGCTGGTGGCTGGCATCGTGGTGCTCGTCGCGATGATCCTGTGGGCGTCGTGGGCCTGAGTCCCACCGCCCGCCGTGGGGGACGGAGCAGCACGATGACCGGACGACGACTGACGACGGCCTGCACGGCAGGTCTGCTCGTGCTGCTCGGGGCGTGCAGCGCCGGCGACGCCACCGACGCGCCTGCGGGTGGACCCGCGCCCAGCACCGCGTCCTCGGAGCCCGACGCCGAGCTGCCGTCGGGATGGACCGAGCTGCGCTCGGGCGAGCTCGCGTTCGCCCTGCCCGAGGACTTCCGCCAGACCGGCGGCAGCACCACCGACCAGGGGAGCCAGACGACCTGGCAGCTCGACGACGGTGCCGAGGTCTCCCCTCGCGTCGACGTCTTCGTCGAGGACGGCCAGGTGGGCACGCTGGAGATCCGCGGTGGCCTGCTGAGGTCGCGGCTGAAGGCCGAGCTGGGGGCGGAGGTCGAGGACCCGACCCCCGTGGACGTGCGGGGGGCTTCCGGTGCGGAGCAGTTCTTCTACACCTATGACGTCGACACCTCTGAGGGCAGCACGCCGATCCGCCAGGTCGACCTGCTCCTCGACCGCCCGAGCCTGCCGAAGTACGGGATCCGGTACGCGGCTCCGGCCGACGCCTTCGACGACGAGCTCTGGGAGCAGCTGCGCTCGAGCATGATCCTGGAGGGGTAGCCGGACCGTCGCGACCCACGCCCCGTGCGGACCCTGGCAGGATGCGGGGGTGGAAGCGACCGAGGGGCTGGCGCCCGGGCACCGTGAGCGCCTCCGTGCCGCAGGGGCCGACGTCGAGGCGCTCGACGCACTCCGCTGGACGCTCGTGGAGGAGGGTGTCCCCGCCTGGTGGCAGGACTGCGGCAACGCGCTCTACCTGGCGGACGGCGCGCTGCTCCCGGAGAAGGTCCTCGCCCAGCTGACCCTCTTCCCCGTGCGCGACGTCGTCGTCGCGGTCGGTTCGGCGCTGCGCAGCATCGCCTCGCTGCTCGTCGGTGGCGACGGGGCCGTCGTGTTCGTCGACGCGGGGTGCGAGCTCACCGCCGGCGAGCTGTTCTGTGGCGGCGGCTCGAGCATCGCGCTGCACGGGCCACTCGTGGCCACGCGCTGCGCCGTCGTCGACGCCCGCAACGGGGGCAGCGTCGTGGCCGGGCCCGAGCAGCTGTGGGCCGCCGACGTGTACGTCGCGACCGACGACATGCACCGCCTCGAGGACCGCACGACGGGGGAGCGGCTCAACCCGTTCGGCGCGAGCATCCGGCTCGGTCGTCACGTGTGGCTGTGCAAGGACGCCGTCGTCACCGGGCACGCCGACGTCGGCGACGGTGCCGTCGTGGCGATGCGCTCGGTGGTGCGGGGCCAGAAGGTGCCGGCCCACAGCGTCGTCGCCGGCGTGCCCGCCCGCGTGGTGCGCGACGACGTCGCGTGGTCCTACGACGACCGGGCGTAGGCGACGGCCCGGCGGGCTCAGTGGGGGTTCTCGGAGCTTGCGTTCCCCGAGCCTGTCGAGGGGCCCGGAGTCGGCACCTCGACAGGCTCGGTGGGCGTCTGGACGGGGTCGGCACCTCGACGGGCTCGGTGGG
>CAZREF010000057.1:0-11834 GCA_964599245.1 uncultured Aeromicrobium sp. | reverse complement strand
GGTCGCCGAGCCCGTCGAGGTGTGGTCGCCGAGCCCGTCGAGGTGTGGTCGCCGAACCTGTCGAGGCGCACCCCCGCCGACGCTCCACGCCGGCGGTGACGCTGCTCGTTCCCGCTCGTTGTCCGGGGCATGGCTCTCCTCCCCGGCAACCCCGCTGCGATCCTCAACCGCGCCGACAAGGTCCTCGGCAACGTCGACGGCGTCCTCGGCCGCGTCGACGGGACGCTCGGCAGCGTCGACACGACCCTCGCGACCGTCGACGCGACGCTCGCCGAGACCCACGAGACGCTGCTGGAGGTCAAGGACCTCCTCGCGGCGCTCCACGAGCAGCTCGCGCTGCTCCAGCAGGTCCCCGCGATCGCGGACCAGGTGGCGGCGATCCACGCCGCCGTCACCGCGGGCGACTAGGACCCCGGCGCCGACGCGGCGGACCGCCAGGCCCCGATGCCGGAGGCGATGCTGTCCTCGGTGCCACGACCGGCCGACCTGGCCGTCCACGTGTCGCCGGAGCGGTCGACCCGCAGCACGGTCGTCGCCCGGCGCAGCTCGGGGTCGACGACGGTCATGACGACGACCAGCGGGGAGGGTCCGTCGTCCCAGGCGGCGAAGGCGGTGGCGGTGTCGCGGACGAGCCCGTCGATCCCGGCGGCGCCGTCGATGCCGGCTCGACGCGCGGTGACGGAGACCGTCGGCTGCCGTCCTCCCGCCCCTGCCACCGGCTGCCGGACCCCGGCCGCCAGCGCGCCGTCGAGCGCCTCGAGGTCCGCCACGAGGTCGAGCAGGCCGAGGTCGCCCGACGTCCCGAGCTGGACCTCCCGTGACCTCGGGTTCTCGGGGTCGCCCATGGCGTCGGTCAGCACCGTCACCGGCACGCGCGCGAACGCGTCGGGGGCCTCGCGGCGCACCGCGGCGAGGGCGTCGCGCACCTCGGCGAGCGTGCCCTCCTGCTGCACCTCCACGGTCCAGCCGTCCACCGACGCCCGGACGCCGTCCCGACCCGCCAGCGCGTCGAGCAGGGCCCGACGGTCCTCCTCCGTGCCCTGGTCCTCGTCACGTCCGGCCGCCGAGCGCTGTGGCGCCGCGAGCACGTTGCTCGCCACCACCACGTCCACCGTGACGCCGTCGGAGCCCCCCGCGCGTGCGGCGAGGGTCTCGAGGGCACGGGCGTCGTCGGCCGTCCGCACGCCGAGCCGTACCTCCTCGGCACGGACGTCGACCCCGGTGAGACGGCTCGCGCCGAAGCGGGCGGCGAGGTCGTCGGCCAGCCGCACGGCGCGTTCGGGGTAGGTCCCCGAGGCGACGAGCCGGCTCGGTCCGGAGCCGTCCGCCCCTGCGGTCGTGAGGACCATCGCGGGGCCGGGCAGCGTCGCGACGCCGGTCCAGAGGTCGCGCCCCGTCGTCGCCGTCGGTCCGTCACCGCCGTCGGCGGCACCGGGCGGGTCCACGGAGGCCGTCAGCCGGGAGCGGCCATCCCGGTCCCGCTCGAGACCCCAGGACCGCACGCCGGGCATGACGAGGCTCGACACGACGAGCTCGGCGACGCCCCGGTCCGCCGACGGGTCGCTTCCTCGTCGAGGTCGACGGCGACGCGCGGCGGCTCCTCGGCAGGATCCTCGTCCTCGTGCACGGTGATCCGGTCCGCGCCCACCGTGCGGGCGGCCTCGAGCACCGCCGTCAGCCGGTCCGCGTCCACGTCGTCGGAGAGGCTCACGTACAGGGTGCAGCCGCTGATCTCGCAGCTCGCGCTCGCGCGTGCCACCCCGGGCAGGGCTGCCACCTCCTCGACGGCACCGTCGTCGACCCCGCAGCCCACGACCAGGGCCAGCACCAGGGCCGTGACGAGGAGGTCAAGCGCGGCGACGCCCCACCCGACGTCACGAGGACGTCGGCGGGGCGTCGGCATGCCGCGAGGCTACCGCGAGTGGCTCAGAGGGTCGCCGGCTTGAACGCGGGGCGCCCCGACTCGTAGGCAGCGATGTCGTCGTCGTGCGACAGGGTGATCGCGATGTCGTCGAGCCCCTCGAGCAGACGCCAGCGCGTGTAGTCGTCGATCGTGAAGGAGTCCTGGATGGCGTCCGGGCCCTCGCCCGCGCTCACCGTCCGCGACTCGAGGTCCACCGTGACGGAGGCGCCGGGGTTCTCCTCGAGGTGGTCCCACAGCCGCTGGACGACCTTCTCGTCGACCTGCGCAGCGAGCAGGCCGGCCTTGCCGGAGTTCCCGCGGAAGATGTCGCCGAAGCGGGAGCTGATGACGGCCTTGAAGCCGTAGTTCTGCAGCGCCCAGACGGCGTGCTCGCGCGACGACCCCGTGCCGAAGTCCGGGCCCGCCACCAAGATCGTGGCGTCCTTGTAGGCGTCGCGGTTGAGCACGAACTCCGGGTCGCCGCGCCAGGCGGCGAAGAGGCCGTCCTCGAAGCCGGTACGCGTGACCCGCTTGAGGTAGACCGCCGGGATGATCTGGTCGGTGTCGACGTTGCTGCGGCGCAGCGGCGCGCCCACACCCGTGTGCGAGGTGAACTTCTCCATGGGTCAGACTCCTGCGGTCTCGTGAACGGGCTCGAGGTCGGCCGGGCTCGCGAGGTGCCCGAGCACGGCCGTCGCGACGGCGACGTCGGGCGAGACGAGGTGCGTGCGACCGCCCTTGCCCTGCCGGCCCTCGAAGTTGCGGTTGGACGTGGAGGCGCTGCGCTCCCCCGGCGCGAGCTGGTCGGGGTTCATGCCGAGGCACATGGAGCAGCCGGCTCCGCGCCACTCCGCGCCGGCCGCGGTGAAGACCTGGTCGAGCCCCTCCTCCTGGGCCTGCAGCCGGACGCGCACCGAGCCGGGCACGACGAGCATCCGCGTGCCGTCGGCGACCGTGCGGCCCTTGATCAGCTCGGCCGCGCGGCGCAGGTCGGAGATGCGGCCGTTCGTGCACGAGCCGACGAACACGGTGTCGACGGCGATGTCACGCAGCGGCGTCCCGGCCTCCAGGCCCATGTAGGTGAGGGCGTTCGCGGCGGCCTCGCGCTCGATCGGGTCGTCGAAGCTCTCCGGGTCGGGCACGGACGCCGACAGCGGGGCGCCCTGGCCGGGGTTGGTGCCCCAGGTCACGAAGGGCGTGACCTGCGAGGCGTCGATGCGCACGACCTTGTCGAACTGCGCGTCGTCGTCGGTGACCAGGCTGCGCCAGTAGGCGACCGCCTCGTCCCACGCCTCGCCCTGCGGCGCGTGCGGACGTCCCTGGATGTACTCGAACGTCGTGTCGTCCGGAGCGATGAGGCCGGCCTTGGCCCCCCACTCGATGCTCATGTTGCAGATCGTCATGCGCTCCTCCATCGAGAGCGCGCGGATCGCCTCGCCGCGGTACTCGACGATGTAGCCCTGGCCACCGCCGGTGGTCTCCTGGGTGATGAGCGCGAGGATCAGGTCCTTCGCGGTGGAGCCCTCGGGCAGGGTTCCATCGACCTCGACCGCCATCATCTTGGGCTTGGCCTGCGAGAGCGACTGGGTGGCGAGGACGTGCTCGACCTCGCTCGTGCCGATGCCGAAGGCGATCGAGCCGAAGGCGCCGTGCGTCGAGGTGTGCGAGTCGCCGCACACGATCGTCATGCCCGGCTGCGTCAGGCCGAGCTGCGGACCCACGACGTGGACGATGCCCTGCTCGACGTCACCCATCGGGTGCAGCCGGACGCCGAACTCCTCGGCGTTGCGTCGCAGCGTCTCGACCTGGGTGCGCGAGACCGGGTCGGCGATCGGCTTGTCGAGGTCGGTCGTGGGGATGTTGTGGTCCTCGGTCGCCAGCGTCAGGTCGGGACGACGGACGCCGCGACCGGACAGGCGCAGGCCGTCGAAGGCCTGGGGGCTGGTGACCTCGTGGATGAGGTGGAGGTCGATGAAGAGGAGGTCGGGCTCACCGTCGGCCGTGCGGACGACGTGGTCGTCCCAGATCTTCTGTGCGAGCGTCCTGCCCATCGTGTTCGCCTCTCCTCGGTCGGTCGTCGGTGCCGTCACGCGCGGGGGTGACGTGCTCGGTCAGCGTAGCACTTGCGTCTCACCATGCGATACGGCAGTATCAAGGCATGGACAACGCCAGCGGTGTGGGAGTGCTCGACAAGGCGGCGCTGGTGCTCTCCGCGCTCGAGCCTGGGCCCGCCACGCTCGCCGGCCTCGTGGCTGCGACCGGCCTCGCCCGGCCGACGGCGCACCGCCTGGCCGTCGCGCTGGAGCACCACCGGCTGGTCTCGCGCGACATGCAGGGTCGCTTCGTGCTCGGACCGCGCCTCGGCGAGCTGGCCGCAGCAGCCGGCGAGGACCGGCTCCTCGCAGCGGCCGGCCCCGTGCTGGCACGTCTGCGAGACATCACCGGCGAGTCGGCCCAGCTGTACCGCCGACAGGGCGACTTCCGCGTGTGCGTGGCCGCGGCCGACCGGCCCACCGGTCTGCGGGACTCGATCCCGGTCGGCGGACAGCTCACGATGGCCGCCGGCTCCGCCGCCCAGATCCTGCTCGCCTGGGAGGACCCGGAGCGGATGAACAAGGGGTTGCTCAAGGCGACGTTCTCCGCGGCCGAGCTGGCCGCCGTCCGCCGTCGCGGCTGGGCGCAGAGCGTCGGCGAGCGCGAGCCCGGGGTGGGCTCGGTGTCGGCTCCCGTCCGCTCCCCCTCCGGCAAGGTCGTGGCCGCCGTGTCGGTCTCCGGCCCGCTCGAGCGCCTCACGCGGCAGCCGGGTCGCATGCACGCGCCCGCGGTCGCCGCGGCGGCGGAGCGGCTCAGCCAGAGCCTGCGCCGCGCCGGCTGAGCCCGCCCCTCCTCAGCCGCGCAACGCGGCGAGCAGCGCCGCCTTCGTCAGCCTCGAGGCGCCGGGCACCTGCTTCTCGCGTGCCAGCACGCGCAGCCGCGCCACGGTCCACGACTCGTCGGGGACCGTGGGGTCCTCGACAGGCAGGTCACCGCGCTCCGCAGGCGGCTCGTGGTCGACGGGCGCGTCGCGTCGGGTCCGTCGCAGCTTCGCCTCGAGCTTGGCGACCTTGGTGCGCTCGCGGCGCGCCTCGTCCTTCCAGGTCGCCGCCTTGGCCTTCGACTTCGCCAGCTTGCCCTCGAGCTTCTCGACGGTCGCACGGAGCTTCTCGACCTGGGCCTGCGCCGTCGCCAGCTCCTTGTCGGCGTCGCCAGTGCCCTTCTTCGCGCCCGACTTCCTCGCCGTCGCGGGCTTGCTGTCGGGCTTCTTCGCCTTGGCCATCTCACTCCTCGGGGTCGGGTGGTCGCGCGGATCATGACAGACCCACGTGACGCGACGGTGAACGAGCGCCCGTCAGACGAGTGGCGCCTGCGCCGACGCGACGACGGCACCGTCCGCGTCGGTGATCCGCAGTCCCGACACGTCCTCACGGAGCACGGCGGCGTTCATCCGGCAGTGGACGGTCACCCGCGACCCGAGGAACGCCCCCGCCGGGACCTCCCGACCGGCGCGATCGAGCACGTAGACGTCGTAGACCGCACCAGGGCGGGTGCCCGCGACGTCGAGCACGGCCTCCGTGCCCCAGGTGTGGGCGATGAACGACGCCTCCACCCGTCCCGGCACCGCACTGTCGCCCTGCGCAGGCGACAGCGGCTCGACCGCGCCCAGCGTCCCGGGCGGGCCCTGGACCGTCTGCTCCGCCTTAAGGGCCTGCAGCCCCAGGGTGCCGAGCGAGCCGGCGGCGACGAGCGCGACGGCCGCCGCCACGAGTCTCGGCGACGTCGATCGTCGTCGTCCGGACTGCGACCCTGCCTCCCGTCCGAGGCGTGCCACCGCCCGGTCGAGCCGGTCCGACGGTTCCGGCGCCATCCACGAACCGGCCCCGGCGGCCCACGTGTCGAGCCGTGCGAGCGTGGAGCGCAGGCCCTCGAGCTCCGCGCGGACCTCGGGCCGTGCGGCCGCGAGCAGCTCGAGCTCGTGGGACTCGGCCTCCGTGATCGCGTCGGTGGCCGCTGCCGTCAGCAGGTACTCGATCCGATCGTGCGTCGTCATGATCCGTCCTCCTGCTCCTCGAGGATGGCACGCAGGGCGCGCAGGGCGTGGAACATCCTCGTGCGCAACGTGGCGACCGGCGTCCCGTCACGTCGCGCCAGGTCGTCGTAGGTCCACCCCTGCAGGCGCACGGCCACCACGACCTCACGGTGCTCCTCGCTGACCTGCGCGAGTGCCCACACGAGCGTCACGTGGTCGAGCACCTGCTGCAGGTCGTCGTCCGCGCCGGGCACGCCCTCGGCGATCTCCGAGCCCACCACCATCGGTCGGCGGCGCCGGGCACGCACCGCGTCGAGCACCACGTTCCGCGCGATCGCGAAGAGCCACGTGCGCTCGCTCGAACGCGCAGGGTCGAACCGCGCACGCGCCTGCCAGGCACGGGTGAAGGTCTCCTGCACGCACTCCTCGGCGAGGCCGCGGTCCTGCAGCGAGTTCACCGCGAAGCCGAGGAGCGCGCCGCCGTGGGCGGCGTACGCCGACCGCACGTCGAAGCCCCCTCGCTGCATGCCCTGGTCCTCTCGCGCTCCGTCGTGGCCCACCGTAGCCACCCTCACGGGCGGCGGCAGGCGGACGGCGACGACGAGGCTCACACGAGAAGTACGTCGGCGGAGGGCGTGACGTTCTCCGGACGGGGGCATCTCCACGAATTCCGCGGCGCGGTGAACGCTCCGGTCGTCCGCGGCGTATCCCCCGTGAGCAGGCGTCGTCGGGCGCCTCACGACGAAGGGACGACCATGACCGTGACCCGAGTGACGCGACGAACGACGGCGGCGACGCTGGCGCTCGCCCTGCCCCTGGCCCTCGGCGCCCTGGCCACCTCGGCGAACGCCGACACCCCTGACCCCGTCGACCCTCCGGACACCTTCACGAGCGCCTTCGTCGTGGACGCCACCCCCGGACAGGTCATCGGCCCGGACGGCAGCACCCCGAGCGGCGGCGACCCCGACGGCAGCGGGCAGTTCCTCTTCTTCCTCAACACCGAGGGCGACAACGAGATCATCTGCTGGGACATCACGACCGAGAACGTCGAGCCGCCCTACCAGAGCGCCGCGAAGACCGCGACGCACATCCACCAGACCCCCGCCGGCTCGAACGGCCCGCCGCGCCTCTCCTTCCCGAACCCGACCGGCCCGGACGGCTCGAACATCCGCACCAGCAGCGGCTGCTCGGAGGGACCGTTCACGACCGGCCTGCAGGCGAACGGCCAGGACACCGGCACCGGCTTCTCGCTCGAGGCGATCGAGGCGGACCCGGCCGGCTTCTCGGCCGACACGCACACCTCCTCGGCCGTGCCCGGCGCGGTGCGCGGCCAGCTCGTCTTCAGCCAGGAGCTGCTCGACCAGGCCAACGGCGTGGACGAGGAGCCCGGTGACGGGGAGGGCGGCGTCGACGACGGCGCCGGCGCAGGCGGCGGCGACGACCGCGAGGTTCCCGTCAACGGTGTCGACACCGGAGCGGGCGGCACCGCCGACGGCGCCCCGGTCGCGCCATACGCCGCGCTGGCCCTCGTCGGCGCTGCGGCAGCCGGAGCGGTCGCCGTCCGCCGCCGCCAGGGTGCCTGAGCGTCTCCTGGCCGCGCGCGTCGGTGGTCTCCTGCTCGCCGCACTCCTCGCGGGGTGCGGCGGGCAGGAGACCGAGCCCGCGGAGCGCGTGACCTCACCGCCGCCGACCGCCGCTGCCACGGCGTCGCCTGCGCCGGTCGCCGCCGCCCGCCCGGTGCGCGTCACGATCCCGCAGCTCGACCTCGACGAGGACCTCGTCGACCTCGGCATCGACGACGAGTCCGGCGAGCTGCAGACCCCCGAGGACCCGGCGCGGGTCGGCTGGTTCGAGGGCGGCGGGAAGCCCGGCGAGACCTACCCGACGGTGATCGTCGGCCACAAGGACTCGGTGAGCGGGCCGGCGGTGTTCGCACGCCTGACCGAGCTGGAGGTGGGCGAGCAGGTCAGCGTGCTCGACGCACGCGGCAGGCGCCACACCTTCGAGATCACGGAGGTGCGCGACGTCCCGCAGGACGGCCGCTTCCCGACCGACGACGTCTACGGCGAGACGGCGCGGTCGGAGCTGCGGCTCATCACCTGCACGGGACCGTACGACCGCGGCATCGGCCGCTACACCGAGAACCGGGTGGTGTTCGCGAAGGCCGTCGCCTGACCGGCTGCGGGACCATGGGCCCGCACCGCTCCGGTCGTCCTCGCGCTTAGAACAGACCGGGACGCTCCAGCTCGAGGAGGGCGCGCTTGCGCGCGACGCCCCCGGCGTAGCCGGTCAGCGAGCCGTCGGAGCCGACGACGCGGTGGCAGGGCACGACGATCGGCAACGGGTTGGCCCCGTTGGCCGCGCCGACAGCGCGCGAGATGCCCGCCTCGTACCCGAGGCGACGAGCGATCTCGCCGTAGGTCGTCGTCTCGCCGTACGGGATCCGCCGCAGCTCGCCCCACACCTTCCGCTGGAACTCCGTGCCGTCGCTGGCCAACGGCAGGTCGAAGTCCCGGCGGTCGCCGGCGAAGTACTCGGCCAGCTGGCGCGCGGCGTTGTCGAGGAGGGGGTCGTCGAGGAGGGGGGCGCCGACGGGCGATCCCTCCGGTTCGGCACCGAACTCGATCATCGTCAGCAGCCCGGCAGCGGCGTGCAGGCGCAGTCCGCCCACCGGCGAGTCGATCCATCGGGTGCTCATGCTGAGGCTCCTCTCGTGCGTGCGAGCGCCTGGGTGGCCAGGTGCTCCGTCCACAGGTGCATGCCGGCGTAGGAGCGCCACGGGCTCCACCGTCGGGTGTCCTCCGGGGTCGCTCCCCGAGCCTGGAGGATGCGACGCAGCACCAGGTCGGTCTCGAGGAGCACGTCGGGGTCGCCGAGGCCACGCATCCGGACGTAGCCGACGGTCCACGGTCCGATGCCGCGTAGGCCCTGGAGCGCCTCGGAGGCGTCGTCGCGGTCGACGCCGAGGTCGAGGTCGAGGTCGCCGGTCGCGACGGCCTGCGCCAGCCCGACCACGGTGCGACCCCGTGACCGGGGCATCGGCAGGGTCTCGGGGTCGAGTGCCGCCAGCGCCTCGGCGGTCGGGAACGCGTGCGTGAGGCCCAGCTCGTGCGCCAGCGCGAGGTCGACCGTCTCCCCTGCGTCGTCCACCAGCCGCCCGAGCACCGTGCGCGCCCCGCTCACCGACACCTGCTGGCCGACGACGGTCCGGACGGCGGTCTCGAACGCGTCCACCGTGCCGGGCACGCGCAGCCCGGGTCGTGCAGCGACGAGCGCCGACAGGTCGACCGCGGGGTGCGTGCCGGACGCCAGGGCGTCGTCGACCGCCACCGGGTCGGCGTCGAGGTCGAGCAGGTGGCGCAGCCGCGACACCGCCGCGGTCAGGTCGCGCTGGTCGGCCAGCTCGAGCCGGCAGGCGACGTGGTCGTCGTGCAGGACCAGGTCCGCGACGCCGTGGCCGTGCGGGAGCGTGAGCACCCGCGCGAAGCGGCGTCCGTCGCCGAGCTCGAGACCCGGGACGGCGTGGTCGGCGAGGAACCCCGCGAGTGCCTCGGCGTGGAAGGGGACGCGGACCGCGAGGCGCAGGTCGAGGGCGCCGCCGGACGAGGCGGACGCACTGCGGGCCCGGAGCTCGCGCGGCGTGCGGTCGAAGGCCTTGCGGAACGCCTCGTTGAACTGCCGGACGGAGGAGAACCCCGACGCGAAGGCGACGTCGGCCATGGACAGGTCGGTGGTCTCGACGAGCAGCCGGGCCGTGCGGGTGCGCTGGGACGTCGCGAGCGCGAGCGGCCCCGCCCCGAGCTCCTGCGTGAGCATCCGCGTGACGTGGCGTTCGCTGTAGCCGAGCCGACGGGCGAGCCCGGGCACGCCCTCCCGCTCGACCACCCCGTCGCGCACGAGACGCACTGCCCGGCCCACGACGTCGGCACGCACGTCCCACTCCGGCGAGCCCGGCGTGCAGTCGGGACGGCACCGACGGCAGGCCCGGAACCCGGCCGCCTCGGCCGAGGCCGCGCTGCGGTGGAACTCGACGTTGCGCCGCAGCGGGGTGGTGGCCGGGCACGACGGACGGCAGTAGATGCCGGTGGTGCGGACGGCCGTGTAGAACACGCCGTCGAAGCGCTCGTCGCGCGAGCTCACGGCGCGGTACTGGGCCTCGACGTCGTCCACGCCCCCATCCTGCCGTGCGACGCCTGAGGCTTCTCGCGGGAATCGGACGCGAGGATCGGCCCGCGTCGAGCGCGGTTCAGCGGCCCCGACGACGTCGCCGGACCATGACGGCCTTGCCGTCGCGCTTGACCTCGAACAGGTCGATCGCCTCGATGAGGCCGCTGAACTTGGCGTAGCCGTAGTTGCCGGGCTGGATGGAGGACTGGTTGCGGATCTGGTCGCTCACCTGCGAGAGCTGGGACCACCCGTCGTCGTCGGCCGCCTCGTCGACGGCCGTGCGCAGCATGCGGACGAGCTGACGGTCGCTCTTGAGCGTCGCGCCGTCGACGCGCTGGGAGGGTCGGGCGCGACCCGCGGCCGGTGCCGGCGCGTCCGCCGACGACTCGGACTCGGGCGACTCGTCGGCGTCGTCGTCGGTGTCGTCGTCCTCGCGCAGCGTCTCGAGCTTGTAGAAGGTCGAGCAGGCGTTGCGGAACGCCTGGGGCGCCTTCTCGCCGCCGAAGCCGAGCACCTCGGCGCCGGACTGGCGCAGCCGCATGACCAGCGGCGTGAAGTCGGCGTCGCTGGAGACGATCGCGAAGCCGTCCGCGACACCGGCGTGCAGCAGGTCCATCGCGTCGATGACCATCGCGATGTCGGAGGCGTTCTTGCCCTTGGTGTACGCGAACTGCTGCACCGGCGCGATCGCGAACTCCTGCAGCCGGCTCTCCCACCCCTTCAGGTGGGGGTTCTTCCAGTCCCCGTACGCCCGCCGCACGTGGGCGTTCCCCGACTTCGCGACCTGGGACACGATCGCGCCGATCTTGGAGGCGGGCGCGTTGTCGGCGTCGATGAGCACGGCGATGCGGGCGGGAGGCATGCGTCCACCCTAGGGGGCGGGCTGCCCCGCCCTGCGGCTGCGCTGCCTCGGCTCCCCTCGTCCTACGGCTGCGCTGCCTCGGCTCACCGTGGTGGTGGGTCGCGCTGGGGCCTCGACCGGGGAGCTGGGTGCGCGTCCGGGTCGGGGTCTCGGGGTCCGGTCCGGTCGTGGGGGTGACGCACGATTCTTCCTCTGCGTGGGCAAGGCTTCTCCCTTCTCGTGGCACGGTCCACGAGAAGGGAGAAGCCCTGCCCCTGCGCCCCCGTCGGCGGTAGGTGTGGCACCGAATCCCGGCCCCGGAGGTGGGTGGGAGGACGCACGATCCTGCGTTCGCGTGCGGCAACCCGAACGACCCTGCACTCACGACCGGATCCCGACACGAACGCAGCAGCCTTCGCTCCCCAGCACGCAAAGGAAGCATCCTGCGTCGACCACACTCCTACGCAGAACCCTGCGTCATCCCCAGACCCCCTGCAGGCCCGAGAACCGAAGCCAGCGCGCACCCAGCTCCCCGGTCGAGGCCCCTTGCGCGACCCACCACCACGACCGGCCGGAGAAGCGCAGCCGCAGGACGAGGCTGAGACGCAGCAGACCCCCCGCCCGGAGGGCGAGGGGCCTGCTGGTGAGGAGTAGCCCCGACGGGATTCGAACCCGCGCTACCGCCTTGAGAGGGCGGCGTGCTAGGCCGCTACACAACGGGGCCACGGCCCTGGTGGACCATGTGAGCGAGACCGACCGCGCGCGGACCACCTCGACTCGTACCCCGTACCGGATTCGAACCGGCGATCTCCGCCTTGAGAGGGCGGCGTCATAACCGCTAGACCAACGGGGCGCGG
>CAZREF010000056.1:0-12003 GCA_964599245.1 uncultured Aeromicrobium sp. | reverse complement strand
CGCACCAGCACCCAGGGGCTCTTGCGGCCCTCGCGCAGGTCGCGCGCCAGGCGCAGCGCGAACGTCACCAGCCGGTGCCGTCGCAGGCAGATGGCCCGGTCGAGCAGGCCGGCGTCGCGGCAGGCCGCCACGACGACCGGCGCGAACAGGCCCTCGGCGATGAAGCGCTCGCCGACCACGAGCCGCTGCGTGCCGGTACGGGCGCTCGCCGCGATGTCGTAGACCGGCACGTCGGCCTCGCCGCCGGCGCACAGCTCGGCGATGGCACCCACGGCAGCGACGGCGTCCCACGAGCCTGGGTCGTCCCAGTCCGGCAGGCCGAGGTCGGAACGGGGCAGGTCGGGGTCGTCGCCCTCGCGGTAGAAGTCGTCGAGCCGCAGGACGGACCAGCCGAGCACGTGAGCCAGGTGCGACTTGCCGACCCCGGACGGCCCGGCCACGATCACGACGCCCATGACCGGCGAGCCTACGAGAGACGCCCGGTCTTCACCCATTCGTCACACACGCGCCGTTGACGGTCCGCGGGTGCGTCGGGTGGAATCGAGGGACGTTCCAGAGCGGTCCGGGCGCAGTCGTGTGCCATCGGGGGGCCGACTCGACGACCCGAAGGATCGCTCCCACGTGAAGACACGTCTGGGCCGCGTCGCGGCCGCACCCGTCCTCGCCCTCGCGCTCGGCGCCGCCACGCTGGCGGCCACGCCCGCCCAGGCCGCCGACGACGTCACCATCCGGCTGCTCGACGTCAACGACTTCCACGGACGCATCGACGCGAACACCGTGAGGCTCGCCGGCACGATCGAGCAGCTGCGGGCGCAGGCGGGAGAGGCGAACACGCTGTTCCTCTCGGCGGGCGACAACATCGGGGCCTCGCTGTTCGCCTCGTCGACGCAGCAGGACGAGCCGACGATCGACGTGCTCAACGCGCTCGACCTCGCCGTCTCCGCCGTCGGCAACCACGAGTTCGACCGCGGCGTCGCCGACCTGACCGGCCGCGTCGCCGACCGGGCCGACTTCTCCTACCTCGGTGCCAACGTCGTGTCCAAGGCCACCGGCGAACCCCTCCTGCCCGCCTCGGAGACCTTCGAGGTCGGCGGCCTCGACGTCGCGGTCGTCGGCGCCGTCACCGAGGAGACCCCCTCGCTCGTCTCGCCCTCGGAGATCGCCGACGTCGAGTTCACCGACCCGGTCGAGGCGGTCAACGACACCGTGGCCGAGCTGGAGGCCTCCGCGACCCCGCCCGACGTCGTCGTCGCGGCCTACCACGAGGGCGCCGGTGCGGGCACGCCCGACGGTGCGACGCTGGAGCAGGAGGTGGCCGCCGGCGGCGCCTTCGCCGACATCGTGACCAAGACCGACCCCGAGGTCGACGCCATCTTCACCGGCCACACGCACAAGCAGTACGCGTGGCAGGCCCCGGTCCCCGGCGCCACCGGCAGGACCCGCCCGGTCCTGCAGACCGGCAGCTACGGCGAGTTCATCGGCAGCATCGACGTCACGGTCGACGGCGACACCGGTGAGGTGTCGGCCACCGCCACCAACGTCGCCCGCACGACGACCGCCGACGCCGACCTCGTCGCGCAGTTCCCGCGGGTCGCCGAGGTCAAGCGCATCACCGACGCCGCGCTCGCCTACGCGCAGGAGGTCGGCAGCCGACCCGTCGCCGAGGTGAGCGCCGACATCACCACGGCCTACGTCGGCAGCACCCGTGACGACCGCGCCAGCGAGTCGACCCTCGGCAACCTGGTCGCCGACGCCCAGCTCGACGGCGTGAAGGACACGCCCGCGGGCGCGGACCTCGCCGTCGTCAACCCCGGCGGCCTGCGCAACGAGCTCCGCCACCAGGGCACGGGCGGCACGAATGCCGACGGCGTCGTCACGTTCGCCGAGGCCAACGCGGTGCTGCCGTTCACGAACAACCTGAGCTCGGTCAGCCTCACCGGCGCCCAGCTCAAGACCGTCTTCGAGCAGCAGTGGCAGCGCGACGCGGCCGGCAACGTCCCGTCGCGGCCCTACCTGCAGCTCGGCACGTCGAGCAACGTCGTCTACACCTTCGATCCGACGCGCGCCGAGGGTGATCGCATCACGTCGCTGCAGGTCGACGGGAAGGACATCGACCCCTCGGCCACCTACAGGGTCGCCGTGCCGTCCTTCCTCGCCTCCGGCGGCGACAACTTCCGCGCCTTCGCCGACGGCACCGCCGTCGACACCGGCCTGCTCGACTACGAGGTCTGGATCGACTACTTGAAGGAGCAGAGCCCGGTCGCGCCCGACTTCGCGCGGCACGCCGTCCAGGTCGAGGGCCTGCAGTCGTCGTACCAGGAGGGCGGCACCGTGAGCTTCACGCTCCCGAGGCTCGACCTCACGTCGCTGGGCAGCCCCGAGAACACGTCGGTCGGCGTCTCGCTCGTGGCCGGTGGCGAGACCTACGACCTCGGCGACGTCGCGGTCAGCGACGGCGCGGCCACCGTCCAGGCGACGCTGCCCGACGGGGTGAGCGGTGACGCCCGGATCCGCGTCGAGGCGGCACCGTCCGGCACGACCGCGCTGCTGCCCCCGATCAGCATCGAGAAGTCCCGTGCGGACGCCCGCCTGCAGGTGCTCACCCTGCCGTTCGTCAAGCAGGGCAGCCCCTCGGTCCTCGTCGCCCGCGTCACGGGCGCCGAGGGCCGGCCGAGCGGCAGCGTCTCCGTCAGCACGGCCGACGGCGACGTCATCGGCAGCGCGAAGGTCACGCGCGGCGGCGTGGTGGCGTTGAAGCTCGACACGCGTGGGCTCGAGCCCGGCACGCAGGTGCTCACCGTCACCTACGACGGCGACGACACCTACGCGCCCGTCGAGCGTGACGTGAAGGTCACCGTCGTCGCGAAGCGCGGCCGCTGATGCGCGCCCGACGCAGCGGCGCCGTGCTCGCGGCCGGCGCCGCCCTGGTCGCCGGCCTGCTCGCCTCCTCGCCGGCCCAGGCGACGCCCGAGGGCGACGACCTGGTCATCGGCGAGGCCTACCTCAACGGCGGCAGCAGCGGCGCGACGTACCTCAACAAGTTCGTCGAGATCCAGAACCCGACGGACGAGCCGATCGACGTCTCGGGGTGGTCGGTCCAGTACCGGTCGTACTCCTCGACCAACGCGTTCACCGGCGTGATCCCCTTGGGCGACCACCACGTGGAGCCGGGTGGCACGCTGCTGGTCTCCGGCAACAGCAACGCCGCGAACGGGCAGGCGCTGCCCACCCCGGACGTCACCTCGTCGGTGGCGTTCTCGGGCAACGCGAACGGCGGGACGCTCGCGCTGGTGCGCTCCACCACCGCGCTCAGTGGCGACCGTGCGACCGTCCTCGCCTCCGACGCCCTCGTCGACCTCGTGGGCTACGGCGCGTCCTCCACCTACGAGGGCAGCGCGCCGAAGGCGTCGGGCTACTCCGTCACGTCGTCGCTGCAGCGCACGGCCGGAACGGACACCGACGACAACGCGGCCGACCTCGTCGGCGGCGCTCCCACGCCCACGCCGTGCGGCGAGGCGTGCGACGGCAGCGGCACCCCGCCGCAGCCGCCGCTCGACGCGACCATCGCCGAGATCCAGGGCACCGGCTCGGTCAGTCCTCTCGTCGACCGCACCGTCACGACACGGGGCGTCGTCACCGCGGCCTACCCCGAGGGCGGGTTCGACGGCGTCTACCTGCAGACGGCCGGGTCCGGGGGCGTGCCCCAGGGTGACCGGACGGCGTCGGACGGGGTCTTCGTCTCCTCCGCCTCCCTGGCCGACACCGCGCGCATCGGCGACCATGTCGAGGTCGCCGGCACGGTCGAGGAGAGCTTCGGCCTGACCCAGGTGGTCGCGAGCGACTGGGACGTGCTCGACACCCCGGCCGAGGCCGTGAAGCCGACCCAGGTGAGCTTCCCGATGGACGAGGCGACCCGCGAGCGGCTCGAGGGCATGCTCGTCGTGCCAGAGGGCCGCTTCACGCTCACCAACAACTTCGGCACCAACACGTTCGCGGAGGTCGGACTCGCAGCCGGCGACACCGGCCTGCCCCAGCCCACCGACGTGGCGCGTCCCGGCACCGACGAGTACCGCGCCGTGGTGGCGGAGAACGCCCGCCGGCTCATCACCGTCGACGACGGTGCGGCCATCGACTTCACCCGTGGCGGCAAGGACACGCCCGTGCCGTGGTTGGGCCCCGACAACGAGGTCCGCACGGGCGCGCCGGTGACGTTCTCCGGCGACCCGCTCGTGCTCGACTACCGCTTCAGCCTCTGGCGCCTGCAGCCGACCGCGCAGCTGGTCGCCGGCGGTGACGAGCCGATCAGGATCGGGAGCACGCGCGTGGCCGCGCCGGGGGACGTCGGCGGCGACGTGAAGATCGCCTCGTTCAACGTGCTCAACTACTTCACCCTCACCGGTGAGGCGTACGAGCGCTCCGGTGCCGGCACCTGCACGTACTACTCCGACCGCAACGGCAACCGGGTCACGGTGAACTCGTGCACCAACGACGGTCCGCGCGGTGCCGCCGACGACGCCAACCTGCAGCGCCAGCAGGCCAAGATCGTGAAGGCGATCGACGGCCTGGGGGCCGACGTCGTGTCGCTGGAGGAGATCGAGAACTCCGCAGCCTTCGGCATGGACCGTGACACCGCGCTCCGGGCGCTGGTGAAGGCGCTCAACGACGCGGCGGGCCGCGAGGAGTGGGCCGCCGTGGCGTCGCCCACCCGGGTGCCGGAACGTGAGGACGTCATCCGCACCGCCTTCATCCACCGTGTCGGCGTGGTCGAGCCGGTGGGGGAGTCCGTCATCGACGACGACCCCGCCTTCGACAACGCCCGTGACCCGCTGGCCCAGGAGTTCCGCCCGGTGGGCGGCACGGACTCCGATGACTTCGTCGTGGTCGTGAACCACTTCAAGTCCAAGGGCTCCGGGTCGGGCGAGGACGCCGACACCGGTGACGGGCAGGGGGCGTCGAACGCGTCGCGTGTCCGCCAGGCGCAGGCACTGGTGACCTTCGCCGACGAGCAGAAGGCCGCCGCCGGCACCGAGACGGTGTTCCTCACGGGCGACTTCAACGCCTACAGCCAGGAGGACCCGGTGACGGTCCTCGAGGACGCCGGCTACGTCAACGTGCCGGCCCGGTTCACCGAGAAGACGACGTACCAGTTCGGTGGCCTCCTCGGGTCCCTCGACCACGTCTTCGCCTCGCCCGCGGCGATGGAGAAGGTCACCGGAGCCGACGTCTGGGACATCAACGCCGACGAGAGCGTCGCACGCGAGTACAGCCGCTACGACAACAACGTCACCCGTCTGTACGACACGAGCCCCTACCGCGCCAGCGACCACGACCCGGCGATCGTCGGCTTCGCCGCCAAGGCCGAGCCGCAGCCCGGGCCGACGACCATCGAGGTCAGCGGGCTGACGAACCCGCCCAAGGTGACCCTCACTGCGACGGTGAAGGGCGGCGACGTGGTCGCCGACGGTGGCGCCCTGCTCGTCCTCGACGGCTGGCGGCCCGTCGGCCTCGCGGTGGTGAAGGACGGGACGGCATCGGTGCGGCTGTCCGGGGTCGGCAAGGGGAAGCGGACGCTGACCCTCGTCTACTCCGGCGACCGCACGGTCCGCCCCGGCGTCACCACCTACCGCACCCGCTGACGATGTCGTCGTGGGCACTGCTCGACCAGCGGTTTGGATCCGCTGGTCGAGTAGTTCCGACGGCGAGAGCCAGCGAGCTCGGGCGGACGATGGAGCCGTCGCAGGAGGGGCGTAGCCGCGACGGAGCGAGACCTCTCGGGGCGCTTCAGCGCGGGGTGGGGTCGCGCTGAGCCGTTGGCGAGTGGTCTCGATACGCGGCCACGACGCTCGTTCCTCGCGCGTGGCCGCTACTCGACCAGCGGGAACCTCACGGATGCTCGGGTCAGGCGAGGCCGAGGGCGGCGGCGAGGTCGTGCTTGACCGACTCGATCGTGGTCGTGGCCTGCTCGCGGGCCTCCTCGATCGAGCCGTCGACCGGCACGACGACCTCGACGTAGCACTTGAGCTTCGGCTCCGTGCCCGACGGCCGACAGATGATGCGTGCTGAATCGATCGCCGCCCACGGCCCGGCACCCCCGCCGGTGCTCTCTGCCGCCCACGGCCCGGCACCCCCGCCGGGAGGCGCCGCGAGCCCGAGGCGCACGCCGTCGGTGGGCGGAAGGCCGGCGTAGCTGTCCTCCAGGTCGTCGACCGACGTGACCTCGAGGCCGGCCAGCTCGCGCGGGGGAGCGGTGCGCAGCAGGCTCATGGCGTCGGCGATGACCGAGAGGTCCTCGACCCGGACCGAGAGCTGACCGGTGGCGTGCAGTCCGTGCTCCTGGTAGAGGTCGTCGAGCAGGTCGAGCAGGGTGCGGCCCTCGGACCTCAGCTGGGCGGCGAGCTCGAGCACCGCGAGGATCGCCGAGACACCGTCCTTGTCGCGCGCGACGTGCGGGGCGACGCTGTAGCCGAGCGCCTCCTCGTACCCGAACGCGAGGTCGGGGATCTTGCCCAGCCACTTGAAGCCGGTGAGCGTCTGCTGCCAGCGCCGTCCGTGCGCCGCGGCCTGGCGGCCCAGCATGTCCGAGGAGACGATCGACGAGCCGTAGGTGCCCTCCACGCCGCGACGCAGGAGCAGCTCGGCCAGGAGCACGCCCGTCTGGTCGCCCGTGAGCATCCGGAATCCTTCGCCGTCCCGGACGCCCACCGCGCACCGGTCGGCGTCGGGGTCGTTCGCGACGATGACGTCGGCCTGCACCTCCGATGCCAGCTTCAGCGCCAGGTCCATCGCGCCCGGCTCCTCCGGGTTGGGGAACGCGACCGTCGGGAAGTCCGGGTCGGGCTCGGCCTGCTCGCGCACCACGTGCAGCGCGGGGAAGCCGGCCCGACGCACCACCTCGACCAGCGTGTCGCGACCGACGCCGTGCATGGGCGTGTAGACCGCCACGACGTCCCGCGGACCGTCGTGGGGGAGGTCGACGACGGCTTGCACGTAGTCCTCGAGCACCTCGGGACCCACCACCGTGTACGCATCGCTGCGCGGCAGCTCGTCGACCCGGCCGACGGCGTCGATGAGCGCGGAGATGTCGGTGTCGGCGGGCGGCACGATCTGGCTGGAGTCGCCGAGGTAGACCTTGTAGCCGTTGTCCTGGGGCGGGTTGTGCGAGGCCGTGACCATGACGCCCGCCGAGCAGCCGAGGTGCAGGATCGCGTGCGCCAGCACCGGCGTCGGCAGGTGCTCGGGCAGCAGGTAGGCGGTGACCCCGGCCGCCTGCATGATCTCGGCGGTGTCGCGCGCAAAGACGTCGGAGTTGTGCCGCGCGTCGTAGCCGACCACGACCGAAGGCTCGCCCTCGACCTCGCGCAGCAGGTAGGCCGCGAGGCCCGCGGCCGCCTTCGCGACGATCACCCGGTTCATGCGGTTCGGGCCGGCGCCGAGCGCTCCGCGGAGCCCGGCCGTGCCGAACTGCAGTCGCGCGCCGAACCGGTCGTCGAGCGCGGCGGTGTCGCCGGCGTCGAGGAGCGCCTGCAGCTCCTCGCGCGTGGCCGGGTCGGGGTCCTGGGCGATCCAGTCGCGGGCGAGGTCGACGACGGACATGGCGGCTCCTGCCTAGATGCGGGGGATGACGTCGGCGAGGAGGGCACCCATGCGGCTCGCGGCTGCCTTGCCGGCCTCGAGCACCTCCTCGTGGTTCAGCGGCTCGCCGGAGATGCCGGCGGCCAGGTTCGTGACGAGCGACAGGCCGAGGACCTCCATCCCGGCCTCGCGTGCCGCGATGGCCTCGAGGGTGGTGGACATGCCGACGAGCGTGCCGCCGATGGCACGCACCATCGCGATCTCGGCCGGGGTCTCGTAGTGGGGCCCCGGGAACTGCACGTACACGCCCTCGTCCAGCGAGGGGTCGACCTCGCGGCACAGCGCCCGCAGGCGCGAGGAGTAGAGGTCGGTCAGGTCGACGAAGTTCGCGCCCTCGATCGGCGAGGTGGCCGTGAGGTTGATGTGGTCGCTGATGAGCACGGGCGTACCGGGGGACCAGGCGGGGTCGAGGCCGCCGCAGCCGTTGGTGAGCACGATCGTGCGGACGCCGGCCGCCGCCGCGGTGCGCACGCCGTGCACGACGGCTGCGACGCCCTTGCCCTCGTAGAAGTGGGTGCGGCCGAGGAAGACGAGCGCCCGACGCTCGCCGACCTGCACCGAGCGGACCGTGCCGCCGTGCCCGGCGACGGCCGGGGCGCTGAAGCCGGGGAGGTCCGCGAGCGCGACCTCGTGGTCGGGGGCGCCGAGGGCGTCGGCGGCGGGCAGCCAGCCGGACCCCATGACGAGGGCGACGTCGTGCTGCACCCCTCCGGTGCGTTCGGCGAGGGCGTCGGCGGCGGCGCGGGCGAGCTCTGCGGTGGTCACCGGCTCACCCTACGAGACCCCAGGGCCCCGGCGCGCGGATGCTCCGAGCCCGAGCCGGGTGGGAGGTAGGTGGCCCGCGCCACGTCGGGCCCGGGAGGTAGGTGGGCCGCGGACACGGGCCCGCCATCCGCGAATCTCCTACCTCTGCCCCCGCCGGTGGCGCGTGCCACCTACCTCCCGTGGCGGGGACGCAGGATCCTGCCTTCGTGTGCGGAAGCCCGAAGGATCCTGCGTTCGAGACGGCATCCGGACTCGAACGCAGCATCGTTCGTCACCGGACGACGACAGGGCAGCGCAGCCGCAGGTCGACGCGGGCACGGGGCGACCCAGCACACGCCTCGGCCACGCCACCAGGGCCGAAGGGCGCGCCGAAGGAAGGACCAGAAAGGGACTAGTCCTTTAGGACTAGTTCCGTGTAGTCTCCTGGGACCAGGACCGGACGAGAGGACCTCAGGTGACGACGACCCGCTCCCGCAGGGCCATCGCCACGGCGATCGCGGCACTCGCTGCCGCCGCCTCGCTCGTGCTCGCCCCCGCCGCCCAGGCGGCGCCCGTCGAGGCGGGCATCCAGCCGCTCGCCACGAACGACGGCATCCAGCCCCTCGTCGACGGGGCCGACGACGTCGCGCGCGCCGCCGTGTCCGCTGCGGCCCAGGACCGCGCCTCGACCTACTGGACGCCCGAGCGCCTGCGTTCGGCCACGCCTGGCGATGCGCTGCTCGTGGGCCGTGACCTCGCCGACGCCACCGGCGACGTGGTCCGTGGAGCGGAGAAGGTCGTTCGCGGCACGGTCGCGAAGCCCGGCGGCGGGCTGCTCGGCACCGGGCTCCTCGCCGACGGCGGCGGTGAGCTCTACACCGGCGGCGGCGCCGTCGTGAAGACCACCGGCAAGGTCTTCTTCACCCTCGGCGGCACCAACTACCAGTGCTCCGGCAGCTCGGTCGTCGCCGGCAGCGAGAGCCTCGTCCAGACGGCGGGCCACTGCCTCAACGAGGGCCCCGGCGCCTTTGCCACCAACTTCGTCTTCATCCCGCAGTACCGCGACGGCGCAGCCCCGTTCGGGCAGTTCACCGCCACCGAGCTGTTCACGACCGAGCAGTGGCGCACCGAGGGCGACCTCGACTACGACGTCGGCTATGCCAAGGTCGGCACGGCGAACGGCAGCACCCTCGCCGACGCCGTCGGTGCCCAGGGCATCGGCTTCAACCTCGAGCGCGGCGCACAGATGTACGCCTTCGGCTACCCGGCCGCGGCTCCGTACGACGGCTCGAAGCTCGCGTGGTGCCACGGCACCGTGGCCGCCGACCCGCTCGGCAGCTCCGACCAGGGCCTCACCTGTGACATGACGGGTGGCTCGTCCGGCGGTCCGTGGTTCATCGACTACGACCCGGCGGCCGGCGTCGGCACCCTGAACTCGCTCAATTCCTTCACGTACAACCTCCCGCTGTTCAGCGGCCGCATGTACGGCCCCTACTTCGGCAGCGTCGTGCAGGCCCTGTACACCACGGCGGCGGCCGCATGAGCCGCTAGAGACGTCCGGCCTGTCGGGGGACGGGCCGGCACGGTGGAGCATCTCGGGGGGATGGTCCATCACGACAGACGAGACCCTGGCCGTTCGGGGGGATGGCCAGGGTCTCGTCGCGTCGTCTCGAGCGCTCGAGCGCTCGAGGATCAGTTGAACTCGGCCGGGTCGGGGCCGGTGCGCTCGTCGCGGTTGATCGCGCTGATCCGCTGGAGCTCCTCGTCGCTCAGCGAGACCTCCGTGGCGGCGAAGTTGTCGGCGATGCGCTCGGGCGTGACCGACTTCGGGAACACCACGTGGTCGAGCGCGAGCTGCCAGGCCAGGACCACCTGCCCCGGCGTCGCGTCGTGGGACTCGGCGATCTCGACGATCGCCTTCTCGTCGAGCACCTTGCCCTGCGCCAAGGGGCTCCACGCCTCGGTCACGATGCCGTGCTCGGCGTGGTAGGCGCGGAGCACGTCCTGGGTCAGGGCCGGGTGCAGCTCGATCTGGTTGACCGACGGGGTGGTGAGGCCCTCGTCGGAGAGCCGCTGCAGGTCCTGGACGCGGAAGTTCGAGACGCCGATGGACCGGACCCGGCCGTCGGCCTTGATCTGCTCGAAGGCCCTCCAGGTCTCGACGTACCGGCCGCGGCCCGGGGTGGGCCAGTGGATGAGGTACAGGTCGAGCACGTCGATGCCGAGCTTGCCCATGCTGGTGTCGAAGGCCTTCAACGTCGACTCGTGACCCTGGTCGTCGTTCCACAGCTTCGTGGTGACGAAGACCTGGTCGGCCAGGCCGGTGGCCTTCAGCGCGGCGCCGACACCCTCCTCGTTGCCGTAGATGCGGGCGGTGTCGATGTGGCGGTAGCCGACCTCGAGCGCCTTCTCGACGGCCGCCTGGGTCTCGGCGGGGTCGATCTGGAACACGCCGAACCCGAGCTGCGGGATCGTCGTGCCGTCGTTCAGTGCGATGTCACGTACGGTCATGCCTCCACCGTAGGGCGGTGGAGGTGAGGCGCACGCCGACCGCTCAGGCGCCCCAGGCGGGGTTCCAGCCGTCGACCTCGTCGGCCCGGCGCTCGCTCGGCCCGACGTAGATCGAGGACGGCCGGATGAGGCGTCCCTTCTTGTACTGCTCGAGGATGTGGGCGCTCCAGCCGGCGGTGCGGGCCGACGTGAACATGGCCGTGAACATGTTCGGCGGGACCTCGGCGAAGTCGAGGACGATGGCCGCCCAGAACTCGACGTTGGTCTCGAGGACGCGGTCGGGGCGACGCTCGCGCAGCTCCTTCAGCGCGGCCTGCTCGAGGGCCTCGGCGACCTCCGCGCGGGGCGCGGCCAGCTCCTTGGCCGTGCGGCGCAGCGTGCGGGCGCGGGGGTCCTCGGCGCGGTAGACGCGGTGGCCGAAGCCCATGAGGCGCTCGCCGGAGTCGAGCAGCTTCTTCACGTAGGCCTCGGCGTCACCGCTCCGCTCGACCTGCTCGATCATGTGCAGCACGCGCGACGGGGCGCCGCCGTGCAGCGGGCCGGACATCGCGCCCACGGCGCCGGACAGCGCCGCGGCGACGTCGGCACCGGTGGAGGCGATCACGCGCGCCGTGAAGGTCGAGGCGTTCATGCCGTGCTCCGCTGCCGACACCAGGTAGGCGTCGATCGCCTTGGCGTGGTCGGGGTCCACCTCGCCGCGCCAGCGCATCAGCATGCGCTCGACGATGCCGTCCTGCTCGTCGATCACGGCCTGCGGCACCATCGGCCGGCCGACGCCGCGCGCGGCCTGGGCGACGTACGACAGGATCATCACAGCCGTGCGGGAGAGGTCCTCGCGCACCTGCTCGGGGGTCTCGATGTCGTACAGCTGGCGCAGGCCCCAGGCAGGTGCGGTGAGGGCGATGGCGCTCTGGACGTCGGCTCGGATGTCGCCGGAGTGCACCGGGATCGGGAACGGCTCCGCCGGAGGGAGACCGGGCTCGTAGTGGCCGTCGACCAGCAGGCCCCAGATCTTCTCGAACGGCACCCGGCCCACGAGGTCGTCGATGTCGACGCCGCGGTAGCGCAGCGCCGACCCTTCCTTGTCGGGCTCGGCGATCTCGCTCTCGAACGCGA
>CAZREF010000055.1:0-12421 GCA_964599245.1 uncultured Aeromicrobium sp. | reverse complement strand
CATCGACTACGCCATCCTCAACCGATAGCCGTCCGTCGAATCGGGGCAAGTCCAAGGCACATCATCTGACGCCGTACGCGATCTCCAAGATCACCGACATCCGCGACGGCGCACTCCTGTGCTCCTTCCACCACCACCGCGTCCACGACCAAGGCTGGACCGGACGGACCAACCCGCACGACGGACACGTCGAGTGGAAGCTCCCCGGGTCCAGCACCTGGCAGCGCAACATGCGGTGGCGACCCTAGACACCACGCAGCCGCTTCACCCCGACCGCGCGGTCGGGGCGCTGGTGCTGCTCCGGGGGCTCGGGTCAGCGGTAGATCAGGCAGGTCGTCGTGCCGTGCGCGACGAGGCGGCCGGAGGGGTCGACGATGCGTCCCTCCGCCGTGGCGACCTGCCGGCCGACGTGGATGGTGCGACCGGTGCCGACGAGCCGGGCGCCGTCGACCGGCACGGTGCGGATGTAGTTGACCTTGAGCTCCAGCGTCCCGTAGCCCACCCCTGCCTCGAGCGTGGAGTGGATGCTGCAGCCCATCACCGAGTCGAGCAGGGTCGCGCAGATGCCGCCGTGCAGGGCGCCCAGGGGATTCGCGAACGTTGGCTGCGTCGGCACCGAGAACGACACCTCGCCCTCCTCCAGCGACTCCACCTCCAGTCCCAGCAGGTCGCCGATGAACGGCGGCCGGTCCTCGGCGGCGAAGGCGGTGCGAAGGAACTCCAGGCCGCTCAGGCTCCTCAGGTGCTCCAGCTGCTCGGCGGACAGGGCGGTCATGGCGACTCCTTCGATCGGGACGGCGCCAGCATAGACCGATCGGTCTATGCTGACGTCATGTCCCCCGGACCTCGCGAACGCCTCATCGCCGCCACGATCGAGCTCGTGCGCGAGCGCGGGGTGCACGGCGCCGGCCTCGCCGACGTGCTGGAGCGCAGCGGCACGGCGCGAGGGTCGGTCTACCAGCACTTCCCCGGCGGCAAGGGCCAGCTCGTCGCCGAGGCGGTGCGCATGGCGGGCGACCACCTGGAGGGCCTCATGACACGCGCAGTCGCCGACGATCCCGAGCGCCCCGCGGCCGCGATGGTCGAGGCGCTGCTCGACTGGTGGGCGCGTGAGATCCGCCGACATGGTGGCGATCGCGGCTGCCCGATCGCGGCCGCGGCGGTCGACCCCGACCCGGTGGTCCAGGCCGCAGCCCTGCACGTCTTCGACCGGCTCCAC
The DNA here is from genome assembly GCA_964599245.1 of uncultured Aeromicrobium sp. Taxonomy (GTDB): domain Bacteria; phylum Actinomycetota; class Actinomycetes; order Propionibacteriales; family Nocardioidaceae; genus Aeromicrobium. The sequence continues at coordinate 11,202 of CAZREF010000055.1, read as the reverse complement.
CGACGCCTCACAGAGGCCACGGGCGACGCCGAGACGGCCGGCTTCGTGCTGAGCGCCGTCGAGGGCGCCACGCTCCGGGCGCGGGTCACCGGCGATCCGCGCGCCCTCGAGGAGGTCCGACGGCAGGCGCCGCGGCTGCTCGGCTAGGCGCCCGCCGCGCCCCAGGCGATGCCGTCGAGGATGTCGTGCTCGCTGATCGTCACCGTGCCGGTCTCCAGCGGGAGGCGGCCGAGGAGGGCGTCGAGGATCATGGCGCCGGCACCGATCACGTCGGCGCGGCCGGGGTGCATGAACGGCAGGGCGCGGCGGTCGGCGACCGACATGCGCAGCAGCGACAGGCAGGCGGTCCGGACGTCGTCGACGGACAGCCGCGCGCCGTGGATCTGCGACGAGTCGTACGACGGCAGCTCGAGCGCGTGGGCGGCGACGGTCGTGATCGTGCCGGCCACGCCGACCAGCGTGGTGACCGGGTCGAGGCCCGCGAGCTGCGGCGCGAGCACGCCGTCGAGGTAGGACTCGAGCGACGTGACCTCGTCGACGGACGCGGGATCGCTGTGGAGGAACCGCTCGGTTAACCGGACCGAGCCGACGTCGAACGAGTGCGACCAGCCGACCTCGCCGTCGGCGCCCACGACGAGCTCGGTGGAGCCGCCGCCGATGTCGACGACCATGGCCGAGCCCGCGGCACCGCGCGTGGCACCGAGGAAGGACGACCGTGCCTCCTCCTCGCCGGTGAGGATCTCGAGGGGGATGCCGAGGACGGACTCGACGCCGGCGGCCAGCTCGTCGGCGTTGGACGCGTCGCGGGCGGCCGACGTGGCGCAGAAGCGGATGCGCTCGGCGCCGAGCACGGTGGCCAGCTCGCCGAACTCCCGCGTGACCGAGAGGGTGCGCTCGAGGGCCTCGGGGGCGAAGCGTCCGGTCTCGTCGACGCCCTGGCCGAGTCGGACGACGCGCATCTCGCGGACGACGTCGCGCTTGTCGTCGCCGCGCACGTCGGTGACGAGGAGGCGGAGCGAGTTCGTCCCGCAGTCCATCGCGGCCACACGGAGGGCATCCGGCATGTCCCGACCCTACCGACGCCACAGGGCCCGGACGGTGTCCGGGCCCTGTGGTCCTTCCCACGCGGAGGGGGTGTCAGCTGCGCGCCGTCGCCTCGACCTCGTCGGTGCGCGAGCGGTAGCCGTGGTCGTCGACCATGGTCGTCTCGTCGAACGGGTCGTTGCCGGCGAGGACGTTCGCGATCTTCTCCTTGTCGATCGAGCCCGTCCAGGTGCCGATGAGCACGGTGGCGACGGCGTTGCCGGCGAAGTTCGTCACGGCGCGGGCCTCGGACATGAACCGGTCGATGCCGACGATGAGGCCGACGCCGTCGACCAGGTCGGGGCGGTGCGACTGCAGGCCGCCGGCGAGGGTCGCGAGGCCGGCGCCGGTGACGCCCGCGGCACCCTTCGAGGCGATCATCATGAACAGCAGGAGCGACAGCTGCTCGCCGAAGCTCAGCGGGTCACCGGTGGCCGCGGCGACGAACAGCGTGGCCATGGTCAGGTAGATCGCGGTGCCGTCGAGGTTGAAGGAGTAGCCGGTCGGGACGACGACGCCCACGGTCGACTGGTGCACGCCGGCGTGCTCCATCTTGGCGATGAGGCGCGGCAGCGCCGACTCCGACGACGAGGTCGACACGATGAGCAGGAACTCGCGACCGAGGTACTTCAGCAGGCTGAAGATGTTGATGCCCGTGACGGCCTTCAGCAGGGCGCCGAGGATGACGAACACGAAGATCGCGCAGGTGATGTAGAAGCCGATCATCAGGACGGCGAGGCTGCGCAGGGCGTCCATGCCGGTCTCGCCGACGACCGCGGCGATGGCGCCGAAGGCACCGATCGGCGCGAGCCACATGATCATCGCGAGGACGCGGAAGACGAGCTTCTGCAGGTAGCCGACGCCGACCAGGATCGGCTCGCCGGCGCGACCCATGGCCTGCAGCGCGAAGCCGACGAGGAGGGCGACGAACAGCGCCTGGAGCACGTCGCCCGAGGTGAGCGAGGAGACCATCGTGTCGGGGATCATGTGCAGGACGAACTCGGCGGTCGTCTGCTTCTCGCCGCCGGCCGACTCGGCCGCCTTCGCGGCGCCCTCGGGGGTCAGCTGCAGGCCCTCGCCCGGGTGCAGGATGTTGCCGACGGCGAGGCCGATCGCCAGGGCGAACGTCGACATCGTGATGAAGTAGCCGAGGGCGAGGCCGCCGACCTTGCCCACCTGCGCGGCGCTGCGGACCGAGCCGACGCCGAGGACGATGGTGCAGAAGATGACCGGGCCGATCATCATCTTGATGAGCTTCACGAAGCCCTCGCCGAGCGGCTTGAGCTCCTTCGCGACGTCGGGGGCGGCGAAGCCGACGGCGATGCCGGCGAGGACCGCGGCGATGACCGCGATGTAGAGGTAGTGGGTGCGGTCGCGCTTGGCGCGCGGCTGCCCGGTGCTGGGGCTCGAGGTGGTGGCCATGGGTTCCTCCTGTGGGACGACCTGCCTACCGTGCCTGCTGGCGTGACCCCGGTCACCGTTGCGTACATAGAGTTCGGTGACCGCGGTCACAAGGCGACCGTGTGGTCTGGGACCATGCCGGGGTGTCCCGTGCTCCGTCCGTCGCGCGCCAGATCCTGCGCTGGCAGGTCGTGGTGGTGTGCGTCCTCGTGCTGGGCGGCGTGACGCTGGCGTGGTTCGACGCGCGGGCCGACGCGACGGGCGCGGCGCGGCAGCGGGCGCTCGACCTCGCGGTGGCGGTGGCGGACTCCCCCACCGTCCGCGAGGCCGTGCGCGAGCCCGACCCGCCCGCGGTGCTCCAGCCGTTCGCCGAGCAGGTGCGACGCGACAGCGGCACCGACTTCGTGGTCGTCATGTCGCCGCGCGGGATCCGGTACTCCCACCCCGACCCAGCCCTGATCGGTAAAAAGTTCATCGGCTCGATCCGGCAGGCGCAGGAGGGGCGTCGCTACACCGAGGAGTACGCCGGCACGCTCGGCCCGTCGGTGCGCGCGGTCGTGCCGGTGTTCGCGTCGGCGGGCAGCGACGACGTGGTGGGCCTCGTGTCGGTGGGCATCCGTACGGCACAGGTCCAGGACGACGTGCTCGCCGCGCTCCCCCGCATCCTCGGGGCGGCAGCGCTGGTCGCCGCGCTCGGCATCGTCGGCGCCTGGCTGATCCACCGTCGCGTCCGACGGCAGACGCACGGGCTCGGCGAGGGCGAGATCACCCGGATGTACGAGTACTACGACGCGGTGCTGCGGGCGGTCCGCGAGGGGCTGGTGCTCGTCGACGCCGACGGCCGCGTGAGCCTCGTGAACCGGGAGGCGGAGCGGCTGCTCGACGTCGAGGCCCCGCGGGCGGTCGGGGCCGACGTCGCCCAGCTGGGCCTGGACCCGACGCTCACCGAGGCGGTGCGGTCCGGCCGGCCGCTGGTCGACGAGGTGGTGGCGCTGGCCGACCGCGTGCTCATCGTGAGCGCCGCGCGAGCGCAGTGGGACGGCCGCGAGGTGGGCACGGTGGTGACGGTCCGCGACCGCACCGAGCTGCAGGGCGTGACCGCCGAGCTCGACACGGTACGCAGCCTGGCCGACTCGCTGCGCGCGCACAGCCACGAGACGGCCAACCGGCTGCACACGATGGTCTCGCTCGTGGAGATGGGGCGCACCGAGGAGGCGGTGGAGTTCGCGACGCACGAGATGCAGCTCGCCCAGGGGCTCACCGACCGCATGGTCGGCGCCGTCGAGGAGCCGGTGGTCGCGGCTCTGCTGCTGGGCAAGTCGGCCCAGGCGCACGAGCGCGGGGTCCGGCTCGACCTCGACCCGACGTCGGTGGTCACGGGCCTGCCCATCGGGCCGCACGACGCGGTGACGGTGATCGGCAACCTGCTCGACAACGCCATCGACGCCGCGCAGGGATCGGACGAGGCGACGGTCGCGGTGCACCTGCATGCCAGCGAGACGCACCTCGACGTCGCCGTGCAGGACTCCGGGCCCGGCATCCCGCCGGAGGCGCGCGAGCACGTCTTCGAGCGCGGGTGGTCGACGAAGGAGGCCGACCAGCCGCACGGCCGCGGCCTGGGGCTCGCCCTCGTGGGCCAGGTGGTCCGCCGCCACGGCGGCACGACGCGGGTGGGCACCAGCGAGCTCGGCGGCGCGTCCGTCGAGGTCGAGATCGGGGAGGACGCATGATCCGCACGCTCGTCGTCGAGGACGAGAAGGTGGCCGCGCAGGCCCACGCCCAGTACGTGCGCGACGTGCCCGGCTTCGAGGTCGTGGCGGTGGCGCTGTCGGCGCAGGAGGCGGCCCGCGTGCTCCGCGAGGAGAAGGTCGACCTCGTGCTGCTCGACATGCACCTGCCCGACGGCCACGGGCTCGACCTGCTGCGACGTCTGCGAGCCGCCGGCAGCCGGGTGGACGTCATGGCCGTGACGTCGGCGCGCGACGTCGACGTGGTGCGCGACGCGGTGGCCCAGGGGGTCGTCGGCTACCTCATCAAGCCGTTCGCCTTCGGCGCGTTGCGCGACCGGCTCACCGCATACCGCGCGTTCCACGAGCGCCTGCAGTCCTCCGACCACCTCGACCAAGGCGACGTCGACCGGATGCTGGAGTCGCTGCGCCCGGTGCAGCGCTCCGCCCTGCCGAAGGGGCTGGGAGCCGAGACGCTGGAGCAGGTGAAGTCGGTGCTCGCCGAGCATGGCCCGTCGTCCGCCGGCGAGGTCGGCGTGCACCTCGGCGCGTCCCGTGTGACGGCCCGCCGCTACCTGGAGCACCTGGCCGATACGGGCGAGGTGCGCCGGTCGACGCGGCTGGGGCGCGCGGGGCGGCCGGAGGTGGAGTACCGGCCGGCCTAGTCGGTCACGACGTGGTGGGCGCGCAGGACGAGCTGCCCCAGTAGTCGCCGAGGAGCTCGACGGCCTCGTCGCCGAGCGGGTTGGTGCCCGGCCCCGTGGCGAGCGCGTGCCCGACGAGCACGTGCAGGCACTTGACGCGGGTGGGCATGCCGCCGGCGCTGATGCCCTCGATCTCGGGCACGTGGGCGATCGCCTCGCGCTCGGCGAGGTACTCCTGGTGTGCGCGGGCGTAGGCCGCCGCGAGCTCATCGTCGTCGGTGAGCCGTTCGCTCATCTCGGCCATGAGGCCGGAGGCCTCGAGGGTGCCGATGGCGCCGGCCAGGCGCGGGCAGGTGACGTAGTAGAGCGTCGGGAAGGGGGTGCCGTCGGGCAACCGAGGCTCGGTGCGCACGACGTTGGGGTGGCCGGAGGGGCAACGCGAGGCGATCTCGAGCACGCCGCGGGCGGGCCGCCCCAGCTGCTCGGCGACCGCATCGAGATCGGCCGGGTCCACGGCAGTGGGCTGGGGGTCAGTCACGGTTCTTCAGGACCTCGTCGGGGTCGGGTTCGGGCGCCTTGGCCGACGGGGAGCGGCCGGCCGTCTCGACGCTGCCCCACAGCGTGTCGTACCAGGGCTTCTGGCCGGGCTCGGGCGGCTCCTCCAGGGTCGGCACGTCGCCCTCGACGGTGCCGTCGGCGCCGACGACGCGGTAGCCGACCTCGCCGGGCATCACCCAGCCGAACCGCTCACGCGCCTGCTGGCGGACGTAGGCGGAGTCGTTCCAGCGGTCCTCGGTGTCGCCGAGGTCCTCGATGGAGGCCTGGCGGGTGGCGATCTCGGCCTTGAGCTGCTGGATCTCGCCGCGCTGCTGCCACCAGGCGTGCAGCGCCGACGTGTAGGAGGCCAGCAGGAGCAGCAGCACCGCGAGCAGCAGGACCGCCCGGGTGGTGAAGCGCTGCCCCATGCCGCGCGCCGCGGCGGCGGAGGAGCTGCGCTGGCGTGGCGCACCGGGGCGCCTCGGGCCCGCGGCACCGGACGACCGGCCCGCAGGACGCGTGGTCCTGGGGCTCGGCCGTCCGGGTCCGCGGGATCCGGCCATCGCTCAGAGCGCCAGCCGCGGGAAGGCGGAGGCGCCCGCGTACACCGCGGCCGACCCGAGGGCCTCCTCGATGCGCAGGAGCTGGTTGTACTTCGCGACGCGGTCGGAGCGGGCCGGCGCGCCGGTCTTGATCTGGCCGCAGTTGGTGGCGACGGCGAGGTCGGCGATGGTGACGTCCTCGGTCTCACCCGAGCGGTGGCTCATCATGTTGCTGAAGCCGTGGCGGTGGGCCAGCTCGACGGCGTCGAGCGTCTCGGTGAGGGAGCCGATCTGGTTGACCTTCACGAGCATCGCGTTGGCGGCGCCCTGCTCGAGGCCGCGGGTGAGGCGCTCGACGTTGGTGACGAACAGGTCGTCGCCGACGAGCTGGACCTGGTCGCCGATGCGCTCGGTGAGCGCGATCCAGCCGTCCCAGTCCTCCTCGTCGAGCGGGTCCTCGATGGAGACGATCGGGTACGCGGCGACGAGCTCGGCGTAGTAGTCGGCCATCTCCTCGGCGCTCTTCGGGGCGGCCTCGAAGGTGTAGCTGCCGTTCTCGAAGAACTCCGAGCTGGCGACGTCGAGCGCGAGCGCGATGTCGGTGCCGAGCGTCAGGCCGGCCTTGTCGACGGCGGTGGCGATGAGGTCGAGCGCGGCGCGGTTCGACGGCAGGCTCGGGGCGAAGCCGCCCTCGTCGCCGAGGCCGGTGGAGAGGCCGTCCTTCTTCAGGACGGACTTGAGCGCGTGGTAGACCTCGGTGCCCTGGCGCAGCGCCTCGGCGAACGTCGGCGCGCCGATGGGCGCGATCATGAACTCCTGCACGTCGACGTTGGAGTCGGCGTGGGCGCCGCCGTTGAGGATGTTCATCATCGGCACGGGCAGCACGTGGGCGTTGGGGCCGCCGACGTAGCGGAACAGCGGCAGGCCAGCGGAGTCGGCGGCGGCCTTCGCGAGCGCGAGGGAGACGCCGAGGACGGCGTTGGCACCGAGCTCGGCCTTGTTGGGCGTGCCGTCGAGCGCGATCATCGCGGCGTCGACGGAGCGCTGGTCGTCGGCGTCGAACCCGACGACCTCGGCGGCGATCCTCGTGTTGACCGCCTCGACGGCCTTGCGGACGCCCTTGCCGAGGTAGCGGTCGCCGCCGTCGCGCAGCTCGACGGCCTCGAACTGGCCGGTGGAGGCACCCGACGGCACGGCGGCCCGCCCGATGGTCCCGTCGTCGAGGGCGACCTCGACCTCGACGGTGGGGTTGCCGCGCGAGTCGAGGATCTCGCGTGCTCCGACGGCTTCGATGCTGGCCATGCTGCTCCTGCTGCTGAGGTGGTGCGGGTCGTGCCCAGCCTAGTCCGGCCAGGGCACCGCCCCGTGCTACCCCGCCGAGGGCCCGGGCAGCCGGGCGCGGACGGCGCGGCGCAGCGCCTCCTCGGCGTCGACGCCCTGCTCGCGGGCCTCGGCGACGAGGCGCAGCAGGCGGGAGCCGACGTCGTCGCCGCTCGTGTCGAGGTCGGGGACGCGGTCGAGCACCTTGCGAGCCGTGGCGAGGGCGGGGAGGTCGCGGGCGATGCCGTCGAGCGGCGACGAGCGCGGCTTCTCCTGCGCCTTGACCGCCTGCCACGCGGCGTCGATCTCCTCGGGGGTGCGGGCGGTGCCGTCGCCGAAGACGTGCGGGTTGCGGCGCACGAGCTTGTCGGTGATGCCGGCGGCGACGTCGTCGACGTCCCAGCCCTCCCCCGTGTCGGCGGCGACGGCGGCGTGGAAGACGACCTGCATGAGCAGGTCGCCGAGCTCCTCGCGGAGCAGGTCGGAGTCGCCGGCGTCGAGCGCCTCGAGGGTCTCGTAGGTCTCCTCGAGCAGGTAGCGCCCGAGCGAGTCGTGGGTCTGGCCCTGCGTCCAGGCGCACTCCGCGCGCAGGCGTGCCATGACGGCGACGAGGTCGAGCAGGCGCTCCCCCGGCCGCGGCTCGTCGGTCACGAGCGACCCCTCACGAGCAGCCCCATCACGAGCAACCTCGTCACGAGCACCGCTGGGTCGCGGGCGCGGTCCGCGGGGCGTCCTCGTTCAGCACGTCGGAGGAGACCGACAGGGAGCCGGTGTCGGCGACCTGCTGCCCGTCGGAGCCGAGGCCGAAGCGCGGGTCGATGTGCACGTCGGCGGCGGCGATCGCCTCGGACAGGACGGCGCGGCCGGCCTGCTGGACGTCCTCGGCGTTCTGCTGGGTGACCGTCTGGCCGGTCTCGCGCTCGCCGAGCCTCTCGGCGATGGCGAAGGTGCGCTGTCCGTCCTGCAGGACGCGGACGACCTCGTCGAGGTCGGCCCGCGGCAGTGCCTGGGCGACCTGCTCGCGCTGGGCACGGGTGAACTCGTAGGCGCTGCGCGGGATCCGGAGCCCCTCGCGCCGGGCGACCTCGTCGGCCACGATCGCGCTGACGAGCTCGGTGACGGCCTGGCGGCGCACGTCGGCGTTGTCGACGGTGCCGCCGCCGGCCTGGGCGCTGGAGAACAGCGCGACCTCGCAGTAGACGGCGGCCGTGCGGTCGGCCTCCTCCATCGACACGGTGGTGCCGTCGACGACCGCGGCCGCCCCGGGGCTGATCGAGCCGCTGCAGCCGGCGAGCAGGAGGCCGGCCAGGGCGGCGGCCCCGGCGGCACGCGTGACGGGGATCACGGGACGCAACCTCATGGCGGTGAGACTACCGGTCGTACGCCTCGAGGATGAGGTCGGCGGCGCTCGCCGCGGCCAGCTCGCCGGACAGCACCGCCTCGCGCACCTCGTCACGGACGCGGGCGACGTCCTCGTCGGTGCGCAAGCGCTGGTCGAGCTCGTCGCGGACCAGGGTCCAGGTGAAGTCGAGCTGCTGCTGGGCGCGCTTGTCGCGCAGGCCCTGGGTGCCGAGGAACTCGCGGTGCCGCACCAGCCGGTTCCAGACGGTGTCGATGCCGCGGTGCTCGAGCGCCGAGCAGGTGACGACGGGCGGGACCCAGCCCTGGGTACCGGCGTAGACCAGGCGGAGGGCGCCGGCGAGGTCCTTGGCGGTGACGTCGGCCTCGCGCGCGCGGTCGCCGTCGGCCTTGTTGACGGCGATGACGTCGGCGATCTCGAGGATGCCCTTCTTGATGCCCTGCAGCTGGTCGCCGGTGCGGGCGATGGTGAGGAACAGGAAGGTGTCGACCATGCCGGCGACGGTGATCTCGGACTGGCCGACGCCGACGGTCTCGACGAGCACGACGTCGTAGCCGGCGGCCTCGAGCACCGTCATGGCCTGCGACGTCGCCCGCGCGACGCCGCCCAGCGTGCCGGCGGACGGCGACGGACGGATGTAGGCCTGGGGGCTGACGGCCAGCTGGGCCATGCGCGTCTTGTCGCCCAGCACCGAGCCGCCGGTGCGCACGCTCGACGGGTCGACGGCCAGCACGCCGACGCGCTTGCCCTGCCCGACGAGCCAGGTGCCGAGGGCCTCGATGAACGTGCTCTTGCCGACGCCGGGCACGCCGGAGATCCCGACCCGCACCGCGCCGCCGGCGTGCGGCGTGAGCGCAGCCAGGAGCTCGCGCGAGGCGGCCCGGTGGTCGGCGCGGCTGGACTCCACGAGCGTGATGGCGCGCGAGACCCCGGCACGACGTCCCTCGCGGACGTCGGCGGCCAGCTTCTCGACGTCGACCACTAGTGCTGGAGGGTCGAGCGCAGCCGCTCGAGCAGGCTCAGCGCGGAGTCGGCGATGACCGTGCCGGGCAGGAACACCTCGGCGGCACCCATCTCCTTGAGCGTCGGCACGTCGTCGGGCGGGATGACGCCACCCATGACGACCATGACGTCCTCGCCGCCCAGGTCGGCCAGCGCCTTCTTGAGCTCGGGCAGCAGCGTCAGGTGGCCGGCAGCCAGGCTCGACACGCCGACGATGTGCACGTCCGCGTCGACGGCCTGCTGCGCGACCTCCTCGGGCGTGGAGAACAGCGGTCCGACGTCGACGTCGAAGCCCATGTCGGCGAAGGCGGTGACGATGACCTTCTGGCCGCGGTCGTGACCGTCCTGGCCCATCTTGGCCACGAGGATGCGCGGACGGCGGCCCTCGGCCTTCTCGAACGCCGCCGTGGCGTCGATGACCTTCTGCACGTTGCCGCCCTGGCCGGCTTCGGTCCGGTACACACCCGAGATCGTACGGATGACGGCCTGGTGGCGCCCGTAGACCTTCTCGAGGGCCTCGGAGATCTCACCGACCGTGGCCTTGGCGCGGGCCGCGTCGACCGCGAGCGCGAGCAGGTTGCCGTCGAGCGAGCCGTCGCGCGACGCCCCACGCTCGGCGCTGGCGGTGAGGGCGGCGAGTGTGCGCTCGACCTCGGCCGGGTCGCGCTCGGCGCGCAGCCGCTCGAGCTTGGCGACCTGCTGGGAGTAGACCGACGCGTTGTCGATCTTGAGCACCTCGAGCGGGTCCTCGTCGGCGAGGCGGTACGTGTTGACGCCGATGACGGCCTGCTGGCCGGAGTCGATGCGCGCCTGCGTGCGGGCCGCGGCCTCCTCGATGCGCATCTTCGGGATGCCCGCCTCGATGGCCTTGGCCATGCCGCCGGCCTTCTCGACCTCCTGGATGTGCGCCCAGGCGCGGTTCGCGAGGTCGTGGGTGAGGCGCTCGACGTAGTAGGAGCCGCCCCAGGGGTCGATGATCCCGGTGGTGCCCGACTCCTGCTGCAGCAGCAGCTGCGTGTTGCGCGCGATGCGGGCGCTGAAGTCCGTCGGCAGCGCGATGGCCTCGTCGAGGGCGTTGGTGTGCAGGCTCTGCGTGTGCCCCTGCGTGGCGGCCATCGCCTCGATGCAGGTGCGCTGGACATTGTTGAACACGTCCTGGGCGGTGAGGCTCCAGCCCGACGTCTGGCTGTGGGTGCGCAGGCTGAGGCTCTTGGGGTTCTTCGGGTCGAAGTCGCCGACCAGGCGCGCCCACAACGCGCGGGCGGCGCGCAGCTTCGCGACCTCCATGTAGAAGTTCATCCCGATGGCCCAGAAGAAGCTGAGCCGCGGTGCGAAGGCGTCGATGTCGAGGCCGACGTCGAGCCCCGCGCGGATGTACTCGACGCCGTCGGCGAGCGTGTAGGCGAGCTCGAGGTCGTTCGTCGCCCCGGCCTCCTGGATGTGGTAGCCCGAGATCGAGATGGAGTTGAACCGCGGCATCCGCTGCGCCGTGTACGCGAAGATGTCGGAGATGATCCGCATCGACGGCGCCGGCGGGTAGATGTAGGTGTTGCGGACCATGAACTCCTTGAGGATGTCGTTCTGGA
>CAZREF010000054.1:10680-12914 GCA_964599245.1 uncultured Aeromicrobium sp. | reverse complement strand
CCTCAGCCCAGGAGGTCGAGGACGAGGTCGCGCAGGATCGTGAAGCCCCGCTGGGTCAGCACCGACTCGGCGTGGAACTGGATGCCGTGGAAGTGCGGTCCGGCCACGTGGTGGACGTCGCCGGTCGCCTCCTCGCGCTCGACGGTGACGCCCGGCGGGAGGCCGGCGGCGCCGACGCGAGCCACGAACGTGTTGTAGAACCCCACGGTCTCGGGCCGCCCGAGGACGTCGAGCCGCGCCTGCGTGCCCTGGAAGACGATGTCCTTGAAGCCCACCTCGAGGCCGAGGTTGCGGCTCAGCACCTGGTGCCCGAGGCAGACGGCGAGGAAGGGCTGCTCGGCGGCGAGCAGCTCGACCACGACGTCGTCGAGCACCGCGATCTTCGCGTCGGCGACGTCGCGCGGGTCGCCCGGACCCGGCCCGACCACGACGAGGTCGTAGTCGGCGAGCGCCTGCCCGGAGTCGGCCCAGGCGCGGTACTCGTCGTGGCGGACGACGTCGGTGGTCATGCCGAGCACGCCGAAGACGTGCGAGAGCATGTTGACGAAGTCGTCCTCGCCGTCGACGACCACCACGCGCCGACCCTGCAGCGACGGCTCGGGGGCCGCGCCGGACTGGTCGGACAGCCAGAACTGGCTGAGGCGGGCGTTGCGCTCGCCGAGGGCGATGAGCACGTCGTCCTCGCGGGTGAACGCGTCGAAGCCCTCCACGGGACCGCCCGGAGGGGTCGGCGCGTCGACGAGGCCGAAGGCGCTCAGCACGCCGGAGGCCTTGGCCCACGTCTCGGCGGTCTCGTAGTCGGGGTCGGAGTCGCGCACCAGGGTGGCGCCCGCGGTGACCTTGAGGTTGCCGTCGAGGTCGACGTCGGCGGTGCGGATGAGGATCGGCGCGTCGGCACGCTGCAGGCCGTCGGCGTCGCGGCCCACGAGCGCCGCCACCGAGGCGTAGTAGCCGCGACCGTGCTGCTCGTACTGCTCGATCAGCCGGCACGCGTTCTCGACGGGGCTGCCGGTGACCGTCGCGGCGAACATCGAGTCGCGCAGCACCGCGCGGACGTCACGGTCGGTGCGGCCGGCCAGCAGGTACTCGGTGTGGACGAGGTGGCTCATCGGCTTGAGGTAGGGCCCGAGCACCAGGCCGCCCTCGTGGCAGATGTCGCACATCATCTTGAGCTCCTCGTCGACGACCATGAAGAGCTCGTAGATCTCCTTCTCGTCGCGCAGGAACTCCAGCAGCGCCGACGTCTTCTCGGCGTGCGTCGTCAGACCCTTCGTGCGGAACGTGCCGCTGATCGGGTTCATGCGCACCTGGCCGGCCTCGACGCTCACGTGCCGCTCCGGGCTGGCGCCGATCAGGTAGCGGTCGCCGGTGAAGATGCAGAAGGTCCAGAACGCGCCGCGCTCGCGCTCGAGCAGCCGGCGGAACACGGCGAGGGCCGCCTCGTGGCCCCAGTCGGCGACCTTCGCGCGGTAGTGCCGGCCGACGACGAGGTTGGCACCCTCGCCGCGGCCGATCTCGTCGTCGATGATCTGGCGCACCATCGCGGCGTAGTCGGCGTCGGACGTCTCGAAGCCGCCGCGGTCGGCGAGCTGCACGCCGCCGTCGGGCAGGGTCGGGAGGAGGTCGGCCAGTGGCACCTCGTGCAGCACGTCGGCGCTGACGACCCGCAGGGGCGTGCCGTCGTCGTGCGCAGCGAAGCCACGCTCGCGCGCCTGGCGGAACGGCACCAGCACCAGGTGGTCCCACGCGCCCCCGCCGGTCACCGGCCCATGGTCGGGGACACCCGCGACCAGCGGCACGTCGGCCAGGTCCTCGACGTCCTCGTAGGCACCGCCGACCAGCGTCACGACGTCGCTGTCGCGCACGCGGATCAGCGCGAACGCGGGCTGCTGCTGGAGCTCGTCGACGAGTGGGTGGGTCATGGTCGTGTCCGGTTCCTGGGCTGGTCGAAGGATGGGGTCGCCTCGGCCGGCGCCGGACGGGAAACGCCCAGACCGCTCGGCTGAGGGGTCTGGGCGTGGGGTCGCGTGACAGGCCTCCTCTACGAGAGAGGACGCCACCAGCAGAGGGCCGTCGGGCGAGGACGCGGTGTCACAGGCGCAGCCTAGCGTCTTGAGGGAGTGATACCACCCGGATACCATCGGAGGCATGGCCATGACGCTGCGACTCACCGACGAGCAGGACGCCGCCCTGACGGCGCTCGCGAACGCGCAGGGCATCAGCAAGAACGAGGC
>CAZREF010000054.1:0-10580 GCA_964599245.1 uncultured Aeromicrobium sp. | reverse complement strand
CGTGGACATCGACGTCGACCTGATCCGCCGCGACCTCGCGCAGCTCGTCAGCTACCCCAGCGTCGGGGGCAGCGAGGCCGAGGCGTCGGTGCAGCGCTGGTGCGCCGCCACCCTGCAGGGCCTCGGGCTCGACGTCGACCTCTGGCCGATCGACCTCGACGCCCTGCGCGCCGACCCCGACTTCCCGGGCGAGGAGGTCGAGCGCGGCGAGGCGTGGGGTTGCGTCGGCACGTGGCGACCCACCGGCTCGACGGACGACACGCTCGGCACGCCCGAGCTCGTGCTGAACGGGCACGTCGACGTGGTGCCCCCGGGCGACCCCGACTGGTGGACGGGGCACGACCCGTGGTTCCTGCACGAGTCCGACGGCCGCTGGTACGGCCGCGGGACGTGCGACATGAAGGGCGGCGTCGTCGCGATCCTCGCCGCCGTGCGCGCGGTGGGCGACCAGCTGACGAAGCCGTTCGCGGTGCACGTCGTCGTCGGCGAGGAGGACGGTGGCATCGGCACCTTCGCCACCCTGCGGCGCGGCCACACCGGGCGCGCGTGCCTCATCGCCGAGCCGACCGCCGGCGAGGTCGTGAGCGCGAACGCGGGGTCGCTGACGTTCCGGCTGGAGCTGCGGGGCCGCGCGACGCACGGGTCGCGCGCGGGCCACGGCGTCAGCGCCGTCGACCTGTTCGAGCAGGTGCACGCCGCCCTGCGCCGCCTGGACGCCGAGCGCAACGTCGACCCGCCGGCCCCGTTCGGCCCGCGGCCGTGGCCGCTGTCGGTCGGCATCCTGCAGGCCGGTGACTGGGCCAGCACCGTGCCCGACGCCCTCGTCGCCGAGGGTCGCTTCGGCGTGATGCCCGGGGAGTCCTTCGCCGACGCGATGGCCGCGTTCGAGGCCGCCGTGTCCTCCGTCGACGACCCGTGGCTCCGCGAGCACCCGCCCCTGGTCACCTGGCCCGGTGGCCGGTTCGCGGCAGGCGCGCTGCCCGACGGTCATGCCTTCGGCGCCGAGGTCGGTGCGGCGGTCGTGGCCGCCGGTGGCGAGGCCCCCGCCTTCGTCGGCGCCCCCTACGGCTCCGACCTGCGCCAGTACGCCGCCGCCGGCGTCCCGACGGTGCAGTACGGTCCCGGCCGCATCGAGGACGCGCACGCCGTCGACGAGTCGGTCGCCGTCGAGGAGGTCGTGCTGGCCGCCCGCGCGTACGCCCACCTGCTCCTCGAGCGGTGCAGCTGACGCCACCCCCGCGCCCACCCCGACCTGGGATGCTGGGGTGGTGAGCCACCACCTCGGTCGACGCGGGTTCCTCGCACTCGGCGGGGTCGCGGCCGTGTCGGCGTGCAGTCCCGGACCGGCCTGGGACGACGCGCGGGGCCGGCTGCGGATCGCGACCGGCAACCGGGGCGCGGTCTTCGACCGCTACGGCACTGCCCTCGCCGCGGAGTCCGAGGCGCTCATGCCCGACGTCGACGCCTCCGTCGTGCGGTCGCGCGGCTCCGTCGAGAACGTGCGCCTGCTGCTCGAGCGCCGCGCCGACGTGGCCTTCTGCCTGGGCGACACCGCCCGCGACGCCTTCGAGGGCACGGCGCCGTTCGACGCGCCGTCCGGCCTCGTCGCCGTGTGCCGCCTCTACGACAGCTTCCTGCAGGTGCTCGTGCCACGGGACTCCCCGGTCCGCAGGTTCGGCGACCTCCGCGGCCGGCGGCTGAGCGCGGGCCAGGTCGGATCGGGGACCCGGCTGGTCGTCGAGCGGTGCCTCGCCGCATCGGACCTGTCCGACGACGTCACGCTGCTCGACGTCGACCTCGAGACGTCGGCCGCGGCCCTGCGCACCGGGCGCGTCGACGCGCTCGCGTTCGTGTCCGGGTTCCCGGTGCCGTCGCTCGTGGAGCTCGGCCGTGCCCTGCCACTGCGCGGGGTCGACCTCGCCGACGTGCTGGACCGGCTGGCGACGGGCCAGGACGGCGACGAGTACGTCGCCGGTCCGCTGCCCGCCGGCCCCTACGGCCTGCCCGCGCCGGTCGAGACCGTGAGCGTCAAGACCTCCATGCTCGCGCGGCCGGACCTCGACGACGCCCTGGTGCAGGGGTTCGCGAGCGTCGTCTTCGACCGGCAGGACGCGCTCGCCCGACGGGTGCCCGACGTGCGGCAGCCGACCGTGGCGGCCGCGATGTTCACCCAGCCGATCCCGCTCCATCCCGGAGCGCTGCGCTACCTGCGCCGCCGCTACGACCTGGAAGGCTGATCTCGACGGCGAGGCCCGGACGCGCGGCCCAGCGACGCACCTCACCACCGGCGTCACGCACGCGCAGCTCGAGGATCGACAGCCCGAGCCCCGTGCCGGCCACGTCGGCGTGACGGGCGAGCCGGTGGAAGCGCCGTCCCACCGCAGCGGCCTCGTCGGGCGTCACCCCGGCACCGTGGTCCCGGACGAGCAGCCGCACGGTCCCGTCGACCTCGCGCAGCCCGACCTCCACGTCGGCGTCGGGGGCGTACTTGGCAGCGTTGTCCAGCAGCACGTCCGCGACGGTCGGGACGAGGTCCTCCTCGAGCACCGCCGTGACCGGGTGGTCGGGGAGGTCGACCCGCAGGTGCTCCCCGAACAGGGGCTGCCAGAGCTCGGTGCGCGAGCGCAGCTGCGCCGCGACGTCGACCACGACCGTCGGCCGGTCGAGGCTGCCGACCCGGCTGATGGTGATGACGTCCTCGAGCGACTGGGCCATCCGCTCGGTCTCCGCGAGGATCGGCAGCACCTCCTCGTCCCGGGCGGCGAGGTGCTCGAGGCGAAGGCGGAGCGCGGTGAGCGGGTTGGCGAGCTGGTGCGACACGTCGGCGACGAGGTCGCGCTGCTGCCGGCGCGCCAGCTCGACGTCGTCGGCCATCTCGTTGAAGGACTCCACGAGCCGGCGCAGCTCGGGCGGACCCTCGACCCGTCCACGCGCCGCGACCCGGCCGCGGCCGAGCGCGTGCACTCGCTCCTCCAGCTCCTCGACGGGACGCACGATCCACCGCACGAGCGGCACGCCCACGAGCCAGGCGAGCACCGCGAGGAAGACCGCGGCCCCGGCCGCGACGAGCACCATCAACCGCGCGACGTCGGCCCGGGCGCCGCTGGTGTCCTCCACCATGACGACGGCACCGAGCACCTGCGCGTCGCGCCCGATCGGCGTCGCGACCACCAGGTCGCGCCGGTCCCACGGCCACAGCGGTCCCGGGGCGGTGGTCGGCGAGCCGCCGAGCGCCTGCCGGACCGCCGACGCGAGCCCGGGGACGTCGTCGGGGAGCGTGGTGGCGGCGGGGAGGACGACGCTCCCGTCGGTGCCGAGCACCCACGTGCGGGTGCTGCCGGTGACCTCGTCGAACCGCTGGAGGTCGCTGCCCAGCGCGGCGGACGCCACGCCGGCGCGCTGGTCGTCGGCCAGCGCGGCGAACCGTGTCGCCGCGGCGAGACGCTGCTGGTGCAGGTCCACCGCGCGGTTCTCGGCCGTCGAGCGGACGAGTGGCACGACCAGCAGCAGGAGGGCGAGCGCCGCGATGGTGACGGCGAGGACCGTCAGCCGGCGTCTCACGCCCCGCCCCCGCCGGCCGCCGGGCCGAGCCGGTAGCCGACGCCCCGCACCGTCTCGATCGGGACGGCCGCGCCCAGCTTGGCCCGCAGGCCCGCGACGTGGACGTCGAGCGTGCGCGAGGCGCCCACCCAGGTGGTGTCCCACACCTCCTCCATCAGCGCGGCCCGCGTGACAGCGTCGCCGGGCCGGCGGGCGAGGGCACGCAGCAGCTCGCACTCCTTGGCCGTCAGGGCGACGACGGTGCCGTCGGCGAGCCGTACCCGACGCCCCTCGACGTCGAGGTCGAACCCGGGGTCGGGATCGTCGGACGCGAGCGCCGCGCCGTGCACGCGACGCATCACGGCGTCGATCCGCGCGAGGAGCACGTCGGTGCTGTACGGCTTGGTCACGTAGTCGTCGACCCCGGCCCGCAGCGCCGCGACCACCGCGCCCTCGTGCCGGCGTGCGGTCAGCGCGACGACGGGCACGGCCGACCGCTCGCGCACCTGTTGGCAGACCCACAGTCCGTCGCGGTCCGGCAGGCCCATGTCGAGCAGGACGAGGTCGGCCTCGTCGACGAGGGCGAGCGACTCCTGCGCGGTCGCGGCGCGGCGGACGGTCCAGCCACGTGCGCGGAGGACCTGCGTGAGGGCCGCCGCAACGCCCTCGTCGTCCTCGACGATCACCACTCGCACGCGCCTGTCCTTCCGCCGGTCCGATCGTGCCACGCCCGACGACCACGGGCGGGCCCTCGTCGAGAGGACCCGCCCGTGGTGTCGGTGCGACTCAGCGCGTGAGAGCCGGCTCGCGGTCGTGGTCGCGGCCGCGCGGGTCGCTGCCCCGCTCGAGGTCGAGGTAGGTCGTCGCCCGGTTGCGGAGGGCGAAGACGTACACCAGGAGCGAGACGCCGATCGCGATGGTCACGTAGATCGCGAACGAGTCCAGCGCGTCGCGGCTGAGGGCCGCCTCGTAGATCAGCGGCGCCGTGCCGCCGAACATCGAGTTCGCGAGCGCGTACCCGAGGCCGACGCCGAGCGCCCGGACGTGCGCCGGGAACAGCTCGGCCTTCACGACCGCGTTGATCGACGTGTACCCGGTGAGCAGCACGTACGTGCCGGCCAGCATGAGGAACGACGCCATCGGGGTGGTGACCGTCGGCAGGACCGTGATGAACGTGTAGGTCCAGAGGACGCCGCCGACGCCGAAGGCGACCAGGAGGGGCTTGCGGCCGACCTTGTCGCTCAGCAGGCCTCCCAGCGGCTGGATCAGCATCAGCAGGACGAGCGCGGAGAAGTTGATCCACGTGCCGGTCATGCCCTCGTCGGCGTAGGTCGACTTGATGATGAGCGGGCCGTTGACGCTGTAGGTGTAGAACGCGATCGTGCCACCGAGCGTGACGAGGAAGCACAGCAGCAGCTGCTTCGGGTAGGCCGTGACCAGCTCGAGCATCGAGCCGGACTTGCGCTCCTCACCGGTCTCGACCAGCGACTCGTCCATGCTGCGGCGCAGCCAGAGGACGACGACGGCACCGACGCCGCCGATGACGAAGGCGACGCGCCAGCCCCAGGCGGCGATCTGCTCGTCGGTCAGGACCGCCTGCTGCACGAGCAGCGTCAGCTGGGCGAGGACGTGCCCGCCGACGAGCGTCACGTACTGGAAGGAGGAGAAGAAGCCGCGCAGGCCGGGGGCCGCGGCCTCGGACATGTAGGTGGCCGACGTCCCGTACTCGCCGCCGGTGGCGAAGCCCTGGAGCAGGCGGCAGAGGACCAGGACGACGACGGCTCCGGCGCCGATGGTCTCGGCCGTCGGCGTGACCGCGATCAGCAGCGATGCCCCGGCCATGATGGAGATGCTGAACACGAGCGCGGGGCGCCGGCCGTGGCGGTCGGCGTAGCGGCCGAAGAACCACGAGCCGATCGGCCGCATCACGAACGTGACGGCGAAGATCGCCATCGTGTAGATGCCGGCGTTCGGCTCGCCCTCGGCGAAGAAGCTCGTCGACAGGTAGCTCGCGAACACGGTGTAGACGTAGACGTCGTACCACTCGACCAGGTTGCCCAGCGAGCCCCGGACGGTGTTGAACACGGCACGCCGGATGCCCGGCGCCTCGGTGGTGGCTGTTCTGCTGCTCATGATCATCGCCTCGCGGCCCGTCGGTGGGACGTCGCGGCGAGGGGCCGATCGCTCGTCGCCCGGCCGACGCTAGGTGTGACCACGAGCACGTGGCGACGATCACGTCGCGGGCTTTACACAGGCTTTGCACTCGGCCGGTCGCGAGCCTCACGAGCCCGGGGTACTCAGTCCTGGACGGCCTTCGCGATCGTGACGCAGCGGGTGAGACGGTCGCGGTCGGCCGACGTCAGGGCCTGTCGCCGCGCCTGCGCGTCCTGGACGGCCCACAGCGCGTCGCACACCATCCGCACCACCACCCAGTCGCGGGCGCGGTCCTCGTCGAGGCCGGCCACGTCGACCACGGTGTGGAAGCGCCGACGCACGGCGAAGCGGACGTCGCGCGCCGCGGCCACCTCCTCCCACCGGTTCCACAACAGCGGCGCCGGCTCGTAGCAGGGGTCGCCGCTCACGCCCTTCGGGTCGATCGCCAACCAGGAGCTGGAGCCGGTAGCCCCGGAGGATCGTCGCGACGCGAGGACGTTCCCGTCGTGCAGGTCCGCGTGGACGGCGACGCCGTCGGTGCCGGGGTCCGAGGCGAACGCGCGGCCCAGCGAGACGGCCTGCTGCACCAGCCGGCGCGGCAGGGGGAGCGCGTCACCGGCGGCGTGGAGCTGCTCGGTCCACCGGGCGACGAGGGACGACAGCGGCACGAGCCGACGCGGAGCCGGCACGTGCAGCAGCGGGTAGAGCCCGGCGACCACCTCGCACGCGTCGAGGGCGGGCAGGCCGGCGAGCGACTCCGGTCCGGCGCGCTCGAGCAGGAGTGCGCCGCGGCCGGGGTCGGCGCGCATCATCCGCACGGCGCCGCGACCGTCCCAGGTGGCGAGCGCCAGGTGCTCGTGGCGGGTCTCCTCGTCGACGAACCCCACCTTGAGCGCCGCCTCGGCGTCGTCCGTGCGCACCGGCAGCACGAGTGCGCACTCCCCGTGCAGCGGCTCGCCGTCCGGGCGCAGGTCCCACGACGCCATCAGCTCCTCGAGCGTGTGCGGCAGGGCGTCGACGAACGCCGCCCAGTCGGGGCCACGGTCGGCGAACGCCAGCACCGGCGCGGGCAGCCTCATGGCTGGATGGGCGCCTCGGGGTCCTCGTCCTCCGCCGTCGGGTCCTCGGTGGGGTCGGGCTCCGCCGGGGTGGGCGTGGAGGTGAGCGGCAGGTCCGTGTAGTCGCCGACGTCGATGACCCCCGCCGGCGTGAACGTCACCACCTGCAGCCCGACGGGCGTGCCCTCGGCGTCGAAGGTGACGACCGTGACCTGGGCGTCGCGCCGCAGGCTGCTGCCGAGGGCGATCGGCAGGACCGCGCCACCCGTGCTGCCGGTGGTCAGACGGGTGGTGCTGGCGCCCTCGGGACCGGCGATCGCCTTCGGCCCGACCTGGTAGTGCAGGTGACCGGTGAGGACGAGGTCGACGCAGCCGCTCGCCGCGACCCCCTTCGCCGAGGCCCACGAGTGCACCGCCAGCACCCCGACCCGCTGGCCGCGCTCGTCGGACGCGCACGCCGCCTCCCGCAGCCGCGCGTCCTGCTCGGCCAGGGCGGAGTCGCGGGCGTCGGCGTCCTCGGTGTAGCCGGCGATGGTGGTGCCGCGGGGGTCGGTCTGGCCGAGGAACCGCACGCCGCCGACCTCGACCGGCTCGCCGTCGAGCACCCGGAACCCGCGCTTGCGCATCTGCTCCGTCGTGGGGTCGGCGTCGTGGTTCCCGCCGACCGCGACGACGTCGAACCCGTCGAACTCGCGGGCGAGGGAGTTGATGCTGAAGTTCTCCCACGCGTCGCCCTGGGACGTGTCGTCGCCCAGGTCGATGAGCAGGCGGGCGTCGGCCTGGTCGGCGATGCGCCGGGCGACGGGGTCCATGCCGATGTTGTCGTGGCGGTCGGTGACCACCAGCGCCGTCGTCTCGCCCTCCTCGGGGCGCCGCAGGCTCACCTGCTGGGCCTGCTCCTCGAGCGCGCCGTAGAAGCTCACCGAGTCGCGGTAGAGGTAGAGGGCCCCCTCCACGAGGGCCCGGCTGCTCGACGTCGCCGTGCCCTGGGCCAGCTGGAGGCGGTCGAGCACCGGGTCGGGCGGGAGCTGGGGGAACACCTCGCGCACAGGCGACCAGGACGTCGCGGGCGCGGCGTCCTGGCGCTCCGGCGTGGTCACGAGCACGAGGGAGCCGACCAGCACGACGACCGTGGCGACCCCGCCGGCCACCTGCGCGCGGCTCGGCTCCACGGCCTCGCGGCGGATGCGTTGGCGTCGCTCGGGCCCGACGGCGCGCCACGCGAGCACGACGAGCGTGACGCTGAGCAGCCCGACGCCCAGGCCACGGAGGAGGGCGTCGGCCGCCATGTCGGTGACGGCGTCGGTGATCTCGCGGATCTCGCCCTCGGGCTGCGCGGCGATCGCGGCGTCCCGCTGGAGCAGCTCCTCCAGGCCGACGGCGTCGGAGTCGCCGAGGCGGATGTCGACGCCGATGCCCAGCGGTGCGTCGAGCGGGACCCGCGCCTTCGGCAGCAGTGGGCCGAAGTCGAGGGTGGCGTGGCCGTCGAACGCCGGGTCGACGACCGCCTGGTGCGCACCGATCGTGAGGTTGCGCTCGCTGTGGATGAACGTCGAGGTCGCGACGGGCAGTCCGGTCAGCAGCCCGACGCCCAGGAGGGCGAGGCCGATCAGCAGTCTGCGCACGTGCTCCACCCTAGGAGGGACCGGCGACCTCAGGAGACGCGGGAGAGCCAGGTCTGGGTGGTGCCGACGGTGGTGAGCAGCTGGGTGGCCCGGGTGAGCACGACGTAGAACGTGCGCCAGCCGGCCTCGGACTCCGCCACGATGGCGTCGGGCTCGACCACGACGACGGCGTCGAACTCCAGGCCCTTGGTGTCGAGGCCGTCGAGGACGCGCAGCCGGTCGTGGGCGGCGAGCGCACCGGCCAGCCGCTCCCGCAGGCGCGGCAGGTCGGTGCGGGCACCGACGACGGCGACGGTGCCGTCGACCCGCTGGAGCATCGTGTCGACCTCGGCCGCCACCGCGTCGAGCAGCGTGGCCTCGGCGACCCACTCGTGGCGGGGGGACTCACCGGTCCTGCGGACGGCCTCGGCGAGGTCGGCGCCGGGGATCGCCACCTGGGCGACGTCGGCCGCGAGCTCGTAGATCTCCGCGGAGTTGCGGTAGTTGGTGGAGAGCCGGAAGCGGTGCTCGGGCTTGCCCTCGAGGGCCGCGGTGCGGGCGGCGGCGGCCTCGTCGGCGTGCGGCCACGACGACTGCGCGGGGTCGCCGACGATGGTCCAGCTGGCGAACCGGCCACGCCGGCCCAGCATGCGCCACTGCATCGGCGAGAGGTCCTGCGCCTCGTCGACGAGCACGTGGGCGTAGCCGTCGTCCTCGATGCTGGTGGTGGAGCGCAGCTCGTTCTCGACCTCGCGCTCGCGCCGCTCGAAGCTCATCAGCTGGCGCGGTGCGTCGTCCTCGGCGTCCTCCTCCGGCGGGACCTCGCCCACGAGGTAGCGCAGCTCGTCGATGAGCGGCACGTCCTCGATGGCGGGGACGCCGGCCCGGTCGGTCCAGGAGGCCACCATCGCGTCGAGCTCCTCGGCCGAGAAGGCGCCGTTGGCGAGCTCGCGGACCCGGCGCGGCAGGGTGCGCCACAGCTCGACGGCGTCGACGGGCGGCCACCAGGCCTCCACGAAGTCGACGTAGCGGTCGTCGGTGGTGAGGACGTCGAGGAACCCGTCCTCGCCCTTCTCGAGCGCGCGCTCGCCCGAGACCTGCTGCCACAGCGCCCGGGCCACCGCGGCCGGCGCCTTCGCGTACGCGCGGTTGCGCGGCAGGTTCGACAGCAGCCCGCGGCGGATGCCGGCGAGGCGCTTGGCGTCGAGCACGAGCACGTCGTCTTTGTAGAAGTAGCGGAACGACGTGGGCTCGCCGGGCTGCGGCGACGTCGCGAGGCGGCGCAGCACCGGCAGCATCCGCGAGGACCCCTTGGCCGCGGCGGCGACGGGCTCGTCGTGCTCGGCCGCCCGGACCCCGTCGACGACCTCGCCGAGCGAGCGCAGCGTCACCGCCGTCTCGCCGAGGCTCGGCAGCACCCGCTCGATGTAGCTCATGAACACCGAGGACGGGCCGACCACGAGCACGCCGCCGGACTCGAACCGTCGGCGGTCGGTGTAGAGCAGGTAGGCCGCGCGGTGCAGCGCGACGACGGTCTTGCCGGTGCCGGGACCGCCGCCGATGATCGTCGCCCCGCGGCTGGGCGCCCGGATCGCCTCGTCCTGCTCCTTCTGGATGGTGGCGACCACCGAGTGCATGGTGCTGTCGCGGGCGCGCGAGAGACTGGCCAGCAGGGCCCCCTCGCCGACCACGACCATCTCGTCCGGGGCGTTCTCGCCGTCGAGCAGGTCGTCCTCGACGCCGACGACGGTCTTGCCCGAGCTGCGCAGCACCCGGCGCCGCACGACGCCGCGCGGCTCCTGCGCGGTGGCCTGGTAGAACAGCGCGGCCGCCGGGGCACGCCAGTCGACGAGCAGGATCTCGCGGTCGGCGTCGCGCACGCCGATGCGGCCGATGTAGCGGGCCTCGCCGTCGAGCAGGTCGAGGCGGCCGAACACAAGGCCGTCGTGCGCGGCGTTGAGCGCGGAGAGCCGACGGCTCGCCTGGAAGACCATCGCGTCGCGCTCGACGAGGCCACCCTCGTTGCCCACGTGCCCGCGCGCGAACCCCTCGGTGACGAGCGAGCGTGCGACCTTCGTCGACTCCTCGAGGCGGTCGTAGACGACGTCGACGTACGCCTGCTCCGCCGCGACCTCGGCGGCGGCCTGCTGCTCGGACGACACGCTTTCCTCGGCTCTCTGGGGTCGTGCTGGCCCGTTCTCGGGAACTCCCCATCCTAACGACC
>CAZREF010000053.1:0-13635 GCA_964599245.1 uncultured Aeromicrobium sp. | reverse complement strand
GTCGTCTAGGTTCGGGGCGTGGCCCTGACGATCCATCGCGCGGAGCGAGCCGACGTGCTTGCCGATGGGTTGGCGGGGTTGCTGGCGGAGGCGCCGAAAGACCCGTTCGAGCGCGACCTCGTGGTCGTCGCCGCGAACGGGGTGGAGCGGTGGCTCGCGCAGACGCTGAGCCACCGGCTGGGGGCGGCGCCGGGCAGCGACGATGGGATCTGCGCCGGCATCGAGCTCGTGCGTCCCATGCACCTGCTGAGCGAGCTCACGGAGAAGGAGCGCGACGACCCGTGGTCGCCCGGGCGGCTCGCGTGGACCGTCCTCGACGTCCTCGAGGCGCACCTCGACGAACCGTGGCTGGCCATCGTCGCACGGCACGTGGGGCGGGGGATGCCCGCGGCGGAGGAGGCGCTGCGACTCAGCCGCCGGTACCCGACGGCCAAGCGTGTCGCATCGCTCCTGCACGGCTACGCACTCCAACGACCCTGGATGGTGCAGGCGTGGACGGCCGGCGACGACGTCGACGGGCTCGGGCAGCCGCTGCCCGAGGAGGTGCGCTGGCAGGCCGAGGTGTGGCGACGCGCCACCGAGCGCCTCGACGGCCACCCCTCGCCCGACCTGCGCCTCGCCGACACCGCCCGACGACTGCGCGACGGCAGCCTCAAGCCCGACCTGCCGCAGCGCCTCTCCTTCTTCGGCCACACCCGCATGCCGCGCGCCGAGCTCGACGTCGTCGACGCGCTCGCCACCACCCGCGAGGTCCACCTGTGGCTGCCGCACCCGTCGCGCAGCCGGTGGGACGACGTCGCCGCCACCGTCGGCACGTCCACCCTCGACCGGCCCGCCCGCCGCGACGAGGTCGCCCCGACGGAGACCGGCAACACGCTGCTCAGCGCGTGCGCCCGCGACGTCGGCGAGCTCGAGCGCACCCTGCTCGAGCTGCCGGGGGAGCCGACCGTCGAGCACCTTCTCGGCCCCGACCGCCCCGACTCGCTGCTCGGCCACCTGCAGGCCGACCTCGCCGCCGACCGCGACGCCCCCGACGGCCCGCGCACGCTCGAACCCCTCGACCGCTCGGTCCAGGTGCACGCCTGCCACGGCCCCGCCCGCCAGGTCGACGTGCTGCGCGAGGTCGTCGTCGGGCTGCTGGCGGACGACCCCACCCTCGAGCCCCGCGACGTGCTCGTCATGTGCCCCGACGTCGAGACCTTCGCCCCGCTCATCGAGGCCGCCTTCGGGCTCGACGACGTCCCCGGCGTCGACCACCCCGGCCACCGGCTCCGCGTCCGGCTCGCCGACCGCGCGCTCGGCGCCGTCAACCCGGTCGCCGAGGTGCTCGCCACGGTCGTGGCCATCGCCTCGGCGCAGCGCACCACCGCCACCGAGGTGCGCGACCTGCTCGGCCTCGCCCCCGTCCGGCGGCGATTCGGCCTGTCCGACGACGACCTCGAGCAGGTCGACGAGTGGGTCGTGCAGACCGTCATCCGTTGGGGCGTCGACGGCGAGGCCCGCGGCGCCTGGGGGCTCGAGGGCCTGGCGCAGAACACCTGGCGCTCCGGGCTCGACCGGCTCGCCCTCGGCGTCGCCACCGACGGCCACGACACCGGTGAGGAGGGCGGCAACCGGCTCGGCGGCGTCCTGCCCCTGGACGACCTCGGCAGCACCGGCGTCGACCTCGTCGGCCGGCTCACCGAGGCCGTCGACCGCCTCGGCGCCGTGCTCGCCGCAGCCCGGCCGCAGAGCGTCGCCGCCTGGTCGGAGCTGCTCACCACCGCCGTCCACACGCTCACCGACGTCCCAACCCGCGACGCGTGGCAGCGCGAGCAGGTGCTCCGCGTCCTGGCCGACCTCGCCCGTCCCGACGCCGCGGGAACCGGCGGCAGCCTCACCGTCGTCGAGGTCGCCGCCTTCCTCTCCGACGCCTTCGCGCCCCGGCCCACCCGCACCAGCTTCCGCACCGGTTCCCTCACCGTCTGCACCATGGTGCCGATGCGCTCAGTGCCGCACCGCGTCGTGTGCCTGCTCGGGCTCGACTCCGACGCCTTCCCGCGCACGCCGACCCCCCTCGGGGACGACGTCCTGGCGCGCACGCCGCTGGTCGGCGAGCGTGACGCCGCGGGGGAGGACCGCCAGCTCTTCCTCGACGCCGTCCTGTCCGCCACCGAGCACCTCGTCATCACCTACACCGGCGCCAGCGAGCACACCGGCCGCCCGCTCCCGCCCGCCACACCCGTCGGCGAGCTGCTCGACCAGCTCGAGCGCAGCGTCCCCGACGCAGGTGTCCGGCAGCACGTGCTCGTGCAGCACCCCCTGCAGTCCTTCGACGTCCGCTCCTTCACGCCCGGCGCCCTCGTGCCCGGCACCTCCTTCAGCTTTGACGCCGCGGCGCACGCGGGGGCGCGGGCGACAACCCGCCCCACGACGCCTGAGCCGCCGTTCCTGGCCGGGTCGCTGCCCGCCGACGACGAGCGCGTCGTCACGCTCGACTCCCTGCGCGACATCGTGCGCCACCCGGTCAGGTCGTTCGTCACCAGCCGCCTCGACGTCCGTCTGCCCTACGAGGAGGACCCGGTCGACGACGGCGTCCCGCTCAGCCTGGGCCACCTGGAGCGCTGGTCGGTCAAGCGTCGCGTCCTCGAGGCCGTGCTCGCCGGCGCCAACGGGGTGGACGCCGAGGCCGACGAACGACGACGCGGCCTGCTGCCTCCCGGCCCGCTCGGCGACCGCGAGCTCGAGCGCGCCCGCCCCGAGGTGCAGCGCCTCTACGCCCTCGCCGCGCCGCTGCGCGCCGAGGTGGCCCGCAGCGTCGACGTCGACGTCGAGCTTCCCGACGGTCGTCGCGTCGTCGGCACCGTCGCCGACGTCCACCCCGGTCACGCCCTGCGGGTCACCGCCTCCACCGTGCAGGGCCGCCAGCTGCTGGAGCCATGGGTCGACGTGCTCGCACTCGCCGCCGCCGGAGACCCCCGCCCCGTGCACGTCGTCGGCCGGGTCGCGAGCGGCTACCGCAAGGCGCCCGGCGTCCTCACCGTCGCCGCGCCCAGCTCCGACGAGGCCCGCGCCCTGCTCGCCGAGCTGCTCGACCTGCACGCCGAGGGCCGCACCCGACCCCTCCCGCTCCCGGTGAAGACGTCCCAGACCTACGCCGACCTCGCCCGCCGCACCACCCCCGCCAACGCCCTCGCCAAGGCCGAGCGGGAGTGGGAGGGCAGCCGCGACATCGCGGGCGAGAAGGCCGACGCCTACCACCGGCTCGTGCTCGGGCCCGACGCCACGATCGGCACCCTCGTCGACCTCGGCCTCGAGCAGCACGCGTCCACGCTCTGGTTCCCGCTGCTCGACCGGGTGGTGGTCGACGGATGAGCACCCCCGACGCCGAGGTGCGCGAGTTCTCCATCACCGACCCGCTCCCCACGGGTACCACCCTGCTGGAGGCCAGCGCCGGCACGGGCAAGACGTGGGCCATCGCCGCCCTCGTCACCCGCCTCGTGGCCGAGGGCGCCGCCGAGCTCGACGACCTGCTCGTGGTCACCTTCGGTCGCGCCGCCAGTGCCGAGCTGAAGGACCGGGTCCGCGAGCGCCTGGTCGAGGCCGACGCCGTGCTCGCCGGGGAGCGGACGAGCGGCGACGACCCTCTGCTGCGGCTCCTGCTCGACGTCGACGACGCCGAGAGCGCGCAGCGCCGCCGTCGGCTGCGTGCCGCCGTCGCACGCTTCGACGAGGCCACCATCACCACCACCCACGGCTTCTGCCACGCCGTGCTCCGCAGCCTCGGCACCACCGGCGACGTCGAGCCAGGCTCCGCGCTCATCGAGGACGACACCGACATCGTCGACCAGGTCGTCTCCGACCTCTACCTGCGCGCGGTGGGCCGGGGCCAGACCCCGCCGTTCGACCACGCCGAGGCCGCCGTGCTCGGCCGCCGCGCCGTCGACGACCCCGCCGCCCACCTCCTGCCCACCGACGCCGAGCCGGGCTCGCCGCCCGAAGTGCGGCGTCGGTTCGCCGCCGCCGTGCGCGACGAGGCCGCCCGCCGACGGCTCGCCGCCCGCACCCTCTCCTACGACGACCTCCTGCAGCGCCTCGCCGAGGCGCTCGAGCCCGACGACGCTCCCGCCCGCACCGTCATGCGCGACCGCTGGCGCGTCGTGCTCGTCGACGAGTTCCAGGACACCGACCCGGTGCAGTGGCGCATCCTCGAACGCGCCTTCCTCGGCCACGCCACGATGGTGCTCGTCGGCGACCCCAAGCAGGCCATCTACGGCTTCCGCGGCGGCGACGTCGACACCTACCTGCGGGCCGCCGCCCAGGCCGACACGCGCCGCACGCTCACCGTCAACCACCGCAGCGACGCCCCGCTCGTGGCCGCCGTCGACACCGTCCTGCGCGGCGCGGCGCTCGGCGACCCCGAGATCGTCGTCCGCCCGGCCACCGCCGCCCTCGACGGCTCGCGCCTGCACGACCCCACCTGCGACGCACCGTTCCGACTCCGCGCCCACCTGCGGGCCGACGCCGGTGACGACGACGCCAACCTGCGCATCGGCGACGTCCGCCCCCGCGTGGCGCGCGACGTCGCGGCCGACATCGCCGCGCTCCTCGGCAGCGGTGCCACCTACGACCACGGGGACGGGCCCGTCCCGCTCACCGCCGGCGACGTCGCCGTCCTCGTCGAGCGGCACGGCGACGCCGCGATGCTGCACGGGGAGCTCACCCGCCACGGCGTGCCGGCCGTGCGCACCGGCGGCTCCGACGTGCTGCAGAGCGACGCCGGCCAGGACTGGGTGGTGCTGCTCACCGCCATGGAGTCGCCCCACCGCAGCGGCTACGTGCGTGCCGCCGCGCTCGGGCCGTTCGTGGGCCACACCGCCGCCGAGCTGGCCGAGGCCGACGGCGACCGCCTCACCGACCGCGTCGCCTCCACCCTGCGCGACCTCGCCGACGTGCAGCGCGAGCGCGGCACGGCGGGCATGGTCGAGGCGCTCACCGCCGACCCCGCCGTCGTCGAGCGGCTGCTGCGCCACGACGGCGGCCGACGCCGGCTCACCGACCTCGAGCACGTCGGCCACGTGCTCGCCACCGCCTCTCGCGAGCACGGCCTCGGCTTGTCCGGCCTGCGGCGCTGGCTGCTCGACCGGCGCACCGAGACCGCGCCCACCGCCGACCGCACCCGCCGCCTCGACACCGACGCCGACGCCGTGCAGATCGTCACCACCTTCGTCAGCAAGGGTCTGCAGTACCCGGTGGTCTACGTCCCGTTCCTCTTCGATCGCTGGATCCCCGACACCACCATCGCCCGCCTCCACGACGACGGTCGGCGCTGCCTCGACGTCGGTGGAGGCGGCCCGTCGTGGGACGCGCACCTCGCGCGCTCGGAGGCCGAGAAGGCGGGGGAGTCCCTGCGGCTGCTCTACGTCGCGATGACGCGCGCGCAGTCGCGCCTCGTCGTGCACTGGTCGCCCACGTTCAACGCCCGCAACGGCGCGCTGCATCGGCTGCTCTTCCGGCCCGACCCGTCGCAGCCCGCCGTGCCCGACGTCCTGCCGGTGCCGTCCGACCACGACGCCGTCGCCCGGCTGCGTGCCTGGCAGGAGCGCGGCGGTCCCGTCGTCGAGCAGATGGTCGTGGGCACCGACGAGCTCGAGCCGGTCACCGCCGACGGCGCCGAGCTCGTGCTCCGCCGGCTCGAGCGGCAGGTCGACACCACCTGGACCCGCACCTCCTACACCTCGCTGGTCCGCCGCGACGAGGGGCTGTCGGTGGGCAGCGAGCCCGCCACGGTCGGGCCCGACGACGAGGTCGACGTCGTCGCCGACGTGGAGGCCGCACCCGTCCTCGGGCCGTCGCCCTGGACAGACCTGGTCGGTGGGGCCGCGCTCGGCACCCTCGTGCACGGCGTGCTCGAGGACGTCGACGTGGGCGCGGTCGACCTGTCGGCCGAGGTCGCGCACAGGGTCGAGGAGCAGATCGCGCTGCGGCCCATCCCGGTCGACGTCGACGTCCTCGTGCCGGCCATCACCGGTGCCCTGCTGACGCCGCTCGGACCCCTCGCGGACGGCCTCACCCTCGCGGAGGCTCTGGCCCGCAAGCCCTTCCGCGAGATGGACTTCGAGCTCCCTCTCCACGGCGGGGATGCCGGCCCACGCACGGTCTCGGGCCGGGCCGGAACACTCGCCGACGTCGCCGACCTCATGGAGTCCCACCTGCCGGCCGGCGACCCGCTGCGCCCCTTCGCCGCCGACCTGCGCGACGCGAGCCTGCGTGGCCGCACGCTCCGCGGCTACCTGACCGGCTCGATCGACCTGCTCATGCGCCTCGACGGTGAGCGCACCCTCGTGGTCGACCACAAGACCAACCGGCTCGAGAGCGTCGCCCTGGCTGAGGCCGGCGGCGGCCTCGAGGCGTACGCGCCCGAGCGGCTGGCCGACGCCATGCTGCACACCACCTACCCGCTGCAAGCGCTGCTCTACGCCGTCGCCCAGCACCGGTTCCTGCGCTGGCGGCTGCGCGGCTACGACCCGGAGCAGCACCTCGCCGGCGTGCTCTACCTCTTCGTGCGCGGCATGACCGGGCCCGACGTCCCGCGCGGCGCCGACGGCACGCCGTACGGCGTCTTCGCCTGGAAGCCCCCTGCCGACCTCGTCCTCGACCTCAGCACGCTGCTCGACCGCGGCCGTCCCGCCGGAGGGGGTGCCTGATGCCCGACCCGACGGCTAAGCCGATCACGGGGTCCGACACGGACGTCGACCCCTTCGGGCGTGACGTCGTCCAGTCCGAGCCGGCCCACACCGCACTCGGACGGCTCGACCGCGCCGGCCTGCTCGCCGCCGCCGACGTCCACGTCGCCCGCACGCTCGGACGGCTCGGCGGCGAGGACGACGAGGCCGTCCTGCTCGCGCTCGCCCTCGCGGTCCGGGGCGTCCGGCTCGGCTCGTCCTGCATCGACCTTGCGGGAGTCGTCGACGACCTCCGCACCGAGGCCCCCGACCTCGAGTGGCCAGCGTTCGTCGACGACGTGGCCGCCTGGTGGCAGCGCGTCGTCGAGAGCCCGCTCGCCACCGGACGCGACCGGGTGCTCGTGCCCGAGGAGTCGATGCTGCACCTGCCGCGCTACCACGCGCTGGAGGTGTCGCTCTGCGAGCGGCTCGCCGAGCGGCTCGCGCTCGCCGCGCCCGCCGTCGACGAGGACGCGCTGGCGGCCGACCTCGACCGCTTGTTCGGCGCGCCCGGCTTCGACGAGCAGCGCGCGGCCGCCGAGCGCGCCGTCCGTTCGTGGACCAGCGTGCTCACCGGCGGTCCGGGCACCGGCAAGACCACCACCATCGCCCGCCTCCTCGCAGCGCTCGCGTCCCAGCACGCCGCGGCAGGCCATGCGCGACCGCTCTCCGTGGGGCTCGCCGCACCCACCGGCAAGGCCGCCGCCCGGATGCGGGAGGCCATCCGCTCCGCTGCTGGCGACGACGTCTTCACGGTCGACGAGCGGGCCTGGCTCCAGTCGCTCGACGCCGTCACCCTGCACCGTCTGCTCGGCCCGCGCCCCGACCACCGCACCGCCTTCCGGCACCACGCCGGGCAGAAGCTCCCGTACGACGTCGTGGTCGTCGACGAGACGTCCATGGTCGCCCTGCTCATGACCGAGCGCCTCGTGCAGGCCGTGCCGTCGTCGTGCCGGCTCGTCCTCGTGGGCGACGCCGAGCAGCTCGCCTCGGTCGAGGCCGGTGCCGTGCTGCGCGACGTGGTCGACGGCCTCGGCGGCGAGAAGAGCCCGGTCGTCACACACCTGCGCACGGGCCACCGCTTCGACGGCGGCATCGGCAAGCTCGCCGCCGCGGTCGTGGCCGGTGACGCCGACACGGCACTCGAGGTGCTCACGTCCGGTGTCGAGGGCGTCACGCTCCGCAGCCCCGACGAGCTCGACGACGTCGTGGCCGGTCGGCCGGCCGAGCAGGCGCGTGCGGTGGCTCTCGCCGCCCAGGAGGGCGACGTCTCAGCCGCGCTCGCTGCGCTGGGGGAGCACCGGCTCCTGTGCGCGCACCGCGACGGACCGTTCGGCGTGAGCCACTGGAACGAGCGGCTCGAGCGCGAGGTGCGCACGTTCCCCGACCCCTCGCGGCCCTGGTTCGTCGGTCGCCCGGTGCTCGTCACCCGCAACGATGCGTCGCTGAAGGTCAACAACGGCGACGTCGGCGTGACGATCGACGACGGCCTGCGCCTCGTCGTCCACCTCGACACCGGCACCACGGTCTCGTCCTCGCGCCTCGCCTCCACGCAGAGCGCCTACGCGAGCACCGTGCACCGCAGCCAGGGCAGCGAGTTCGACCACGTCACGCTGCTGCTGCCCGACGAGGACTCGCTCGTCCTCACCCGCGAGCTGCTCTACACGGCGGTCACCCGCGCCCGCGCCGGCCTCACGATCGTGGCCACCCCCGACGTCGTCCGCCACGCGGTGGGGCGCCGCACCGCCAGAGCCAGCGGCGTCACCCGCCGCCTCGCCGCCCTCGTCCAGAGCTGACGAGTTCTCTCGTTTCCTCCCCGCGTCGGGCTTCTCTCGGGCAGGGTCGTCCCGGGAGTTCACTGGACGAGGGAGCGTTCGATGGGCAGTACACAGTCATACCCGCGGTCCGAGTACTGGCGGCTGCTGCGGGGCTGGTTGCACCGCAATGCCATGTACGTGGGGCTGTGCCTCGGGGTCTTTCTCGCACTTGTGTCATTCGAAGTCCTCTTGCTCCTCGTACTGCCCTCGAACGAGCTCACTCGCTACCTCGTCGTGGCGGTGCTGGCGGCCACGGCGGTGGGCTTCTGCTGGACGGTGCATCTTGCCTTCCTCGCTCACGAGGGGAAGGCCCTGAACCAGCTCCGAGGCTCGTGGGGTGAGGACGCCACGGTCGATGCGCTGAAGCGTGCGCGGCGTCGCGCGATCATCTGGGACTGGGTGGATGGGGTCGCGTTCGAGAAGGGAGACATCGACCACTTCGTGGTGACCCGCAACGGCGGGATCGTGGTCATCGACTCGAAGTGGCGTAGCGCCCTCTCCAAGACCTCGGCATACGAGCTCGCAGAGTCGGCGCGCGCTGTCGCGCGGCGCGGCGTGGGTCTGGTCAACACGGTGACCGACCGCAGCAGCGGCCGTCACCGAGGCGCGAGAGCAGCCGTGTCCGTGACGCCGGTGGTTGCCGTCTGGGGTGCGGCACAGCGTGAGATCCCTGCAGGCGGCCGGACCGTCGAGGGCGTGCCCATCGTCAAGGGGTCGGAGATCTGCTCGTGGCTCGCCTCGCTCAGCGGCCACGACATGAGCGAGGAGCTCGCGCTCGAGATCACCAACGCCGTCCGTGACTTCGACCAGCGCAGGCGCGAGGCACTGAGCACGAAGGTCGAGACCTCGCTCGTCGGGGATGCACGGGCGGGGCGTCCCTGACACGCTGGGCTCAACGACCACGACTCGGGAGGACACCCCTCATGAAGAAGCTCGTCTACGCAGCAGCCTTCGGCCTCGGCTACGTGCTCGGGGCCCGAGCGGGCCGGGAGCGCTACGAGCAGATCCGTGACGCCGCGCAGAAGGTCCAGTCGGACCCGCGCGTGCAGGACGTCGTGCACAAGGCGGAGGAGGTCGCCAAGGAGGCGGTCGGCGCCGTGCAGGACGAGCAGAAGCGCAGCGACCTCGTCGACGCTGCCAAGGAGGCCACGCAGACGGTGGGCGCGCGCGCGTCCGGCGCGGCCGACGCCGTGCGCGAGAAGGTCGAGCAGGTCCGCACGGACGGGTCCGCCACGGACCTCGCCGACACCGCCAAGGACGTCGCCGACGAGATCGGGAAGAGCGCGAAGGACGCCGCCGGCAGCGTGAAGGACGCGGCCGAGGACGGCGGGCTGTCCGGCGCGGTCGACGCGGCCAAGGACGTCGCGCAGGATGCGAAGAAGACGGCCAAGCACGCCGCCGACGACGTCGAGGACCAGGCCGCGGAGAAGGCGTCGGAGGCGACGCGCCGGGTCAAGGAGGCCGCGGACCAGGCGCGCGCGAAGACCGAGCAGGCCACCGCGGAGGCCGAGGCTGCCCTGCGCGACCCCGACGCGCACATCCCGGAGGTCGAGGACGAGGTCGTCCACACCTCCGGCCCCGACGAGAAGAGCTGACGTCGGACCAGCGGATTGGGCGCGTCAGGCGTCCTCGGCCACGCCGAGGCGCCGGCGCACCTGCTCCAGCACCCGCGGGGGGAACTCGTGGGTGCGGCGGCACCGCTCCACGAGGTAGAGGATCTTGTTGAGCCGCGGCCCGGGCAGCTCCACCGCCCGCGACTCGAGGGCCGGGCGCAGCACGTTCCGGTCGAACGCGCCGTCGCTGCGCTCGGGCTCGCCGCGCCAGGCGGCGAACGCCTCCTTGAGCTGGGCGTGCCCCACGACCCCGTTGTCGGGGGAGAGGGCCACCGCGATGGCCGCGACGAGCCAGGCGTCGTCGTGCTGCAGCGCGTCGACGTCGAGCTGCACGGTCCCCGTTCCCGACGGCACGAGCGTCGGCGGGTCGAAGTCGACGACGAGCTCGACGGTGAGGTCGGGGAAGCGCAGGCTCACCCGCGTCCCGGGCGACGTCAGCGACATCCGCTGGCCCGGCAGCGGCGTCGTGGCACCACCGTCGGGCGTCACGACCTCGACGACGACGCCGTTCGCGCGCTGGCCGCGGTGCAGCACCGGGTGCTCGCGGCCCGTCTGCACCACCACGGCCGGGTCGCTCAGGTAGGGGAGCCGGACGAGGACGTAGGCGGAGCCGCCGATCTCCTCGACCGCGACCGGCGCCTGCTCGGGCAGCGTCATGCGGCGCGCGAGCACGAGCTTGCCCCCGGGCTCCACGACGGTCTCGCCGGACCGGTCGGGCCCGACGGACCAGGCGATGCGCAGCAACGTCCTGCCTCCTCCTCGACGACGCTCCCGATCATCGCAGAGCCGCTCTCTGCGGAGGCCATCGCATTTAGATTGCGCACGATGTAATCGTGTGCCATGATCATCGGGACGGGTGCGGACGCCGCACCATCCCGAGACTCAGGAGGAACCATGGACGCGATCTACACGGCAGAGGCCCTGGCGACCGGCGGCGGCCGCGACGGCGGGCACGTCGTGACCTCGGACGGTCGTCTCGACGTGCACACCGCTCTGCCGAAGAGCATGGGTGGCGACGGCGAGGGCACGAACCCCGAGCAGCTCTTCGCGTCCGGCTACGCCGCCTGCTTCCACGGCGCCTTCCTGCTCGTCGCGCGCCAGGCCAAGGCCGACGTCAGCGACTCCAGCGTCGGCGCGAAGGTCGACATCGGCTCCAACGGCCAGGGTGGCTTCCAGCTCGCCGTGACCCTCGAGGTCACCGTGCCGAACCTCCCGCACGACGAGGCCCAGGCCCTTGCCGACAAGGCGCACGAGGTCTGCCCGTACAGCAACGCCACCCGCGGCAACATCGAGGTCACGATCGTCGTCACCGACGACTGAGGTCCCGCAGGTCGCACTGTCGTCGGTGCGGTCTGCCCTGGGAGAGCCGCGGTGGAACACGTTCCGCCGCGGCTCGCCCCTTTCCTGGGGCCGCCACCACCATGGCCCCATGAGCACGCTCGGATCGATCGCCACCAACCTGCTGGTCCTCGCCGCCTTCGTCGGCGTCGTCTACGTCGGGCTGCGCGTCGCGCAAAGCATCTTCGGCGCAGGCTCGAGGAAGGCCGCCGCCACGGAGGCCGCCGCCCGGCTCGTGGCCTACCCGACGGGATCGGCCGCGGTGCTGCGCCGGCGCTTCGTCAAGGCGCTCACCAGCCAGCACGTGGTGATGCCGAGCGGTGACCGAGTCGCGTTCAGCGAGCTCGTCGTGCGGGTCGCCCCCGAGGACCTCGAGCGCCTCGACCCCGACGGCGACACCGACCGCCTCGGCGACGACGCCGCGAAGCTCTACCGCACCCACGCCGAGCGCGAGGGCTGGGCGGTCCCCGACGAGGTGACGGTCCGGGTCGAGGTCGACCCGGTGCTCCGTTCCGGCTGGGTCCCGCCGGCCCGAGGCAGTCGCGGCGCCACCGAGCGCCGTCCGCTCGAGGCCGCCGCACGCCGCGACGCCGACGAGGACGCCGGACCCGTCCCCGACTGGGACGTGCTCGCCGATCTCTCCCGAGGCGCCCGCACGGTCGCACCGGCTCCCGCACCGTCGGGCCCCCTCGTGCGGCACCCCTCGGTCGCCGACCAGCAGACGATGGCCTTCCCGGTCCTGGTGCCGGACGACCCGATGCCGACGGTGAACGTGGCCGGCGACCTGTTCCTCCACCGCGGGGGCGACACCGTCCGGGTGCCCCGCGAGGGCGTGACGACGCTCGGTCGGCTCCCGGACAGCCCCGTCCGGCTCGATGAGCCCGAGGTGTCGTACCGGCACGCGGCCCTGCGCCTGCACGGCGCCACGTGGCAGGTGATGGACGTCGGCAGCACCAACGGCACGTCGGTCGACGGCGAGCGCATCGGCGACACCTGGGTGCCCTTGCGCGACGGCTCGGTGCTGGCCCTGGCCGGGGTACGTCTCACGGTCGGCTCCGACACGCACGGGACGGTGGCGCTGGGCGGCGTTTCCGGGCGACCGTGAGAATGGGGTCCATGGCCGAGCAGCGCGGCCGTCGCGGACGACGGTGGACGACGTGGCTCGCGCCGTCCTCCCACGGCCACGCGCCGACGTCGCCGCTCCTGCCCGCCGACGGCGCCGGCACCGCCGAGGTGCCGCGCGTCGAGACCCCGGTCGACGCCAGGACGGCCGACGGTCGCGACACGGTCGAGCCGCAGGTCGACGCCGACCGCTTCGTCCTCCAGGGCCGGATCGGCGCGGGCAACCACGGCGTCGTCTTCCGCGCCCTGGACCGTCACCTCGGCCGGCAGGTGGCCATCAAGCGGTTCTCGCACTTCCTCGCCGACGACCCCCGCGCCATGCGCCGGATCACCCGCGAGGTCGAGACCCTGGCGCGGGTCTCGCACCCGAACGTCGTCACCGTGCACGACCTCGTACGCATGCCCGACGGCGACGGTGAGGTCACGCCGCACCTGGTGATGGAGCTCGTCGAGGGGACCTCGCTGCGCGACCTGCTCGCCCTGCGCGGCCCCAGCCCCCGCTCGGTCTCCGTCGTGCTCGGGGTGCTCGACGGCCTCGCCGCGTGCCACCGCGCCGGCATCCTGCACCTCGACATCAAGCCCGCCAACGTCCTGGTCACCAGCGCCGGCGGCGTCAAGATCGTCGACTTCGGCATCGCGCGCGCCGCGTCCGACGCCACCGCGACCGTCGCCGGCACGCCGCACTACATGGCGCCCGAGCAGTACGACGGACGCGCCGACGAGCGCAGCGACGTCTACTCCGTCGGCTGCCTGCTGTACGAGTGCCTCACCGGTCGTGCGCCGTTCGCGGGCACGATGGCGGCCCAGCTGATGGCGCACCGCACCCACCCGCGACCCGACCCGACGATGCTCGCACCGTGGGTCGGCCGGCGGCTCGCGACCGTCGTGCGCACCGCGATGGCGATCGACCCGGCGGAGCGCTACGCCGGGGTCGGCGAGATGGCGGCGGCGCTCGCAGCCGCGGCCGACGACGTCGTGCCGGGGGCGTCGGCGGCCGCCTTAGCGCCCACCGCGGCCCCCACCCCGGCCCCCACGCCGCCC
>CAZREF010000052.1:0-13710 GCA_964599245.1 uncultured Aeromicrobium sp. | reverse complement strand
GCGAGGTCGTCGTCGGCCTCGAACGCCTCGAAGGCCTCGAGCAGCGCGGCGGCGGCCGGTCCGTCGACGGCGTTGCGCACGTCGGGCCGGTCGAGGGTGATGGTGCAGATCGCGTCGTCGGTGTCGAAGCGGACGGGCTCGGTGCTCACGCGCCCACGCTAGCCGTCTGCGGCCGTCGTTAGGGTGAGCCGCATGGCCGACGTCACCGTCCTGCACCACCCTGCCTGCTCCACGTCGCGGCACGCGATCGACTCCGCGGCCGAGGCGGGTGTCGACGTCGAGGAGGTGCGCTACCTGAAGCACCCCCTCGAACGCGGGGCGCTGCTCTCCCTGCTCGAGAAGCTCGAGGACGAGCCGACCGCGCTCGTCCGCAAGGACTCCTTCTTCCGTGACCAGGGCCTCGTCGCCGACGACTACACGACGCCGGAGCAGGTGGCCGACCTGCTGGTGCAGCACCCGAGGCTGATGGAGCGCCCGGTGCTGGTGCGCGGCGAGCGCGCGATCATCGGCCGGCCGAAGAGCCGCGCGGACGCCTTCCTGCGCGAGGACTGACCCGCTCCCCCGTCGGCCTCACGTCGGGTTGCCCGCGAACTGCGCGGCGTACAGCCGCGCGTAGGCGCCGTCCGACGCCAGCAGCGTGTCGTGGTCGCCCTGCTCGACGATGCGCCCGTGCTCCATGACCACGATGGTGTCGGCCTCACGGATGGTGGACAGCCGGTGCGCCACGACGAACGAGGTGCGGTCGCGGCGAAGGCGACCCATCGCCTCCTGCACGAGCGCCTCGGTGCGGGTGTCGACCGAGCTGGTGGCCTCGTCGAGCACGAGGACCGGCGGGTCGGCGTGGAAGGCGCGCGCGATCGTGAGCAGCTGGCGTTGCCCGGCGCTCAGGCTGCCGCCGCCCTCCTCGACCACGGTGTCGTAGCCGTCGGGCAGCGTGCGGACGAGGTGGTCGACGGACGCGGCCTCCGCCGCACGCACGACCGCCGCCTCGTCGACCTCACCGGTGCGGCCGTACGCGATGTTGTCGCGGATGGTGCCCTTGAACAGCCACGCGTCCTGCAGCACGACGCCGAAGCACCGGCGCAGGGCCTGGCGGTCCATCGTCGCGACGTCGACACCGTCGAGGAGGATGCGGCCGGCGTCGAGCTCGTAGAACCGCAGCAGGAGGTTGACGAGCGTCGTCTTGCCCGCCCCGGTGGGACCGACGATCGCGACGGTCGACCCCGGCTCGGCCACCAGGTCGAGACCCTCGACGAGCGGGGCGTCGGTGTAGGAGAACGCCACGTCCTGCAGCTCCACCCGGCCTCGCACCGGCCGCCGCGGCTCGAGCGGCGCCCCGCCGTCGGGTCCGACGTCGGGACGCTCGGGCTCGGTGTCGAGCAGCGCGAGGACCCGCTCGGCCGACGCCATGCCGGACTGCAGCAGGTTGACCATCGAGGCGATCTGGGTGAGCGGCTGCGTGAACTGGCGCGAGTACTGGATGAACGCCTGCACGTCGCCGATGGTCAGGCTGCCGGTGGAGACCCGCACGGCGCCGATGACCGCGACGAGCACGTAGTTCAGGTTCGAGACGAACATCATGAGCGGCTGGATGACACCGGAGATGAACTGCGCCCTGAACGCCGCGGTGAAGAGGGCGTCGTTGCGCCGCTCGAACTCGTGCCGCACGTCGCGCTGGCGGCCGAAGACCTTGACGACCTCGTGCCCCGTGAACACCTCCTCCACATGGCCGTTCACGCGGCCGGTCGCCGTCCACTGCGCGACGAACTGCGGCTGCGAGCGCTTCATGACGGCCCGGGTGAGCCCGACCGCGAGCGGGATGGTCACGAGCGCGACCACGGCGAGGAGCGGTGAGATCCAGAGCATCATCACGAGCGTGCCCACCACGGTCAGCACCGAGGTGAGCAGCTGGCTGATGGTCTGCTGGAGCGACTGGGCGACGTTGTCGATGTCGTTCGTCGTGCGCGACATCAGCTCACCACGCTCCGTCGCGTCCACGTACGACAGCGGGAGCCGGTGCAGCGTCGCCTCGACGTCGCGACGCAGCCCGCCCACCATCCGCTGCACGACGGCGGTCGTCAACCGGCCCTGCCACCACATGAGCACGGACGCGAGCACGTAGAGCACGATCGCCCCCACCAGCACCCAGCCGAGCTGGGTGAAGTCGATGCCCTGGCCGGGCCGCACGTCGGCGCCGAGCACGACGTCGGCGAGCCGGTCGTCGCCGTTCGCACGCAGCTGCTGGACCACCTCGGCCTGGGTCGCGCCGGCGGGGAACCGCGAGGACAGGTAGCCGCTGAACACGATGTCGGTCGCGTGCCCGAGGATGCGCGGACCCAGCACCGACAGGGTGGTGGCGACGACGCCGAGCACGGCGATCGAGGTCACGACGGCGCGGTCCTGGAGCAGGCGCTCCACGATGCGCCGCGCCGTGCCCCGGAAGTCCTTCGCCCGCTGCGGCGCCATGGCCCCGGCCGCCATGGGCCCACGCGGTCCCCCGCTCATCGTGCCCCCCTCATCGTGCTTCAGCCTCGCTGAGCTGGGAGAGCACGATCTGGCGGTAGACGTCGCACGTGTCCATCAGCTCGGCGTGGGTCCCGGTGCCCACGACCTCGCCCGCGTCGAGCACCACGATGCGGTCGGCGTCGCGGATGGTCGAGACGCGCTGGGCCACCGTGAGCACCGCCGCGTCACGGGTCAGGGGGCGCAGGGCCGCCCGCAGCGCCGCGTCGGTCGCGTAGTCGAGCGCGGAGAACGCGTCGTCGAAGAGGTAGACCAGCGGGCGCTTGACGAGGGCTCGGGCGATCGCCAGCCGCTGGCGCTGCCCTCCGGAGAAGTTGGTGCCGCCCTGGGAGACGGGTGCTTCGAGCCGCTCGGGCAGCGCCTCGACGACGTCGCGCGCCTGGGCGACCTCGAGGGCCGCCCAGAGCTCGGCGTCCGTCGCGTCGGGGTTCCCGTACCGCAGGTTGGAGGCCACGGTGCCGGAGAACAGGAACGCGCGCTGCGGCACCAGCCCCACGGCCGCCCACACCGTCTCCGGCGCCATCGAGCGGACGTCACGTCCGTCGAGGAGCACCTGGCCGGCGGTCACGTCGAAGAGTCGCGGCACGAGGTTGACGAGCGTGGTCTTGCCGCTGCCGGTGGAGCCCACGACCGCGGTGGTCTCCCCCGGTCTCGCGACGAGCGAGATCCTGCGCAGCACCTCCTCCTCGGCGCCGGGGTACGCGAACGACGCCTCCCGCAGCTCGAGCACGCCACGCGCCACCGGGGTCGGGTCGGCGTCCGGCGAGGCCACGATGCTCGGCTCGGTCTCGAGCACCTCGGTGATGCGCTCGGCGGCCACCTCGGCGCGCGGCCACAGCATCAGCATGAAGGTGGCCATCATGACGGCCATGAGGATCTGCACGAGGTAGTTCTGGAACGCGGTCAGCGTGCCGACCTGCAGGTCCCCCGACGCGATCCGGTACCCGCCGAACCAGGTGGCCAGCACCACCGAGACGTTCATGACGAGCATGACCGTCGGGAACATCAGCGCCATCACCCGTCCGGCCGCGACGGCCACGTCGACATAGGCCTGGTTGGCGGCGCCGAAGCGCTCCGCCTCCCGCTGCTCCGTGGCGAAGGCCCGCACGACGCGGATGCCCTGGATCTGCTCGCGCATGACGTCGTTGAGGTCGTCGATGCGGGCCTGCATCTGCCGGAACAGGGGGCGCATGCGGCGGATGATGAGCCCGACCGCGACGACGAGCACCGGGATGACGACGACGAGCAACCCGGACAGCTCGACGTCCTGCCGCAGCGCCATGGCCACGCCGCCGAACGCCATGATCGGGGCCGAGACGAGCAGCGTGAGCGCCATGAAGACGAGGAGCTGCACCTGCTGCACGTCGTTGGTGGCGCGGGTGATGAGGGTGGGAGCGCCGAAGTGCGCGAGCTCGCGCGCGGCGAACCCCTCCACGGCGTCGAAGACCCCGGCGCGCAGGTCGCGCCCGAGGGCCATCGCGACCCGGGCGCCCACGTAGACCGCGACGATCGTGCAGACCACCTGCAGCACGGTGACGAGCAGCATGGTGCCGCCCGTGCTCCAGATGCGTCCGACGTCGCCCTGGACGACGCCGTCGTCGATGATCTCCGCGTTGAGGCCGGGCAAGTACAGGTTCGCCACGGTCTGGGCGAGCTGGAAGACGACGACGACGGCGATCGCCCCGCGGTACGGCCGCAGGTGACGGCGCAGCAGCGGGATCAGCACCAGGTCAGACTACGTTGCGCGGCTCAACGACCCAGGCACGTCCGTCGACGCCGGCCACCGCGCCGAGCGCGCCCAGCCTGGCGCGCAGCTCGGCCTCGGGCGGGTTGTGGTGGCTCAGGTGCACGGCGACCACCTCGGTGCCGGCGGTGACCGCGCCGACGTCGCGCCATGCGGCGACCAGCTCGGCGAGGGACCCCAGGTGCAGGTGGCCGGCGCCCAGGTCGGTGCGGTCGCCGAAGGTCTCCTCCACCAAGACGAGGTCGTAGGCAGCGCCCCGGACCGCCTCGATCCACGGCACGTGCCACGGCCCGGTGTCGCAGGCCCACAGCAGGCGTGCGCCGTCGTCGATGGCGGTGAGGTCGAGCAGGACGGCGTCACCGCCGGCGAGCACCCGGTGCGCGGCCTGCAGCACCCGCACGTCGAGTCCGGCGACGTCGAGCCGGTCGCCCGGGGCGACGGCGTGGAAGCGCACCGCGGACTCGGGCGCCACCCACCGCCGCGCCTCGGCGACCACGTCCGCCGGCCCGACGACGTCGAGCGGCTCGTCCGTGACCCAGGAACGGAACAGCAGCAGCTGAGGCCCGAAGTGGTCGGCGTGCGCGTGCGTCACCAGCACCGCACGGAGGTCGGCCAGGCTCTCACCCTGGCGGGTCGCCGCGGCCAGGACCTCCGGGCCCGGGTCCACGAGCACGGCCCCGGCGGACGTGCGCAGCAGTGCCGAGGTCTGCCCGCGCACGATCCCGGCCGCACGCTGCGCCTCGCACGAGCCGCAGGTGCAGAACGGGTTCGGCCAGCCGTCGGCCGAGCCGGTGCCGAGGAGACGGACCTCCATGGTCGGCTACAGCAGGTCCCGCAGCTCCTTGGGGAGCTCGAAGTCGTCGGCACCCTGCTGCTGGCCGAAACCGAAGGCGGCGGCGCCGTCGCCCTTGGGTGCGTTCTTCTGCTGCGCCGCCTGCGCGCGCTTGGCGGGGTTGCCCGAGACGCGCTTGCCCTTCTTGCCCTTGCCCTGCGGCTTCTGGCGGGCGCCGGCGCGCTTGCCGGGCATGCCCGGCATCCCGGGCATGCCGCCCATGCCGGGGACGCCGCCGCCCTTGGCCATCTGCTGCATCATCTTGCGCGCATCGAAGAAGCGGGTGACGAGCTGGTTGACGTCCTGGACCGTGGTGCCGGAGCCCTTCGAGATCCGCGCGCGGCGCGAGCCGTCGATGATCTTGGGGTCGTCGCGCTCCTTCGGCGTCATCGACAGGATGATCGCCTTGATCTTGTCGAGCTCGCGGTCGTCGAAGTCGGCGAGCTGGTCCTTGAACTGCCCCATGCCGGGCAGCAGGCCCATGAGCTTGGTCATCGACCCCATCTTCGACAGGGTCTCCATCTGCTTGAGGAAGTCCTGCAGCGTGAAGGTGCCCCCGAGCA
This sequence comes from uncultured Aeromicrobium sp., assembly GCA_964599245.1. GTDB lineage: Bacteria > Actinomycetota > Actinomycetes > Propionibacteriales > Nocardioidaceae > Aeromicrobium. The sequence goes on along the minus strand of CAZREF010000052.1, from coordinate 8,048 downwards.
TCGCCGCGGCGTCCTTCTCGGCCTGTTCCGCGTCGTAGACCTTCTCGGCCTGCTCGATGAGCGACAGCATGTCGCCCATGTCGAGGATGCGTCCCGCCATGCGGTCGGGGTGGAAGACGTCGAAGTCGGTGAGCTTCTCGCCCGTGGACGCGAACATGATGGGCCGGCCCGTGACCTGGCGGACCGAGAGCGCCGCGCCACCGCGCGCGTCGCCGTCGAGCTTCGTGAGCACGACGCCGGTGACGTCGACGCCCTCGGTGAACGCCTCGGCCGTCTGCACCGCGTCCTGACCGATCATCGCGTCGATGACGAACAGCACCTCGTCGGGCTGCACGGCGTCGCGGATGTCGCGCGCCTGCTGCATCAGGTCGGCGTCGATGCCGAGCCGGCCTGCCGTGTCGACCACGACGACGTCGTGCAGCGTGCGCCGCGCCTCGGCGACCGCGTCCCGCGCGACCTGCACCGGGTCCCCGTAGGAGCGAGTGCCCTCGGCTCCCCCGTCACCAGCACCGGTATTTCCTGCCTCGGGGGCGAAGACCGTGACGCCGGCCTGCTCGCCGACGACCTTCAGCTGCGTGACGGCGTTCGGGCGCTGGAGGTCGCAGGCCACGAGCATCGGGCTGTTGCCCTGCTCCTTCAGCCACCGCCCGAGCTTGCCGGCCAGGGTCGTCTTGCCCGCGCCCTGGAGGCCCGCGAGCATGATGACCGTCGGCGGGTTCTTGGCGAACCGGATCCGACGGGTCTCACCGCCGAGGATGCCGACGAGCTCGTCGTTGACGATCTTGATGACCTGCTGCGCCGGGTTCAGGGCCTTCGACACCTCGGCCCCGAGGGCACGCTCCTTCACCCGTGCGACGAACTCGCGGACCACCGGCACGGCGACGTCGGCGTCGAGCAGCGCCAGCCGGATCTCCCGGGTGGTGGCGTCGATGTCGGCCTCGGTGAGCCGGCCCTTGCCGCGCAGGTTCTTGAACGCGGACTGGAGGCGGTCCTGCAGGGTGTCGAACATGACCGCCAGCCTACCGAGCAGTGCGTCGGCGGCGCGGGGGCGGCGTCACACGAGGGCGGCGTCGACGGTGTGCTGGAGGCGGCGGGCCGTGGGGTCGTCGAGCGGCGCGCCGGATGCGTCCACCACGTAGAACACGTCGCGCGCCTCGTCGCCGTAGGTCGACAGGTGCGCCGACCGGATGGAGCAGTCCGTGCGGGCGATCGCGTCGCAGACCGTCCAGACCAGGCCTCGTCGGTCGGCCGCCCGCACCTCGAGGAGCGTCGCCGAGTCCGAGAGCCCGGGCAGCACCCGCACCCGGGCCGGCAGACCCTCGACCGGCGTGAGCGTCATGCGCGGCTCGAGCGGCACCTCCCCCGCCACCACGGGGACGAGCCGCTCGCGCACGGCCCCGGCGACCAGGTCGGGTCGGGAGACCTCCCACAAGGACACCGCGGCGTCGTCCTGCGTGACGACACGGACCGAGCGCACCGCCAGCCCCTGGAGCGCGAGGCCGCCGGCGATGCGGGCCATGACGCCCGGCCGGTCGCGCGTCACGATCGTCAGCAGGGAGCCTCCCTGGTGGTCCACGGCGGAGAGCTCCACACCCTCGCCGATCCCCGACAGCACCTCCGCGCGCGGGAACGGCAGGTCGGCGGGCCAGCCCGCGTAGTCGTCGGCACGCACGTGCGGCGACCGCCCGGCGAGCACGTCGTGGGTCTTGGCCACGAGGCCCTCGACCAGGCCGCGTCTCCACGACGTCCAGGCCGTCGGGCCGGTGGCGCGCGCATCGGCCTGGGTCAGGTTGACGAGCAGGTCGAGGAAGTCCGCGTCGCCCACGAGCTCGGCGACGTTGGCCGCCGTCGCGGGGTCCTCGATGTCACGACGCGTGGCGACCGTCGGCAGCAGCAGGTGCCACCGGACGAGGCGGCCGACGACCGCCGCCTCGGCCGCCTCGAAGCCCCACCGGCGGGCGACGGTCTCGGCCATCGGCCGGCCCACCTCGCTGTGGTCGCCGGGCCGACCCTTGCCGATGTCGTGCAGCAGCGCGGCGACCGCGAGCAGGTCGGGCCGGTCGACGTCACGGCGGAGCCCGGCCGCGACGACGCACGTCTCGATGCTGTGGCGGTCGACGGTGAAGCGGTGCACGGGCGAGCTCGACCCGCGCAGGCGCACGTCGGCCCACTCCGGCAGCCAGTGGTCGACGACGCCCGCGATGTCGAGCTCCTCCCAGACGTCGACGAGACCGGGACCTGCGGTCAGGAGGTCCACGAGCGCCCGGCGGTCGGCGCTCGGCCACGGCTCGGGCAGGGGCCCGAGCTCGCGTGCCAGGCGCTGTGCCGTGCCCGCGGCCAGCGGCAGCCCGGCCCTGGCGGCGACGGCTGCGGCCCGGACGGCGACGCCGGGGTCCGTGCGCGGGTCGGCCTCGGGCAGGAGCACCACCTCATCGCCCAGCCATCCGACGCCGGCGTCGACCTTGACCACGGCGGGTCCGGTGCGCCGGACGCCCGGACGGGGCCTGGCCGCCGGGCGCGGGCTCAGGACGGCGTCGAGGCGACGCCAGGTGACGTCGGCGACGTGGGCGATGCGCCGACCCAGGTGCCGTACGTGCAGGTCCAGCTCCACCGGCTCGACGCCGAGCGCCTCCGCGAGCGCCGGGACGTCCTCCGCGAGCAGCCGGTCGGTGCGGCGGCCGGTGGTCGCGTGGAGCACGTCGCGGACGTCGAGCAGCGCGGCGCGGAGCTCCTCCACCTCCGCGTGCGGCACGTCGACGAGCCAGGTGGCGACGAGGGCGCGCAGGTCGACGCCGTCGCGCAGCCCTCCCCCGGACTCCTTGAGGTCGGGCACCGCGGCGTACGCGAGCCAGCCGGCCCGCTCGAGTCGCTGCAACCGTCCGGCACGGACCTCCTCGACCCGGCTGCGCGCGTCGCGGCGCCAGTCGGCCAGCACGTGCGACCGCAGCGCAAGCACGAGACCGGCGTCGCCGGCGACGGCGCGCGCGTCCAGCATGCCCATCGCGGCGCGGTGGTCGTCGCGGGCGGTGGATCGCATCTGCTCGGCGTCCCGGACGGAGTGGTCGAGCGGCACCGAGGCGTCCCAGAGCGGGTACCAGAGCGACTCGGCCACCTCGCGGACCCGGTCCTCGGGCACGGTCGGGTCGTGCAGGAGCACGACGTCCAGGTCGCTGCGCGGGGAGAGCTCGCGACGCCCGTACCCCCCGACCGCGACGGCGGCGAGACCCGTGGGGTCCTCGCCGACCGCGGTGACGAACGCGTCGGCCACCAACCGGTCGGCCTCGTCGGCGCGCGTGCGACGCTCGTCGGCGGTGGAGCGGAAGGTCACGGGACCAGACTGCCGCACCGTCCGCCGCGGCACGACGCAGCCCACGGCCGGCGGCCGTGGGCTGCGTGCTGCTGCTCCGCTGGCGGAGGTGAGGTCAGAGAGCGGCCTCGTCGGTCTCGCCGGTGCGGACACGCACCACCGAGTCGACGGGGACCACCCACACCTTGCCGTCGCCGATCTTGCCCGTCTGGGCAGCCGCGGTGATGGTGCTGACCACCATCTCGACGTCGGCCGCGTCGACGACCACCTCGAGCCGGATCTTCGGCACGAGCGTGACGTCGTACTCGGCGCCGCGGTAGACCTCGGTGTGGCCCTTCTGCTGGCCGTAGCCGCTGGCCTCGGTGACGGTCATGCCGGCGACGCCGGCGGCGGCGAGGGCCTCGCGGACCTCTTCCCACTTGTGCGGCTTGATGACCGCGGTCACGAGCTTCATCTCAGGCTCCCGTCTTGAAGGGCGAACCACCGGATCCGCCGGTGTAGTCGTACGCGGACTCGAGGTGCTCGACCTGGTCGATGCCGGTCACCTCGTCCTCGGGGTCGATGCGGAACCCGATGGTCACGTCGATCGCCTTGCCGATGACGTACGTGAGCACGAAGGAGAACAGCATCACGACGACCGCGGCGAGCACCTGCTTGCCCAGGAGGTTCGCGTCGCCACCGTAGAAGAGTCCGTCCACCGGCGCACCTCCGCCCGTGGACGTGGTGGCGAGGAAGCCGATGAGCACGGTGCCGATCAGGCCACCCACGAGGTGCACGCCCACGACGTCGAGCGAGTCGTCGAAGCCGAGCCTCCACTTGAGCCCGACGGCCGCGGCGCACACGATGCCGGCGACGAGGCCGAGCACGATCGAGCCGAAGGGCGAGAGGGCGCCGGCGGCCGGGGTGATGGCGACGAGGCCGGCGACGGCACCGGAGGCCGCACCCAGGCTGGTGCCCTTCTTCTCCTTGACGAACTCGTAGGCGAGCCAGCCGACGATCGCCCCGGCCGTCGCGACCGCGGTGTTGACGAAGGCCAGGCCCGCGAGGCCGTTGGAGCCGACGGCGGACCCGGCGTTGAAGCCGAACCAGCCGAACCAGAGCAGGCCGGCGCCGAGGAGCACGAACGGCAGGTTGTGCGGACGCATCGGGTCGCGCTTCCAGCCGGTGCGCTTGCCGAGCACGAGTGCGAGCGCGAGGCCCGCGGCACCGGCGTTGATGTGCACCGCCGTGCCGCCGGCGAAGTCGACCGCCTCGAGCTGCGTGGCGATCCAGCCGCCGTTGTCACCGAAGTCGAAGACCCAGTGCGCGACCGGGAAGTAGACGATCGTCACCCAGACGACGACGAACACGAGCCAGCCCGAGAACTTCGCGCGGTCGGCGATCGCGCCGCTGATGAGCGCGACGGTGATGACGGCGAACATCAGCTGGAACGCGGCGAAGACGAACTCCGGGATCGTCCCGTAGGCGGTCTCGACCCCGATGTTCTGGAAGCCGAGCCGGTCGAAGCCGCCGAGCCAGCCGTTGCCGCCGGGGCTGAACGCGAACGAGTACCCGTACAGCACCCACAGGACGGGGACGATGGCAAGAGCCGCGAAGCTCATCATCATCATGTTGAGCACGCTCTTGGCGCGCGTCATGCCGCCGTAGAAGAACGCGAGCCCGGGTGTCATGAGCAGCACCAGGGCCGAGCTGGCCAAGATCCAGGCGGTGTCGCCGGTGTCCATGGAACCTCCGTGTGACGTGGTGGGACGGCGCGCCCGTGGCAGCGCCTCGTCACACGATGGACCTCGGGAGTTACCCCTGCGGCAGCGCGAGGTTTCGGTCAGGTCACGAGAACGCGCGTGACGTTACGGACGTGTTACGTCACGCGAGCAGCGCGTCGACGAACTCCTCGGCGTCGAACGGGGCGAGGTCGTCGGCACCCTCGCCGAGGCCGACGTACTTCACCGGCACGCCGAGCTCGCGCTGGACGGCGACGACGATGCCGCCCTTGGCCGTGCCGTCGAGCTTCGTGAGCACCACGCCGGTCACGTCGACGACCTCGCCGAAGACCTGGGCCTGGCGCAGGCCGTTCTGGCCCGTGGTGGCGTCGATGACCAGGAGGACCTCGGTGACGGGCGCCTGCTTCTGCGCGACGCGCTTGACCTTGCCCAGCTCGTCCATGAGCCCGGCCTTGGTGTGCAGGCGGCCGGCGGTGTCGACGACGACGACGTCGGCGCCGGACTCGAGCCCACGCTTCACGGTGTCGAAGCCGACGCTCGCGGGGTCCCCGCCCTCCGGACCGCGCACGACCTCGACGCCGACGCGCTCGCCCCACGTGGACAGCTGGTCGGCCGCGGCGGCGCGGAAGGTGTCGGCCGCCCCGAGCACGACGGTGCGCCCGTCGGCCACGAGCACCCGCGCGAGCCGACCGACGGTGGTCGTCTTGCCGGTGCCGTTGACACCGACGACGAGCACGATGCCGGGCGTGCCCTCCGGGCCGGAGAGCGTGAGGGAGCGCTCGAGCGTGGGGTCGACCAGCGTCACCAGCTCCTCGCGCAGGGCACGGCGCGCGGCCTCGGGGTCGGTGATGCCCTCGACCCTCACGCGGGTGCGGAGCCGCTCGACCAGCTCGGTGGTGGGCCCGACGCCGACGTCGGCCGCGAGGAGCGTGTCCTCGAGCTCCTCCCACGCCGCGTCGTCGAGGTCGGCCCGCCCCAGCACGGCGAGCAGGCCGCGACCGAGGGAGGAGTTGGACCTGGCCAGCCGCGACCGCAGGCGCACGAGCCGACCCTGCGCCGGCTCGGGCCGCTCGACGGTGGCCGTCGCGGCGACGGGCTCGTCGGCGGCGACGTCCTCGAACGGCTCCGGCTCGTCCTCCGACGGCAGGTGCGGCTCGGGGTGCTCGGGGTGCTCGATCTGCTCCTCGGTGATCGCGTCGAGGTCGCGCGGGGGCGGGAGCTCGGTGCGACCGCGACGGACGAGGAGCGCGGCGCCGGCGCCCAGCAGGACGACGACGAGGGCGATCAGGGCGACGAGGAGCTCGGTCGAGATGGTCACCGGACCACCCTAGGACGTCCCAGGTCGAGCCGGTCGGGGTAGCGCTCCACGACCTCGGACGCGTGCGAGACGACCACGACGGTGTGCTCCGGGGCGAGGGCGTCGACGTCGTCGAGGAGCGCCTGCGCCGTGGCCGGGTCGAGGTGCTCGGTGGGCTCGTCGAGCACCAGCACCCGGTGGCCGGCGAGCAGCATCCGGGCGAGCGCGAGCCGCTGGCGCTCACCGCCGGAGACGCGGCAGCCGCCCTCGCCGAGGACGGTGCCGAGCCCGTCGGGCCACGACGCGACCGTGCCGGCCAGGCGGACGCGCTCGAGCACGCGCCAGAGCCGGTCGTCGTCGGCGGCGGGGTCGGCGACGCGGAGGTTCTCGCGGACCGTCGTGTCGAAGAGGACGGTGTCCTGCTGCATCCAGCCGACCGTCGAGCGCACCTGCTCCCGCGTGAGGTCCAGGACGTCGACGCCCCCCAGGCGCACCTGACCGGCGCGCGGGGCGACGAGGCGCGAGAGCGTCGCGGCGAGCGTGCTCTTGCCGCAGCCGCTCGGACCGGTGACGACGACGCGGGCGCCCTCGGGCACGCGGAGCCGGAGGTCCCGCACGAGGTCGGTGTCCCACCCGAGGGTGACGTCGTCGAGCTCGAGTGCGAACCCGTCCGGCTCGACGCGCACGGTCGGGGGCGGCAGCGGGTCGTCCGCGTCGTCGAGCGCCGCGAGCCGGCGCCGGGCCGCGACCACACCGGGCCGCAGTCGCTCGGCCTCGGCGACGGCGTCGAGCAGGTCGACGAGGCCGAGCGGCGCCAGCACCAGCACGCCGACGAGTGGCCCCGCCAGGCCCGCGTCGGCGACGAGCAGCGCCGTGACCAGCACGCAGACCGCACTCGAGACGAGGACCAGGAGCGAGCCCAGGCCTCCCGCTGCGGCCAGCCGACGGTCGGCGCGGGCGAGGCGGTCGACGGCGACGTGGACCTCGACGTCGCGGCCGCGCGCCGAGCCGAAGGCGACGAGGTCGGGCGCGGCGAGCACGAGGTCCGTCGACTCCCCGGCGAGGACGTCCTCGTCCTCACGCTCGAGCGGCGCGAGTCGCGGGACGAGCAGCCGCGCCGCCACGAGCGACGCGCCGGCGCACGTCGCGAGCACCACGCCCGCGGCCGGCAGCACCGCGCCCACCGCCACGGCGGCGACCATCGTGCACACGAGAGCGGAGATCCAGGGCAGCCGCAGCCGCAGCAGGCCGTCCTGGAGCGTCTCGACGTCGGCGACGACGGTCCGCACCAGCTCGCCCCGGCGCAGCGCACCGGCGGAGGGAGCGACACGGGCGAGCGCCAGATACGCGGCCACCCGCTGGTCGACGCCGCGGGCGAGGGCGGAGTCGTGGGTCAGCAGCCGCTCGGCGTAGCGGAGCGCCGCGCGGGCGACCCCGAACATCCGCACCGACGTCACGGCGACCAGCAGGTAGAGCACCGGAGGCTGCTCGGCGGCGCGGACCACGAGCCACCCGGAGGTGAGGAGCAGGCCGACGGAGCTGAGCTGGGCGAGGACGCCCAGCGTCGCGCCCACACCCAGCCGCCGGTTCATGTCCGCTCCCCCGTCGGCACCGGGCGGGCGACGGGGACCGCGCGCCACGCGGGCGCGACCGGCTCCCCCCCGGGCGCCACCACCCCGGACGGGGTCCCGCCGGCGGGGGGACGGCCGATCGGGCCGAGGAC
>CAZREF010000051.1:9551-14034 GCA_964599245.1 uncultured Aeromicrobium sp. | reverse complement strand
CGCGGGCGAGCCGACCTGCGTCCCGTGCGACCCGGCCACGTAGGAGACGCCGGGCCAGCCGGTCATGAGGCACGGGCTCCCACCGCTGTTGTGCAGGACGACGTCGTCGTAGGTGCTGCCCGCGGCACCGCCACCCGCGTCCGGGTGCACCGAGACCGCCAGCTGGTCGGTGGCGCAGGTCGGCTCGTCCGACCCGCGAGCGGCGGGGGGCGTGGGCGTGCTGGTCGGTGACGGCGTGGTGGGCGTGGGCGGGGAGGCGGTGCCGTGCGCAGATGCGTGGTGGTCGGTCGTGGAGGGGCGCGTGGACGCGTCGTGGGAGGCGCAGCCCGCCGTCAGCACGAGGGCAACGACGGCGACGACGAGACGGGTTCGGGGCACGTCTCGACGCTAGGCCGGTGTCGACGGCCCGGGGAGGGGGCGCCCGCTCCTCTTCGCGGATTCTTCGTCTCCCCGGGCTGGTCGGCCGTCAGCGTCGGCGCTGCAGGAAGGCGGTCATCGCCTCGCGCGCCTCGTCGCTGCCGAACAGCCGTGCCGACGTGACCGCGACGTCGGCCCCGAGGGCGTCGATGCGAGCGACGAGGTCGTGGTTGAGGAGCCGCTTGGTCTCGCGCAGTCCCTGGGGGTAGCCCTGCACGAGGTCGTCGAGCACCGACCGCACGGCGGCGTCGAGCTCGTCGTCAGGGACGGCGCGGGTGACCAGGCCGGCGGCCTGCGCCTCCCGCGCGTCGAACTGCCGGCCGGTGAGGAAGAGGTCGGCGGCGGCGCGGTCGGTGAAGCGCTCGAGCAGCGTGACCGAGATGGCGGCGGGCGCGAGCGCGAGGCGCACCTCGGTGAGCGCGAAGGTGACCGACTCGGCGGCCAGCACCACGTCGGCAGCACCGACGATGCCCAGGCCGCCCGCGCGCACCGGTCCGGCGAGCTCGACCACGACGGGCTTCTCGGCGGTCGCGATCTGCCGCTGGAGCGCGACGATCGCCCTCGCGCCCTCCTCCATGCCCCCGCTCGAGGCCTCCGAGAGGTCGGCGCCCGAGCAGAACACCCGGTGGGACGACCGCACGAGGATCGCCCGGACGTCGGGGTCGGCGTCGGCCCGCTCCAGCCGCTCGGCCAGCTCGGTCACCAGCTGGCGGCTCAGCGCGTTCCGGTTGTGCTCGCTGTCGAGCGTGACGGTGGCGACCGCGTCCGCCACCTCCAGGTGCACCAGCTCTGCCATGACGACCTACCTTCCGACGGTTGGAGCGACCATAGGCCGGGCGAAGCCCGGCAGGGCGCGCCGCTGCGAGCTCCAGCGAGCAGCGGGGTGAGCGCGAGGGACGAGCGCGGGCGACCTAGTAGGACTTCGGCAGGCCGAGGGAGAACTGGGCGACGAAGTTGAGCGCCATCTCCTTCGACACGGGGGCGATGTTGCTCAGGCGGGACGACGCCACGGCCTGGACGAGGCCGTACTCGAGCGCGAGGCCGTTGCCGCCGTGGGTCTGGATGGCCTGGTCGACGGCCTTCGCCGCCGCCTCACCGGCCGCGACCTTGGCCATGTTGGCGGCCTCGCCCGCGCCCATCCAGTCGCCTGCGGCGTACAGCGCGGCGGCCTTCTGGGTGAGCAGGCGCGCCATCTCGACGTCGATGTGCAGGCGGGCGAGCGGGTGGCTGATGGCCTGGTGGGCGCCGATCGGCGTGCCCCACACCTCGCGGTCCTTGGCGTAGGCGACGGCCTTGCGGATCGCCCAGCGGGCGGTGCCGGTGGCCATCGACGCGGCCATGATGCGCTCGGGGTTGAGGCCCGCGAACAGCTGCTCGAGGCCGGCGCCCTCGCTGCCGACCAGCGCGTCGGCGGGCACGCGCACGTCGTCGAAGAACAGCGTGAACTGCTTCTCCGGGCTGACGACGCCCATCTCGATCTGCTGCTTCGTGAAGCCCTCGGCGTCGGTCGGCACCATGAACAGCGCCGGCTTCAGCTTGCCGGTGCGGGCGTCGGAGTACCGGGCGACGACGAGCAGGTGGCTCGCCTCGTCGACGCCGGAGATGTACGTCTTCGTGCCGTTCAGCACCCACGACCCGTCGTCGTCCTTGCGGGCGTTCGTGACGATGTTGTGGGAGTTGGAGCCGGCGTCGGGCTCGGTGATGGAGAACGCGTAGGTGGCGGTGCCGTCGGCCAGGCCGGGCAGCCACCGCTCCTTCTGCTCCTGCGTGCCGTACTGCGCGATCGTGGTGCCGACGATGGCCGGGCTCACCACCATGAGCAGCAGCGGACAGCCGGCGGTGGCCAGCTCCTCGCACACCGCGGCGAGGTCGCCGATGTCGCCGCCCCCGCCGCCGAACTCCTCGGGGATGGAGACGCCGAGGTAGCCCAGGCGCCCGGCCTCGGCCCACAGCTCGGTCGTCTTGCGGCCCTCCGCCGCGGCCTCGTGGAAGTACTTCTCCCCGTACTTCGCGCCGAGGGCGGCGACGGCCTTGCGGAGCTCCTGGCGCTCCTCGGACTCGGTGAACTGGTTCATGACGCGTTCCCTTCGATGACGGCCAGGACGGCCCCGGACTCGACCTGCTGGCCCGCCGCCACGGCGAGCTCCGCGACCACGCCGTCGGTCGGCGCGGTGATGGTGTGCTGCATCTTCATGGCCTCGAGGACCACCACGACGTCGCCCTTCGCGACGTCCTGCCCGGCCTCGACGCCGACGGACACGACGCTGGCCGGCATGGGGGCCAGGAGCGAGCCCTCGGCGACGACGTCGGCCGGGTCCACGAAGGTCGGGACGACGTCGAACGAGACCGACCCGGCGGGTCCATCGACGTCCACCGCACCGTCTCCCACGGCGATGCGGTAGGTCTCGGTCACCCCGTCGACGGCGAGGACCACGCGGCTCGGCTCGGCCGACTCCACCGTGGCGCGGTCGCTGACCAGCCGTCCACCCTCGGCGCGGTACTCCACGACCAGCTCCTCGTCGCCGAGCCGCAGCCTGCGGGTGCGCGGCTGGCTGGGCACGTTGCGGAACGCCGTCGGGATCCGTGAGAGCACCGGCGCCGAGGTCGACGCGGTGCGCGCCTGCGCGAGGGCGGCGGCGAGGGCGGCGCGCTGCACGGCGGCGTCGTCGAGGAGCGGGCGCGTCCAGGCCTCCAGACGTTCCCCGAGCAGCGCGGTGTGGACGCGGCCGGCCGCGAACTCCTCGTCGGCGAGGGCGCCGCGCAGCAGCGCGAGGTTCGTGGTGAGGCCGTGCACCCGGGTGCGGCGCAACGCGGCGTCGAGCCGTCGGATCGCCTGGGCGCGGTCGTCGCCATAAGCCACGACCTTCGCGACCATCGCGTCGTAGAAGTGGGTGACGACCGAGCCCGACTCGACGGCGGAGTCCGTGCGCAGGCCCGGGCCGTCGGGCACCTCGAAGGCGCGCAGCGTGCCGGTCTGGGGGGCGTAGTCGTCGCTGGGGTCCTCGGCGTAGAGGCGCACCTCGATCGCGTGGCCGGTGGGTCCGGTCGGCTCGTCGACCGGCAGCGCGTGGCCCTCGGCGACCGACAGCTGCAACGCGACGAGGTCGATGCCGAACACCTCCTCGGTGACGGGGTGCTCGACCTGCAGCCGCGTGTTCATCTCCAGGAAGAAGACGCGTCCGTCGTCAGCGTGACCGTCGGACACGAGGAACTCGACGGTGCCGGCTCCGACGTACCCGACCGCCTCGGCGGCGTTGCGCGCCGCGTCGTGCAGGGTGCGACGCACCGGGTCGCTGAGGTTCGGGGCGGGCGCCTCCTCGACGACCTTCTGGTGCCGACGCTGCAGCGAGCAGTCGCGGTCGCCGAGGATCCAGGTGGTGCCGTGGGTGTCCGCGAGCACCTGCACCTCCACGTGGCGCGCCGTGGGCAGGTAGGGCTCGACGAACACGGTGTCGTCGCCGAACGCCGACGCCGCCTCCGCCGCGGCTGCGGTGAGCTCGCCCTCGAGGTCCTCGGCGCGCTCGACCACCCGCATGCCGCGTCCGCCACCTCCGGCCGACGCCTTCACGAGCAGGGGGAAGTCCTCGGGCGTGGCCTTCTCGGGGTCCACGCTGAGGATCGGCACACCGGCGTCGGCCATGAGCTCCTTCGCGCGGATCTTGCTGCCCATCGCGTCGATCGAGTCCGGCGTCGGCCCGATCCAGACCAGGCCGGCCTCGGCCACGGCACGCGCGAAGTCGGCGTTCTCGGACAGGAACCCGTATCCGGGGTGCACGGCGTCGGCCCCGGCCCGCCGGGCGGCGTCGACGACGAGGTCGGCGCGCAGGTAGGTCTCGGTCGGGCTGTCGCCCGCCAGGCGGACGGCCACGTCGGCCTCGGCCACGAACGGTGCGCTCGCGTCGGCGTCGGAGTGCACGGCGATGGTGCGGATGCCGAGGTCGCGGCAGGTGCGGAACACCCGTCGCGCGATCTCCCCCCGGTTCGCCACCAGGACGGTGCGGATCATGCGGAGGTCCTTCCGTTCGGTTCGGTGAGCGCTGAGCCGCCCGGAGTGGTCTCGATACGC
>CAZREF010000051.1:0-9451 GCA_964599245.1 uncultured Aeromicrobium sp. | reverse complement strand
TGGTCTCGATACGCCGACCCCAGGCTCGTCCCTCGCCGGACCCGGCTACTCGACCAGCGGTGGGGGTGGCTACTCGACCAACGGACACCCACCGCTGGTCGAGTAGGAGCGACGGCGAGCGCCAGCGAGCACGTCGCGACGTATCGAGACCACCCCGCAACGCACCAGCGCGAAGCGAGTCCCAGCGACAGCCCAGAGTGGTCTCGATACGCGCGGAGCACGCTCCTGCGTCGCGGCCCCGCGCTACTCGACCAGCGGTGGGGGTGGAGGCACTCGACCAGCGGGAGGGCCCGGTCACAGGCGGAACACCCCGTAGCCGCGGGCGCCCTCGACGGGGGCGGTGTGGATGGCGGAGAGGCAGATGCCGAGGATGGCGCGGGTGTCGCGCGGGTCGATGACGCCGTCGTCGTAGCCCATGCCCGACGTGAAGTAGGCGAGCGACTGCTCCTCGATCTGCTGCTCGACGTAGGCCTTCACGCCGGCGAAGCCCTCCGCGTCGAACTCCTGACCCTTCGACTCCGCCGACTGGCGGGCGACGATCTCCATGACGCCGGCCAGCTGCGCGGGCCCCATGACGGCCGACTTCGCGCCGACCCAGCTGAACATGAAGCGCGGGTCGTACGCGCGCCCGCTCATGCCGTAGTGGCCGGCGCCGTAGGAGGCGCCCATGACGACCGACAGGTGCGGGACCTTCGAGTTCGAGACGGCGTTGATCATCTGCGCGCCGTGCTTGATGATGCCGCCCTGCTCGTACTCGGCGCCGACCATGTAGCCGGTCGTGTTGTGCAGGAACAGCAGGGGCGTGTCGGTCTGGTTGGCCAGCTGGATGAACTGTGCGGCCTTCTGCGCCTCCTGGCTGAAGAGCACGCCTTGGGCGTTGGCGAGGATGCCGATCGGGTAGCCGTGCAGCTGCGCGTAGCCGGTGACCAGGCTCGAGCCGTACAGCGGCTTGAACTCGTCGAACTCGCTCCCGTCGACGAGGCGCGCGATGACCTCGCGCGGGTCGAACGGCACCTTGAGGTCGGTGGGCACGATGCCGAGCAGGTCCTCGGCATCGAGCAGGGGCTCGGCGTAGTCGGTGCGCGGCGCGGCGCCCTTCTTGCGCCAGTTGAGCCGGCGGACGACCTGGCGGCCGAGGCGGATCGCGTCGTGCTCGTCGACGGCGAGGTAGTCGGCCAGCCCCGACGTCTTCGCGTGCATGGACGCGCCGCCGAGCGACTCGTCGTCGGACTCCTCGCCGGTGGCCATCTTCACGAGCGGCGGGCCGCCGAGGAAGACCTTCGCCCCGCCGTCGACCATGACCACGTAGTCGCTCATGCCCGGGATGTAGGCGCCGCCGGCGGTGGAGTTGCCGAACACCAGGGCGACGGTCGGGCGACGGTCCTCGCTGGCGCGGGTGATGTTGCGGAAGCTGCGGCCACCGGGGATGAAGATGTCCTTCTGGGTGGGCAGGTCGGCTCCGCCGGACTCGACGAGGTTGATCGTCGGAAGGCCGTTCTCCTCGGCCACCTGCGCGGCGCGGAAGCCCTTCTTGACGGTCACGGGGTTGGACGAGCCACCCTTCACCGTCGGGTCGTTGGCGACGATCATGCACTCGACGCCCTCGACGACGCCGATGCCCGTGATGATCGAGCCGCCGACCGTGAAGTCGGTGCCCCAGCCGGCGAGTGCGCCGAGCTCGAGGAACGGGGTGTCGGGGTCCACGAGCAGCTCGATGCGCTCGCGGGCGGTCAGCTTGCCGCGCCGGTGGTGACGCTCGACGTACTTCTCCCCGCCCCCGGCGAGTGCCTTCGCGTGCTGCTCGGCGAGGTCGGCGACGCGCTCGAGCATCTGCGCGCGGTTGTCGGCGTACGCGGCCGACGCCGGGTCGATGGTGGTCTTCACGGCACGTCCTTCGGGTGGGCCGGTCGGTGGTGGAGCACTCCCCTGGGGAATCCCTCGCTCACCTGCGGATGCTTCCCGGGGTGAGTGAGGGAGAACCAGGGTGAGCTGCTGATTCCCATCAATTGATGGGAATCAGCGATGGGGGCGGGGGCGGAGGTCATCAGTAGCCCAGGAGCTTCGCGGACAGGTCCTTCATGACCTCGGTGGCGCCGCCGCCGATGCCGAGGATGCGGGCGTCGCGGTAGTGGCGGTCGATCTCGGACTCGCGCATGTAGCCCATCCCGCCGAAGACCTGCACCGCCTCGTGCACGACGTGCTCGACGGCGGCGACGGCGACGTTCTTCGCGGTGACGGCGTCGAGGATGAGCGAGGGGTCCGTCTTGGGGACGTCGAGCGAGCGCACGAGCGCCTGGCGGGTCAGGGCACGGGCCGCGGCGGTGCGGGCGTGCATGTCGACGAGCTTGTGGCGGATCACCTGGCGCGTGATGAGGGGCCGGCCGAACGTGTCGCGCTCGCGGGCGTACGCGACGGCGAGGTCGAGGGCACGCTGCGCGGTGCCGTACGCCTGCACCGCCAGGCCGAGCCGCTCGCCGACGAACTGCTGCATGACGAGGTAGAAGCCGCCGTTCTCCTCTCCCACCAGGTTCTCGACGGGCACGCGGACGTCGTCGAAGGCGAGCTCGGCGGTGTCGGAGCAGTGCCAGCCCATCTTGCGCAGGCTCCGGCTCACGGTGAACCCGGGCGTGCCCGTGTCGATGACGAGCAGCGAAATTCCGGCATGGCCCCCTTGCCCTGAGCCTGGCGAAGGGTCGCCGGTGCGGACCGCCGTCGTGACGAAGTCGGCCCGCACGCCGGAGGTGATGAACGTCTTGGCGCCGTTGACGACGTAGTGGTCGCCGTCGCGGACCGCGCGCGTGCGGATGTTGGCGACGTCCGACCCACCGGAAGGCTCGGTGACGCCGAGGGAGCCGATCTTCTCGCCGGCCAGCGTCGGGCGGACGTAGGCGTCGACGAGGGCTGCGTCGCCGGCGTCGATGATGTGCGGCACCGCGATGGAGTGGGTGAACAGGCTGGCCTGCAGGCCGGTGGAGCCACCGGCTGCGAGCATCGCCTCGGTGACCACGCAGGCGTCGACCGCGTCGCCTCCCGCGCCACCGACCGCCTCGTCGTAGCCGACGGCCAGGAACCCGGCCTTGGCGGTGGCGGCGTGCAGCTCGCGCGGGAGCTCGCCGTCGTCCTCCCACTGCGGCAGGTGCGGCACGATCTCGCGCGCCGTGAACTGCTCCACGGCGCTGCGCAGCGCCTGGCGCTCGGGGGTCTCGAAGAGGTCGGTCACGGGGTCTCCCTCGCGGTGGTGTCGAGCAGGACGATGGGGACGGCGGTCACGCGGGCGCGCAGCCACTCGCCGAGCGCCTTGGCCTGCGGGTCCAGACGGGTCGAGGACGACACGCCCTCCCCGAGCAGCCCGTGGATCACGACGTTGACGCCGCCGAGGTCGGGCAGCGGGTGCACGTCGACGTCGAGGTCGGACGCCTCGGGCAGCATCGCCTGCACCCAGCCGGCGTTCACGACGCCCACGAGCCACGCGACGGCGTCGGCGCGACGGGGGTGGTCGGCCGGCACCCACAGGCCGACGTTGGCGTCGCCGCCCTTGTCGCCCGAGCGGGCGTGCACGAGCTCGCCGAGCGGGACGGCGCGGGTGTCGCCGAGGTCTCGATACGCCCCCGCCTGCTCGTTCCCCGCCTGCTCGTTCCCCGCGGCGTCGGCTACTCGACCAGCCGAGCTGGAGTCCGTCGTCGACGGCGGGGCGACGTCCTCGCGGCGGCCGTCGGCGTGCACGACGACGTGCGGCACGTCGGCCTGAGGCACGTACGCCGGGCGGTAGACGCCGACGGGCGCGCCGCGACCGGGGGGCGCGGTGAGCGTGAAGCCGGGGTAGGAGGCGAGCGCGACGTGCACGAAGGCGTCGCTGAACGCCCGGCCGACCGGCTCGGGGCGGCTGCTGCGCGCGACGCATCGGAGGTAGGAGGTGCCGGCGGCCTGCGTGGGCGGGTCGTAGACGTCGGTGCGGTCGAGGGTCCAGACCACCTCGTCCGGCGGGTCGGCGCTGAGTGCGTCCTCGACCTGGCGACGCACCCAGGCCGCCTTGGCCTCCACGTCGAGACCGGTGAGCAGCAGGTCGACGCCGTTGCGGAACCCGCCGAGCAGGTTGAGGCAGACCTTCGTGGTGCCCGGCGGCGGCGTGCCGCGGACCCCGCTGACGCGGACCCGGTCGGGTCCCTCCTGCGCGAGCTCGACGGTGTCGAGGTGCGCGACGACGTCGGGGTTGAGGTAGGCCGGACCCTGGACCTCGTAGAGCAGCTGGGCCGTGACCGTGTCGACCGTGACGGCGCCACCGGTGCCCTCCTGCTTCGTGACGACGCACGACCCGTCGGCTGCGACCTCGGCCAGCGGGAAGCCCAGGGGCCGCGACGTGTCGATGCCGCGGAACCCGCTGAAGTTGCCGCCGGTGGCCTGGGTGCCGCACTCGATGACGTGCCCCGCGACGAGCGCACCCGCCAGCGCGTCGAGGTCGTCGCGACCCCAGCCGTGGGCGTGGATGGCCGGGCCCATGACGACCGACGCGTCGGTGACGCGCCCGGTGACGACGACGTCGGCGCCCGCGTCGAGGGCGGCCGCGATGCCGAAGGCCCCGAGGTAGGCGTTGGCGGTGAGCGCGTCGCCCGGCAGGCCCAGCTCGTCGCCGCGACCCGTGAGGTCGTCGCCCTCGACGTGCGCGACGCGGACGTCGAGGCCCTGGTCCCGCGCGACCTCGCGGATGCGCTCGGCGAGCCCGGCGGGGTTGAGGCCGCCCGCGTTGGTGACGACCCGGACGCCCTTCTCGAGCGCCAGCGCGAGCCCGTCCTCGAGCTGGCGCAGGAAGGTGCGCGCGTAGCCGAGGGTCGGGTCCTTCATCCGGTCCTTGCCGAGGATGAGCATGGTCAGCTCGGCCAGGTAGTCGCCGGTCAGGTAGTCGAGGTCGCCGCCCTCGAGCATCTCGCGGAACGCCGAGGGCCGGTCGCCGTAGTAGCCGGAGCAGTTGCCGATGCGGACCGGGCGGTCGAGCCTCACGCGTCGCCTCCTCGCTCGGAGAGCCGCTTCGGGTCGTTGCCGGGCAGGCCGGCGAAGGCCTGGGCGACGTCGAGCCAGTGGTCGGCACCGGCACCGGTGGCACGGACGTCGAGGTCGTCGCGGTGGCGCCGACGGGTGACGAGCAGCGCGAAGTCCCAGGCATCGCCCTCGACCCGCTCGTCGGCGTCGTCGGGACCCCACGTCCACACCTCGCCACCCGGCGAGCGCAGGGCGACGTGGACGGGTGCCGTGGGCGCCTCCTCGCCGCGCATGACGTGGGCGAAGCCGCGCGTGCGGACCCCGAGGTGGCACACGTGGCGCACGCGGTCGGTGCGGGGGACGTCGTGGCCGATGGCCTCGGCCACGTCGTGCCCGTGCGCCCACGTCTCCATGAACCGTGCGGTCGCCATCGACGTCGGGCTCATCGGTGGGCCGAACCACGGGATCCGCTCCCCGTCCGGCACGGCGCGCAGGGCGTCGGCGAGCCGGCGCCGACTCTCGCGCCAGGCGTCGAGGAGCATGGGGACCGGCTTGGCGGCCCAGGTGTCGGCGGCGTCGTCGACGAAGCTCTCGGCGGCGCCGGCGGCCTCCTTCAGCGCGGCGCCGAAGGCCTCGGGATCGGTGGCGGCGAGCAGCGAGGTCTCGTCGGTCCAGGCGAGGTGGCCCACCTGGTGCGCGACGGTCCACCCCTCGGGGGTCGTCTCGACGCCCCACCCCTGCACGGGCAGGTCGGCGACCCAGCCGTCGAGCTGCTCGCCCTCGGCGGCGAGGTCGGCCAGCACGGCGTCCAGTCGGGGGTCGGTCGCGGCCATGTCAGCGCTCCAGTCCGGCGTCGAGGGTGTCGGCCCACGCGTCGAGCACGGTGGCCCGGCGTCGGCTGTCGTCGGTGAGGGTGCCGGCGAGGCCGAGCCCGCGCAGGAGGTCGAGCGTGGCCTGCACGAGCGCGCGGTTGCGGCCCCGCTCCTCCTCCACGCCGAGCAGCTCCACGGCGTAGGCGTGCGTCTCGCGCCCGACGCGCCGCTCCAGCGGCGCCACGGCGGCGTGCAGGTCGGCGTCGGTGCGGGCCGCGACCCACAGCTCGAGCGCGGCGAAGAAGACCGGTGAGGTGAACTGCTCGGCCAGCACGTCGAGCACTGCCCTCGTGCGTCCGACGTCGGGAAGGGCCTGGACGGCGTCGGCCATGGCGAGGCGACGTCGCTCCGTGAGGTGCTCGACGGCGCCGACCACGAGCGCCTGCTTGCTCGGGAAGTGGTGCAGCTGCGCGCCGCGGCTGACGCCCGCACGCTGCGAGACCCCCGTCGTCGACGTCCCGGCCCAGCCGAGCTCGACCAGCGATGCGACCGTCGCCTCCATCAGCCGCAGCCGCATGGCGGCCGTGCGCTCGGCCTGGGGGATGCGGGTCACCGTCACCGCAGCATCATGGGCCCGTCGTACACAAACAGTCAAGCCTGTTTGTTTTGGGAGTGTCGAGTCGCGATCGGGCCCTAGGGCCCAGGACCACGGGCATCGCGCGCCGATAGCCTTCGACGGCCACTCTCCCCCCGAAGGACCCCGACCATGAGCGACGAGACGCCGACGAACCCCGAGCCGACGAGTCCGGCGCCGACCAGTTCTGGGCCGACCAGTTCCGGGCCGACGCCCGAACCCCCAGCCGAGCGGACCGCCGAGCAGCCCACCGTCGAGGGTGCCGCCGAGCCCGCGGCCGAGGGCTCCGGCGGGGGCGGGAAGAAGGTCGCGCTCGGCATCGCCGGGCTCGTGGCGGTGGCCGCGGTCGGCGGCGGCGCGTACGCCTACACCCAGCTGTCCGGCGGCGGCACCCAGCCGCACGACGTGCTGCCCGCCGACACGTTCGCCTACGTCCGGCTCGACCTCGACCCCTCCGCGTCGCAGAAGATCGACCTCTTCCGTCTCACGAAGCGCGTGCCGGAGCTCTCCCAGCAGCTCGGCATCGACGACGAGGACGACGACCTGCGCAAGATCGTCCTGCAGGACGCCCTGGGCGACTGTGACGACGTCGACTACGACCGCGATGTCGAGCCGTGGCTCGGCGAGCGCCTCGGTGTGGGGATCGGCTCCTTCGAGGACGAGGACGAGGCCATCCGCATCGCCGTCCAGGTGAAGGACGAGGACGCGGCGAAGGCCGGCATCGGCAAGCTGTTCGCATGCGCCGATGAGGAGTTCGGCATCGGCTTCCTCGACGGCTACGCCATCGTCACCCCCTCCCAGAAGACGGCCGACGCCGCGGTGGAGGCGGCCGAGGAGAAGCCGCTCGCCGACGTCGGGGCCTTCCAGGACACGAGCGGCGCCCTCGACGAGCAGGGTGTGCTCTCCGGGTGGGCCGACGTCGAGGGCGGGCTCGCGGCGGCGAAGGAGGCCGGGATCGACGCGGACCTCGGGTCCGAGGAGTCCGACGAGCTCGAGCAGATCACCGACGAGGTGAGCAGCGTGGCGTTCGCCCTGAGCGCGTCGTCGACGTCGCTGCGCTTCGACGCGGTGGCCCGCCAGGGCGACGACCCGACGGAGATCCCCGAGATCCGCGGCCTCGGCTCGCTGCCGGAGGACACGGTCGTCGGGCTGACGCTGCCGGGCGGCGGGAAGGTCGTGGCGGACAACTGGGACGAGCTGAAGTCGAGCCTGCAGGACCTGCTCGACATCGGCCCGGCGCTCGGCTTCGTGCCCGGCCTGTCCGGCGTCGCGGGACCGCCCGTCGCCGAGCCGCCCGTGGAGTTCGACGCCGACGCCTACGCGGCCGACCCGGAGGGCTACCAGGAGGAGTACCTCGCCCAGCTGGAGGAGTCCTACGCGGCCCCCACGCCCGGGGTCGGTGGTGGCGCGGACGTCGACCAGACCATCGAGCAGGTCGAGCAGACGCTCGACGTCACGCTGCCCGAGGACCTGGTGACCCTGCTCGGCGACGCGATCAGCGTCTACGTCGGCCGTGACGGCCTCGACACGCTCACGAGCGACGCCGGCCCCTCCTCCCCCACGGACGTCGCGACGGGTCTCGTGCTCGAGGGCGACGAGGAGAAGGCTGCCGACCTCGCCGGCCGCCTGGTCGCGAAGGTCAAGGAGCTCGTCGGCGTCGACATCGCGACCGCCGAGGGCGACGACGCGGTCTCCCTCGCGACGTCGACGGAGGTGGCCGACGCTCTCGTGGAGGACGGCGGCCTGGGCGGCACGGACCTGTTCTCCTCGGTGGTGAAGGACGTCGACACCGGCGGGCTGTTCGTCGACGTCGGCACCCTTCTCGAGGCGATCGAGAAGGCAGCGCCCGGCGCCGCCGACGACGAGTTCTTCGTCGGCCTGCGCGACAACCTCGACGCCGTCGGCATCAGCGGCACCCGCCCGGGCGACGGCTTCGTCGGCTACTCGCTCGCGGTCGCGTTCACCGAGAAGGGCTGACGGGGCTGGACGGACGGCGGAGGGGTGGAGAGGCTGCGGACATGACGTCGTTCGTCTCCCACACCTCCGTCGACTGCCGCGACGCGTACGCGCTCAGCGAGTTCTGGAAGCGGGTCCTCGGCTACGTCGACGTCGAGGGCGACCCGAACGAGCCGGGCCACGAGGAGTGCATGATCCTCGAGCCGTCGGCCGATCCGGAGCACGCACACCGCCTGCTCTTCATCGAGGTGCCCGAGCCGAGGACGGTGAAGAACCGCCTCCACCTCGACCTGCGGCCCCGCGCGGGCACCCGCGACGCGGAGGTCGCGCGGCTGCTCGCCCTCGGCGCCACCGAGCTGGCCGACCGCCGCGGCATCCACGGTCCCGGCACCGGCTGGGTCGTCCTGGCCGACCCCGAGGGCAACGAGTTCTGCGTGCTCCGCTCCCCCGAGGAGCTGGCGGCAGTCGATCACTGAACGGACAGCCGGACCCTCTCCGGGATGCAGCGGGCGCCCGCGGCGCCTCGCTCGTCAGCGAAACGACTAGTCCTCATCCTCATCTTCGCGACTGCGGACGAGACGAGCGCCGATCAATGCGCCTGCAAGACTCATCGTGACTATGGCGAAGGTCGCATCCAGCCGGTCGTCCAATGCAAGGACACCTGCCATGAGCCTGCCTGCAGCGACCCCCGCGCTGTGCTCCGCGACGGGGTCTTCACAGGGAATAGTCGATGTCGAACTTCACGATGCTGTAGGCGCCCTTTCCGACGTATCCACCGACGGCCGTGCAGAATGCGACGCCGACGCCTGTCGCACGAACACCGGCGGTACACCCTAGACCAGTGACCGAGCCGACTACTCCATCCGCTGCCAACGCAAATGACCCATCCCCATCATTCGGGCGATTCCGTCGAGCCGCACCGGGAATCGACTTCATCGGTCCCGTCGGTGTCGATTTCGAGTCTCGAAGACGTAGGTCGCAACGCCGCACACTGCAGCGATAGCCGCGAGGATGCCGACCGGCGAAGCATCCTCTGTCATGAACGCCAGCAGTGAGGTGACGGCCATCAAGGCGG
>CAZREF010000050.1:0-14230 GCA_964599245.1 uncultured Aeromicrobium sp. | reverse complement strand
ACGTCGTGGTGGTCGTGGTGGACGACGGGCGCACGGTCGCCCTCGAGGTCGCGGACGCCACGGTGCGCCCCGGCCTCGACCTGGCCGGCCAACCGCGCGACACGCTCACGTTCTCGCGCGCCCTCCCCCGCGGCCTGGGGCACGGCGCCACCGCCGAGGCGCTGCGACGCCGCGCCGCCGCACTGCGGATCGCCCAGGTCGCCGGCGCGTTGCAGGCGGTCTCCGAGCTCACGCGCCGCTACGTCTCGGAGCGCGTCCAGTTCGGCAAGCCCATCGGCGCCTTCCAGGCCGTCCAGGCCCACGTGGTGCAGATCGAGCAGATGTCCGTCATGACGACGGCGCTCGCCGACCGGCTCGGCCTCGAGCCCGACCTGCACGAGCTCGACGTCGTGGCCGCCCGGCTCGTGACGGCCGAGAACGCGCTGGTCGCCGCACGCGCGGCGCACCAGGCGCACGGCGCGATCGGCATGACCCGGGAGTACCGCCTCCAGGGCTACACACGCCGCCTGCACACCTGGACCGGGGACCTCGGCGAGACCGTCGACCTCTCCCGGCGTCTCGGCGCCACCGCCGCCGCGGCGCCGTCCTTCGCCCACCTCGTGCTCGACGACCACCACCGACCGGAGCTCGCCTCATGACCCTGCCCGACCTCGACGACCTGCGCATCGAGCACGAGGGCCCCGTGGCCGTCCTCACGATCGCCCGGCCTCCCGCAAACTACTTCGACCGCCCCCTCATCACCGCGATCGCGGACGCGCTCGACGCGCTCGCGGAGGACGGCTCCGCCCGGGTGGCCGTCCTCGCGTCGGAGGGCAAGCACTTCTGCGCCGGAGCGAACTTCGGGGCCACCGCCGAGGGCGCCGACCGCGCCGCGGAGTCGCGCCGCCTGTACGCCGAGGGCGCTCGCCTGTTCAGCTCCCCCATCCCCGTGGTCGCCGCGGTGCAGGGCTCCGCCGTCGGTGGCGGCCTCGGGCTGGCGTGCGCGGCCGACGTGCGCGTCGCCTCCGCCTCCACCCGGTTCTGGGCGAACTTCGCCCGCCTGGGGTTCCACCAGGGGTTCGGGCTCTCGGAGAGCCTCCCGCGCATCGTCGGCCACCAGGCCGCGCACCGGATGCTGGCCGGCGCCGAACGCGTCGACGGCGAGCGAGCGCTGACCCTCGGGCTCGCGGACCGGCTGGCCGAGCCCGGCGCCGAGCGCGAGGTGGCGATCGCCTACGCGCACGAGCTGGCCGCGCTCGCGCCCCTGGCCGTCGCGTCGATCCGCGAGACCCTCCGGGGCGACCTGCCGCAGCGCGCGGTCGAGGCGCTCGACCGCGAGGCGTCCGAGCAGGCGTGGCTGTGGGAGACCGCCGACGGCCACGAGGGCATCGCCGCCAGCCTCGAACGGCGCGACCCCGTGTTCACCGGTCGGTGAGCCGTGCGATCAGGGGAAGGCGAGGGTGATGAACTCGCCGACCATGGCCGGCTTGTCGACCCCTTCGATCTCGATGGTGAGGGTCAGACGCATCTGCATCCCGCCGGAGCGGGGGGTGGCACCGAGGATCGAGCCGCGCATGCGCACGCGCGCACCCTCGCGCACCGGGGTGATGAACCGGACCTTCTCCATCCCGTAGTTCACACCGCTGCTGCGCCCGG
The DNA here is from genome assembly GCA_964599245.1 of uncultured Aeromicrobium sp. Lineage (GTDB taxonomy): Bacteria > Actinomycetota > Actinomycetes > Propionibacteriales > Nocardioidaceae > Aeromicrobium. Next base: position 12,595 of record CAZREF010000050.1, on the reverse strand, counting down.
TGACCTGCAGGACCTGCTGCATGAGGATCGGCACCAGGGACAGCGTGAGGTAGCCGTGCGCGATCGTCCCGCCGAAGGGGCCGGTGGCGGCGCGCTCCACGTCCACGTGGATCCACTGGTGGTCGCCCGTGGCCTCGGCGAACAGGTCGATCCGGTCCTGGGACACCGTGAACCACGGGCTCGGCCCGAGCTCGGCACCGACGGCCCCCTCGGCCTCGGTCATGGCGACGGTGAACGGGGTCGGCGACGCCTTCTCGATATCTATTGTCATAGTTATCATTATCCGGACCGACGACCCGTCCGTCCAGCACCTCGGAGGATCCCGTGCGGAACGACGACCTGACCCGACTCGACGGCCGCCTCGCGGTGGTCACCGGCGGCGCCGTCGGCATCGGTGCCGGCATCGCCGAGGCCCTGGCTCGCAAGGGTGCGCGACTGCTGCTGGTCGACGTCGACCCCGACACCCTCGCCACCGAGGTGGAGACCCTTCGCACCGCGGGTCACGAGGCGACCGGCATCATCGCCGACGTGCGCGAGCGCACCTCCACCGCGACCGTCGCCGAGGCCGTGGAGCGTGCCGGCGGCCACGTGGACGTGCTCGTGAACAACGTCGGCGACCACGTGCCGTGGGGACCCTTCGTCGAGTCGACGGAGGAGGACTGGACCGCCGTCTACGCGGTGAACCTCGAGCACGTCCTGCGGATGACCCGCCTCCTGCTCCCCGGCATGATCGATCAGGGTTCCGGCTCGATCGTCAACGTCTCCTCCGTCGAGGCGTTCCGGGGGGTGCCGAACTGCGCCGTGTACGCCGCCCACAAGGCGGCGGTCGTCAACTTCACCGCCGGCCTCGCCACCGAGGTCGGCCAGCACGGCGTGCGCGTCAACGGCATCGCACCGGACCTCACCGACACGCCCCAGTTCCCGCTGAGCAGGATGCTGGCGGGCTACGAGGACCAGGTGGGCAGCTGGGTGCCGATGGGGCGCTTCGGCACGCCCCGCGACCACGGCGAGCTGGCCGCCTTCCTCGCCTCCGACGCCGCAGGCTGGATCACGGGCGAGACGGTGCGGGTCGACGGCGGGACGCTGGCGTCGGCCGGCTGGTTCCGACGCTCCGCGCGTCGCTTCACGAACGTGCCGCGCGACTTCGTCTGACCCGGCCGCGTCGCCGGCGGGGAGCGGCGGACGGGCTCACTCCGGCCAGTGGATGCGGCTGCGCAGCGCCGCAGGCTGGTTCTTGGCGATGAAGCGCCGACCGATCTCGAGGTGGTGGTGCATCGAGGCGGCCGCGCCCTCGGCGTCACCGGCCTCGAGGAGGTCGACGATCTTGGTGTGGGCCCGCACGACGTCCTCGAGCTCCTTGGCCTCGTAGTGGACGCCGCTGGACGCACCGTCGGCGATGAACTTGACGGCATCGACCACCAGGCTGATCACCCGGCTGTCGCCCGCCTCGGCCACGCCGGAGTGGAAGCGCTGGTTCTGCGCCCAGAACTCGGTCGGGTCGTCGTAGCTGCGCTTCATGATCTCGATCGAGTCGCGGAGGTCGGCGATCTGCTCCGGCGTGATCCGCTCGGCCGCGAGCCTGGCCATCATCGGCTCGAGAGCCAGACGCGCGTCAGAGACGTCCTGGAGGGTGAGCTGCTGGAACTGCAGCATCAGGGCGAGCTGCTCGGCGAACTCGCTCGAGCGCGGCCGGCGCACGGTAGGACCGCCGCCCGGGCCGGTGCGGATGACGATGAGGCCCCAGACCTCGAGCAGCCGGAGCGCCTCGCGCAGCGTGGCGCGGCCGACCTGCAGCTGGGCGAGCATCTCGCCCTCGTGCGGCAGGCGCGCGCCCTCCGCCATGTCCCCCTCGACGATGGTGGTCGCGAGGTGCCGCGCCAGGCGCTCGGAGGCCTTCGGCGCGCGCGGGCGGAAGGTCGTCATCTCCACAGGGCTCATTCTCATGATGATACGCAGAGTTGCAGCGAGAAGATCATGACTCGGCGCCGCCGACGTCCGCCTGTGCCCGACGCCACGCCGCCAGCGCACCGTCGACGACGGCCGTCAGGGCGAGGGGCTGGTCGAGCATCACGTGGTGGCCCGAGTCGTGCACGGTCACGACATCCGCCGCGAGCCGCTCGCCCAGCTCCGCGGACTGGTCGAGCGTCAGCAGGCTCCGCTCGGCGACCACCACGACCACGGGCCCCACCTCCTGGCCCCACAGCTCGGCCGGGAACGTGTCGTGCAGCGTCACCCGGTGGTCGAAGCGCCAGGTCCACCCACCGTCCGTGCGGTGCACGGAGCGGGCGGCGACGTGACGCTCGACGAACGGGAGCCGCGACGGGTCCGGCGGCCGAGCACGGAAGCGTGCCTCGGCGAGCTCGCGGGTGGGGTGCGTCCGACGAGGCGGCAGCTCGCCTCGGCGCGGGGGCAGGCCCCCCTCCACGACGAGCCACTCCGGCGGATCGACGAGGACGGTGCCCGCAACGCGGTCGACGTGCAGGTACGCACAGGCGAGCGCTGCGACGGCCCCCATGCTGTGCCCGACGACGAAGGGTCGCTCGGACCCCTCGGCTGCCCCGACGGCGACGATCTCGTCGGCCCAGGTCGGGAAGTCGTAGTGCTCGCGAGCGCCGCTCGAGCCGTGACCGGTCAGGTCGAGCGCCACCACCCGCCGGCCGGCGGCGAGCAGGGGTGCCACGTGGTCCCACCAGCCCCCGTGCGCGGCGCCCCCGTGCACCAGCACCACGACCGGGGCGCCGACCGGTCCCCACGCGCGGTAGTCCACACGGGCACCCGCCACGTCGACCGCGCCGGTCCGGCCCTCTCGGCCGACGGCCGCGACGAACCAGTCCGGCCCGGTCTCAGCCTCGGCCGGCGAGGACGACATCGGCGATCGCCGCTCGGTGCTCGGCATGGGTCCCGCCGAGGAGCTCGAGCGACTTCGCCCGCTTGAAGTGCAGGTGCGCCGAGTGCTCCCAGGTGAAACCGATGCCGCCGTGCAGGTGGACCATCGAGGCCGCCGTCCGGAAGTAGCCCTGGGTGGCGTGCACCTTCACGACCGAGGCGAGCAGCGCGAGGTCCTCGCCCCCGGAGGCCAGGACCGTCCCGGCGTGGCGCACCCCGGCACGGGCGCCCTCGAGTCGGACCTGCATCTCGGCGCACTGGTGCTTCACGGCCTGGAACGAGCCGATCGGACGCCCGAACTGGTGGCGGACCTTCGCGTACTCGACCGTGTCGTGGACCGCGCGGGACGCACCACCGACGGCTTCGGCGGCGAGCGCCAGCGACATCCGCGGGGCGAGGGCACCGAGGACCTCAGGGGCCTGGCCGTCGCGACCGAGCAACCGCGCCGGGGCGTGGTCCAGCCGGATCGTCGCCATCCGGCGGGTCGGGTCGAGCGTCTCCGCGGCGATCCGCTCGACGCCCGCACCCTCGAGCACGAACAGGGACCTGCCCGCGGGCGTCGACGCCTCGACGAGCAGCACGTCGGCGTCCGCTCCGTCGACCACGCGTCGCGCCTCGCCCGACAGCACCCAGCCGTCGTCCTTGGAGGTGGCCTCGGGAGCGGGGGCCGTGGACCGGTCGCGGCCTCCCCCGATGGTGGCGAGTGCGGCGGTGGTCTCGCCCGCGGCGATACCGGGCAGGACGTCGGCGGCGACCGCATCGTCGCCGCTGAGCACGATGGCCTGCGCCGCCATCACGACGGTCGACAGGTACGGCCCGCCATAGAGGACACGCCCCATCTCCTCGGCCACGAGCAGCGCCTCGGCCGGCGCGCCGCCCGACCCGCCGTGCTGCTCGGGGAGGTCGAGGCCCGCGACGCCGAGCTCGGAGGCGAGCCTGCGCCAGACCTCGCGGTCCGGGGCCTCGGCGTCCATGTCGGCGCGCAGGCGGTCGTCGGTCCACCAGGTCTCGAGGGACCGGCGCAGGCTGCGCTGGTAGGAGATCTGGTCGTCGTCGAGCAGGGGTTCCATAGGGGTCGCCTTCTGTCCGTGCGTCGTCACTTCGGGAGCCCCAGCAGCTTCTCGCCGATGATGCTCTTCTGGACCTCCGTGGTGCCGGCGTAGATCGTCCCGGACCGGGACACCGCGAAGGTCGTGATCCAGGAGGCGCTCGTGCTCGGCGCTCCGACGTCGTCGGTCTGGAACATGATCGTGTTGGTGGGGCGTCGCCCCTCGGCCACGAGGCTCTCGCGGTCGAGCACGTCGAGGGCCACCTCGGTGACCTTCTCGTGGTACTCGCTCCAGAACAGCTTGTTGACCGCCGCGTCCGGCCCGGGGGCGTGACCCGCGAGGAACCGCGCGAGCGAGTCCTTGCCCAGGAAGCGCATGACCTCGTTGTCGATGTAGACGTCCGCCAGCCGGTCACGGGCGACCGGGTCCTCGGCGGCGCCGTTCTCGCGCGCCAGCTCGAAGAGCCGCTCCAGCTCGTCGCGGAACATGATCGGCAGCGTCGCCGCCGACTCGCCGCGCTCGAAGCCGAGCAGGGTCATCGCGACCTTCCATCCGTTGTCCACCTCGCCGAGGACGTTCTCGCGAGGGCAGCGGGCGTCGGTGAACCAGACCTCGTTGAAGTCGCTCTCGCCGCCCATGTTGCGGATGGGGCGGACCTCGATGCCCTCCTGGTCCATGGGCACGAGCAGCATCGAGATGCCCCGGTGCTTGGGGGCATCGGGGTTCGTGCGCACGAGCACGAAGATGTGGTTGGCGAGGTGGCCGCCGGACGTCCAGATCTTCTGGCCATTGATGACCCACTCGTCGCCGTCCAGGACGGCGCGCGTGCTCAGCGCGGCCAGGTCGGAGCCGGCGCCCGGCTCGGAGTAGCCCTGGCACCAGACGTCCTCTCCGGAGAGGATGCGGGGGAGGAAGTGCTGCTTCTGCTCCTCGGTACCCCAGTGCAGCAAGGTGTTGCCGATCATCACGATGCTGAAGAGGTCGTTCATCGTGCCCGTGGGGACGCCGACGCGCGCGAACTCCTCGGCGAGCACGACCTGCTCGCGCTCCGTCAGTCCACCGCCCCCGTAGGCGACCGGCCACGACGTGGCGAGGAAGCCGCCGTCGGCCAGCGCGTGGCGCCAGCGCACGGCGAAGGCCTCGGCCTGCTCGTGGTCGAGCGCGCCGACCCCGGCCCAGTCGTCCGGGAGCTCCTTCTCGAGGAAGGACCGCACCCGTCCACGGAACTCCTCCGCCGCCTCCAGCACCGCCACACCATTCATGCGATTCATGATACGAGTTAGATCCTCGTGTTGTCCAGGACACTCTTCGCTCCCGCGGATCGGCCCAGCGCGACCGTCGAACCCTCAGAGCAGGTGTTCGACCGCGGCCAGCACGGCGTCGGCGTCGGCCTGCTCGCGGACGACCACCACGACCGGCTCACGCGACTCCGGCTCGTCGAAGAGGCGAGCGACCATCGCCAGGGCGTCGGCCAGCGTCGGAAGTGGGTCGAGGTCCTCGCCCCGCAGCCAGCGGCGCAGCACGGCGTTGTGCGCCGCGACGACGGCGGCCGCCTTCAGCTCGGCACGCATCCGCGCGGCCGGGGTGTCGTCGCCCCAGCGTGCGAGGTGGCGCGCGAAGAGCCGCTCGTAGCGGGCGCTGTTGAGCAGCTCGCGCTCGCGCACGCTCGGGACGCTGGAGGTGAGCCCGTAGCGGTACCGCGCCCGGTCGCCCTCGGCCAGGAAGTGCGAGAGCACCACGCCCAGCGCGTCGGAGACAGCGGCGTTGGCCCCGTCGGGCCCGCTCGCGGCGAGTCGGGTCTCCACCACCTGGAGCAGCTGGTCGTGGTCGGGGAAGAGCACCGCCTCCTTGGACCCGAAGGAACGGAAGAACGTGCTGCGCCCGACGCCGGCGTCCTTCGCGATCGCGTCGACGGTCGTGGCGTCGTACCCGAGCTCGCGGAAGAGCGTGAACGCGCTCTCGACGATGCGCTCGCGCGTGGCCATCGCGCCGGACTCCTCCATGCGGGGATCATCCCAGACTGGCGCCCGAAGGTGAAACTGCGTACCATCACACGGGACGCAGGTTCATGACCCGCGTCACAGCCGCCCCATCACCCCGCACCCGAGGAGCAGGCATGACGACGACCCGCACCCCGTCCCTCACCCCGCCCCCGTCCACCCAGGTCCACTGGTTCGTCTGCGCGCCCTTCGCGCAGCGCGGCGCGGCCGGCGGCCGCGCGGTCACGCCCCGCGGCACCGTGCACGCGCGGGAGATCGGCTCCCCCACCACCGCCTGCGGCACCCCCGCCCAGAGCTGGCAGATGTTCTTCGACCAGCCGTTCCGCGTCGTCGGTGCCGACGTCTGCCGCGACTGCATCGACGAGGTGCAGCGCACCGGTGGCGTGATGCGCAAGGCCGACCGCCAGCGTCGTCGGGTGCGCCCCGAGGTCCGCCTCGGCGCCTGAGCCGCCCCACCCTCAGGCCGTGGCCGGCTGCGCCGCGGGCGAGAGCGTCGCCGACGCCCACGACGCCAGGTCCGGCACGGCGCCGGAGCACGCGACCGTGCCGTCGGGCCGGACGAGCGCTGCATCCCGGTCGGCATCCCGGAGCCAGCGGTCGAGCTCGTCGTCGCGAGCGCCCACGACGACGACGTCGCGCGACTCGAGCGCGCCGACGCAGGACGGCGAAGGGGCGACCCGGGTGACGATGGCCCAGCGTCCGTCGATCCGCGACTCGAGGCGGGGCGCGCCGTCGACCACGTCGGGGCAGAGACGGCCGGCCAACGGGTCATCGCGGTGTCGGGCCACCAGGTCGCTCGACGACAGCCGGGGCGTGGTGCCGTCGAGCGCGGCCCCGGCGACGAACCGGCTGCGCGAGAGCACGGGTGCGACCGCCCGCCGCACCAGGTCGCCCGCGGGGCCGCCGCTGCACATGACCACGCCGAGGCGCCTCGCGAGGAGGACCATCGCCGTGGCGTGCGGTCGCCGTTCCGTCTCGTAGGTGTCGAGGGCCGACGGCGCGAGCGTGCCCTGCAGGACGCTGGCGAGCTTCCACGCGAGGTTGGCGGCGTCGCGGACCCCGGCACCGAGACCCTGGCCGATGAACGGAGGCGTCACGTGCGCGGCGTCGCCCAGGAGGAGCGCGCGACCCGACCGCCACCGGTCGGCGACCGCGGCCCGGAAGGTGTAGCCGGTCGCGCGGACGAGGCGGACGTCGTCGAGGGGCCCCTCGCCGAGCCAGCGCGCCAGGAGCGGACGGACGTCGTCGAGTGACGTCAGGTCGGCGCCGTCCTCGTCGTCGAGCAGGCGCACCTCCCAGCGATGACGCGTCTCCCCGACCCGCATGTAGGTCGCGGCACGCCGGCTGTCGCACACCTGCTGCACGCCGTCCCACTGGCCGAGGTCGCGCTCGGACTCGACGTCGAGCACGAGCCAGCGCTGCTCGAAGCCGAGGTCGACCATCGACGACCCGATCCACGACCGGACCCGGCTGTTGGCCCCGTCGCAGCCGAGCACGTACGAGCCCTCGACCTCCTCGACGGCCCCGCTCCGCACGTCGCGGGTGCGCACCCGCACACCCGAGGCGTCCTGGTCGACGCCCTCCACCTCCCGCCCGCCGAGGAAGGTGATGCGCTCGGCGGCGAGCAGCCGATCGCGCAGGACGCCGTCGAGCACCGGCTGGTCGAACATGTTCGCGCGTGGTCGGCCGTTCGCCGGCGAGAGCCCCGCGCGGGAGAACTCGGCGAGCACCCGCAGGCGGGCGTCCACCAGCCGCAGCCCCTCCGCGGGCCGGGTGATGCGCGCGAGGTCCTCCCCCAGGCCGAGCCGCGCGAGGGCACGGTAGACCTCGTCGTCGAGGTGGACCGCCCTCGGCTGCTCGTAGACCTGCTCCCAGCGGTCGACGACGATGCAGTGGACACCCCGGGCCGCCAGGTCGAGCGCCACGCACGAGCCCGTCGGTCCGGCTCCCACGACGACAACCGGTGGGACCACCGGTGGTGCGTCGGCGGGGCCGCCGTCGCTCACCGCTCCCACCGCACCCGCGTGCGTTGCACGCCGAGGTCGATCGCGCCGTCGTCGGTGGCGATGCGCAGCTCCATCAGGTTGCCGTCCTGCAGGTAGCGCGGGTTCCGCGCCTGGCCCCGGAAGAACGCCTTCCACTTGACCGCGGGCGGCAGCAGCGCGCCGATCTTCTCCACGACCTTCGGCGGGGCGCTGAGCGCGGTGCCGACGGGCGTGCCGGTGAGCACAAGGTCGCCCGAGGCGAGGTCCTGGAAGCGCGCGAGGGCGTTCAGCGACTCGAGCGGACCGTAGATCATGTCCGACGCGAGCTGGTCCTGGCGTAGGTCGCCGTCGACCCAGAGGCGGAGCCGCAGCTCGGCGAAGCGGTCGAGCTCGCCGTCCTCGAGGATCACGAGGGCCGGGCCGGTGGGCGTGAACGTCCGGTACGACTTGGACTCGTAGAACTGCGTCTTGGGCAGCTGGAGGTCGCGAGCGGAGACGTCGTTCGTGACCACGAGGGCGGCCACCACGTCGGGCAGGTCGGACGCGCCCAGCTCGGTGCCGGCCTCGACGGCGCGTCCGACGACGATGCCGATCTCGACCTCGTGGTCGAGCAGGGTCACGTGCGCCGGACGGACGACGTCGTCGTGCGGGCCACTGACGGAGCCCGACGCCTTGCGGAAGAAGGCCATCGGCACCGAGGCCGGGTCCATGCCGGCGTCCTTCGCGTGGCTGGCGTAGTTCGCCATCTGCGCGATCACACGGCAGGGCGTGGTCACGGGCGACAGGAGCGCGAGCGAGTCGACCGGGACGGGTTCGCCCCCGTCGCGCGCGGCGACGACGGCGGCCCGGTCGGCCAGCAGCTCGGCGGTCGTGGAGGCGTCGGTGTCGATGAGGACGGCGCCGTCGGGGCGCTGGAGCCACCAGGCGTCGGCGGTGCGGAGGACGGGGAGGGTCATGAGCGGGCCACCTTCAGCAGGCCGAGCAGACGCGAGACGTCGAACTCGTTGTCGGGACGGAGGACGGAGGTCATGGAGAGCAGCTCGGCGAGCGACTCCCGCCCCGGGGCGACGCCCAGGAAGTCGGCGGTGGCGGGCGGGCCCCACTGGGCGAGTCCGCTGGCGGTCATCTCGGCCCAGCCCGGCTCGAGCGAGGCGTCGAAGCGGTCGCCGTCGGAGAAGTGCTCGACGAGGAAGCCGTCGGGGTCGCGCCAGTAGTCGAAGAGCTGGCTGCCCTGGATGTGGCGCCCGATGCCCCAGGAGTGGTGGTAGCCGAGCTCGCGCAGGTGCTCACCGCCCGCGGCGATCGCGTCGAGGTCGGCCACCTGGTAGGCGGAGTGGACGTAGCGGCTGCGGGGACCGAGCGTGAGGGCGAGCGTGTGGTGGTCGGTGGGGACGCTGCCCTGGTCGCAGCGGATGAACGCCATCGTCGGACCGCGCTCGCGCTGACCGGGGAAGTAGAGGAAGTCCGAGACGATCAGGCCCAGGTGCTGCAGGTACCAGTCGAGCGAGGCGAGGTAGCGGTCGGACTGCAGCACCACGTGGCCGAGCCGCTCGACGACGGCCGGCTGCCGGGGCGGGCGCTGGGTGGCGTTGACCCGCCGGACCTGCGCGCCGACGTTCAGCACCAGCGCCTCCTGGGTCGCCAGCGCCGGGTGGTCGATCGTGTCGGCGACGACCCGCACCCGGGCACCGGCGGGCTCTCGCAGCTCGACCACGTGGCCGCCCAGCTGCTCGGGCAGCCGCTGCACCGTGGCACCGGTGTGCTCGGCCAGCCGCAGCAGGTCGGCCGCCTCCGCGGCGAACGCAGGGCCGACGAAGCGCGAGCCGGTGCCCTTGCGGACGATCACGCAGGGCGGGCCGGCCAGGGCGCCGCGCAGGTGCAGCTCGGTGGCGCTGCGGTAGGTCGTGGTGAAGCCGAAGTCGTGCGCGAAGACCTCGGCCGCGGCGAGGTCGGGCTTCTCGAGCTCGAGCCAGGCGAGGTCGCGGACCTTGATCACCGGCTGCGCCGCGCGACCGACGTGCTCGCCGGGGCGGCGACCCTGCTCGCTGTGCAGGTCGCTGTGGCTGTGGTCGTGCCCGGGATCGGTGCCGTCGTGCGCCATCTGATGAATCCATCCGTTTCTGATAGTTTCATCAGTAAAGCACGACCGGTGGCGTCCGACAAGGGATCGGGCGCACTAGGCTGGGCGCCGCCCGGCACAGGAGGACGCCCATGACGCAGGACCCGAGCGGTCCCCCACGCGTCGACCGTCGACGCGCCCGGACCCGGGCGGCGCTGGTCGCCGCGGCGACCCGGCTCATCGTCGACGGGCAGGCCGCCACGGCGACGATCCAGCAGATCACCGACGCGGCCGACGTCGGCTTCGGCTCCTTCTACAACCACTTCGACACGAAGGAGGAGCTGTTCCAGGCGGCGACCGTCGCGGTCCTGGAGCAGTGGGGTCGGCTCATCGACGCGGCGACCGCCGACGTCGACGACCCGGCGGAGCGGTTCGCGACCGCCTTCCGGACCTCGGCCCGGCTGGCCTGGACGCACCCCGCCCTCGCCGAGGTGCTCGACCGCCACGGGCTCGACCTCCTCGACCTCGAGGACGGTCTCGCCCCGCGGGCGATGCGCGACGTCGCGGACGCCGTCGCGGCGGGCCGCTTCACCGCCACCCACCTGCCGCTCGCCCTGAGCACCGTCGGTGGCGCGCTCCTGGGCTTCCTGCGCCTGCGGACGTCCCACCCCGCGCTCGTGGACGTCGACGACGTCGAGCGCCTGACCGCGCAGGTGCTGCGGATGCTGGGGGTGCCGGAGGCCGAGGCCGAGCGGCTCTGCGCGCTCGAGCTGCCCGAGCTCGACCTCTCCTAGGGCCTGGCCTCGGTCCCGCTCAGGCGCCGATCGCCGGGTAGTCGGTGTAGCCCTCGGCGCCGCCGCCGTAGAACGTGGCCGGGACGGGCTCGTTGAGCGGCAGGTCCTCCGCGAGACGGCGCGGGAGGTCGGGGTTGGCGATGAACGGCCGACCGAAGGCGACGGCGTCGACCAGGCCGGCCGAGAGCAGGGCCTCGGCCTTCTCGACCGAGTAGGCCCCCGCGGCCACGATCACGCCGGGGAACGCCTCGCGCAGGTCGCGGCGGTACGCCTCGTCCAGCTGCGGTCCGCCGGCCCAGTCGGGCTCGGAGAGGTGCAGGAAGCCGAGGTCGCGGGCCGCCAGCTGGGCCGCCACGTGCAGGCCCATCGGCCCGCCCGCGGTGTCGTCGAGACCGTTGAAGACGCCCTTCGGCGAGATCCGCACGCCGACGCGCGAGGCGTCCCACTCCCCCACGACCGCGTCGGTCACCTCGAGCAGCAGCCGCGCCCGGTTCTCGATCGATCCGCCGTACTCGTCGTCGCGGTGGTTGGAGGCCTCGGAGAGGAACTGGTGCAGCAGGTAGCCGTGCGCACCGTGGATCTCGACGCCGTCGAAGCCCGCCTCGCGTGCGTTGCGGGTGGCGCGGCGGTAGTCCTCGACCACGCGCGGCAGCTCGTCCGCACGGAGCGCGCGCGGCGTCGGGCACGGCACCCGCGTCGGTCGGCCGTCCTCACCGCGGACGGTGGTGCGGTTGCGGTAGGGCAGGGCGCTGGCGGATACGGGCGGCTCGCCGCCGTGGAACGACTCGTGGGAGACCCGTCCGACGTGCCACAGCTGGGCCGCGATGCGTCCGCCGGCGGCGTGCACCGCGTCCGTCACGCGTCGCCAGCCGGCCACCTGCTCGTCGGAGTGGATGCCCGGGGTGTCCATGTAGCCCTTGCCCTCCGGCGAGACCTGCGTCCCCTCGGACACGATCAGTCCTGCGCTCGCGCGCTGCACGTAGTACTCGACCATGAGGTCGTTCGGGACGTCGCCGGGCGGCGTCGCGCGCATACGGGTGAGCGGCGCCATGAGCACCCGGTTCGAGAGCTCGAGGTCGCCGACGCGGAGCGGTTCGTGCAGGAGGGAGGTGGTGGTCACGACGGCGAGCCTACGGAGACGCCCCCGTGCTCGACGTGCGGGTCAGAGCTCGCCGACCTCGCGCAGCCACGCCGCCGTGCGGCGCATCCCCTCGTCGAGCCCGACCTGGGGGTCATAGCCGAGCACCGTACGGGCCTTCTCGATGGAGTACGTGCCGGTGCGGCAGAAGTAGCGGACCGCGGTCGTGTTCGTCTCGTCGTCGCTCGTGCCACGCATGCGGTTGACGCGTGCCACGGAGGCCGCGAGGGCGAGCGCGGCCGAGGTCGGCATCACGACCGGCCCTCGCCTGCCGAGCATCCGGCAGTAGTGACCGAAGAAGACCCGGTTCTCGACGCCCACCCCGCCGGCCAGCGTGAACACCTGCCCGGCCGCCTCGGGCCGGTCGGCCGCGAGCACCAGGCCGGAGACGAGGTCGTCGATGTAGACGGGGCTGAAGATGCCGCGGCCCATGGCCGGGAGCAGGAAACGTCCGGCCTTGATCATCTGCACGGGCAGCAGAGTCCAGGGCCGCGAGCCCGGGCCGTACACGTCGCCCGGTCTTACGATCGTGACCTCGACCTCGCCCGCGGCGTGCGCCTGCAGTGCCGCCTGCTCCGCGGCGATCCGGGTGTCGACGTACGGGTTGCCGTCGGGGCGCAGCGGGTGGGCCTCGGTGACGCCGTCGGGGAAGCCGGTGTCGGAGAAGGCGCGCACCGACGACAG
>CAZREF010000049.1:0-14237 GCA_964599245.1 uncultured Aeromicrobium sp. | reverse complement strand
GGCCCCCAGTCCCGAGGACTGGGGGCCTTCAGCCGTGCGAGTGGAGCATAGGAGATTCGAACTCCTGACCTCTTCGATGCGAACGAAGCGCGCTACCAACTGCGCCAATGCCCCAGGACCACCGAGGTTACCACTGCGCCAGGACGGGTCGGTGGGGGCCCGGCACCCGGCGACGGGCTACTCGCCCGCGGCCCGCCGCGAAGGCTGGGCCTCGGCCTCGCCGGAGCGCGGGCGGCCCGGCAGCTCGACGTCCTCGCCCTCGACGTGGCCCGAGGTCCAGGCGCCGGGGGCGTCGAAGTCGATGGTGCGCACGGTGCGCCCCACCCGCGGCTTGGTGACGTAGGTGGGCAGCGTGACCGGCAGCGGGTCCCACAGGGGCGCACCCTGCGTCGAGATCGAGGGCACCGCGATCTGCAGCTTCTCCTCCAGCGCGTCCTCCGGCAGCTCGGCGCGCTCCATGACGTGCTTGCGCCCGGGGTCGACGTCCTCGAACTGGTGCGAGACGACGACCGTGTGCTCCTCGTCGGCCGAGGGAGCGGCGGAGCGGCGCGCCGGATGCTCGGTGGCCGACCGCGCGGCCCTCTTCAACGACGACGGCACCCGGTCCGACAGCGACGTGCGCTCGGTCTTCGGGCGGCCGACGCCGCGCTCGGCGCGCACCTGCACACGGCAGGCGACCAGCCAGGCGACGACCAGCAGGGCGGGCGCGGCGACCCACACCGGCGCCACCACCGAGAAGGCGGCGAGGACGCCGACGACCGTCAGCGCCGAGAGCAGCGTGATGAGGGTCCGGCGGCGACGGCGTGCGGCCACGACCGCGGCCCGTCGCTGCGGGGCGCTCGGGGTGGTGCGCGCGGCGCGCGGCGCGCGAACGTCGGGCTCCACGGTGACCTCCACGGCGTCCTCCTCGGCGGCATTCTGGACGTCGTCGACGACATCCTCCGCACCGCGCCGTCGGGAGACGACACGGCTCAGCGGGCTGAGCGGCTCGAGCGACTCCGAGCTGCTCGCCTCGTCGTACCGACGCAGGACGAGCGGCACGAAGTACGCCGCCCACACCGCGACGACGAACGCGACGATCAGTCCGTTGGCACCCACGCCGCAACGGTAGGCCGACGGCCGAGACAATCGCCGCAGGTCAGGCGTGTGTCGCGGGAGCAATGTGACGCGTGGGACTCAGGTGACTCGCCCGCGGGCCCCCTCGGACCCCGTGACGCGCGCCAGGAGACGGCCTGGCCGGTCGTCGGCGAGCACCTGGAAGACGCGGTGGTCGCGCCAGGCGCCGTCGATGTGCAGGTAGCCGCGCGCGAGGCCGACCTCCTCGAGCCCGAGCTTCTCGACCACGCGCAGGCTCGCGGCGTTCTCGGGCCGCACCGAGATCTCGACCCGGTGGAGCCCGACGGTGTCCAGCAGGTGGTCGACCACCAGGGCCACGGCCACCGGGGTGATGCCGCGGCCGGCGTGCGCCCGCGCGATCCAGTAGCCGACGCTGGCCCAGTGCGCGGAGGCCCAGGAGATCCCGTTGACCGTCACCTGGCCGACCATGACGCCCTGCCACGTCACGGCGAACGGCATCGCCGTCCCGCGCCGGGCCCGACGCCGCTGGGCCCCGATCATCGCCCGGTACGACAGCGGCGCCGATCCTCCGCCCGGCGGCAGCGTGGCCTCCCAGGGGGCGAGCCAGGCGGCGTCGGCGCGGCGCAGGCGAGCCCACCGGCCGGCGTCGGAGCGTCGCAGCGGACGGATGCCGACGTCGCCGTGGGAGAGCTCGACCGGCCAGCCCCTCACGCGCGCGGCCCGTCACCCACGGGGTGGTCCGGGCCGGTGTGGTCGGCCCCCGCCAGCTGCTCGACGGCGTGGGGCACGACGTCGGCCAGCACCTCCACCGCGTCCTTCACGCCACCGCGCGAGCCCGGGAGGTTGACCACCAGCGTGCTGTCGGCGACGCCCGCCAGCCCCCGCGAGAGCACCGCGGTGGGCACGCCCTTGGCCACCCCGGCAGCCCGGAGGGCCTCGGCCAGGCCCGGGAGCTCGCGGTCGAGCAGAGGGCGCGTGACCTCGGGCGTGCGGTCGGTCGGGCTGATCCCGGTGCCCCCGGTGGTCAGGACCACCGCGACGCCGTCGCGGACCGCGTCGGCGATCGCGGCGCCCACGGGCTCGCCGTCGGGCACGACCACCGCGTCAGCGACGTCGAAGCCCCAGCCCCGCAGCGCCTCGACGAGCACCGGGCCGGTCTGGTCCTCGTAGACCCCGGCGGCCGCCCGGTTCGAGGCGACCACCACTGCACCCCTCACGGCGCACCCCAGTCGCCGCTGCGACCACCCGCCTTGGCCACGACCTCGACGTCGGTGATGCGGGCGTGCTTGTCGACGGCCTTCACCATGTCGACGACGGTCAGCGCGGCGACGCTGACGGCGGTCAGCGCCTCCATCTCGACCCCGGTGCGGTCCGTGGTGCGGACGCTCGCCGTGATCTCGACCGCGTCGTCGGCGACCTCCAGGTCGACCTGGACGCCACTGATCGCGAGGGGGTGGCAGAGAGGCACGAGGTCGGGGGTGCGCTTGGCCGCCATGATGCCGGCGACGCGCGCCACGCCCAGCGCGTCGCCCTTCGGCACGCCGTCGCCGCGCAGCAGGCGCACGACGTCGGGCGACACCTCCACGCGTCCGCGGGCCGTGGCGGTGCGCCGTGTGACGTCCTTGTCGCCGACGTCGACCATCCGTGCGGCGCCCGACGCGTCGACGTGGGTCAGGCGCGGCTCGTGCTCGGGCACGTCAGAAGGGCCTGTCGAGCACGAGCGTGCGCACGGTGTCGCCGAGGTTGAGCGCGGTCTCGTCCTCGCCGACGACGATGAGGGCGTTGGCCTGGGCGAGCGACCCGAGGAGGTGGGACCCGTGGCCGCCGAGCGGCGTGACCTTGGCGCCCCGGTGGGTGACCTCGAAGACGCCCCGGACGTACTGCCGACGACCGGGCGTGGAGGCGATGTCCTGGGTGAGCACCGCGTGGACCATCGGCCGCCGGTAGGGCGTGAGGCCCATCAGCCTGCGGATGGCCGGCAGCACGAACACCTCGAAGGAGACGTAGGCCGAGACCGGGTTGCCGGGCAGCGTGATGATCGGCGTCCGCTCGTCGAAGATCGTGCCGAAGCCCTGCGGCTTGCCCGGCTGCATCGCGACCTTGGGGAACGACACCGTGCCGAGCGCGGACAGCGTCTCCTTGACGACGTCCTTCTCGCCCTCGCTGATGCCGCCGCTCGTGACCACGAGGTCGGCGCGCACGAGCTGGTCGGACAGGGTGCGGCGGAACGTGCGCGGGTCGTCGCCGACGGCACCGACGCGGTAGGCGATCGCCCCGGCCGCCCGCACGGCGGCGGCGAGCATGTAGCTGTTGCCGTCGAAGATCGAGTCGTGGTCGAGGTGGGCCCCCGGCTCGCGGAGCTCGTTGCCCGTGGACAGCACCACCACGCGGGGGCGGGGACGGGCGGCGACGCGCCCGAGGCCGAGGGAGGCCAGCAGTCCCGCCTCGCGCGGGCCGACCACGGTGCCGGCAGGCAGCACCAGGTCGCCCTCGGCCACGTCGTCGCCGCGTCGACGCACGTGCGCGCCCTGTCGCGGCGCGGCCGTGAACCGGACCCGCGTGTTGCCGCGGTCGGTGTCCTCGAACGGCACGACGGTGTCGGCGCCCCGCGGGACGGCGGCGCCGGTCATGATCTTCACCGCGGTGCCGGGCGAGATGGCGAAGGGCCGTGAGGAGCCGGCATGGATGTCGGCGACCACCGGCAGCTCGACGGGCTCGGCGGCCGAGGCCGTGGCGAGGTCCTCCGCGCGGACCGCGTACCCGTCCATGGCGGAGTTGTCGAAGCGCGGGAGCGCGATGGGCGCACGGACGTCGGCGTGCAGCGGGAGCCCGAGGGACTCGACCACCGGCTGGTCGTAGGGCTCGAGGGGCCCGACGCCGCGCAGGATCTGCTCGAGGTGGTCCTCGACCGTGAGGAAGCCGTCGGGGACGCTGTCGGGTCGCACCCGAGGCCGCGGTCCCCGGACGGGAGCGGCGTCGCCGGACGGTCGCCCGGCCTCCTGGCCCGCGTCGGAAGACATGCGCGTCAGCCTAACCGGGCACCTGCAGGAACGCTGCGAGCCGTGCCGTCGTCGTCCAGGACGGCGTCGCCCGTGACCACCACGTCGCGCTCGAACCGCCAGTCACCGCGCACGGTCAACGACGAGGCCCCGGACAGCGACGGCACGTGCGGGACACGGGCGTCGAAGTCCGCGATCGTCGTGAAGAAGCGGCGGTCGAGGTCGACGAGGGGCCGGGGGTCGACCGTCGCGCGCAGGCGTCCGTCGTCGCCGAGGCCGTAGACGTCCGAGCGCAGCAGCAGCAGGTCGTTCGTCGTCTTGACGGGCAGGAAGCGGGAGCGGTCGACCTCGATGGCGGTGGCGCCGTCGAAGACCTCGACGGCCGCGCCCATCGCCGACTCGACCTGCACGACCTTCGGCGACGTGGGGTCGGTGGGGTCGACCGTCTTCTCGTTGCGGATCAGGGGCAGCCCGAGCACACCGTCTCGCTCCCGCAGGGTCTCGAGCAGGCGCGGCAGGTCGAACCAGAGGTTGTTCGTGTGGAAGAACGGGTGGCGCTCGGCGTCGGCGGCGAGGTCGGCGTCCTCGGGCGCGGTCTGGGCGGTCTCGCGCAGCACGAGCCGACCGTCTGCCCGCCGCACCACGAGGTGCCCGCCCTTGACGTCGGCCGGCGTCCGCCGGCACACCTCGGCGGCGTACGGCGCCCCGGTGGAGGCGAACCAGGCCATCATCGCCGGGTCCGGCGCGGCACCGAGGTTGTCGGCGTTGGAGACGGTCGCGTAGCGGTACCCCGCGCCGACCAGGCGCTCCAGGACGCCGGAGACCAGGAGTGCGGTGTACAGGTCACCGTGGCCGGGCGGGCACCACTCGAGCGTCGGGTCCGCGTCCCACGTGACGGGGGTGAGGTCGTCGAGGAGGAGCTTCGGCTCGCGGTTCTGCAGGAAGTCCAGCGGCAGGCCGTCGACCTCGAGGTCGTGCGGGGCCAGCGCGGCCAGCGAGTCGTCGCGGGTGCGGAAGCTGTGCATGAAGAGCAGCGGCAGGTCGACGCCGAGGTCGGCGCGGACGCGCTTCACCTGGGCGGCGATGACGTCGAGGAAGGTCCGGTCGGCACGCACCGGCAGCAGCGTCTTCGCCCGGTCCATGCCCATCGACGTGCCGAGTCCACCGTTGAGCTTGACGACGGCCGTGACGGACGCGGCCTCGCGCTGGGCCTGCTCGTCGAGCGCGACGTCGGCCGCGCGGTCGACGTCGACGAGCGGGTCGACGTCGGACTCGCGCACCAGGCCCGTGGCCCCGCCCTCGAGCTGGCGGTAGAAGTCGCTGAAGACCTCGATCGCCGGGTCGGCGACGCCGGCGCGTCGCATCTTGTCGCGGGCCCGCTCCAGTCCGTCCACCCGCCTAGGCTAGCCACATGGCGCGGTCGGACGCAGGGCGGAAGGACGCCGTCCGCGCTCCCCTCCTGCAGGCGCGACGCCGGCGCGGACCCGCGGAGCGGCAGGTCGTCGCGGAGGCCCTCGCCGCCCACCTCCTGGCCCTCGCCCCGCTCGCCCGCGCCTCGCGCGTCGCGGCCTACCGCTCGATGGCGGACGAGCCGGGCACCGGCCCGCTCCTCGACGGGCTCGTCGCGCGCGGGACCGAGGTGCTGCTGCCGATCACCCTCGACGACGGTCGGCTCGACTGGGTCCGGCACGACCCGGACGCACCGACCCGGCGCTCGCGGCTCGGCGTGCACGAGACCGTCGGGCAGCCCCTCGGTCGGGACGCCCTCGCCGACGTCGACGTGGTGGTCGTCCCGGCCCTCGCCGCGGACCACCACGGTCGGCGACTGGGGCGCGGCGCCGGCTACTACGACCGCGCCCTGGCTGCCCTCCCCCGCCGGCCCCTGCTCGTCGCGCTCGTGCACGCCGACGAGCTCCTCCCCGAGGTGCCCCACGAGCCCCACGACGTCCCCGTCGACGTCGTCGTCACCGAGAAGGGCGTGTTCCGCGTCCCGCGCGAGGACTGAACGCTCTCCCGTGCGGCCAGGGGCTCGACCTGCGGCTGCGTAGGTCCGGTGGGTCTGGTCCTGCGGCTGCGTCGCTGCCGCCGGCGCTGGGCTCGGCCTCCGAGAGGGCCTGGACGGAGCAGCCGGCGCCTGCTCGGCCGACCTCCCCGGCCCCCTTCCCCGTCTCGGCGGTGCCTCAGCAACCGCAGCAGCCGCCCAGACGTTGCCGAGCCACCGATCCCAACGCCCGAGGCCCGGAGGCCCACCCGACCCCGGCGCTCCTGCCGGTCGAGGCCCTTTCGGGGACCAGCTCCCGACCCAGCCGCGCCCGCGCAGCCGCAGGACGCCGGGTGACGGGGCCGGAGACGTGAGGTCAGAGCACCGTGCGCCCAATGGGCCCCGGGTTGTGGGCGACCTCCCAGCGAAAGCCCGCCGGGTCGGCGAAGTAGCCGGTGTAGCCGCCCCAGTCCCGCGCCGTGCCGTCGGTGACCTCCAGCGCGCCGGCGGCCCGTGCCTGCGCCAGCACGGCGTCGACCTCCGCCGGGGTCGCGACGTTGTGCGCGAGCGTGATCGGCACGATCCCCTCGCCCCGACGGACGGGACCGACCTCGGCCTCGAATCCCTCCTCCGACCACAGGGAGAGCACGACCTTCTCGGCCACCCGGATCATCAGCACCTCGCCGTCCGCCTCGAGCTCGACCGGCCACCCCAGGCCGTCGACGTAGAAGCGCCGCTCGGCGGCGAGGTCCGGCACCGCCAGGGTGACGAAGCTGATCCGCGGGTCCACGTCAGGCCTCCGCCCTCTCGGCGTCACGGACCTCGCCGACGAGCTCCTCGAGGACGTCCTCCAGCATGATCACGCCCAGCACGTCGCCCGACGTGTCGGCCACGCGCGCCATGTGCGAGCCGCGAGCCTGCATGACCCGCAGCGCCTCCAGGAGGCCGGACCCGGTGCCGACCGTGGACAGCGGCCGCAGCCACTTGTCGGCCACGGGCGCACGCCGCGCGGCGTCGTCGGTCTCCAGCACGTCCTTGATGTGCAGGTAGCCGAGGAGGTCGCCCCCGTCGTCGGACACCGGGAAGCGAGAGAAGCCCGTCCGGGCGCACGCCTGCTCGACGTCGACGGGGGTGGCCACGGGTCCGACCGTGACGAGCACGTCGCGCGGCAGCAGCACCTGCTCGACCCGACCGTCGTGGAACTCCAGCGCGCCCTGCACGAGGTCGTACTCGTCGTCGTCGAGCAGTCCCTCGCGGCGCGACTCGTCGACCAGGCCTGCGACCTCGTCGTGGGTGTAGGTGGAGGAGACCTCGTCGACGGGTTGCACCCCGAACAACCGCACCGACACGTTGGCGATGCCGTTCAGGGTGACGACGAGCGGCTTGAGCACCGCGATGACCAGGAGCATGAACGGACCGAGCACGAGGGAGGCGCGGTCGGGCTGCACGAGCGCGAGGTTCTTCGGCACCATCTCGCCGAAGACCACGTGCAGGAACACCACGATCGTCAGGGCGATGACGAACGAGATCGGGTGCACCAGGCCCTCCGGCACGTCGAGCGCCGCGAAGAGCGGCTCCATGAGGTGGGCCAGGGCCGGCTCGCTGATGGCGCCGAGGCCGAGCGAGCACATCGTGATGCCCAGCTGGGCCGCCGCCATCGCGAGCGTGACGTTCTCCATGGCCCGCAGCGCCAGACGCGCGGTGCGCGAGCCGGCCTGGGCCAGCGGCTCGATCTGCGTACGCCGCGCCGAGATCAGGGCGAACTCGGCGGCCACGAAGAGGGCGTTGAGGGCCAGCAGCACCAGCGTCAGTGCCAGGCCGAGCCAGTCACCCATCCTGGTCCTCCTGCGTCACGACGGCGAGGGTGACGCGGTCGATCCGGCGTCCCTCCATCCGGTCCACGGTGAGCGTGACGGGCAGCGGCACGGGGTCGTCGTCCTCGTCGGCCGGCGTCGGGTCGACCTGCAGGTGGACCACGTCGCCACGCACGCCGAGCCGGCCGAGCTCGGCGTGCATCAGCCCGGCGATGGTCTCGTAGTCCTCGCTCTCCGGCAGCGCGATCCCGGTCTGCTCGAGCACCTCGTCGGGACGCAGCAAGCCCGACAGCGACCAGCTGCCGTCGCGTCGGTGCCGGCTCCGGGCGGACAACCGGTCGTGCTCGTCGAGCACCTCCCCGACGATCTCCTCGACCAGGTCCTCGAGGGTGACGACGCCATCGGTGCCCCCGAACTCGTCCACGACGACCGCCATCTGCATGCCCTGCTCGCGCAGCAGCACCAGCAGCGGGTCGAGCTCGATGGAGTCGGGGACGGTCGTGACGGGCCCGGCGAGGTCGTCGAGACGCACGCTGCGACGCCGGTCGGGCTCGACCGCGACGGCCTGCTTCACGTGCACGACGCCGACCACGTCGTCGGGCGAGCGGCCGGTGACCGGGAACCGGGAGTGCCCGGTCTGCCGCGCCGCCTCGATGACGTCGAACGCGGTGTCGCGGTGGTCGAGGAAGTGCACGCGCACGCGCGGCGTGCGGACGTCGGCCGCGGTCCGGTCGCCGAAGGCGATGCTGCGCGCCACGAGCTCGGCCGTCTCGTCGTCGATGGCGCCCTCCCGGGCGGATCGCAGCACGAGCGAGCGGAGCTCCAGCGGCGAGCGCGCGGACCGCAGCTCCTCCTGCGGCTCGACGCCGAGCCGCAGGAGCGTGCGGTTGGCGGTGCCGTTGAGGAACCGGATCGGCCACGCCATCGCGTGCGTGAAGGCGCGCTGCGGGAGCTGCGTGATGCCCGCGACGCGCTGCGGGAGCGCGAGCGCCAGGTTCTTCGGCACCAGCTCACCGACGAGCATCGTCACCACCGTGCTCAGCAGCAGCGCGATGGCGTACGACGCGGCGCTCTGGGCACCTCCGGTGACGCCGGCGTCCTCCAGCGGCCCACGCGCGAGCCGGCCGATCGCGGGCTCGGCCAGGAAGCCGATGGCGAGGTTGGTGATCGTGATGCCGAGCTGGGCGCCGCTGAGCTGGGTCGACAGCGTCCGCAGGGCGCGCAGCGTGCCGGCGGCACCGCGCTCGCCGCGCTCCGCGTCACGCTCCACGGTCGCGCGGTCGACGGTCACGAAGGAGAACTCCGCGGCCACGAACACGCCGCAGGCGAGCATCAGCAGGAACGACAGGGCCAGCAGCAGGAGCTCGGTCACGGCAGGGGTCCGGCTGAGTCGGGAGCGGTCACGATGCCCCGAACTGTACCCTTTGCCCGGGGTTCGTCCCTGCGGGCACGACCCCCGACGCGTCCGCTCGACCCGGGAGAGGAAAGACCGTGCCCACCTACCAGTACCAGTGCACCGACTGCGGCGAGGCGCTCGAGGTGCACCAGTCGTTCACCGACGACGCCCTCACCGTCTGCCCCGTCTGCCAGGGCCGGCTGCGCAAGGTGTTCAACGCGGTGGGCGTCGTCTTCAAGGGCTCCGGCTTCTACCGCACCGACAGCCGCTCGAGCAGCTCGTCGTCGGACTCCTCGGGCGCCTCCTCCACCTCCTCCTCGTCCGGCGGCTCCTCGTCCTCGAGCAGCTCGACGTCGGGCAGCTCGACGTCGAGCAGCACGTCCTCGACGAGCAGCACGTCGTCGTCCGGCTCCTCCAGCGGCGGCTCCGCGGCCTGAGCCTGTGGACGGCCGGTGGCCGTCCTCGGCGGGTGCTGTCTAGCGTGCCCGGATGGATCGACTGCGTTCCGCCGTGCTGCAGCACCGCAGGCTCCTCGCCGCCCTCTGCGCCGGACTCGCCGTGCTGGCGGGTCTCGGTGCCCTGCGGGCCCCCGACGACACCGTCTCCGTGGCGGTCGCCGGCGCCGACCTGGCGAGCGGTCGCCTCCTCACCGAGCGCGACGTCACGTCCGCCCGGCTGCCGGTCACCGCGGTGCCCGAGGGTGCGCTCACGCACGACGCCCTCGTGGGTCGTCGCGTCGGCGGCCCGATGCGTGCGGGCGAGGTGTTCACCGACGCACGGGTGCTCGTGCCCGGCGCGGCCGACGGCCTCCCGGCCGGGCAGGTCGTGAGCACGGTGCGCCTGCCGGACCCGACGGCCGCCCAGGGACTGCGCGTCGGCGACGCGGTGGACGTCGTCGCCACCGCCCCGGCGACGGACGGCCCCCGCGCCGAGGTCGTGGCCGAGGCCGCCCGGGTCGTCGCGCTCCCCGACCTCGACGGCTCCGACGACGCCGCGCTGTCCGTCGCCGTCCCGCGTGAGACCGCCCTCGCCCTCGCCAGGGCGGGCCTGGGGGCACAGCTGGCGGTCGTGGCCGTCCCGGCCGAAGGGCCCTGACGTCCGTCCACGGCCGGCACTAGGCTCGCGGGGACCATCCACACCCGACCCGAGGGGGACTCATGATCAAGGGCTTCAAGGACTTCCTGCTGCGTGGCAACATCGTCGACCTGGCCGTCGCGGTCGTCATCGGCACCGCGTTCACGGCGCTCGTCACCAAGTTCACCGAGGCGTTCATCAACCCGCTCATCGCGGCGACCGGCAGCACCGACACCGGCAAGGGCCTGGGCTTCGAGATCCGCAGCGGCGTGGACGCGACGTTCATCGACGTCGGAGGGTTCATCAACGCGGTCATCACCTTCGCCATCACCGCCGCCGTCGTCTACTTCTTCGTCGTCGTGCCGATGAAGAAGATCAACGAGGCGCGCCAGCGTGGCGCCGAGCCGGAGCCGGCGGGCGTGAGCGAGGACATCGCCCTCCTGCGCGAGATCCGCGACGCGCTGCAGCGTCCGATCGGCTGATCCTCAGCCCCCGTGGTGGGGCGGGACGTCGCGTCGCAGCTCGTCGTCGCGCGACGACGCCGACGTCCCGCCCTCGTCGCGCTCGTCGCTCGTGGTCTCCGGCAGCAGGTCCCCGAGGAGCAGCGCCGCCCGACGTCGACGCTCCCGCTCGCGCCGACGCTCCTCGGCGTCGTCAGCGGACACCGTCGAGCCAGTCCGGGGTGAGCTTCGGGAACAGCGGGTGCCACCCGGCGCGGTCGCCGAAGCGCTGGGAGCTGATGCGCTGCGACCTGGCGAACGTCTCGAGGCGGACGCCGCCGACCCGCTGCGTCACGCGGTGGTGGAACCGACCGCCTCGACGCCCGCCGGCCAGGGCGAGCTGCTCGGCGAGGTCGCGACGGTGGCACGGCTCGGCACCGACGTTGTACAGGCCGGGCGGCGCGGTGATCGCGCACTCGGCGGCGGTGCCGACGTCGGCCACGTGCAGCAGGTGCACCCACGACCACGGGTCCCCCCAGCCGGTGGGCCGCCCGGACCGGGCCCGACGGACCATCCAGCGCGACGACGGCTCGGGACCGATGATCTGGCCCAGGCGCAGCACCACGAGCTCGCGGCCCTCGCCCACGAACGTCTCGGCGTGCTGCTCGGCCTCGGCGACGGTGTCGGTGTCACGCGTGATCTCCACCGGCGACTGCTCGTCGATCCAGTCGTCGCCGCCGTCGGCGTAGATGGAGGACCGGCTCTGCTGCACCAGGCGACCGACGCCGGCGGATCGTGCCGCGTCGACCACCCGTCGGGTGCCGGTGGAGCGGATGCGGTCGTTGGCGCGCCAGGCGCCGGGTCGCAGCATCGCGTGCCCGACCGGGACGTGGCTCGCGAAGTTGACCACGGCGTCGCAGCCGCGCATCCCGGCCGTCATCGCCTCGACGTCGAAGACGGTGCCGCGGTGGGCGCGTCCGCCGTGCGCCTCGACGACGGCGGCAGCGCGGTCGGACCGCACGAGGCCGACGACCTCGTGACCGGCCTCGACGAGCCTGCTGGTGGTGGACCGGCCCATGACTCCGCTGGCCCCGGTGAGAAAGACCTTCAACGTGCGTGCTCCGTGACGTCGGGTGGTGTTCCGCCGTGTGGGGAAGGATCTCGGCCGCCGATCGGGCGTCCGATCCTCCCAGGGTACCGGAGCGGACGGTGCAGCCCTCAGGCGTCGCCGGCGGCCAGCTCCGCCACGAGGGGCACGACGTCGGCGATCGACTCGACGACACGGGTCGGCCGGAAGGGGAACCGCTCCACCTGTCCGGGTGCGGTGGACCCCGTCAGGACGAGGATCGAGCGCAGGCCCGCCTCGAGCCCGGAGAGCACGTCGGTGTCCATGCGGTCGCCGATCATGACCGTCGTCTCGGAGTGCGCCTCGATCCGGTTGAGCGCTGTGCGCATCATGAGCGGGTTGGGCTTGCCGACGAAGTAGGGCTCGACGCCCGTCGCCTTGGTGATGAGGGCGGCGACCGAGCCGGTGGCCGGCAGGCTTCCCGACGGCGACGGACCGGTCGGGTCCGGGTTCGTGGCGATGAAGCGGGCCCCGCTCTCGATGAGCTGGATCGCCTTGGTGATGGCCTCGAAGGAGTAGGTGCGGGTCTCCCCCAGGACGACGTACTCGGGGTCGCGCGTGGTCATGACGTAGCCGACGTCGTGCAGCGCGGTGGTGAGTCCGGCCTCGCCGATGACGTACGCGGTGCCCTCGGGTCGCTGCTCGCTGAGGAACTTGGCCGTCGCGAGCGCCGACGTCCAGATCGACGCCTCGGGCACGTCCAGCCCGGCTGCGTGGAGTCGCGCACGCAGGTCGCGGGGGGTGAAGATCGAGTTGTTCGTGAGGACCAGGAACGGCAGGTCGTTGCCGCGCAGGGCCGCCACGAACTCCGCGGCCCCGGGGATCGCGCGCTCCTCGTGCACGAGCACGCCGTCCATGTCGGTGAGCCAGGATCGGACGGGCTTGGTCATCGGGTCTCCCGGGGGGCGGAGTGGGTGCGCACGAAGTCCCAGATGACCTGGGTGGCGTCGACGTCGCCGGCCTTCGGAGCGGTGCGGGGCGTCTCGGTGGTGGCACCCGGCGCCCCGCCGCCCGGCCAGCGGTGCTTGCCGCCGGCGAGGAACCACGCCTCGACGTCGGCTCCTCCGGCGCAGGGCGCGTAGAGCAGGTGGGTGACGCCGCGGGACGGTCGGCTGCGGACGGCGGGACGGCAGTCGTTCTGGCGCGCCCACCGGGCGGTGGTGCTGACGACGGAGGGCAGGGTGCCGATCCGCGTGCGAGCTCCTCCGGGCGGGACGACGGTGTCCTTCATGCCGTGCAGGAGCACGAGCGGTCGAGCCGGGGCCCGGTCGCAGTCCGCGGTCCGGTAGGGGCCCGACACGGAGGCGTAGGCGGCGAAGCGGTCGTCGTCGCGGCAGGCGAGGGCCATGGTGAGGGCGCCGCCGTTGGAGAAGCCCACCGCGTAGCGACGCGACTCGTCGGTGCAGGTGGTGGAGTCGACGTCGTCGAGCAGGGCGTCGACGAAGGCGAGGTCGGCACCCTCGCGTCCGTCGACCTCGCGGAACCGCCACGCCGGGACCGTGCCCTGGGCCTGGGGTGCGACGACGATCGCGTTCTCGGCATCGGCCAGCTGGTCGAAGCGGGTCATCCGGAGCATGGCCTCCGGCGAGCGCCCGAGGCCGTGGAACAGCACGACGACCGGCAGCCGTCGACTGCCGTCGTAGGTGGCCGGGACGTGCACCAGGTAGCGGCGCTGGGCACCGTCGAAGACCATGGTGCGCTCGCTCGTGCCGATGATCCCGGGCGCCGGGGTGCTGCAGGGGCCGTCGCCACGCGTCACCTCCGGGGCGCGCTCCTGCGAGCCGGCGAGGCTGGAGCCGGCCAGCACCAGACCGGCGGCGAGCAGGACGACGACCAGCACGAGGACGGGTCCGGAGGCATGCGTGCGCACACGACCGACCAGGGAGACCACGGGACCATCGTACGGGGGCGGCGACCCGGTCCGGCCGACCCCGCGCGGGTCTCAGCCCTCGAGTGGCGCCACCGCAGCACCCAGTCCCTCGGGTTGCGGGTGCTCGCTCGCGCGTCGCGCCTGGGGGTCGATCTGGTGCACCACCGCGTCGACGAGCCACTGGTCGCCAGCGCTGCGGCACTCCACGACCACGTAGGTCCGCGTCCCACTGCTCGTGCCGAGGGCGACCACGCCGGCCATCGCGGCCGTGTGGAAGTCGGCCAGGATCCGCTGCTGCTCGCGCACGCCGCTGACCTCGTACACGAGCACCGTCCAGGGCTGGTCGTCCGAGCGCGTCATGGGTCCTCCGGGGGGCTGCACGGCTCGGGACCGCACAGGCTCGCAGCGTACGTCCGATCCTGCGAGAGCGCGCGTTCGAGACGATCCGTGCCCCCGGCAG
>CAZREF010000048.1:7967-14438 GCA_964599245.1 uncultured Aeromicrobium sp. | reverse complement strand
ACGACCTGCTCGACGCCGGCGCGGCCGTGTGGACCGGACGACGGATCCTCAGGAGTACAGCCCTGCGCCTCCCGGCGGACCCAACCGACGGTCCCCCGATCTGGGTCTAGTCCGCCCGACGGTCCGCCTGGCGCTCGGAGTAGACCCGGTCGAGACGGTCGACCTCGGCCCGGTCGGACGTGTCGATGCCGAGGCGGTCGGCCGCACGCTGCACACGGGGGCTCGAGAGGTCGGGTGCCTCGACGTCCTGCGGCTCGATCCGACGGTCCTCGGCGGTGTACCGGCGGGCCCGCTCGGCGAGCAACTCCTCAGAGTCGGCCGCCCGCTCGGCGTCGGCTGCCGTCACCTGGGCAGCCGACGACGTGAGACGCGCGCCGACCACCGGCGCGTAGCCGTCGCGGTGGCCCGCGACGTTCGGGTGGTAGGACTCGTCGATCGGGCTCGAGAGGCCGTTCAACCACTCGGGGTCGTCGCACACCGCGTGACCGGTGAACGCCGACGTCGGGTTCGCGAAGCCGAAGCCGGCGGCGGAGGCCCGCGACGCGACGAGGGCGTTCAGCCGGTCCGCGGTGGCGTTGAGCCGCGACTGCTCCTCGGGCGAGAACCAGGTGAGGGCGTTGCAGTCCTCGCCCATGAACACGCGCGGGTAGCCGACCACGACCACGTCGGCGGACGGGGCCCGTGCCGCGATGTCGGCGTAGAGGCCAGCCAGGGAGCCCGGGAGCGTGCCGTCGATGACCGCCTCGGCACCGTCGATCGCGCCGTCGCAGTCGCTCGCCCACGCCGGCAGCGCGCACTCGGTCAGGACGTCGGCGAAGCCGGCGTCGTTGCCCCCGACGGAGATCGTGACCTCCTGCGTCGCGCTGGACAGGGCGCCGAGTTGCGCGGACCGCACGTCGGGGATCGTCGCGCCGGAGCACGCGCGCAGGTCGAGCGTCCACCCGCGCGACGCCGCGACGAGCGCGGGGTAGGACGCGGTCGACCGTCGGCACTCGGTGCCGTCGTCCAGGTACGTCCGGGTGCCGAGCCCCGAGGAGTAGGAGTCGCCGAGGGCGACGTAGGAGACGGCGGCGGCCTGGCCGGGCGCCACGAGCAGCCCGAGGGCGGCGATGGTGCCCACGCACGAGGCGGCGAGCCGGACGAGGCGCGGACGCGCGCTGGAGTGGTGCATGATCCCCCCGAACCATGTGACCTGTGACGGACGTCACCACCCTAGATCGGGGACCTGCGTCCGTCCAGGAGGGCGGGCGCGGGTCAGCCGGCTCCCTGCTGGACGCCGCACTCCTCGTCCAGGCGCTCGAGCACCCGGCTCCACGCCGCGCTGTCCTCCTCGGTCATGCCGTCCCAGTCGGTGTCGTCGACGTAGCTGCGCAGCATCGCATCGGAGAGGTCCGAGGAGACGAGGACCTGCGCCGTGCACTCGGCCTCGTCGTCGGCGACCCCGATGCGGCTCTCCCCCGACAGGATCACGGCCGTGAGCTCCGGGACGCCGGGCCGGTCCCCTCCCCCGCAGGCCGCGAGCACGGGCGCGGCGAGCAGCGCGACGAACGAGGTGGCGACGAGATGGCGAGGAGTGGCCATGCGGATCCCTCCGGGACGGACGAGCAGCAGCGGACGCGAGCGTAGCGTTCCTGTGACGCCGCCGGTCGACGTCCGCGGCGCCGTCGTGCGAGGCTGTCGCCACGACGGTCTCGGGGAGGAACGATGGACGACACGCAGGTGATCCAGCCGCGGCAGCAGCCACGCACGTGGGTGGTCGTGGCCCTGACGCTAGGTTCCGTGCTGCTGCTCGGCCTGGTGTTCGGCGCCGGCTTCGCCGTGGGCCGCTCGACGGGCGACGGGAGGTCCGCCGCCTCCGGCGCGAGCGACACGGCCGCGCCCGCTCCCACCTCGGCACCCACCTCCGGCGGCGCCGACGCGGGGACGAACGCGGGCGCGCTCGACGAGTGCGTGGTCGGCACGTGGCGCACGACCGAGCACTCCGAGTCCGTCGACACCGAGCAGGGGCAGTTCTCCATCACCGGGGTGGAGCGCACGGTCGAGATCACGCCCGACGGCACCGAGACCGTCACGTACGACGGCACCCCGGCGCAGCTCTCCGTCGAGGCCGCCGAGGGCGAGGCCATCATGAAGGGCACCGTCACCTACGCCGTCAGCACGAGCGGCGGCACCATGAGCTTCCAGCTCAAGGACGTGGACGGCACGCTCACCATCCGTGCCGCCGGCAAGGACAGCGAGCAGGAGCTCAAGCCCGGCAGCGGGCCCGTGCAGTACACCTGCGACGGCGACTCCTTCACCCAGACCGCCACCGGCTACAGGTCCGTGATGGAGCGGGTCGAGTAGGCGACCTCAGCGGCTCGACGGCGAGACGTCGGCGCCCGACCGCTCCGCCTCGTACAGCGCGTACGGGTCGTGCAGCGCCCGGCCCAGCGCGTCCTGCATCCACGCTGCGTCACGGACCGACGCCCGCTGGCGGGCGTCGGAGGTGCCGTCGGACGTGAGGTTGGAGGCGAAGATGCCGGCCGCCGACTTGGGCAGGAAGTCCTCGTACACGAGCGGCTGGAGCCGCCCCGCGTCGTCGCGCCGGTAGTAGGCGAGCCCCTGCGCGTGGAGCTCCTCGTCGGTGCGCGGGAACGCGCGGAACCCGTGCCCGTCGTAGAGGTTGCGCCCCGCGGGGGTGAGGGCGACGCCCCGTGCCTCGACCTCGCCGAAGCGGACCCGCAGGTGGCCCTCGGTCGTCGATCCGTCGGCCTCACGGAAGCGCCGCGGCTCGGCGAGCGCGCGGAACGAGGTCTGCCGCAGCAGGACGTCGACCCCCTCCCCCGGCTCCACGCGCGGCGGACCCTGGATGCGGTCGATCATCTCGATGCCGAGCCCGCCCATCCGCGCGTAGAGCGCGTCGATGTCGAGCACGCGTGGCGTGAGGTGGTTGATGTGGGTCGACGTGACGCCACCGATGTCGGCCGCGACGCTCGAGATCGCCTCGAGGTGCTCGTACCAGGCCCGTTCCACCGGTTCGTCCGACAGCGCGAACGCCGAGGTCGCGAGCTCCAGGAAGCGCTCGGCGTCGTCGTGCGAGAGCTCGTAGTCGCCCTCCATGCGGTCGGCGAGCTCGAGCAGCTCGTCGGGGAACAGCGTGCGCGACCCGAGGAACTCGCGCAGCTGCGCCTCGGTGCGCTCGTCGAAGAAGCGACGGTCGTCGACCACCAGCACCGACGTGAAGACGCGGAACGGGTTCTCGGCGAGCTCGAACCGCGAGGTCGGCCGGAAGGCCGTGCTGACGACGGGGATCGGCGGGTTCGCCTCGCGCAGGTCGTAGAAGCCGACGGGGTCCATGCCGCAGGCGCCGAAGATCCGCGCCACCTGGGCAAGCTCGGCCTGGGTGCCGACCCGGATCGCCCCATGACGCTCCGCCGTCACGCGCTGGATCGAGCCGAGCCGCTCGGCGTCCTCGCCGCGTAGCTCGAGCACGTCGGCGTTCACCTGCGCGCACGCCTCGACGAGCGTCGTGTACGCCGGCACCTCCGAGCCGTAGAGCTCGGAGAGGGCGCGGGCGAACCGCGCCCTCAGCTCGGTGGGCCCGACGCCTCTCACACGAACTCCACGCCCTGCGCCAGCGGCAGCTCGGTGGAGTAGTTGACCGTGTTCGTCGCGCGACGCATGTAGGCGCGCCAGGCGTCCGAGCCCGACTCGCGGCCGCCGCCGGTCTCCTTCTCCCCGCCGAACGCGCCGCCGATCTCCGCGCCGGAGGGGCCGATGTTGACGTTGGCGATGCCGCAGTCCGAGCCGACCGCCGACACGAACGTCTCGGCCTCGCGGACGTCGAGGGTGAAGATCGACGACGACAACCCCTGAGCGACCTCGTTGTGCAGTGTGAGCGCGTCCTCGAAGGAGGAGTAAGTGAGGACGTAGAGGATCGGTGCGAACGTCTCCTCCTTCACGACGTCGGTCTGTCCGGGCATGTCGACGATCGCGGGCTGCACGTAGTAGCCGCCGCCGGTCGCGTCGCTGGCCGCGGCGTCCTGGACGCCACCGGTGACGAGCGTGCCGCCGTCGGCCTGCGCCCGGGAGATCGCGTCGCCGAAGGCACGGAACGACGCCTCGTCGACCAGCGGACCGACCAGCGTCGACGACTCCAGCGGCGAGCCGATCGGCAGCGTGCCGTAGGCCTTGGCCAGCCGCTCGACGAGCTCGTCCTTGATGCTCTCGTGCACGATCACGCGACGCAGCGACGTGCACCGCTGCCCGGCCGTGCCGACGGCGGAGAACACGATGCCCCGCACCGCCAGGTCGAGGTCGGCGGAGGGTGCGACGACGGCGGCGTTGTTTCCGCCGAGCTCGAGCAGCGAGCGGCCGAGGCGGGCGGCGACGCGCGGAGCGACCTCCTTGCCCATGCGGGTGGAGCCGGTGGCCGAGACGAGCGGGACCCGCGGGTCGTCGACGAGCGCCTCGCCGACCTCGCGCGCCCCGAGCACGACCTGGGACAGGTGCTCCGGCGCACCCGTGCGACGCGAGGCCTCGGCGGCCAGCGCCTGGCACGCGAGCGCCGTCAGCAGGGTCTTCTCCGACGGCTTCCACACCACGGCGTCGCCGCAGACGAAGGCGAGCGCCGCGTTCCACGACCAGACGGCGACGGGGAAGTTGAAGGCGCTGATGACGCCGACGACGCCCAGCGGGTGCCACTGCTCCATCATCCGGTGGCCGGGACGCTCGGTGGCGATCGTCAGGCCGTGCAGCTGGCGCGACAGGCCGACGGCGAGGTCGCAGATGTCGATCATCTCCTGGACCTCGCCCAGGCCCTCGCTCAGGATCTTTCCGGCCTCGATGCTGACCAGGGCGCCGAGGTCGTCCTTGTGCTCGCGCAGCAGCTCGCCCAGCTCGCGGACGAACTGGCCGCGCACGGGTGCCGGCACGGAGCGCCACTGCAGGAACGCCTCGTGCGCACGGCCCACGGCGTCGGCGACGTCGGAGGCCGAGTGCGACGCGAGCCGTCCCAGCTCGCGACCGTCGATCGGCGACGTCGCGGACAGGTCGCCGCTGCCCTCCTGCGACGGTGCCGTGAAGGGGTCGCCGGCACCGAGGCGGGCGAGGATGTCGAGGGCGCGGGTGCGGACGTCGCTCATGCGCGAGAGACCTTTCCGTGGGAGGCGAACAGCTGGCCGGAGGTGGTGCCGAACAGGTCGTCGAGGCGGATGTCCTCCTGGGCGACGAAGCCGGCGTGGGGCAGGACGCCGTCGGCGACGAGCTCGACGACGGAGACGGCGGACGCGGCGGTGGTCCAGCTGATGGCGCGCCACGTGCGACCGCCGACGTCGATGGGCAGGTAGCCGCGCACGTAGTTCTCGCGGAACGGCTGCCCGGTCTTGGTGCCCTCGACGGCGGCGTGGAGGTACACGATGTCGTCGTTCACGGGCGGCTTGGCGTCGACGAGGATGCGGCCGACCTCCTCGCGGCGGTCGCGCAGGTTGAGCTCGTCGAACAGGAAGTGCATCTGACGGAAGTGGCCGGGATAGCGCAGCGTCTTGTAGTCGAGGCGGCTGACGCGACCCTCGTAGGTCTGGCACATGGTGCCGAGACCACCGGACGTGAGCGCGGCCTCGAGCTCGATGCCGCCGATGAAGACCCGCTCCTTCTCGGTCATCGCCGGCACCATCTGGCGGCGGCCGGAGCGCAGCACCTCGCAGTCGTTGAGGTACTCGTTCACCACCCCCTCGGCCGACCAGTTGAACGCGTAGCCCAGCAGGCCGGTGGGGTTCTGGGGCAGGGCACCGACCTTGAGCTCGATGCTGCGGATCTGCTCGAAGCCGGCGGCGAGCGAGGCGCCGACGATGCCGATGAGGCCCGGCGCGAGGCCGCACTGCGGGACGAACGCCGACTCCGGGCGCTGCTTGCTCAGCTCCATGACCCGGTTCGTCGTGGGCACGTCCTCGGTCAGGTCGAAGTAGTGGGTGCCGGTGTCGTACGCGGCCTCGGCGACGGCGATGTTCAGGTGGTACGGCAGGCAGGAGACGACGGCGTCGACGTCGGTGAGCGCCTTGCGGACGGCGGTCGCGTCGGCGACGTCGACGGCGTGCGCGGCGACGTCGAGGTCGGCGCGCGGGGCGGCGTCGTAGCCCACGACCGAGAACTGGGCACGGACCAGGAGGTCGGCCACGAGCTCACCGACCTTCCCCAGTCCGAACACCGCGACGGTGTTGAGGGAACGGGACACGGGAGACCTCCTGCTGGGCGGCGACGGGTCGCGTCGCGTGGGTGTGGCACCGAGGGGTGGTCGGCGTCACACCGATGCTAGCCAGCAGGAGGACCCGCGTCTGTACCGGCTGGACGGTCTAGTGGTGACGATTCGGTGAAGCCTCCACGGACCCCCGCCCGCGGTCCCCGGCGCGGCCCCTCGACAGGCTCGGGGAACGGATCCCCCCTCGACAGGCTCGGGGAACGGTCCCCGAGCCCGTCGAGGGGCTCGACCAGACA
>CAZREF010000048.1:0-7867 GCA_964599245.1 uncultured Aeromicrobium sp. | reverse complement strand
CCCTCGACAGGCTCGGGGAACGGTCCCCGAGCCCGTCGAGGGGCTCGACCAGACAGCCGGGAACGCTCCCCGAGCCTGTCGAGGGGATCGGTCAGGACACCGGGATGGTCGTCGCCTCCGCGCGGTTGGCCGCCGAGACGACGGCCCGCAGCGAGGCCATGACGATGTTGGCGTGGATGCCGACGCCCCAGACGATCTCGCCGGCGATCTCGCACTCGACGTAGGCCGCGGCGAGCGCGTCGCCACCGGACGACAGCGCGTGCTCGGCGTAGTCGAGCACGCGGATGTCCGCCCCGGCCTGGCGCATGCCGTCGACGAACGCGTCGACCGGGCCGTTGCCCTCGCCCTTGAACGAGCGCTGCTCGCCACGGACGACGAGGTCGACGACCTGCTGGTCGTGCCCGTCGGCGGACGTCGTGGAGCTGAAGGTCACGAGCGAGTAGGGCTCCTCGCGCTCGAGGTACTCGCCGCTGAAGGCCGACCAGATGCCCTCGGCGGAGATCTCGCCGGCCTCGCCCTCGGTGAGCCCCTGGACGACGCGGCTGAACTCGATCTGCAGGCGACGCGGCAGGTCGAGCTGGTGCTCGGTCTTCAGCAGGTACGCGACGCCGCCCTTGCCGGACTGGCTGTTGACGCGGATGACCGCCTCGTACGTGCGCCCGACGTCGTGCGGGTCGATCGGCAGGTAGGGCGCCTCCCACGGCACCTCGGAGACGTCGACACCCTGCTCGGCGGCGATGCGGTCCAGGTCCTCCAGGCCCTTCTTGATGGCGTCCTGGTGGGAGCCG
This sequence comes from uncultured Aeromicrobium sp., assembly GCA_964599245.1. Taxonomy (GTDB): domain Bacteria; phylum Actinomycetota; class Actinomycetes; order Propionibacteriales; family Nocardioidaceae; genus Aeromicrobium. The sequence goes on along the minus strand of CAZREF010000048.1, from coordinate 7,079 downwards.
GAGAAGGCGGTGTAGACCAGGTCGCCCGCGTAGGGGTGGCGCGGGTGCACGGGCAGGCTGGTGCAGTACTCGACGGTGCGCCGCACCTCGTCGATGCCCACCCCGCCGGCGGTGAAGTCGACCTGCGGGTCGATGCCCTGGCTGAACAGGTTCATGCCGACGGTGACCAGGTCGACGTTGCCGGTGCGCTCGCCGTGGCCGAACAGGCAGCCCTCGACGCGGTCGGCGCCGGCCATCATGGCCAGCTCGGTGGCCGCGACGGCCGTGCCGCGGTCGTTGTGCGGGTGCAGGCTGATGGCCACGTTCTCGCGGTGCTGGACGTTGCGACCGAACCACTCGATCTGGTCGGCGTAGGTGTTGGGCGTGGCCATCTCGACCGTGGCGGGCAGGTTGAGGATGATCTCGCGGCCCTCCTCGGGCTGCCAGACGTCCATCACGGCGTTGCAGACCTCGACGCTGAACTCCAGCTCGGCGCCGGTGAAGATCTCGGGGCTGTACTGGTAGCCGAAGGCCGTGCCCGCCATGTTCTGCTCGGCGTGCTTCATGACGAGCTCGGTGCCGCGGGTGGCGATGGAGCGCACCTCGTCCTTCGAGGCGTTGAAGACGACCCGACGGAACAGCGGGGCGACGGCGTTGTAGAGGTGGATGTTCGCGCGACGGGCGCCGGCCAGGGACTGCGTGGTGCGCTCGATGAGGTCCTCGCGTGCCTGGGTCAGCACCGAGATCGTGACGTCGTCGGGGATGACGTCGTCCTCGATGAGCGAGCGCACGAACGCGAAGTCGGTCTCGCTGGCCGAGGGGAACCCGACCTCGATCTCCTGGTAGCCCATGCGGACGAGCAGGTCGAACATGCGGCGCTTGCGCACCGGCGTCATGGGGTCGATGAGGGCCTGGTTGCCGTCGCGCAGGTCGGTCGACAACCAGCGCGGGGCCTTCGTGATGGTCTGCGACGGCCAGGTGCGGTCGGGCAGGTCGATCGGCGTGAAGGCCCGGTAGCGCCCGAAGGGCATGGGCGAGGCCTTCTGCGGCGAGACGACGTTGTTGGGCAGTCCGTGAGTGGTCATGATCGGTGTCTTCCTCGGGGTGTTCGTCTGGGCGTGCGTGCGGCCGGTGCATGACGAACTCCGCGCCGAGGGGCCCGACCTAGTGGACCTCGACGCGGCAGAGAAGGAGTCGGCTCGCGTACATCGCGTCCAGGCTACCGCACCCGGGACCACGGACTGCGGGGTCGTCACGACTCGGACAGACTGGGCCCATGAGCAGCGACGCCGACACGACCGCCGACGAGCAGTCCACGAAGGGCTCCTACGTCACGAGCGGCAAGGAGTTCGACCGCGACATGAACTACATCCCGGACCGCATCACGCGGACGGGTGGCGACCCCCTCGACGACCGTGGTGCCGGCACGGGCAAGCCGCCGGCCGACGACGCGCCGCGCTGGCCCGTCGAGGCCGGGCGGTACCGCCTGGTGGCCGCGCTCGCGTGCCCGTGGGCGACGCGCACCGTGATCGTGCGTCGTCTGCTCGGCCTGGAAGATGCGATCTCGCTGGGCCTCGCCGGTCCGACGCACGACAAGCGCAGCTGGACGTTCGACCTCGACCCGGGCGGCGTCGACCCGGTGCTCGGCATCGAGCGCCTGCAGCAGGCCTACTTCGCCCGCTACCCCGACTACCCGCGCGGCATCACCGTGCCCGCGGTGGTGGAGGTCGAGAGCGGCCAGGTCGTCACCAACGACTTCCCGTGGATCACGCACGACTTCTTCTTCGAGTGGACCGACCACCACCGCGAGGGCGCTCCCGACCTCTGGCCCGACGCCGTGCGCGACGAGATGGAGGACGTCATGCACCGCGTCTTCACCGAGGTCAACAACGGCGTCTACCGGTGCGGTTTCGCCGGCTCGCAGGAGGCGTACGACTCGGCCTACGACCGGCTGTGGACCGCGCTCGACTGGTTGGAGGAGCGGCTCTCGACCCGACGCTTCCTGATGGGCGACAGCATCACCGAGGCCGACGTGCGGCTGTTCACCACGCTGGCCCGGTTCGACCCCGTCTACCACGGACACTTCAAGGCCAACCGGCAGACGCTGGCCTCGATGCCCGCGCTCTGGGGGTACGCCCGCGACCTCTACCAGACGCCCGGGTTCGGCGACGCGACCGACTTCGAGCAGATCAAGCAGCACTACTACGTGGTGCAGACCGACATCAACCCGACCAGCGTGGTGCCGAAGGGCCCCGACCTGTCCGGGTGGACGACGCCCCACCACCGCGAGGAGCTCGGCGGGTCGCCCTTCGGCGACGGCACTCCCCCGAGCTGACGGCCGGCTCGACCGGCACGGCGTCCCGGTGCAGGGTCAGGAGCGGCGCCAGAGCGAGGGTGGGAGCACACGGGCCCGGAGGCGCTGCAGCCTGCCACCCGCGGCGCGGAGCTGCTCGACGACGCGCCGGGCGCTCTCGCGCTCGTCCGCGACGTCGCTGCCGGGCCGCGCGTAGCGTGACCGCTCCACCGCCGTGACCACGCGGCGCAGGTCGTCCGGGTCGGCGTGCGTGCGAACGACGTCGGCGACGCCGCGCGGGGTGCCGGCGCTCGGTACGGCCAGCCCGGCGTCCAGCGCGGTGGCCTGGACCTCGCGCCACCAGGGCTCGGCGGAGCCGGCGGCCAGTCGTCGGCGTCGCTGCAGCGCGCGGAGCACACCCGGCGCGGCCAGCGCGACGAGCAGCGCGAGACCGACCGTGAGCGCGGTGCGCGGCGCCGTCGGGACCGCCTCGTCGGTGGCCGCCGCCTCGGTCTGGACCTCCTCGCCGCGATCAGCCGCCTCGGAGCGCCGCTGCTCGTCGGCGGGGTCGGTCGTGTCGCCGCCGGTCTCGGACGTCGCGGCGTCGGGCTCCTCGAAGCCGGTGCGGTTGCCCACGCCGGGTGTGGGCTCGAAGCCGACCCAGCCGACGCCGTCGAAGTACAGCTCAGGCCAGGCGTGCAGGTCGTCCGACGTCACCTCGTAGACGGCGTTGCCGTCGTCGTCGACGTCGGTGGCCTGGCCGGGTGCGTAGCCGACCGCGATGCGTGAGGGGATGCCCATCTCGCGCGCCATGACCGCCATCGCCGAGGAGAAGTGCACGCAGTAGCCGGCCTTCTCCCGCAGGAAGTCGCCGAGCACCCGCACGCCGTTGCCGTCGTAGTCCTCGGCGACGGGGGCGGTCTCGGAGTAGACGAAGTTGTTGCGCAGGTAGTCCTGGATCGCGAGGGCGCGGTCGTAGTCGTTGTCCGCGTCCGCCGTCACCTCGGTGGCGGTGCGGGTGACGATGTCGGGGACGTCGTCCGGAAGGCGCACGTAGCTCTGCAGTGAGGGACCGACCACGGTCGTCAGCGCCCGCATCTGCTCCGCGGTGGGTCGACGGTCGAGACTGGTGACGCTGTAGGTCTGGTCGGTCGTGGTCGCCGTCAGCGAGGAGACGGTGAGGCCCGCCCGCTGCCACGACCATGTCCCTTCGAGCCCGTCGACGTCGAGGGCCGGGTAGGGCACGGGCAGCATCGAGCTGCGCAGGTCCTCGATGCGGATCCGCGTCGTCTCCTCGCTCGTCTCGACGTCGTCGTCGATGCCGATCCGGCTCTCGTACTGGTCGCTGCGCTCCGACCGCGCGGGCCGCCAGGTGCGTCCGGAGAAGTCACGGAGCACCGCGACCTTCAGGTAGGGCGGGTCCTCCAGCGTGGTGGTGTACCGCGCGGCGACGGCGGTGCTGTTGCGGCGCAGGTTCTGGCCGAGCTGCAGCATCGGGTTGATCCCGCGGCCGAAGACCTCCGGCGGCGGGTCGCCCCAGGGCTTGGCCACCGCGGTGACGTCGGGCATCACCGGAGGGAGCAGGACGCCCACCAGCAGGGCCGAGCCGCCGACGCCGACCGCGGGCAGGAGCGCGGCGCGCCCTCGGGTCGAGCCCGACGTGCGCGTCCAGAGCAGGGCGAGCCAGCATGCGGCGGCCCCGAGGAAGACCCCGGTCGACGGCGTCACGCCCGAGACCAGGGCCGGCGCGGCGTACACGGCGAGCAGCACCGCGCCCACCAGGGGCGCGGCGTGGCGCACCCTCAGCACCAGCTCGAGCGCGAGCACCAGCAGCCCGAACGCTCCCGCCAGCAGCAGCACCAACGGACGCGCGGCGGCGGCCGGCGCGGCCTCCTCCATGACGAGGACCTGGGCGCGGTCGAGCGACGCCCACAACGCCTCGAGCGTCCCCCAGGTCGGGAGGAACCCGGCGAACGTCTCCGGCACGAAGACCCACCCCAGCACGACAACGAGCACGACGGCTCCCACGGGCACGGCGAGGCGGGGCGCCAGGGCACCGAGGACGGCACAGACCAGGGCGACCAGCCCGGCGACCAGCGTGGTCGTGACCCACCAGTCACGACCCGCGACGACCGTGGTGTAGCCCAGCAGCAGGGTCGAGAGCGCACCCAGGACCAGCAGGTGGTCGAGCCAGGGACGGCGCGGGCCGACCACGACGGCTCGACGGGTGGAGGACTCAGGACGCAGCACGGGTGCGGCTCACCCCCAGGGTCGACCAGAGCTCGGCGACATCGTCGTGGGCCGTGTAGGTGGCGACCCGCCACCCCGCGTCCGCCAGGACGTCGAGCGCGGCCGGTCGGGTTCCCTCCGACACCATGGCCAGCACGGTGCTCGCGGAGGAGAGGGCGTCGGCCCAGGCGGTCGCACGCTCGACGTCGGGGCGTCCGAGGACGGCGACGACCGTGCGCTCCCCCGGGTCGACGTCGTCGAGCGACGGGGCGACGGCGGGCTCGAGGACGGCGAGGTCGACGAGGGCGTCGTCGAGCATGTCGCCGTCGTCGAGCACCCGGTCGACCGCGTCGCCCGGTGCCCGGACCGCGACCGCGTAGCCGATGCGCACGAGGTGGTCGAGCACCGAGGCGGTGGCGCTGACCGCCCACTCCAGCTCCGGGGAGTACACCCACTCGTCGCGGTCGAGGCCGGTGCCGTGCGAGCGCGCGTCGGTGTCGAGCACGATGCCGGCCCGCGGGTTCACCTGCTGCTCCTCCTGGCGCACCATGAGCTCGCCGCGGTGCGCGGTCGCCTTCCAGTGCATGCGCTTGAGTGCGTCGCCGGGCAGGTACGAGCGGGCCACGACGTCGTCCTCGCCGATGCCGGCGTTCTGCGGCGCGGCACGGCTGGCGCCGTCGTGGTCGGCGCCGTGCGGGGTGAGGGGCCAGAGCGCGTGCCGTCGCGGCAGGACCACGAGCTCTTCGGCCTCGCCGAACACGTGCCGCCGGACGACGAGGCCGAAGGGGTCCGTGGCCTCGACGCGGAGCGGCCCCAGCGCGTGCCGGCCACGACGGAGTCCTTGCACCGGGTAGCTGAAGCGCACGCGGGAGCGGCGGGTGCGGCTGCCCCCCAACGGTGGGAGCACGCCACTGGCCTCGGCGCTCAGCCCGTGCGGGACGGTGTCGACCCACCGCGCCTCGAGCGCCGGCAGCACCGAGAGGTTCGAGACGCGCACCGTGGCCGTCGCCGACGCGCCGGGCGCGACGACCTCCGGGGAGAAGGTGCGCTCGACGGCGATCCGCGACTGCCCGAGGAGGACGTACGCGGCGGCGAGGACGACCAGCCCGAGCAGCAGCGCCGACACGGCGAGCAGCGCGGGCAACGACAGGACCGGGGCCCCGACCAGGAGCACGGCGGACGCCACCAGGAACCCGACCCCGCGGCGCGTGGGACGGACGGAGCCCACCACCCGGCCGAGTCGGCCGGTCGTGGAGGTCGAGGAGCGGGCCGCCACGTCAGCGCGGCTCCACGGCGCCCTGCGGCACCGGCGTGGAGGCCACGATGCGGGCCACCGTCTCCTCGACGGGCGCGGCACCGCGGGTGGGCACCAACCGGTGGGGCAGCACCAGCAGGGCGAGGGCGTCGACGTCGTCGGGGAGCACGTAGTCGCGGTCGTGCACGTACGCGCGCGCCTTGGCGGCGCGCACGAGCTGCAGCGTCGCGCGCGGGCTGGCCCCGAGCCGCAGTGCCGCGTCGTCGCGGGTCGCGCGCGCGATCTCCACGCAGTACCGCTCCACCGCGTCGGAGACGAACACGGCACGCGCCTGGCCGATCATCGTGCGGACGTCCTCGATGGTGACGACGGGCCGCAACCGGTCGAGCGGGTTGTCGACGTCGCGGTCGCGCACCATCTCCAGCTCGGCCGTGGTGTCGGGGTAGCCCATCGAGATGCGCGCGGTGAAGCGGTCGCGCTGCGCCTCGGGCAGGGCGTAGGTGCCCTCCATCTCGTACGGGTTCTGCGTGGCGATGACGCTGAACGGAGCAGCGAGACGGTGGGTGCGACCGTCGACGGTGACCTGCCGCTCCTCCATCGCCTCGAGCAGCGCCGACTGGGTCTTCGGCGACGCTCGGTTGATCTCGTCGCCGATGACGATGTTCGCGAAGACCGCGCCGGGCTTGAATTCGAACTCGCCCTTCTGCTGGTGGTACGCGGACACCCCGGTGATGTCGGACGGCAGCAGGTCGGGCGTGAACTGGATGCGGCGCACCGAGCCGTCGACGCTGCGCGCGAGCGCACGCGCGAGCACCGTCTTCCCGACCCCCGGCACGTCCTCGATGAGGAGGTGCCCCTCGGCCAGCAGCACCACGAGGGCCGTCTCGACGGCTTCGGCCTTGCCGTCCACGACGGACTCGATGTTGTCCAGGACACGGCGGGCGGCGGCGCGGGCGTCGTGCATGAGGCTCCCTCGGTCGGGGTCGCGGGAGATCCATCATCCCCCGCCCTGCCCAACGGCGCAGGAGGGCGAGGAGTTTCCGAGGGCGTCCGCGGCCCGCCTCCGGGCCCTTCCTCCCTGGCCCTCGTCGTCCCGCGGCTGCGCTGGCTCGGGTCTCTCTCGTCCTGCGGCTGCGCTGCCTCGGGTCACTCTCGTAATGCGGCTGCGCTGCGTCGGCCTCTGCTCGACCTGCGGCTGCGTCGGTTCGGCTTCTCGTGGAGGTGGGTTCCGCGAGGGGCCTCGACCGGGGAGCTGGGTGCGCGCCGGTCTGGGTTCTCGGGGTCCGGTGGGGTCTGACGCACGATTCTTCCTTTGCGTGGGCA
>CAZREF010000047.1:0-15847 GCA_964599245.1 uncultured Aeromicrobium sp. | reverse complement strand
TCATCTTGTGCGGCATCGCGCTCGAGCCGACCTGGCCGGGCTTGAAGCCCTCGGTGACCAGCTCGTTGCCGGCCATGAGCCGGATGGTCGTGGCGAGGTTGGAGGGTGCGGCCACGAGCTGTGCCAGCGCGGTGACCACGTCGTAGTCGAGGGAGCGGGGGTAGACCTGGCCGACGCTGGTGAGCACGCGGTCGAAGCCGAGGTGCTCGGCCACCCGCGACTCCAGGTCGGCCAGCCGCTGCTGGTCACCGCCGAGCAGGTCGAGCTGGTCCTGCGCGGTCCCGACCGGGCCCTTGATCCCGCGCAACGGGTAGCGGGCCAGCAGGTCGTCGACGCGGGCGACGCCGGTGAGCAGCTCGTCGGCGACGGTCGCGAAGCGCTTGCCGAGCGTCGTGGCCTGGGCAGCGACGTTGTGGCTGCGACCGGCCATGACGAGCTCGGCGTGCTCCGCGGCGAGGCGACCCAGACGCGCGGCGGTCGCGACGGCGCGCGAGCGGAGCACCTCCAAGGAGGCCCTCACCTGCAGCTGCTCGACGTTCTCGGTGAGGTCGCGCGACGTCATGCCCTTGTGGATGTGCTCGCTGCCGGCCAGGGCCGCGAACTCCTCGATGCGGGCCTTGACGTCGTGGCGGGTGACCTTCTCGCGCTCGGCGATCGAGGCGAGGTCGACCTGGTCGACGACGGCCTCGTACGCCTCGACGACGCCGTCCGGCGTCTCGACCCCCAGGTCGCGCTGGGCCTTCAGGACCGCGAGCCAGAGCCGGCGCTCGAGGACGATCTTGTGCTCGGGCGACCAGATCTCGGCGATCTCGGGCGAGGCGTAGCGGTGGGCCAGGACGTTGGGCGTGGTCACGGCGACCATCATCCCACTGCGCCCGCGGGCGCCCGCCTGCCCCTGCGGGCTCAGTCCCCGGTCTCGCCGCCCAGCACCTCGCCGCGCTGCGCGGCGAGGGCGATGTCGGAGCGGAACTGCGCACCCTCGAAGCTGATCGCGTCGACACCGGCGTAGGCGCGGTCGCGGGCGTGCTCGAGGTCCTGGCCCACGGCGGTCACCGAGAGGACACGCCCGCCCGCGGTCACGAGCCGACCGTCGGCGTCCAGCCCGGTGCCGGCGTGGATCACGTCGACGCCCTCGATGACGTCCGCGGCACCCGTGCCGAGGATGACGTCGCCGGAGCTGGAGGTCGCCGGATAGCCGGCGGAGGCGACCACGACGGTGACCGCGACACCGTCGCGCCAGGCCGGCAGGCCGACCGAGGCGAGCGTGCCGGTGGCCGCACCGTGCAGGAGGGACGACAGGGGCGTGCGCAGCAGCGCGAGGATGGCCTGGGTCTCGGGGTCGCCGAAGCGCGCGTTGAACTCCACGACCTTGACCCCGCGCGAGGTGAGCGCGAGACCGGCGTAGAGCAGACCCTGGAAGGGGGTCCCGCGCCGCGCCATCTCCTCGACGGTGGGGACGAGGACGCGCCGGGTGACGTCGGCGACGAGGTCGTCCGGGATCCAGTCGAGCGGCGTGTAGGCGCCCATGCCGCCCGTGTTCGGGCCTGCGTCGCCGTCGTGGGCGCGCTTGAAGTCCTGGGCGGGCAGCAGCGGCAGGACGGTCTCGCCGTCGGTGACGGCGAAGAGCGAGACCTCGGGACCGTCGAGGAACTCCTCGATGACCACACGCCCGCACGCGGCGGCGTGGTCGACGGCGACACGGCGGTCGTCGGTGACGACGACCCCCTTGCCGGCGGCCAGCGCGTCGTCCTTGACGACGTAGGGAGCCCCGAAGGCGTCGAGGGCCGCAGCCACCTCGTCCGGCGTCTCGCACACGTGCGCCATCGCGGTGGGCACCTCGGCGGCCGCCATCACCTGCTTGGCGAAGGCCTTGGAGCCCTCCAGCTGCGCGGCGGCGCGGGACGGGCCGAAGCACGCGATCCCGGCCTCGCGAACGGCGTCGGCAACACCGGCCACGAGCGGCGCCTCCGGCCCCACCACCACGAGGTCGGCGCCGAGCGACGTCGCGAGAGCCGCCACGGCGGCACCGTCCAGCGGGTCGACCGCGTGCAGGGTCGCGACCTCCGCGATGCCGGGGTTGCCGGGCGCTGCGTGGACCTCGGTGACCCCGGGGTCGCGGGAGAGCGAGAGGGCCAGCGCGTGCTCGCGGCCGCCGGTGCCGATGACGAGAGTCTTCACGGGTCCTCAGCGTAGACGGACGCCGACGGGGAGCCTCAGCCCGCCGGGGCCGGGCTCGACGCTGCCGGGGTCGACGCGGCGGGGATCGACGGCGCGGACACCGCGTCCTGCGCCACCTCGTCCCCGTCCGGCGATGCCGACGGAGCACCGGTCGGGGCCGGGGACGACGGAGCGCTCTCGGTCGGTCCGGCCGGGGCGGCCGGGGTCGTCTGGCGCGCGGCGGGCTCGGCCGCAGCGGGACGGGAGTCGAGCCGCAGCATCACCAGCCTCCCCACGAGGTCGGCGAGCAGCTGGCTGCCGATCCGGTTCGGGTGCGTGAGGTCCCGGGTCTGCGCGGCGGTGAACCGGGGGACGTTGACGAACGACAGGCCGGCCGCCAGCGCTCCCTTCCGGTAGTCGAGGACGACGCTCGACCGGTCGCTGCCGCGGAGCGTGCCCCACGGCACGGTCACCACGACCTCCGAGCGACGCATGCCGACGGCCTCGGCGGTGTCGCCGATCTGCTGGAACGCCTTCGCCGCGGCCGTGGCGCGGAACGTCGGGCTCATCTTGATGCCGGAGCCGTTCTTGCAGACGTAGATGTCGTTGTAGCCGAGTGCCACGACGATCACGGTCGGGCGGACCCGTCGGATCACCGAGGCTGCGCGCTCGCGCACCGCCGTGCCGTAGCAGCCGTACCCCTTCTTCATCAGACCGCCACCGGCCTGCGCTGAGACCACCGTCTCCCACCCGTGACGCTGGCCGAGCATGGACCACCAGCCCTGCATCGGGTCGCCCGGGTCGTCCGTGTACTGCCCCGAGATCGAGTCACCGAGGACCAGCAGCCGCTCGTGGCTCGTCGGCTCCGCCGACGACGGGACCAGGGCCGTCCCCACCAGGAGCCCGACCACCAGGCCGACCACACCGCACGAGACCGCCACGAGCCGACGCATCGCGTCCCCCTTCACACGCCGCGGACCCACCCGTCGCGGGCCCGACGTCTCACGCTACGTGCCGCGGCGGCGGCCTGTCCGGCGTTCTCGGACGATCGTCTAGAGCAGGTCGTGCAGGACCACGGTCTCCTCGCGGTCCGGGCCGACGCCGACCGCGGAGATGCGCGCACCCGACATCTCCTCGATCGCGCGGACGTAGCGCTGCGCAGCAGGCGGCAGGTCCTCCATGGTGCGGGCGCCGGAGATGTCCTCGCTCCAGCCGTCGAAGAACTCGTAGATCGGCTTCGCGTGGTGGAAGCCGGTCTGCGTGGTCGGCATCTCCTCGACCCGCTCACCGTCGACGTCGTAGGCGACGCAGACCGGGATGCGCTCCCAGCCGGTGAGCACGTCGAGCTTGGTGAGGACGAAGTCGGTGACGCCGTTGATGCGCGCCGCGTACCGCGCGACCGGGGCGTCGTACCACCCGCAGCGCCGCGGACGACCGGTGGTGGTGCCGAACTCGCCGCCGTTCGTCCGCAGGCGCTCCCCGTCCCCCTCGGGATCGTTGCCGTCGACGAGCTCGGTCGGGAAGGGACCTTCGCCGACGCGCGTGGCGTAGGCCTTGACGATCCCGATGACCCGGGTGATCCGCGTGGGCGCGATGCCCGAGCCCGTGCAGGCACCGCCGGTCGTGGCCGAGGAGGAGGTGACGAACGGGTAGGTGCCGTGGTCGACGTCGAGCAGGGTGGCCTGGCCGGCCTCGAGCAGGACGGTGTCGCCGCGATCGAGCGCCTCGTGGAGCACGAGCGCGGTGTCGGCGACCATCGGCCGCAGCCGTTCCGCGTGCACGAGCAGCTGCTCGACGATCTCGTCGACGCCGACCGCCCGGCGGTTGTAGACCTTCGTGAGGATCTGGTTCTTCAGCTCGAGGGCGCCCTCGACCTTGGCCCGCAGGATCTTCTCGTCGAACAGGTCCTGCACGCGGACGCCGAGGCGGTTCATCTTGTCGGCGTAGGTGGGGCCGATGCCGCGTCCCGTCGTGCCGATCTTCCGGCTGCCCAGGAACCGCTCGGTCACCTTGTCGAGGGTGCGGTTGTAGTCGGCGATGAGGTGCGCGTTCGCGCTGACCTTGAGGGCGCTCGTGTCGATGCCGCGCGCCTCGAGACCGTCGATCTCCTCGAAGAGCACGTCGAGGTCGATGACGACGCCGTTGCCGATGATCGGCGTGCAGCCCGGGCTGAGGATGCCGCTGGGCAGCAGGTGCAGGGCGTACTTCTCGTCGCCGATGACGACGGTGTGGCCGGCGTTGTTGCCGCCGTTGAACTTGACGACGTAGTCGACGCGGCTGCCGAGCAGGTCGGTGGCCTTGCCCTTGCCCTCGTCACCCCACTGGGCTCCGACGATGACGACTGCGGGCATGCGATGCACCCCTCGAGGTTGGTGTGGACGCTGTGACGCGAGACAGGCCCCGGAGTCCGGGGCGCTGCCTGCGGCATCGTAACGGGACCGGCCCGCCCGGGACGAATGCCGACCGCGCTGGGTGCGGCGGTGCCCGTGGGGGCATAGGCTCGGGGCGGCGCCGGGAGGGGGCGCTCTCGTCGGCGTGGAGAGGGAGCGATGTCCGTGACGCAGCGCTGGGTCGCGGTCGTCAACGCCCAGGCCGGCTCCAGCGACGACCCGCGCCTGGACGAGGCGCTCGACGTCCTCCGCGCCCACGCGCTGCTGGAGGTAAGGCGCACCGAGGACCGCGACGACCTCCAGGAGGCCGTCGACGCGGCCCGCGGCGGGGTGCTCGTGGCGGTCGGCGGCGACGGCAGCATCCACGCCGTCGTCACCGCCCTCGACGACCGCGACGCCTTCGACGACGTCGAGCTCGCGATCGTCCCCCTCGGCACCGGCAACGACTTCGTGCGCACCCTCGGCATCAGCGACGACCCCGTCGAGGCCGCTCGACAGGCTGTCGAGGCCGACGCCCGACCCGCCGACGTGATCCGCGACCAGGCGGGACGCCTCGTGGTCAACGCCGTGCACGTCGGGCTCGGGGCCGAGGCCAACGTCAAGGCCGAGCCGTACAAGAAGACCTTCGGTCCGGTCGGCTACGCGATCGGCGCCGTCATCACCGGGGTCGTCGGCAAGGGCTTCCACGCGTCGGTGCACGTGGACGGCGAGCGCATCCGCTCCCCACGCCGCCTGATCCAGGTGGCCGTGGGCAACGGCCGCTACGTCGGCGGCGGGGCGCCGCTGCTGCCGGCCGCCGACCCCTTCGACGGCAGCCTCGACGTCGCCGTCGTGTGGGCCCACGCCCGCTGGAAGCGGCTCGGCTACGCGTGGCGGCTGCGTCGCGGGCGCCACCCGATGCGCGACGACGTCGTGTACCTCAAGGGACGCGAGGTCATCGTGCAGGGCGAGCCGACGCAGGCCAACCTCGACGGCGACCTGTGCGACGCCAGCGCACGACACCGGTGGCGGGTGGAGGCCGGGCGGCTGCGGCTGCGGGCTCCCGCGGGCGCGCCACCCGCGCTGGAGGACTGAGCGGCGGCCTCAGCCGACGAGCTGCGCGTAGCCCTCGGGGCTCGACTCGTGCAGGAACTCGCGGCAGCGGTGCGCCTCGTCGTCGTCGCCGAGCCTCTCGGAGGCGGTGGCCAGCACGGCGAGCGAGCGCAGGAAGCCCTGGTTGGGCGCGTGCGACCACGGCACGGGCCCGTGGCCACGCCAGCCGTTGCGGCGCAGCGCGTCGAGCGAGCGGTGGTAGGCGGTGCGCGCGAACGCGTACCCCTCGAGGTCGTCGCCGGCATCGAGCGCCTCCCCCGCCACCAGTGCCCACGCGAGCACGGAGTCGGGGTGGGTGGCCGCGACCGTGCGCGCCGACGTCCCGGCGTCGAGGTCCTCGGCCCCAGGGTCGGCGGGCAGGAAGGTCTCCGGCGGCTCTCCGAGCAGGTTCGTCATGGCCTCGACCCTAGCCAGGGGGTGGCAGCGAGGGTCGGGTGAGTCCCGACGCCCGCTCCCTCGACTCGTGCTCGTCCTGCGGCTGCGCCTCCTCGGCCCCTCTCGTCCTGCGGCTGCGCCTTCCCGGCTTCTCCTCGTCCTGCGGCTGCGTCTCCTCGGCTTCTCGTGGTGGTGGGTCGCGCACGGGGCCTCGACCGGGCAGCTGGGTGAGCGCCGGCTTCGGTTCTCGGGCCTGCGGGGGTCCTGGGTGACGCACGACTCTGCATTCGCGTGCTCGAGGGCGAAGGGTGCTGCGTTCGCGACGGGATCCGGTCGTGGATGCCGCATCGTTCGGGCCATCGCGCGTGAACGCAGGATCGTGCGTCCGTCTCGGCCCTGGGAGGTAGGTGGCGCGCGCTTCCTCTGGGCGGCGAGGTGGGTGGCACGCGGATAGCGGGCTTCGATCCGCGGGCCACCTACCGGCGGGGGTCGCGGTAGCGCGGGCCACCTACCTCCGGGGCCGGAGTTCGGTGCCCCCACGTACCTCTCGACGCGCAGTCCGGTGCCTCACCTACCGCCGACGGGGACGGAGGGGCAGCGATTCTCCCTTCACGTGGCACGGTCCACGAGAAGGAAGAACCCCTGCCCACGCAAAGGGAGAATCGCGCGTCACCCCCATGCGCGGACCGGACCCCGAGAAGCCAGCCCGGACTCGCACCCGGATCCCCGGTCGAGGCCCCGACGCGACCCACCACCACGAGGAGCCGGACCGACGCAGCCGCAGGACGAGGAGAAGCCGAGGAGGCGCAGCCGCAGGACGGGCCGAGGCAGCGCACCAGCAGCCGACCGATGCACGAGGCGCCCCTCCCCGACCGGGAAGGGGCGCCTCGGGACGGATCAGAGGGTGGTGCCGGCGGAGCGGAGGTTCTGGCAGGCCTCGACGACGCGGGCGGCCATGCCGGCCTCGGCGGCCTTGCCCCAGGCGCGCGGGTCGTAGGCCTTCTTGTTGCCGACCTCGCCGTCGACCTTGAGGACGCCGTCGTAGTTGCTGAACATGTGGCCGGCGACCGGGCGCGTGAAGGCGTACTGGGTGTCGGTGTCGACGTTCATCTTCACGACGCCGTAGTCGACGGCGGCGGAGATCTCCTCGGGCAGGGAGCCCGAGCCACCGTGGAAGACGAAGTCGAAGGGTGCGTCCGTGCCGTATTTCGCGGACACGGCCTCCTGCGCGGCCTTCAGCACCTCCGGACGCAGCTTCACGTTGCCCGGCTTGTACACGCCGTGGACGTTGCCGAACGTGAGGGCCGTGAGGTAGCGGCCCTTCTCGCCCAGGCCGAGCGCCTCGGCGGTCGCCAGCGCGTCCTCGGGGGTCGTGTAGAGCTTGTCGTTGATCTCCGCCTCGACGCCGTCCTCCTCGCCGCCGACGACGCCGATCTCCACCTCGAGGATGATGTTCGCCGCGTGCGCCTGGGCCAGGAGCTCCTGCGCGATCTGCAGGTTCTCCTCGAGCGGCACCGCGGAGCCGTCCCACATGTGCGACTGGAAGTAGGGCAGGCCGCCGTCCTTCACCCGCTCGGCCGACGCGGCGAGCAGCGGGCGGACGAAGCCGTCGAGCTTGTCCTTCGGGCAGTGGTCGGTGTGCAGCGCGACGTTGACCGGGTACTTCTTCGCCACCTCCTGCGCGAACGCGGCGAACGCGAGCGAGCCCGAGACCATGTCCTTGACCGTGGGGCCCGAGAAGTACTCGGCGCCGCCGGTCGAGACCTGGATGATGCCGTCGGACTCGGCCTCGGCGAAGCCCGCGAGCGCGGCGTTCAGGGTCTGCGACGACGACACGTTGATGGCCGGGAACGCGAACGACTCGCTCTTGGCCTTGTCGAGCATCGCGGCGTAGGTCTCGGGGGTGGCGATCGGCATGGAGTCTCCTGGCAGGAAGGGACGGCGGTCCGGGCCCGACGGTCGTGGGCCCGGGGTCGGCGCTGCCAGCCTACTGGTCGAGTCGCTTCACGAGAGCGCGGGCGAGCACCTGCACCGGGCTCCACACCGACGAGAACGGGGGCGCGTAGGAGAGGTCGGTCATGACGAGCTCGTCGACGGTCATCGACGACCACAGCGCCATGGCCGCCACGTCGATGCGCGCGCCCGCACCGCGACCACCGACCACCTGGACGCCGAGCAGTCGCCGGGTGCCCCGCTCGGCGAGCCCCCACAGCGTCATCGGCTCGGCTCCCGGGTAGTAGCCGGCCACGGTGGTCGACTCGACGGTGGCGCTCACGACGTCGAGCCCGGCGTCCGCGGCCTGGGACCGGCCGAGGCCCGTGCGGGCGATCTCGAGGTCGCAGAACTTCGTGATCGCGGTCTGGACGGCTCCGGGGAAGACCCGCCCGGACCATGCCGCTCCGAGCGACGCGGCCATCGACTCCCCCGCCACCATGCCCTGCTTGTTGGCGTGGGTCCCGAGAGGCAGGTGGATGCGGGTGCCCGTGAGTCGGTCCGCCGTCACCACGCAGTCACCGGCGGACCAGACGTCGGCCAGGACGGACCCGTCCGGCCGCAGCACACGCTGCTGGTCGTCGGTGACGATGCCGTCCTTCGGTCCGAGGTCGGCCACCTCGGCGAGCAGGTCGCTGCGGGGGGCCACCCCGAACGCCGCGACCACGAGTTCGGCCGGGTGCTCGTCGTCGTCCGTGAGCACCGACGTCACCGAGCCGTCGGCGGCGACGCCGAAGCCGGTGACGGCGGCCCCGGTCTCGACGCGCGCCCCCTTCGCGCGCATGGCGTCGGCGATGATCCCGCCGACCTCGTCCTCCACGATCGGCAGCGGCGTCGACTCGCGCTCCACCACCGTCACCTCGATGCCGCGCGCCAGCAGCGCCTCGGCCATCTCGATGCCGATGTAGCCGCTCCCCACGACCGCCGCACGACGGACGCCGGCGTGGACCCGGTCCAGCACCTGCTGACCGTCGACGAGGTCCTTGACCGTCTGCACCCCACCGGCGTCGACGCCGGGGAGGTCGGGCAGGACCGACGACGCACCGGTCGCCACGAGGAGGCGGTCGTAGCCGACGACGTGCTCGCCGCCGAGGTCGCGGTAGCGAACCTCGTGCGCCTCGACGTCGACCGCCAGCGCCTCGCTCGCGAGCCGGACGTCGATGCCGCGCTCGCGGTGCTCCTCCGGCGTCCGGGCGACCAGTGCGTCGGGACCGTCCACCTCGCCCGCGACCCAGTACGGCACGCCGCAGGCGGAGTACGACGTGTGGTGTCCGCGCTCCAGCACGACGACCTCGACGTCGGGCACGAGACGGTTGAGGGCCGACGCGGCGGTCATCCCGGCCGCGTCCCCACCGATGACGACGACACGGCTCATGCCGCGAGCCTAGGCCGGGTCGCCCGGTCCTGCTGGGCGGGGCGGGGCGGGGAGCTCGGCGTGCTCGCGCACCCAGGCGTGCATCGCGATCGCCGCCGCGGCGCCCGCGTTGATGGACCGCGTCGAGCCGAACTGGGCGATCGAGAGGGTCGCCGCACACGCGGCGCGGGCGGCGTCGCTCAGCCCCGGCCCCTCCTGCCCGAGGAGCAGCACGCACGAACGGGGCAGCCGGGTTGACTCGAGCGGTGTCGCGCCGGGGAGGTTGTCGACCCCGAGCAGCGGCAGCCCCTCCCCCGCGGCCCAGGCGGCGAGTGCCGCGACGTCGACATGGTGCTCGACGTGCAGGTAGCGGTCGGTGACCATCGCGCCGCGACGGTTCCAGCGTCGCCGTCCGACGACGTGGACGGCCGCCACGTTGAACGCGTTCGCGGTGCGCACCACGGAGCCGATGTTGAGGTCGTGCTGCCAGTTCTCGACCGCGACGTGCAGGGGGTGGCGCCGGGTGTCCAGGTCGGCGACGATCGCCTCGACCGCCCAGTACCGGTAGCGGTCGACGACGTTGCGCCGGTCGCCCGTGGCGAGCAGCTCGGGATCGAGCCGCGGGTCGTCGGGCACCGGGCCCTCCCACGGGCCGACGCCGACGACGTCGAGACGCTGCTCCGGCTCGCTCACGCGCCGTGCTGGTCGCGGTACGCCCGCGCGGCCTCGAGGTGCTCGGCGTGGCGCCCAGACCCCTCGAGGTACTCGATGACGTGGTCGAACGTGACGATGGCCTCGACGGGGACCCCGAGGTCGCGCCGGACCTCGTCGACCGCCGACAGGGTCCCGGTCCCGCGCTCCTGACGGTCGACGGCGACGACGATGCCGGCCAGCTCGGCGCCGGCCTGCTCCACCAGCGGCACGACCTCGCGGATCGCCTTGCCCGAGGTGATGACGTCGTCGACGAGCAGCACCCGGCCGCGCAGCGGGGCCCCGACGATCATCCCGCCCTCGCCGTGGTCCTTCGCCTCCTTGCGGTTGAAGGCCCACGGCACGTCGCGGTCGTGGTGCTCGGCGAGCTGCACGGCCGTCGCGGCGGCGATGGGGATGCCCTTGTACGCGGGCCCGAGCAGCACGTCGAACGCGGGGGCACGCTCGGCGATGGCGGCCGCGTAGAAGCGTCCGAGGCCGGCGAGCCGCGCCCCGGTGTCGAAGCCGCCGGCGTTGAAGAAGTACGGCGACGTCCTCCCCGACTTCAGCGTGAACGAGCCGAACCGGAGCACGTCGTGGCCGATCGCGAACTCCACGAAGGAGCGCTGGTAGTCCTGCACGGTCCGCCGGCCTCTACGCGCCCGGCAGGTCGATCACGCGCTCCGGGTCGGCCTTGTCGGTGATCTTGACGAGGTCGCCGAAGACGACGTTGCGGTTGCGCGTGTGGAACAGCTCCGAGCACGTGAGCATGGTCAGGACGCTCTTCGTCGGCTGCTCCCCGCGCATGTCGGGGTCGGGCACCTGCTGCAGCGGCCAGCCCACGGTGAAGTCGAGGGTCAGGGAGTCGCCGTCGTTGCGCAGCTCGTAGGCGAAGACCGCGGTGCGCGTCTCGACGTAGACGAGGTCGCCCTTCTTGAGCTTGAGGAAGTCGCGGAACGGCTCGCCGTGGGTGACTCGGTGGCCGGCGATCGCGAAGTTGCCGAGCTCACCGGGGAGCGCGGCCTTCGGGTACATGCCGACGCCCTTGGCGAGGGTGTCCTTGTCGAAGCCCTTGATGATCGGGACCTCGTACTCGGTGCCGAAGCGGGGCACCCGCAGCAGGCCGATGTTGTCGCCGTCGACGCCGTTCTTCCAGTCCTCGGAGATGATCTTGCGGACCTCGGCCTGCTGCTGCTTCGAGACGACGTTCGTGCCCCAGTACTGCCACGCCACGTAGCCCAGGACGCCGAGCCCGGCGAGGATGAGCGCCACCCCGAGGAGGCGGACGAGCGAGAACCTCCGTCGTCGGGGGGCGCGACGACCGCCGCCCGCGGGGGGCGAGGCGGCGGTTGCGGTGCTCATGGGCGACAGTCTCTCACCTGCAGCCACACGGCCCGTGCGGTCTGGATTGTGACCCACCTCTCACCTCCTGCGGACGCCCTTTTCCGGCGAACCCGCTGACGTGCCTGCGCGGTGCGCGTACGGTGGAGCCGCTGCCCCGCCGTTTCACCCCCCGAGAACGGCGGGGCGGCTTCGTCTCCCGGCGCGCTCGTCCGCCCCGCAGCAGGGGCGACCACGCCCGCGTAGGGTCGCCAGGGATGAGGACGCAGAGCAGCCGGATCTCCGGCCTGGGCACCACGATCTTCGCGCGGATGAGCGCGCTCGCGCTCGAGACCGGCGCGGTGAACCTCGGCCAGGGCTTCCCCGACACGGACGGGCCCGGCGTCGTCCTCGACGCGGCGGTCGACGCGCTGCGCAGCGGGTCCAACCAGTACGCCCCCGGTCCCGGCGTCCCTGCGCTGCGCCGAGCCATCGCGGAGCACCAGCGGCGCTGGTACGGCCTCGACGTCGACCCCGACACCGAGGTCGTCGTCAGCACCGGGGCGACCGAGGCGATCGCCGCGGCCGTCCTGGGCCTCGTCGAGCCCGGCGACGAGGTCGTGGTCCTCGAGCCCTACTACGACTCCTACGTCGCCGTGCTGCAGATGGCGGGGGCGATCCGTCGTCCGGTCACCCTGCGGGCGCCCGACTTCCGTCTCCCGGTCGACGAGCTGCGCGCGGCCGTCGGCCCACGCACGACGGCGATCCTGCTCAACAGCCCGCACAACCCGACCGGCAGCGTCCTGACCTGCGAGGAGCTCGAGGCCGTCGCACGGGTCGCGCGCGAGCACGACCTCGTCGTCATCAGCGACGAGGTGTACGAGCACCTCACGTTCGACGTCGAGCACGTGCCGATCGCGACCCTGCCGGGGATGCGCGAGCGGACGTTGACCATCTCCAGCGGCGGCAAGACGTTCTCGTTCACGGGCTGGAAGGTCGGCTGGGCGAGCGGGCCGGTCCCGCTGGTCCAGGCGGTGCTCGGCGCGAAGCAGTTCCTGACCTACACCTCCGGCGCCCCGCTGCAGCCCGCCGTGGCCCTGGCGCTCGGCCTCGGCGACGACTACTTCGACGCCTTCACCGCGGGGATGCGGGCGCGGCGCGACCAGCTGTGCGAGGGCCTGGACGCCGTCGGCTTCGACGTGATGGTGCCCGACGGCACCTACTTCGCGACCACCGACATCCGCCCGCTCGGCTTCGACGACGGCCTCGACTTCTGCCTCTCCCTGCCCGAGCGGGCCGGCGTCGTGGCCGTGCCCCACCAGGTCTTCCACGACCCCGACGTCCCGCTCGAGGACAACCCCGGCCGCCCCCTCGTCCGCTGGGCGTTCTGCAAGCGCCCCGACGTGCTCGACGAGGCGGTCCGCCGACTGGGGGCGTTGCGTCCCTGACCCGCCCCGCGGCAGCGCTGATTCCCATCACCTGATGGGAATCAGCAGCTCACCCTGGTCCTCCCCCACTCACCAGGGGAAGCATCCGCAGGTGAGCGACGAGGAACCATGGTGAGTGGCGTGACGGAGGGTCGTCGACGGGGTCGGTCCCTCAGCGGTAGCGGGGGGCGCGGCCGCCGGCCTGGACGTCGCGGGCCAGGACGGGGAGGACGCGGGGGGCGACGAGCTCGCTGAGCACGACGATGCTCGTCGAGCGGACGATCGAGCCCGACGTGCTCATGTGCAGGAGCACGTCCTGCAGGTCGGCGTGGGACGACGCGGCGATCTTGCAGACGACGTCCGCGGTGCCGCTCGTGACGTAGGCCTCGAGCACGTTGGGCAGGCCCTCGAGCTCGGCGCGGACGTCCTCGAGGCGACCCTGCGCGATCTCCAGCGTCGCGAAGGCCAGCACGGGCTGGCCGGCCGCGGCGAGGTCGATGTCGGGGCCGTAGCCCGTGATCACCCCGGCGGCCTCCATCTTGGCCAGGCGCGACTGCACGGTCGCCCTGGCCACCTTGACGAGGCGCGACAGCTCGAGGTCGCCCGCGCGGGGGTGCTCACGGAGCGCGGCGACGAGCGCGAGGTCGAGGGCGTCCATCGTCGACTCCTAGGCAGGATGACCAGTACATGCCCAGGCTACTCGGCAGGATCGCCCGATCTGACCACCTCCCACGCGGCAGGTTGCCGAGCAGCGGCGGATCCGGTGACCTGGACCACATGACGACGACTCCCGCGGACCACAGCACGATCCTCACCGATGCCGAGCGCCTCGCCGACCTCGACCTCGAGCAGCTGCGCCGGCTGGTCGGCCTCGTCGAGCACGACGACTCCCGCGATCCCTTCCCGGTGACCGGGTGGGACGCCGTCGTGTGGGCGGTCGGCAACGCCACGCAGGCCGCCGCGTACTACGAGAACGTCTGGGGCATGCGGGTCGTCGCGTACGCAGGTCCCGAGACCGGCAACCGCGACCACCACGCGTACGTGCTGCAGGGCGGGGCCGTCCGCTTCGTGCTGCAGGGTGCCGTCGACCCCGACTCCCCCGTCGCCGACCACCACCGCCGCCACGGTGACGGCGTCGTCGACATCGCCCTGGAGGTGCCCGACGTCGACCGGTGCGTCGAGCACGCCCGCGCCCAGGGGGCGACGGTGCTCGAGGACCCGCACGACGTCTGCGACGAGCACGGCACCGTCCGGGTCGCCGCCATCGCGACCTACGGCGAGACCCGCCACACCCTCGTCGACCGCAGCCGCTACGCCGGCCCGTACCTGCCGGGCTTCGTCGCCCGCTCCTCGAGCATCGCCCCGGGCACCTCGCTGTTCGCGGCGCTCGACCACGTCGTCGGCAACGTCGAGCTGGGGCACATGGACGAGTGGGTCGACTTCTACGGGCGGGTCATGGGCTTCACCAACATGGCCGAGTTCATCGGCGACGACATCGCCACCGACTACTCGGCCCTCATGAGCAAGGTGGTGGCCAGCGGCAACCACCGGGTCAAGTTCCCGCTCAACGAGCCGGCGATCGCGAGGAAGAAGTCGCAGATCGACGAGTACCTCGAGTTCTACCGCGGACCGGGCGCCCAGCACCTGGCGCTCGCGACCGACGACATCCTGGCCACCGTCGACCGGCTGCGCGCACGGGGCGTGGAGTTCCTCAGCACGCCCGACAGCTACTACACCGACCCCGAGCTGCGCTCGCGGATCGGTGAGGTCAGGGTGCCGATCGAGGAGCTGCAGAGCCGCGGGATCCTGGTCGACCGCGATGAGGACGGCTACCTCCTGCAGATCTTCACCAAGCCGATCGGCGACCGCCCCACGGTGTTCTTCGAGCTGATCGAGCGCCACGGCTCCCTCGGGTTCGGCAAGGGCAACTTCAAGGCCCTGTTCGAGGCGATCGAGCGCGAGCAGGCGAGGCGCGGGAACTTCTGATGGCCCACTACCGGAGCGCGGGGTCGGTTCCCCCGAAGCGCCACACCCAGCACCGCTCCCCCGACGGTGACCTCTACCGCGAGGAGCTCATGGGCGAGGAGGGCTTCAGCTCCGACTCGTCCCTGCTCTACCACGTCGGCGTGCCGTCGGCGGTGCTCGAGGCGCGCCGGTGGGAGCTGCCCGACCAGTCGACGACGCCGAACGAGCCGCTGCTCCCGCGCCACCTGAGGCTGCACGACCTCTTCGGCCCGGCACACCGCACCTCGACAGGCTCGGCGGGCGGCAAGGTCCTCCCGGCACACCGCACCTCGACAGGCTCGGCACACGGCACCTCGACAGGCTCGGCGGGCGGCGAGTCGGGTGGCGAGGTCGGCTCGGCGGCCGGGATCGACGTGGTGACCGGTCGCCGACTCGTGCTCGGGAACGCCGACGTACGGATCTCCTACGTCGTGGCGGACGCGACGTCGCCGCTGTACCGCAACGCCACGGGCGATGAGATCGTGTTCGTCGAGGCGGGCACGGGTGTGCTCGAGACCGTCTTCGGCCACCTGCCGTACGGACCGGGCGACTACCTCGTCGTCCCCCGCGCCACGACGCACCGCTACAGGGTGGGGACGACGACGCGGGCCTACTGCATCGAGGCGAACAGCCACGTCGCGCCGCCCAAGCGCTACCTGTCGCGCTACGGACAGCTGCTCGAGCACGCGCCGTACTGCGAGCGAGACCTGCGCGGGCCGGGAGAGCCCGAGGTGGTGCGCGCCGAGGGTCCCGTGGAGGTCTTCGTGAAGCACCGCGGGTCGGGCCCCGGCGGCCTGTCGGGCACGGTGCACGTCGTGCCCCGGCACCCCTTCGACGTGGTCGGGTGGGACGGCTGCCTCTACCCGTACGCGCTGAGCGTGCACGACTTCGAGCCGATCACCGGACGCGTCCACCAGCCGCCGCCGGTGCACCAGGTGTTCGAGGGCGCCAACTTCGTCGTGTGCAACTTCGTCCCACGCAAGGTCGACTACCACCCGCTGGCGATCCCGGTGCCGTACTACCACTCGAACGTCGACAGCGACGAG
>CAZREF010000046.1:0-17129 GCA_964599245.1 uncultured Aeromicrobium sp. | reverse complement strand
CATCACCGCCAAGGTCCAGGAGAAGATCCAGGAGATCCTCAACGCCGGCTGACCCGGCCGAGCAGGCGGGGAGAGCACGGCAGCGCCGGCTCTCCCCGCCTCGCGTCATCCCGTCGTCCACGGGACCCTGGTCGGGTCCCTCTTCCCTAGGAGCCGCCATGCGCGCGTCGATCGTGATCGGCACCGCCCTCACCGCGGGTGTCCTCACCATGGTCGCGGTGGTCATCTCCGCCGTCGTCGCCGTCGACCAGGCGTCCGTCACCAGCGGCGTGATCACCCGCACCTTCCTCGTCGTCGCCGCGCTGGCCGTCACCGCGTTCATCTGGTGGACGCGCATGCGCCCCGACGACGCACCGGAAGGACTGTTCCTCGGGCTCGTGCTCGGCTGGGCCCTGAACCTCAACAGCTGGGCGGGCGCGTCCTTCGCGGGCCAGCTCATCACCGACCTCCCCCTCGCCGCGGCGCTCGTCGACCTGGTCCTGTGGGCCGGCGTCGCGTTCCTGCTGGTGCTGGCCCTCAGCCGCACGAGCGGGAGCACCGTCCGCTGACCCTCGATGAGACGATGAGCCCCATGACCCCGCGACTCGCTGCCGTCCTTGCCGCCGCCGTCCTGACCGTGAGCGCCTGCTCCGGGTCCGACTCCGAGGAGCCCAAGACCGTGCCCAGCGACCAGGTGATCCAGCCGGCCGACGGCACGCCGTCCGGATTCACCGAGACCGACCTCGGCGCCGTCCGCATCGCCGTCCCCTCCTCGTGGGACCAGCAGCCGGAGGCCAAGCCGGCCGAGAACATCGTGTCCACGGTGTGGCGAGGCCCGGTGGTCGACGGGACCGCCACGAGCGGCGCCGACG
Source organism: uncultured Aeromicrobium sp. (assembly GCA_964599245.1). GTDB lineage: Bacteria > Actinomycetota > Actinomycetes > Propionibacteriales > Nocardioidaceae > Aeromicrobium. Next base: position 16,278 of record CAZREF010000046.1, on the reverse strand, counting down.
TGCGCGTCATCACCGACCCGCAGCAGGACGCCGAGAAGCAGTCGCAAGCCCTCGCGGCATCGGCGATGGCGACCTTGGGCGGCCGCAACGTCGAGCCCCAGGAGGTCGTCTGGCCGAAGGCCATCAGCGCCTACTACCTCGAGTACGAGGCCACCGTGCCGACGGCGACGGCCTCGCCCGGCGCCACCCCCGCCACGACCACCCCGGAGCTCACCACGCGCACCCTGGTGCTCGACCTGGCGGATGGAAGCCAGGTCCAGGTGACGTCACTCTCGGCCGAGGACGAGGACCTGCCGGCGCAGGTGCTGTCCACCGTCGTCGTGCAGGTCGACACCCAGGAGTGAGCGGGTGGACCAGACCCTGATCGCTCCGTTCCTGGGAGGCGTGCCCGTCGCCATCGGACTGGTCTTCCTCGCCATCGGCCTGGTTCGCACCCGCACCACCAAGGACTGGACCCGCACCACGGGCGTGGTCGTCGACCGCCGCACCGGACGCGCCGACACCGGGTCGGCGGCCTTGTACCCGACCTTCCAGTGGCAGGACCAGCACGGTGAGGTCCACCAGCACACGTCCGGCATCCGCCAGTCGCTCGCCCCCCGGCCCGGCCGGGCCGTCCCCGTCCGCTACGACCCGCAGGACCCGTCCCGCGCCGTGATCGACACGGTCGTGCAGGGCGGCCGACTCTTCACCTGGATCGGGGCGGGCCTGCTCGTCCTCGGCGTGCTCGTCCTGGTCCTGGTCCTCAGCCTCGTCACCAGCCTCTGACCACCAGACTCCGACCCCTGGGAGCCCCTCCTCATGTTCCTCACGACCCACCGCCGCACCGATCGGGGCCAGGGCTCTCTCGAGCTCGTCGGCATCGTCGTCCTGGCCGCGATCCTGGTGCTCGCCACCACGGGTGCCGTCGTGCAGTCGAGCCCGCAGCTGCGGGCCGAGGTGTCGTACCGGATCTGCCAGATCCTGAACCTCGCGGGCGGCGGGAGCTGCGAGCCACCCGCCGAGGCGCCCAGCCCGGAGGACCGGCTCCCGGACGAGCCCTGCGTCTCGAACTCCACCAGCACCGAGGCCAGCGTCGGTGGGTCCTTCACCTTCTTCACCGGCAACCTCGGCAAGAAGTACATGGTCGAGGAGCTGTCCGACGGCTCGTTCCGCGTCACCGAGATCGACTCCGGTGGCCTGGGCGTCACGGCCAGCGCCGGCGCCGAGAACACCGTCACGATCGACGGCGTCGACTACGGCTCTGGTGCCTCCGCCGACGCCTCGGCGCTGCTCGCGGGCGAGCGGGGCAACACCTGGTACGCCGAGGACCGCGACGCCCTCGACGACCTCATGAGCCGGATGACCAAGGGCAAGGTCGTCGACGCGGTCACCCCGGACAAGCTCCTCGGATTCATCCCGAACCCGATCAACGACGGCGTGAAGAACCTCATCGGTGGGGACCTGCCCGACCCTGACGAGTCCTACTTCGAGGGCGGCATCGAGGGCAACGCCGGGGCGTCGGCCACCGCCATCACCGCCGGCGCGGGCGCCGACGTCGCGCTCGGCGCGTACCTCGGTGGCAAGAAGACCCCGGACGGCTACTCGTTGTACTACCGCACCGAGCTCGAGGGAGGCGCGTTCGGCACCTACCTCGTCGCCGAGGGCACCCTGAACGGCAAGGTCGAGGGCCTCGTCGAGATCACCACCGACAAGAGCGGCGAGCCGCAGTCCGTCAAGGTCACCGTCGGCATGGCCGGCGGCGCCGACCTGCAGTACACCACCCAGGGCGACGACGACCAGTACACCGAGGTCACCGTCGAGGTCCCGCTGACCGGAGACGTCGCCAAGGACGCCGCGACCATCGGCAACCTCGCGACCCCGTTCACCGTCGACGACTTCGTCCAGGAGGCACGCGAGCGCGGCACCATCACGCGCAACGTCTACGCCGACGACGCCAACACCTACGGCTACAGCGGCTCGGCGGGGCTGGGGCCGAAGGTCGGCATCGACATCTCGGGCGACCTGACGCTGCGCGAGCTCACCGATGCGCAGTACTGGGACGGCACGCGCATGGCCGACCGCCCCGACTGCTGAGGCCGGTCGGGCGATCGAGGCAGGTCCGTCCTCGTGCGGGCCGGCTGGGCCCTGCCTGGGACCCGGTCGGGCCCACGGGCCCGGGCGCCGGGAGGGTCGGGCTTCCTAGTCTGGCGCCACTCCCCCAGCCATCCCTGACCGACAGGCACCACCATGTTCCTCTGCACCCGCCGCACCGATCGGGGCCAAGGCTCGCTCGAGCTGGTCGGCATCGTCGTGCTGGCCTCGATCCTCGTGCTCGCGACCACCGGCACGATCGTGCAGATGAGCCCCCAGCTCAAGTCGGAGGTCTCGTACCGCATCTGCCAGATCCTCAACCTGGCCGGCGGCGGTGAGTGCGAGGCGCCCGACGAGCCACGCAGCCCCGAGGACCGGCTGCCCGACACCCCGTGCGTCGTCGACTCCCAGCAGGGCAGCGTCGAGGTCACCGGTGCCTTCGTCGTCTCGGTCACGGTCGGGAAGCAGCTGCTCGTCGAGGAGCTCTCGGACGGGACCTTCCGCGTGACGGAGGTCGACCTCGGCAAGGTCGGCGTCGGTGTGGGGCCGGGGATCGACGTGAGCGTGACCCTCGACGGGAAGAAGTACGGTGCGGTCGCCATCGCCACGGCCGACGCCCTCCTGGCCGGCCAGACCGGACGGAGCTGGGACGCGCAGGACCAGGACGAGGTCAACGACATCCTCCGGGGGCTGGTCGCCGAGCAGGTGCTCGACAGCGTGGCGCCGGACCTGCCGGGGCCGAGCGACATCCCGCTCGTCGGCGGCCTGCCGATCATCAAGGACATCGACGGCCCGCCCAACCCCACGCGCCTGCTCCTCGAGCAGCTCATCGGCGACCTGCGGGAGCCGGACTCGACCTTCGTCGAGGGTGGCCTCGAGGGCAATGCCGCCGCGTCGATCTCCGGCATCACGGCCGGCGCGGGCGGTGAGGCGAACCTCGGTGTCTACCTCGGTGCCAAGCAGACGAAGGACGGGTACACCGCCTACTACCGCGGCAAGGTCGGGGCGAGCGCCTTCGCGACGCTCAACGCCGACGACGCGTCGGCCGGTGCCTCCGGCGAGGCGTTGTTCGCCATCAACCTCGACGAGGACGGCACCCCCGTCAGTGTCAGCGTCACCGCGGGCTACACGCTCGCGGCCGACCAGGGCGACCTGACGTCGAACACCGACGACCAGACCTACGTGCAGACGACGGCGGAGGTCCCGCTGACGGGCGACCCCCTCGAGGACGCACAGATCCTGGCGGAGATGAACAGCCCGCTGCTCTTCGGCAACTTCCTCGACCGGGCCAAGGAGGACGGCACCCTCACCCAGGACACCTACTCCCAGGACCCGAACACGTACGCCCTCGGCGCCACCGGCTCCCTCCTCGGTGACTACGGCGGATCGATCAAGGGCGACTTCACGACCCGCGACCTCGAGGAGTCGACGTACTGGGACGGCTCGCAGATGGCCGACCGACCCGACTGCTGACACCGGCGGCCGGACCACCCGTCCGGTCCTGGACCAGGACGCCCGCGCCCTCACCGGGGCCCGGGCGTCCGGCCGGTTCAGCCCCAGGCCGTCTCGAGCTCCGCGAGCGACGTCTCGAGGTGCGTCAGCAGCCGCTGCAGGTGTGGCACGCTGCGCCGGCAGCCGATGATGCCGAAGTCGAGGTAGCGGTCGCGGCTGCACAGCGTCACGTTGACGGCCTGGCCGTCGAGCACGATGGAGACCGGGTAGAGACCGTCGAGCCGCGCGCCGTTGAAGTACATCGGGTTCTTCGGGCCGGGCACGTTCGAGATGACGACGTTGAACGGCGGGTGGGTGACCCGCACGAAGCCCGGCACCGGGGTGAACGCCAGCGGCGCCATCTGCAGGGCCGAGAAGGCCAGGATCTGGACCGGGCTGAGGCCGCCCAGGATCTTCTTGGCCCGCTTGGAGGAGTAGGCGATCTCCTCCAGACGGGTGGGCCCGTTCTCGACGTCCGTCGCGAGGTTCACCACGATCACCCCGACCGAGTTGCCCCCGGTGCCGTCGTCCGTGCCGGCCGACTCGGCGCGCAGCGCCAAGGACACCGGCACCATCGCCGTCATCGGGTCGTCGGGCAGGGCGTTCTGCTCGAGGAGGTACCGGCGCAGCGCGCCCGAGACCATGGCGAGGACGACGTCGTTGAGCGTGGTGGCCGAGGACTTCGCGACCTGGCGGATGCGCTCGATCTCCCACGACTGCGCGGCGAACCGGCGGGCACCGCCGACCGGGCCGTTGAGGATCGTCCTCGGCGCGCGGGGCAGCGTGATGTCGCCCTCGCGGACGATCTGGTCGACGACCCGCATCGAGGCCGGCAGCATGCCGGCGACGTCCTCCGCGACCGAGAGCCCGCCCCGGAGCAGGCCGAGAGGGTCGGGGAGCCGACGTGAGACCTCGGTGGACGGGCGACGTGACGGCAGCGCCCACGGCGGCACGCAGTCGCGGCGCTCGGGATCCTCGCTGAGGCTGCGCTGCATGAGCCGCAGCGCGGAGACGCCGTCCACCATCGAGTGGTGGATCTTGCTGTAGACGGCGAAGCGCCCGTCCTGGAGCCCCTCGACGACGTGCGCCTCCCACAGCGGCCGGTGCCGGTCGAGCAACGAGCCGTGCCAGCGTGACGTCAGCTGCAGGAGCTCGCGGATGCGCCCCGGCGGCGGCACCGCGGAGTGGCGCACGTGGTACTCGAGGTCGATCGAGTCGTCGTGGCTCCACCAGGTCTGCCCCAGCAGCCCGACGGGCTCGGCCGGACGCTTGCGGAACGTCGGCGACACGTGCTCACCGGCCCGGAACCCCTCGACGAGCTCGCGCACGAACTCCGGGCCCGCGCCCTCGGGGGGCTCGAAGAGCTGCAGCCCGCCCACGTGCATCGGGTGCTCACGCGACTCGGCCAGCAGGAACATCGAGTCCGTGGGGGGCATGAAGGGCATCGCGGGGTCTCCTGCCGCTGGGACGACGTGGCGTCAAGGTAACGATTTCGTGTGGCGGGGGTCACTGGGTGTGACATATTCGTGAACACAGGATGACGACGGGAGAGGTCGTAATGAGCAGCATGACGGATCGCCGATCCGCCCGCACGAGCAGCGGCCACCTGTCGGTCGCGCCCGACGCGCGGTACGTCGAGGGCGCCAGCCTGCAGTCGCAGGCCCTGGGCTTCGGGCTCCGGCACACGGTGCGACCGCTGCTCGACCTCTGGACCCGTCTCCCGTTCGACCTCTTCCCGCCGAACCTGCTGGACCACGCCGCCCGTCTCCTGCCCGTGCACGAGGGGACCAGCTGGCGCACCGTCGACCTCGCGCGGTGCGGCAGCGAGCTGCTGCTCGCCAAGGACGTGCGCGACATCCACGGCGGCAACCCCCGCGTGATCCTCTACTTCCACGGCGGCGCGTTCCTCACGTGTGGCCTCAACACCCACCGACGGCTCGTCTCGCGGATCTCGCACGCCTCCGGCCAGCCGGTGCTCAACGTCGGCTACCGCCAGATGCCGTACGAGCCGATCGCCGAGTCGGTCGCCGACGGCGTCGACGGCTTCCGCTGGCTGCTCGACCAGGGCTACCGGGCTGCCGACATCACGATCGCGGGCGACTCCGCGGGTGGATACCTCGCCTTCAGCGTCGCCCGGGCGGTGCTCGACCAGGGCCTCGGACGTCCCGCGGGCGTCGTCGCGATCTCGCCCCTGCTCGACGTGGACGCGACCCGCAAGCGCCAGCACCGCAACGCCGACCGGTGCCAGACGTTCCCACTGCGCGCCCTCGAGAAGTTCACCGACGTCGCGCTGCGCATGGACACCCGCCGCGGCATCAATGGCACGCGGGTCTGCCCGGTCGACATGCCGCTCGAGGACATGCCGCCGGCGCTGATCCAGATCGGCTCCCGCGAGATCCTCCTCGCCGACGCCGAGTACATGGCCGGTCGCCTGGTCAAGGCCGGCGTGCCGGTCGACCTCCAGGTGTGGGAGCGCCAGGTCCACGTGTTCCAGGCGGCCGCGTCCTGGGTGCCCGAGGCGCGGGCCGCGATCGAGGAGATCGGCGAGTTCGTGACGGGCCTGGCCGCGCGGCAGAGCGGTCGCGAGGACCAGCCCGTCGAGCCGGCTCCCGCGGCACCGCGACGCCGCGGACGCGGCGCCGGCGCCGCCGTCGTCTGAGCCCCCTCGCGCCGGGCGGGCCCGCCGGGGAGCGGGTACGGTCGAGAGTGACCGCCGCCACGCCCAGGGAGGACCACCGTGAGCACCCCGACCCCCACCTCCGGACCCGCAGGAACCGATCCCACCCCGGTGGTCGACGGGTTCGGCGCCCAGGACGAGCGTGACCTCGAGGTCCACCACCCGAAGGACGCCGCCGCCGGCGTCACGGCCGTCAAGGTCTCCATGGAGCGCTCGCTCTCCCACATGGGGCCCAAGCGCACGACCCAGACGCTGCTCAAGCTGAACCAGGCCGAGGGATTCGACTGCATGTCGTGCGCCTGGCCCGACCCCGACCCCGACGCCCGCCACACCGCCGAGTTCTGCGAGAACGGCGCCAAGGCGGTGGCCGAGGAAGCCACCACCGACCGTGCGACGCCCGAGGTGTTCGCGCGCTACTCCATCGCCGAGCTCGACGGCCACGACGAGTACTGGCTCGGCCAGCTCGGTCGCATCACCCACCCCATGGTCAAGCGTCCCGGCGCCACGCACTACGAGCCGATCGACTGGGACGACGCCTTCGCGCTCGTGGCCGAGCACCTGAACGGTCTCGCCTCGCCGGACGAGGCGATCTTCTACACCTCGGGCCGCGCGTCCAACGAGGCCGCGTTCGTCTACCAGCTCTTCGTGCGCGCCTTCGGCACCAACAACCTCCCCGACTGCTCGAACATGTGCCACGAGTCCACGAGCGTCGCCCTCGCGGAGTCGATCGGCATCGGCAAGGGCAGCGTGAGCCTGCGCGACATCTACGACGCGAAGCTCATCGTCATCGCCGGCCAGAACCCCGGCACCAACCACCCGCGCATGCTGTCGGCGCTGGAGATCGCGAAGCGGCGCGGTGCAAAGATCCTCGCGATCAACCCCCTGCGCGAGGCCGGGCTCGTCAACTTCCGGAACCCGCAGAAGCCGCGGGGCGTCGTGGGACGCGGCACCGACATCGCCGATGTCCACCTGCCGATCCGCATCAACGGCGACCTCGCCCTCTTCCAGGCGATCGGTCACCTGCTGGAGCAGTGGGGAGCGGTCGACCCGGCGTTCGTCGAGCAGTACACGACCGGCTACGACGCGTGGGCCGAGCACGTCCGCGCCCTCGACTGGGACGTCGTCCTCGAGGCCACGGGGCTGAGCCGGTCCCAGATCGAGCAGGCCGCCCGGATGATCGCCGACTCCGAGGCCACGATCTACTGCTGGGCGATGGGTCTGACGCAGCACTGCAACGCCGTCGCCACCATCAAGGAGGTCACCAACCTGGCGCTGGTGCGCGGTGACATCGGCAAGCGGGGTGCCGGGCTCTGTCCCGTACGAGGTCACTCCAACGTCCAGGGCGACCGCACGATGGGCATCTGGGAGAAGGCGCCCGACCACTTCCTCGACGCGCTCCAGCGCGAGTTCGGCTTCGACCCGCCGCGCGAGCACGGCTTCGACACCGTCGACGCGGTCCGCGCCCTCCGCGACGGCAAGGCGAAGGTCTTCATGGGACTCGGCGGCAACTTCGTGCACGCCGTCTCCGACACCGACGTCGCCGCCGAGGCGCTGCGCAAGGCCGACCTCACGCTCCACGTCTCCACGAAGGTCAACCGCTCCCACCTCACCACCGGGGGGACGGCGCTGATCCTGCCCACGCTCGGTCGCACCGAGGTCGACGTGCGTGCCGCGGGTCCGCAGTTCGTCACGGTGGAGGACTCGATGTCCTCGGTCCACGCGTCGCGCGGCCCGCTCGAGCCCGCCAGCCCCCACCTGCGCTCGGAGACGGCCATCATCTGCGGCATCGCGCGCGCGACGCTCCGCGAGGCCGACGGCACCGACCGGGTCGGCATCGACTGGGACGCGCTCGCCGGCGACTACCGCCGCATCCGTGACCACATCTCGCGCGTCGTCCCCGGCTGCGAGGACTACGAGCGCAAGGTCGACCGCCCCGGCGGGTTCGTGCTCCCGCACCCGCCGCGCGACTCGCGGAGCTTCCAGACGCGCAGCGGCAAGGGCGAGATCGTCGTGTCACCGATCGAGGTCCTGCACGTCCCGGACGGCCACCTCCTCCTGCAGACGCTGCGCAGCCACGACCAGTTCAACACCACGATCTACGGGATGAGCGACCGCTACCGCGGCATCGAGGGCGGCCGCCGCGTCGTCATGGTCCACCCCGAGGACCTCGCGTCCCTCGGCTGGTCCGACGGTGACCTCGTCGACCTGGTGAGCCGGTGGGAGGACGACGACGTCGACCGGGTGGCGCCGGGTTTCCGGGTCGTCCCCTACGACACCCCGCGCGGCACGGCTGCCGCCTACTACCCCGAGACGAACCCCCTGGTGCCGCTGGACTCGACCGCGCTGCACAGCAACACGCCCACGTCGAAGTCCGTCGTCGTGCGGCTGGTGCCCTCCACGCTCCACGCCGACGGCGAGGGGGCCGACGGCACGCAGGACGCGACGGGGTCCGACGAGGGCCACAAGGCCGACCCGCAGCCGCAGCACCTGTCGTGAGCGACCCGGCCTGGGCGGTCGTCCTCGCCGGGGGCACCAGCCGGCGGTGGGACGGCCGCGACAAGACGCGCGTGCCGGTCGACGGTCGTCCTCTTCTCGACCACGTCCTCGCGGCGCTGCCGTCCAGCACACGCGCCGTCGTCGTCGGTGACGCCCGACCGACCGCGGCGCAGGTCGTCTGGACGCGCGAGGACCCGCCCGGCGGTGGACCCGCCGCCGGGCTGCACGCGGGCCTGCGAGCCGTACCGGTCGACACCGACGTGCTCCTCCTCGCTGCGGACCTGGCCCGTGCCGAGCTCCTCGTCCCCGCGCTCGTGCGAGACCCTCTGCGCCGCGAGGCGCGGGTCGTGGTCGACGAGGACGGACGTGCGCACTGGACGTCCGCGCTGCTGTCGGCCCGGGGTGCCGAGGTCGTCCGCGGGCTGGTCGACCTGCACGGCGCGGCCCTGCGCGACGTCTTCGCCCACCTCGACCTCGAGCACGTGAGCGCCCCCGCGGGCGCGCTCGACGACCTCGACACCCCCGCCGACCTCGAGGCCCTGGTCGCCCGCCGCGCCCACGAGCACAGCCACGTCCTCGACCACGGCCACGTCCTCGAGCACAGCCACCCCCAGGAGCACCCATGACCGACCGTGACCAGCAGATCGAGGCCTGGTGGCAGGCCCTCTGCGACGAGCTCGACGTCGACGCCTCCGCCGCGACGCCGGCCCAGGTGCTCGACCTGGCCGCGGTGGCCGCCCACGAGGTGCTGCGTCCGGCGGCACCGCTGACCACGTTCCTCGTCGGCTACGCCGCGGGGCGGGCGGGTGGCTCTCCCGAGGCGCTGAGGGACGCGGTGGCGCGGGCGACCACCCTGGCTCGCGCAACGATGGAGGACGCGTGACCAAGCCCGTCCAGCGACGTCGCATCAGTCGCGTCGAGGTGGGCGTCGGGTCCACGCCACGCCACGACTCGCTGGCGACCGAGGAGCCGCTCGAGATCCGCGTCGCCGGCACCTCGTTCGCCGTCACGATGCGCACGCCCGGCCACGACTTCGACCTCGTCGCCGGCTTCCTGGTCTCCGAGGGAGTGATCACCGGCACGGACGGGCTCCGCTCGATGATCTACTGCGCCCCCGAGCACGACGAGAACACGTACAACGTGATCGACGTGACCGTCTCGGGCGCGGGCGCCCTGGTGGCCGCGACCCGCGAACGTCACGTGTACACCTCCAGCTCGTGCGGCGTGTGCGGCCTCGCCTCGATCGACGCCGTCGCCACGACGTCGGCCTTCGACGTCGCCGCCGACCCGGTGCGGGTGGACACCACGGTCCTCGGCGCCCTGCCCGACCGGCTCCGGTCGCTGCAGGACGTGTTCGAGCGCACCGGCGGGCTGCACGCCGCCGGGCTCTTCACGGCCGAGGGCGACGCCGTCGTCGTCCGCGAGGACGTGGGCCGGCACAACGCCGTCGACAAGGTCGTCGGGCAGGCGGTGCGCGACGACCGGCTGCCCCTGGCGGGCACGGTGCTCCAGGTCTCCGGGCGTGCGTCGTTCGAGCTCGTGCAGAAGGCCGCGATGGCCGGCGTGCCGATCCTGGCGGCGGTGAGCGCGCCGTCGTCCCTCGCGGTCGACCTCGCCGACCGCCTCGGGGTCACGCTGGTCGGCTTCTCGCGCGGGGCCACCTTCAACCTCTACACCCACCCGGAGCGGGTCGCGGTCTGAGCGACCCGCTCCGGGCAGGCGGTCAGAACAACGAGGAGGCGCGCACGACCGTCTGGTAGACGCCGTAGACCAGCGGCAGCCCGACGACGAGCCACGCCACGACCGCCAGGGGCGTGACGCCGCGTGACGTCGTGTCCTCCCCGGTCCGGGCGCTCTCGGCCGCGGCCGGCTCCGCGGAGCGCGGCTCGTGGAACCGCGACGCCACCGGTCGCACGAGGAGGTTCGCGACGAAGCCGACCGCGAGCACCCCGACCATCGTGAGCAGCGCGGGACGGTAGTCGGCCGCGGTGAGGGCGCCGGGCTCCCCGCGCGCGTCGAGGAACCCGTTGATGATCAGCGGCCCCGCGACACCCGCCGCGGACCACGCGGTGAGGAGCCGGCCGTGGATCGCGCCCACCTGGAACGTGCCGAACAGGTCGCGCAGGTAGGCCGGGACCGTCGCGAAACCACCCCCGTAGAAGCTCAGGATGAAGCCGGCCAGCACGACGAACAGCAGGGTCGACGACGATCCGCCGAGCGCGAGCGTCAGGTACAGCGCCAGCCCGACGCCGAGGTAGAGCACGTAGATGTTCTTGCGCCCCACGACGTCCGACGTCGAGGACCAGATGAAGCGGCCGGCCATGTTGCAGAGGGAGAGGAACCCCACGAACCCGGCCGCGGCGGCCGCAGCGACGCTCGAGCTGTCGCCGTCGCGGAAGAAGTCCTGGATCATCGGCGAGGCCTGCTCGAGGATGCCGATGCCGGCGGTCACGTTGCAGAACAGCACCACCCACAGCAGCCAGAACTGCGGCGTGCGGACCGCGTTGTTGGCCGAGACGGACTCCGAGGTCACCAGGGCCTTCTGCTTCACCGTCGAGGGGTCGAAGCCGCGCGGCGCCCAGTCGTCGGCGGGCACGCGCACCAGCCACGCCCCGAAGAGCATGACCACGAGGTACACCAGGCCGAGCGTGACGAACAGCTTCGCGACGGCGCCGCCCGAGGCGATGCCGCTCGCGGTGTCGTAGGAGGAGTCGTACCAGCCGAGGAGTCGGCTGGAGAGCGGGCTCGCGATCATCGCGCCGCCACCGAAGCCCATGATGGCCATGCCGGTGGCCAGGCCCGGCCGGTCCGGGAACCACTTGATGAGCGTGGAGACCGGGGAGATGTAGCCGATGCCGAGTCCGACGCCGCCGATCACGCCGTAGCCGAGGTAGAGCAACCAGAGCTGGTCCGTGGCGATCCCCGCCCCGCCGACGAGGAAGCCGACGGACCAGCAGAGCGCCGCGGCGACCATGGCGCGTCGCGGGCCTCCCGTGTCGACCCAGGTGCCGAAGAGTGCCGCGGACAGGCCCAGCACGACGATGGCGATCGAGAAGACCAGGCCGATCGCCGTGAGGCTCGAGTCGAAGTGCTCGACCAGCGACGCCTTGTAGACGCTCGTCGCGTAGACCTGTCCGATGCACAGGTGGACGGCCAGGGCCGCGGGTGGGATGAGCCAGCGGTTGAAGCCGGGTCCGGCGACCGTGCGTTCGCGGTCCAGCATCGTGAGGGCCATGGGGTTCCCCGTCCTGCCCCGTCGCTGGGACGCTCGTGAGCTCGCTGTGACGTGCGTCTCGTACGCTAGGACAGGTTGGCCGGGGCCGCTCGCCCAGCCGCGCTCGCGGCGGGTGGCGCGTGCCGCTCGCCCCAGCCTCTAGTCTGGGTCGGGTGAGCTCGAGCCCCGGTCGCATCTTCTTGTCCCGCATCGTCGGGCTGGACGTCTTCGACCCCGCGGGCGACCAGGTCGGCAAGCTCCGCGACGTCGTCGTGGCGGTCCGCTCGGCCCGCCAGCGGCCGCGGGTCGTCGGTCTCGTGGTCGAGGTGCTCGGGCGCCGACGCGTGTTCCTGCCGATCGGCCGCGTGACCTCGCTGGACTCGGGCCAGGTCATCACCACCGGCGTGCTGAACGTGCGTCGCTTCGAGAAGCGCAGCAGCGAGACGCTGGCGATCCACGAGCTGCTGGACCGGACGGTCAGCCTGCCCGATGCCCGCACCGGCACGGTCTACGACCTCGCGATGGAGCAGGACCCGCGCCGCGACTGGTACATCGGCAGCGTCGCCGTGCAGGAGTCGGGCAAGCGCTTCGGTCGGCGCGGCGCCACGCACGTCGTCGAGTGGGACGAGGTCACCGGCCTCGCCGGCGAGGAGCCGGGCCAGGGGGCGACCCACCTCCTGGCGACCCTCGACGAGATGCGCCCGGCCGACCTCGCCAACGCCCTGCTCGACCTCCCGCCGAAGCGGCGCGCGGAGGTCGTCGGCGAGCTGGTCGACGAGCGGCTGGCCGACGTCCTGGAGGAGCTGCCCGACACCGTGCAGGTGGAGGTGCTCGGCGTCCTCGACCCCGAACGTGCCGCCGACGTGCTCGAGGAGATGGACCCCGACGACGCGGCCGACCTGCTCGGCGAGCTGCCGCCGGCCACCTCCGAGCAGCTGCTCGCCCTGATGGAGCCCGACGACGCCGAGGACGTGCGGCGCCTCCTCACCTACGAGGACCGCACCGCCGGCGGCATGATGACCACCGAGCCCGTCATGCTCCCCCCGGACGCGACGATCGCCGAGGCCCTGGCGCGGGTGCGCGAGCCCGAGCTCGGCCCCGCGCTCGCCTCGATGGTCTACGTGTGCCGACCGCCGGTCGAGACTCCCACCGGCCGCTTCCTCGGCGTCGTGCACGTGCAGGCGCTGCTGCGGGAGCCGCCCTCCACGCTCGTGGGCGCGCTCGCCGACAACGACATCGACTGGCCGCGCCCGGACGCGTCGCTCGAGCACGTCGCCAGCCTCCTCGCGTCGTACGACATGCTGGCGCTCCCCGTGGTCGACGAGTCCAGCCACCTGCTCGGGGCGGTGACCATCGACGACGTGCTCGACCACCTGCTCCCCGAGGGCTGGCGGGAGCGCGACACGACCCGACGACCGCAGGAGGCGAGCCGTGGCTGAGCGTCCCTCCCTCCGACCGTCCCTGCGCCGCGTGCGCGAGGACGAGCGAGCGCGTCGCCAGGAGCGCGACCGGCTCGACCAGCCCCGCGACCGCCGTCGTTCACTGCGGCCGCGCTCGGGCGACACCGACCGCTTCGGGCGCTTCGCCGAGACCTTCGCGCGCTTCATGGGCACCGCGCGCTTCCTCATCTGGATGACCGCGCTCATCATCGTGTGGGTCGTCTGGAACGTGCCGTGGGGCCCGGAACGGCCCCGGTTCGACGAGTACCCGTTCATCTTCCTCACGCTGATGCTCTCGCTGCAGGCCTCCTACGCCGCGCCCCTGATCCTGCTCGCGCAGAACCGCCAGGAGGCGCGCGACCGGGTGCAGCAGGAGCAGGACCGCCGTGCCGACGCGCAGTCCCATGCCGACATGGAGTTCCTGGCCCGTGAGGTCGCCAGCCTGCGGCTCGGCCTCGGCGAGGTGGCCACCCGCGACTTCCTGCGCTCGGAGCTGCGCGACCTGCTGGAGTCGCTGCGCGACGAGGCCGAGGCCGACGGCGAGCCGCCCCAGGAGTCGTGAGGCCACCCTCCGCACCGCCCCCACACCGCCTCCGCACCGGTGCCGCGGGAGCCGCCCGTACGATGGACGCATGGCTTCCGTCCCCACCGAGGACCAGGTCCGCGAGGCTCTGGCCGGCGTGATCGACCCCGAGATCAAGCGACCCGTCACCGAGCTCGGGATGGTCGACACGATCACGATCGACGACACCTCGATCACCGTCCGCCTGCTGCTGACCGTCGCCGGCTGCCCGCTGAAGGACACGCTGACGCGCGACACCACCGCGGCCGTCGAGAAGGTCGCGCCCGACCACGCGGTGCACGTCGACCTCGGCGTGATGACCGACGACCAGCGCAAGAGCATGCGCGAGATGCTGCGCGGCGGCCAGGCCGAGCGTGAGATCCCGTTCGCCCAGCCCGGCTCCCTCACCAAGGTCTACGCGATCGCCTCCGGCAAGGGCGGCGTCGGCAAGTCGTCCGTCACCGTGAACCTCGCCGCCGCCATGGCCCGGCGCGGGCTCAAGGTCGGCATCGTCGACGCGGACATCTACGGCCACTCGATCCCCGACATGATGGGCGTCGGCGACCGTCGACCCACCCAGGTCGACGACATGATCCTCCCCGTCCCGGTCGAGGTGCCCGACTCCCCCGGCGCACCCGACGTCAAGGTCATGAGCATCGGGATGCTCAAGCCCAAGCGCGACCAGGTCGTCGCCTGGCGCGGTCCCATGCTCGACCGTGCGCTGGTGCAGATGCTCAGCGACGTGTTCTGGGGCGACCTCGACGCCCTGCTGCTCGACCTGCCGCCCGGCACCGGCGACATGGCGATCAGCCTCGGCCAGCACCTGGCCAACGCCGAGGTCGTCGTCGTGACCACCCCCCAGCAGGCCGCCGCCCAGGTGGCCGAGCGGGCCGGCACGATGGCCTCGATGATGCACCAGCGCGTCGTCGGCGTCGTGGAGAACATGTCGTACCTGCTGACGCCCTCCGGTGAGCGGCTCGAGGTGTTCGGCAGCGGTGGCGCCGAGGCGGTCGCCGAGGGTCTCACCCAGCGTCTCGGCCACGACGTCCCGGTGCTCGGCAAGGTGCCGCTGGAGGAGCAGCTGCGCGTCGGCGGCGACGAGGGGCGCCCGATCGTCGCGGCCCAGCCCGACACCGAGTCCGCGAAGGTCCTGCAGCAGGTGGCCGACACCCTGACCGGGCGTTCCCGCGGACTGGCCGGGATGCAGCTGGGCCTCACCCCCGCCGGCCGACTCTGAGGAGCCCGACGTGCTCGGGATGGGGTGGCCGGAGATCGGCCTGATCCTCGTGGTCGGGCTGCTGCTCTTCGGCCCGGACAAGCTTCCGGGCATGGCGAAGCAGGCTGCGCAGATGGTCCGCACCGTGCGGCGCATGGCCGACAACGCCAAGAACGACCTCGGTCGCGAGCTCGGCCAGGACCTCTCCGGCCTCGAGCTGCGCGACCTCGACCCACGTGAGGTCGTCCGCCGGCACGTCCTCGAGGACACCCCGCCCCCGGTCCCCCAGGACCGCATCCTGCGCCCCGGCGAGGTCCCGCCGCACGACGACGAGGCCACCTGAGCGCTGCGGCTCGTCCTGCGGCTGCGTTGCCTGGGCTTCTGCTCGTCCTGCGGCTGCGCTTCCTCGGCTGGTCGTGGTGGTGGGTCCCGTAGGGGCCTCGACCGGGGAGCTGGGTGCGCGCCGGCCTCGGTTCTCGGGCCTGCGGGGGTCTGGGGTGACGCAAGGTTCTGCGTTGGCGTGTCGTGGACGCACGATTCTTCCTTCGTGTGCTGGCGGGCGAAGGATGCTGCGTTCGCGACGGGATCCGGTCACGAATGCAGCATCGTTCGGGCTTTCGTGCGCGAACGCAGAACGTTGCGTCCTGGGCCCCGGGAGGTAGGTGGCGCGCGCCTCCCGCGCCCCGGGAGGTAGGTGGCGCGCGGTGAGCGGGGCGCTATCCGCGGGTCACCTACCCGCGGGGGTCGCGGTAGCGCGGGCCACCTACCTCCCGACGCTCAGTTCGGTGCCTCACCTACCGCCGACGACGGCGGGAGGGCAGCGATTCTCCCTTCCCGTGGACCGTGCCACGAGAAGGGAGAATCCTTGCCCACGCAAAGGAAGAATCGTGCGTCACGCCGCACCCGGACCGGACCCCGAGAACCCAGCCCGGACGCGCACCCAGCTCCCCGGTCGAGGCCCCGACGCGACCCACCACGACGAGAAGCCGAGCCGGCGCAGCCGCAGGACGACGAGAAACCGAGGCGACGCAGCCGCAGGACCAGCAGGAGCCCAGGAGCCCGGCCTCAGGACGAGACGATCAGGCGGAGATCCAGGACGCGACCCGGGTGATG
>CAZREF010000045.1:0-17405 GCA_964599245.1 uncultured Aeromicrobium sp. | reverse complement strand
ATGCTCGGAAGACGCGAAGGAGCAGCCATGCACGTCCTCGTCGCCACCGACGGCTCGAAGCAGTCGCTCGAGTCCGCCACGTACCTGCGCCGGACCGTCGCCCCCGGGGCCGTCACGAAGGTCAGCGTCGTCGCTGTCGTGAGTCCGCTCGCTGCCGTGCCCTTCGCCACCGAGGGCAGCGAGGACGGTGCCGGCGTGGAGCTGTCGTTCCGCCGCGAGGCCGAGCAGGCCACGCGGCGGGTCGCCGAGGCGCTCGACGGCTGGGGCCCGCCCGTCACGACCCACGTCTACAGCGGCGCCCCCGCGAACGAGATCGTCAAGGCGGCCAAGCGCTTCGGCTCCGGCCTCATCGTCCTGGCCAGCCAGAGCACCCGTGCACAGGCGGTGCTCATGGGCTCGGTCTCCCACAAGGTGCTCAACCAGGCCACCTGCCCGGTGCTCGTCCACCGCCCCGGTCCGAAGCCCACGCGTCGCTCGCGCACGAGGTCCTGACCGCGGGCCGGGCTCGGCGGCGAGTGGGCTCCGCCCCTCGACAGGCTCGGGGAACGGCCGGTCGGCCCACGACGACCTCACCCCGCCCGCCGAGCCTGTCGAGGTGCACCACTCCTCAGCCCCTCGACAAGCTCGGGGAACGGCCGGTCGGCCCACGACGACCTCACCCCGCCCGCCGAGCCCGTCGAGGTGCACCAGTCCTCAGCCCCTCGACAGGCTCGGGGAACGGCCCGTCGGCCCACGACGACCTCACCCCGCCCGCCGAGCAACACCCCCGCCCACCGAGCCCGTCGAGGTGCACGGCCCTCAGCCCCTCGACAGGCTCGGGGAAGGTCCGTCGGTGTCAGGCCCGGGGGGTGCGGTGCAGCCAGGGGGCGAGCAGGCGGGTGATCCAGGGCAGCAGCACGTAGGTCATGAGCGGGGTCATGACGCACACCGTGAGCGCCACCCGCAGCGGGAGCCAGAGGTCGGGGAGGTAGCGCGCTCCCAGCAGGTTGGCGACGAGGCTCAGCGGGAGGAAAACGATGAAGATCGAGACCATCTGCTTCCAGCGCGGTGGGGCCGTGGGCGACGGGCGCAGGTCCTCGACGTCGACGCCCGACGGCTCGTCGAACCAGCCCTCGATGCCGGTGCGCTTCTCGAGCCGTGACTCGTCGACGATGCCCTGCGCGCTGTCGAGCCACCAGCGGCGCTGCGACGACGACATCCAGACGTCGAGGTCCGACGCGCTCGCGAACCGGAACAGCATGTGCCACTCGCTCGACGTGGCCGAGGGGCGCACCCAGCCCGACCCGAGGAAGCCCTCGAACCGCTCGGCGAGCTCGGACCCGGCCCGTAGCCATGCGATCATCTGGTCCTCGTGGGCGGGGTCCACGTGCCGGGTCACCGACACGGTGACGGGGACGGCCGCTGCACTCATGGGTGAAGACTAGGGAGTCCGCGCGACGTCGTCGCGGGGCTCCCCCGGCCGGCACCGGTGCCCGACGACCTCGACCCCGGCCCAGGCCACGGCGACGACCAGCCAGCCGCCCACGACGTCGAGCACCCAGTGGTTGCCGGTGCCGACCACGACCAGTGCCGTGACGACGGCGTACGCCCATCCCGCGAGACGCCAGGCGCGCCCCAGCCCGGCACCCGCGACCACGAGGGCCACCCACAGCGCCCACCCGGCGTGCAGCGACGGGAACGCGGCCAGCTCGTTGGTCAGCTGACCCATCCCCTTCGGCGCCGAGGCGTCCGCGCCCCACCAGCCGACCGACGAGTGCAGCGCGAGGACGTCGGAGTAGCCCTCGACGAAGCGCGGCGGGGCCATCGGGACGGTCAGGTAGAACGCCAGGCCCGTGAGCGACGCGACGACCAGCGCGGTGCGGGCGCGTCCGTAGAGGTCCGGCCGGCGCACGAACATCCACACCAGCACGACCGCGGTGACGAGGTAGTGGGCCGTGGCGTACCAGAAGCTCGAGGCGACCGCGACGAGGTCGTGGTGGACGAACCAGGTGTTCAGCGCCCGCTCGACGTCGAGGTGCCAGGTGTGCTCCAGCCCCACGAGGTCCTTCGCCCGTTCCAGGGCTCGACCCCGGTCGTCGGAGGCGAGGGTGCGCGAGGCGCTGTAGCCGACGTACAGCACCGCGATCAGGGCGACCTCCCACCCGACGGCGCGCGAGGTGAGCCGACGCCGCCGGACCGCAGGACTGGTGCTCATCGGACCAGCATGGCCCGAGCAGGCCGTCTCGCACCTCGGGGAAGACCCCCAGAGGTCACCCAGGTGTCACCCGGCGGCCGTGCCCCGCCGTCATCGACGGCGGCGGAAGATGCTCCTCACGACCTCGCGCGCGATCGTGCGGGACGCCTCGCCGACAGCACGGTCGAGGGTCGACTGGCGACGGCTCGTGGAGCGACGTCGGCGCGTGCCGCCGCCCTGGCGGGCGATCCGGTCGGCCTCCCGCGCGACGCGCTCGGCCTCCTTCGACGCCTCCTCCGCTCGTGCGTCGGCCGCGGCCTGCGCCTCGGTCGCCGCGCGAGCCGCGTCGATCGCCTCCGTGGCCGAGGCAGGGTCGACGGCCGTCCCGTAGCGCGCCATCAGCGGCGAGGCCTGGACCGCTGCCGCGATGGCCGCGGCCGGCGTCGGGTCCATCGAGCCCTGCGGAGCGCGCAGGCGCGTCCACGCGACGGGGGTCGGGGCTCCCTTCTCGTCCATGACCGTCACGATCGCCTCGCCGATCGCCAGCGACGTGAGGACCTCCTCGAGGTCGTAGCCCGACGTCGGGTAGGTCGAGACGGTGGCGCGCAGGGCCTTGGCGTCCTCCGGCGTGTGGGCGCGCAGCTGGTGCTGCACTCGCGAGCCGAGCTGGGCCAGCACGTCGCTCGGGACGTCCTTCGGCGTCTGCGTCACGAACACCACACCGACCCCCTTGGAGCGGATGAGCCGCACGGTCTGCGTGACCTGCTCGAGGAAGTCCTTGGAGGCGTCCCTGAACAGCAGGTGCGCCTCGTCGAAGAAGAAGACGAGCCGCGGCTCGTCGGTGTCGCCGACCTCGGGGAGCACGGAGAACAGGGTGCGGAGCAGGTGCAGCAGGAAGGTGGAGAAGAGGGCCGGCTTGTCCTGCACCGACGGCACCTCGAGCAGCGAGACGATGCCCCGCCCGTCGGGTGCGGTCCGCAGCAGGTCGGCGACGTCGAGCTCCGGCTGCCCGAAGAACACGTCGGCGCCCTGGTCGGAGAAGGCCACGAGCTCGCGCAGGATGACGCCGGCAGTGGCCGCCGAGAGACCACCGAGGGCCTTGAGCTCGGGCTTGCCCTCGCCGGTGAGCCAGGTGAGGACGGAGCGGAGGTCGCCGAGGTCGACGAGGGCGTGCCCCTTCTCCCGCGCATAGTGGAAGACGAGGGCGAGCGACGACTCCTGCGTGGCGTTCAGCCCGAGCACCTTCGAGAGCAGCAGCGGGCCGAACGACTCGACGCTCGCGCGGATGGGCACGCCCGTGCCGAGGCCGCCGAGGGTGAGGAACTCGGTGGCCGACGCGACCGGCTGCCACGCCTGGCCGATGCTGGTGCACCGCGCCGTGAGCTTCTCGCTCGGCGTGCCCGGGCTCGCGATGCCGGAGAGGTCGCCCTTGATGTCGGCCGCGAAGACGGGGACCCCCTGGGCGGCGACCTGCTCGGCCAGGACCTGCAGCGTCTTCGTCTTGCCGGTGCCGGTGGCACCGGCCACGAGGGCGTGCCGGTTGAGCATCCCGAGGGGGATGCGCACCTGTGCCGCGGGCACCGGCGTGCCGTCCTCGACCAGGGCGCCGATCTCGACCACGGAGCCCTCGAAGGCGTAGCCGGCGCGCACCGCCTCGGCGGTCGCGCTCAGCCCGCCGGTGGGGCCCGCGGGGTCCGCGGCGTCCGCCTGCTGCTGCGCGGCCGCGGCACGCGCGAGCTCGTCGGCCCGACGCCGGGCCTCGGCCGCCGTCGCCTCCGCCGCGGCGGCCGCCTGCGCGGCGGCCTCCGCCGCCTGCCGTGCCGCGGACCGCGCGTCGTCCGCCCCGGGCGGTCCCCCTGCAGCTTCCGCTGGTGTCGGGCTGTTCATGCCGGTCAGGCTACCGCTGGGCGCGGACCCGCCTGTCTACACTGACCGGGTGATCTTCCGCAGGGTGGGCGAGGGCCGGCCGTACCCCGACCACGGCCTCTCCCAGCGGGAGTGGGCCGACGTCTCCCCTACCCAGGTGCGCCTCGCCGACCTGACCACCACGAAGACGCAGCTCGACCTCGAGAACCTCCTCGACGAGGACTCCACCTACTTCGGCGACCTCTTCGCGCACGTCGTGGCCTGGAAGGGCGAGCTGTACCTCGAGGACGGCCTGCACCGTGCCGTGCGCGCAGCGCTCCAGCAGCGCGCGATGCTCCACGCGCGCGTCCTGACCCTGGGGAACGGCCGATGAGCGCCCGCAGCAGGGCGGCCGGCCCCCTCGTCATGCTGGGCGCCGCGGTCGTGCTCGTGGCCGGGCTGTTCGTCGGGTTCCGGCTCCTCACGGCGGAGGCCGAGACCCTCGACACCGGTCCCACCTGCCAGGCACGCACCGTGACGCCCGAGGACGAGGTGACGAGCAACCTCGTCAGGGTCGACGTCTACAACGCGAGCGCGCGCGCCGGTCTCGCCAACCGCGTCAGCATCAACCTGCAGCGCCGTGGCTTCCTCGCCGGCCAGATCGGCAACTCCACGAGCGAGGTCGACCCGAAGGTCGCGGCCGTGCTCACCACCGACCGCACCGACCCGCGCGTGCGCCTGGTCGCCGCGCAGTTCGGGTCCAAGGTCGAGTACGCCGAGCCCGACGTCACGGTCGACCCCGACGCCGTCACGGTGATCGTCGGCGACGACTTCTCCAAGCTCGGCAAGGACGTCCGGTCGACGAAGAACGACCGGGAGTTCACCGTCTGCCTGCCCGTCCTGCCGGCCACCTGAGGCGGGGCCGCGAGCGGTCAGCGTCCGTCGTCGCGGTCCCAGCCGGCGAGGCGACCGTGCCGGCCCACGTCGAGCAGCCGCTGCTCGGCCGCGTCACGGACGTCACGCGTGGCCACCACCAGCAGGTCGTCGCCCCGGACCAGCCGGGTCGTGCGGTGGGGCACGAACGGCGCGCCGTCGCGCACCACGAGCGAGACCGACGCCCCCGACGGCAGCCGCAGCTCACCCACCTCGACGCCCGCGAGGCGCGAGCCCGCGGGGACGTGCACCTGCAGCAGGTCGGCCGAGATGCGCTCCAGCGGCGCTGCCTCCACCTCGACGTCGCGGACGTCGTCGCTGAGGACCCCGCACCACCGGGCCAGTCGCGCCAGCGGCGCCGCCTGCACCAGCGTGTAGACGACGACGGCCACGAAGACGACGTCGAACAGGTCGCGCGAGCCGGGCACGTCGGCCGCGAGCGGGATGGTGGCGAGGATGATCGGGACGGCGCCGCGCAGGCCCGCCCACCCCACGAAGAGCTGCTCGCGCCAGCCGACCCGGAACCACGTGGCGCACAGCCCGACCGAGAGCGGCCGCGCCACGAAGGTGAGCACCGCGCCCGCGACGAGCCCGGCGGCCAGGTCGCCGAGGGTGAACCCCGACGGGCTCGCCAGGAGGCCGAGCATGACGAACAGGCCGATCTGGGCGATCCACCCGACCCCCTCGACGAACGAGCGGGTGGCCACGCGGTGCGGCAGCTCGGCGTTGCCCAGCACCAGCGCGCAGAGGTAGACGGCGGCGAACCCGCTGGCGTGCCCGGCCACCGCGACCCCGTAGGCCAGGACGGTGAAGGCCAGGACGATGATCGGGTACAGGCCCGAGGCCGGGAGGGCGAGGCTGCGGAGCAGGCGGGCGGCGCCGAAGCCGATCGCGAGGCCGACGATGCTGCCGGCGACGATCTCGAAGACGATCACGCCGACGAAGACCCCGACGCCTCGGTCGACGATCTCCCCGGCGCTGAGCGCCGTCACGAGCACCACGATGGGCGCGTCGTTCAGGCCCGACTCCGCCTCGAGCACCCCCTTCACCCGGGGGGTGAGCGGGACCGTCCGCAGGACGGAGAACACGGCCGCGGCGTCGGTGGGGGTCAGGACCGCCGCGAGGAGCACCGCGAGCTCCCAGCGCAGGTCGAGCAGGTAGTGCGACGCCGACGCGACCACGAGCACGCTCACCACCGACCCGAGGGTCGCGAGCAGCAGCCCGAGCCCGATCGACGGCCGGACGTGCTCCCACCGGGTGGTCAGACCGCCCTCGGCGAGGATCAGGACGAGGGCGCCGAAGCCGAGCGCGAGGGCGAGGTCGGCGTCGTCGAACCCGACCCCGAGCCCCTCCTCGCCGACGAGCAGGCCGAGGCCGAGGTAGACGAGGAGCGAGGGCAGCCCCGCGGTGACGGACAGCCGGACCGCGAGGATGGCGGCGATGAGGACACCGGACCCGACGAGCAGGAACGTGTCGAGGTCGTGGATGTCCAAGCCCGAACCTCCCACGCTCGCCGAGCCACGATCCTATCGGCGGGGCACGGGTACTTCGTCTGCAGGGACCGCGGCTCTGCGGTGGGATGGTGCGGTGCACCGACGCCGCTTCCTGGGCCTGGGCGCCGCCGCCCTGGGCGTCGGTGCGGCCGCGGCGTGTGCCGGACGGGCCGGACCGGGCTCCGAGCCGGGTGCGACGATGGCCGACGTGGAGCGCATCCCCTACGGCCAGGACCCGTCGCAGGTCGCCGAGCTGACCCGGCCGACCGGGACGTCGCGCGGCGTCGTCGTGGTGGTCCACGGCGGATTCTGGCGGGCCGAGTACGACCTCTCCCTCGGCCGTCCGCTCGCCGCGTCGCTGGCGGAGCAGGGCTGGACGGCCTGGAACCTGGAGTACCGACGGGTGGGGAACGGTGGTGGCTGGCCGGCGACCGCCGACGACGTCAGCGCGGGCATCGACGCCCTCGCCGACGTCGAGGGCCTCGACCTCGAGCGGGTCGTCACGCTCGGGCACTCCGCAGGAGGCCACCTGGCCGTCTGGGCCGCCGGGCGGCAGCGGCTCGGGCGCTGGCGCGACGCGCGCGTGCGCGTGACCGCTGCCGTGTCGCAGGCCGGCGTGCTCGACCTCGTGGGCGCGACGGGGCTCGGGTCAGGCGCGGTCGAGTCGTTCCTCGGCCGCAGCCCCGAGCAGGTGCCGGACGCTGACCCCCTGCAGCAGGTGCCGCTCGACGTGCCGGTGCGCTGCGTGCACGGCCGCGACGACGACGTCGTGCCGATCTCGCAGTCGCGCGCCTACGTCGACGCGGCCACGGCGGCCGGCGCCGACGCCACGCTCACGCCGGTCGACGGCGACCACTTCGTCCTCATCGACCCGCGGAGCGCGGCGTGGGCGACGACGCTGCGGCTGCTCGAGGTGCTGTAGCGACCACGAGCCACGTCCAGCCCGCCGCGAGCAGGACCATCGACAGCACGCCCCACGGCCGGTACACGTGCTCCTGCCAGAACATGACCGACCCGACGAGCACCAGCACCGCCCCGGGAAGCGCGCGCACGACGCCCGAGCGGGACGCGACGCCCACCGCCAGGGCCGTCGCCGCGATGTAGGCGTACGAGCCGATCTCCCCGAGGTCGCCGGCCACCGGGAAGACGATGCCCAGCCCGCCGGCCTCGGCCGCCTTGATGGCCCCGCCCGCGATGCCGGCGAGGATGTCGAGCGCGGTGTAGAAGCAGGCGTAGACGTAGGCGAGGACCCCCACGACGACGCCGACCGTGCGGTCGTGCGTCCGCGCGACCAGCCACGGGCCCAGCGCGAGGAGGGGGAAGACCGGCAGCAGCACCGTGTGCATCATCTGCCAGTGGTCGGCGTCCTCGACCGTGAGGCGCGCCGGGTGCGTGAGCCCGAGGGCGGCGGTGAAGAGCGGCGGCACGGCCACCGCGACGATCGTGAGGTAGCGGCTCATCGCCCCACGGTAGGCAGGAACGAGCGCCCCCGCCGGTCGAGTCGCCCCCTTCGGTGGAGCGGCACCCTCGGACGCCGTTCGCGGCCGTGCCGGTGCGTCGGCAACCTCAGCCGGGTCCGTGCGGTTGCCCGGGCACCGACCCGCTCAGGGCGACGGGGTGGGGTGGACCCACGGACGGCCACCACTCGTGCGTCCGCGGAGCGTCCTCAGGTCTGCTCGTCCACCCACCCGTGGGTGCGCGAGTGCAGCTCGGCGCACACGGCGCGGTAGAAGCGCTCGACCTCGGGGCTGGAGAAGTCCGTGGAGCCGGCGAAGGTGTCGGAGCGGGCCTGGAACCACAGCGCGGCGCGGAGCAGGGCGATGCCCAGCTCCCCGCCGACCTGCTCCCCGCGCTCGACCGCGTCGAAGGCGGGACGGTAGGCCACCTGCACGATCGTCGCCGTCGAGGAGGAGAGGAAGAAGGCCGCGTCGAAGGTCTGCGCGAAGGCGTGCAGGACCGCCCAGTCGGCGTCGGGCCCGGGCACACGCGCGCGTCGGGCGACGGCCATCTGCTTCCGGTGCGGCACGGGACGCGGCTCGCTCATCGCGCCTCCAGGCCGGCGACGAGCTCGCGGACGGCGCGGGCGTAGCCCTCGACGCCCTCGCCCACCACGGTGAGCGCGGCGACGTCGGACAGGTAGGAGAAGTGCCGGAAGGGCTCGCGGGCGTGCACGTCGGACACGTGCACCTCCGCGAACGGGAGCGCGACGCCGGTGAGGGCGTCGCGCAGCGCGACCGACGTGTGGGTGAGGCCGCCGGGGTTGATGACCACGCCCGCGCAGTCCTCCCGCGCGTCGTGGATGGCGTCGATGAGCACCCCCTCGTGGTTGCTCTGCACGGCGCTCACCGCGTAGCCCAGCTCGTCGGCCGTGCGCTCGACGAGCTTCACGACGTCGTCGAGCGTCGCGCGGCCGTAGACCTCGGGCTCGCGCGTGCCGAGCAGGTTGAGGTTGGGGCCGTTGACCAGGAGCAGCCGGCGGGTCGACGCAGTCACGCGCCCACGCTACCGGCCGTTCCCGGTGGTCCCGCCGGCTACGTCCAGGCGCGGACGTGGTCGACCTCGAGCGTCGCGGGGAACGGCGTCGAGGCCGTCGGGGCGTTCGCCCCGGACCCGAGCATCTGGGTGAGGTTGATCGTGTAGTCCTGGTCGAACGGCTGGCCGGGCTCCGACGCGCCCGCCGTGCTGATCTCGTGGTCGAGGCACGTCTGACCGTCGTAGAGGACGCGCACCCGGCTGCGGTCCCACTCGACGGCGTACGTGTGCCAGGCGCTGGGATCGGCCACGAGGCAGCCGTTGTTGGTGTACGTCTGCGACGTGGTGCCGTAGTGCAGCATCGGGACCAGCCGGTCCGGGTACTGGGAGTAGTACTCGGCCACGTCGATCTCACCCGTCCCGAGGGAGTCGGCGTACTCGAGCGTCTGCGGGAACAGCCAGAGGGCGCTCTGCACGCCCGGCTCGGTGACGGAGGGCATCCTCGCCCGGACCTCGACCCGACCCTGGTCCATCGTGAACCGGCCCCACGTCGTGATCGAGCCCGAGGTGTGGCTCGACGTGATCGTCCGCCCGGCGGCCGTGCACGTCACCGGTTCGCTCTCGCGGCGTGTCGTGAGGCGGACCGAGCCGTTCGCGACCTGGACGTTCGCGGGTGCGTCGGTCCAGCAGTCCCCGTAGCTCAAGCCGGTCGCCTCCGTCGTCGCGACCATCCAGCGCCGCCCGTCCAGCGTGCTGCCGTCGAAGTCGTCGGCGAACGTGCAGGACCAGCGGCTGCCGTCGGCCTTGAGCGGGTCCGTGCCGCACGCCGACACGGTCGGCTTCGGGGGTTTGCCCTTGCCGCCCACCGATCCCCCCGGCGCAGCACCGGCCGGGTTCCCGGCCGGACCGACCAGGGCCGCGAGCAGGATCGCGATGGCGGCGGCGGAGACAGCCCTCCTGGAGCCTGGCTGCACGACCTGCTCTCCCATGACCGTCTCCCTTCGTCGGGGGACGAGGGACAGGCTGCGCCTGTCCGACGACGGTGTCCGACCGCCACCGGACGGACCTCGTCCCTGGTGTGGTCAGGAGCGTAGCGGCTCACCCCCCACGCCGTCCCCGGACCGGATCGGTCCGACTCGATCCAGCGCGCTCCCGCGCAGTACCGTGGGCGTGGGGAGAAGGAGGTGCCGCATGGGCACGATCGTCGTCGGGTACGTCGCCACGCCGGAGGGCGAGGCCGCCTGGGAGTGGGCCCTGCAGCAGGCCACGCTCACGGGCGACAAGGTCGTCGTCATCGCATCCGACGCCCCCCATCCCGACGTCTCGCCGGAGGCGGTCGTCGAGCAGCTCGAGGCGCGTCTGGCCGACGTCGGCGTGGAGCACGAGGTCGTGCAGTTCGTCGGGTCCGGCGGTGCCGCCGAGTCGATCCTCGACCACGCCCAGCGCCACGACGCGTCCCTGGTCGTCATCGGGCAGCGGCGTCGCTCCCCCGTCGGCAAGCTGGTGCTCGGCTCGACGTCGCAGCGCATCCTGCTGGAGGCCGAGTGCCCCGTGGTCGCGGTGAAGGCGGCCCGCTGATCCTCAGGCGTGCACGGTCCCGAGGACCAGCCTGACGACGGCCCAGCCGTCGACGCGGTCGAGCTCCAGGCGTCCCCCCGATGCCTCGGCGCACGACCGGGCGATGTCGAGGCCGAGCCCGCTCGAGCCGCGGTCGCTCGTGCCTCTCCGGAGCGCCTGGGGCGGCACGCCCGGTCCGCCGTCGCGCACCTCGACCACGACCGTGTCCTCCGACCGCGAGACGACGACCTCGACCGGGACGCCCTCGTCGGTGTGGGCGACCGCGTTCTCCAGCAGGGCGTCGATCGCCGCACCCAGGTCGGCCTCCGCGCACCGGGCGGTGGCGTCCGGCCCGTCCGGGAGGACCAGCCCCGCCGCGCGGCCCTGGTCCTCCAGCAGCGGCGACCAGTAGGCGAAGCGGTCCGCCACGACGGCGGCCGCGTCGCAGCCGGGCACGGCACCCTCGCGCTGCGGCCGGCGGGCGGCCTGGATGACGGCGGTCAGGGTCCGCTCGAGGTGGTCGAGGTCGTCCTCGAGCTCGCGCTTCCGCTCCGACTCCGGCAGCGCCTCCACGTCGAGGCGCACCGCGGTCACCGGCGTCCTCAACCGGTGCGACAGGTCCGCGGCGGTCTCCCGCTCGAGCGTCAGCAGCTCGTCGATGCGGTCCGCCAGGCGGTTGAGCGCCGAGGCGACGCTGCGCACCTCGCGAGGTCCGCCGGACGGGGCGCGCGCGTCGAGCTCGCCGTCGGCCAGTCGCTCGGCGGTCGTGGCGGTGGCGGTCAGGTGGCCCGCGAGCCGACGTCCGACGACCACGGCGGCCGCCGCGACCGCGGCGAGTGTCACGAGCCCCGCGAGGCCCAGCACGCCGACGCGCTCGAAGGTCTCCTCGTCGACGTCGGACGACCGGACGAACGAGCAGACGGCGACCGGGACACCGTCCTGCTGCGCCACCACCCGCAGCAGGCGGCCGTCGTCCACCGACGCCACCTGGACCGTCGACACCCGGCCCACGCCCCGACCGGGCGGCCCGTCGCCGTCACGGTCGCCGTCGCGCGGTCCGGGCGCCACGCCGGCGACCGGCAGGTCCTCGAACGACGCGCTGGAGCGGACGTCGCACTGGGGGCGGGCGGCGCCGAGCGTCGACCCACCCTCGACCGCCACGGTGACGCCCGCGTCGTCGCGCTCGTCGATGCGTTCCACGATCGCCGCGAGGTCGTCCTGGCCGGCACGGCCGGTGCTGACGAGGTCGGCGAGTCCCTGGGCCACCGACGCCGACCGCTGCTCGGCGTCGTCGAGGACGTTCGCGCGGACCGTCAAGGTCACGGGCACGGCGAGCAGCAGCAGCATCGCCGTCGCCGACCCCACCCCGAGCGCGAGGATGCGCGCCCGCAGGCTCACCCGGCCCCGCCCGGGCCGCTCGGCGCGACGAGCTTGACCCCGACCCCGCGGACGCTGTGCAGGTAGCGCGGCTCGGCGGCGGTCTCGCCGAGCTTGCGCCGCAGCCACGACAGGTGGACGTCGACGGTACGGTCGGCGCCGCCCCAGGGCATCTGCCACACGTCGGCGAGCAGCTCGCGCTTGCTGACGACCTCACCGACACGGGTGGCGAGGGCGAGCAGCAGGTCGAACTCCTTGCGGTTGAGGACGACGGGGCTGCCGTCGAGCTCGACCTCGCGGGCGACGGGATCGATCGAGAGCCCACCGACACGGACGCGCCGGTCGGTGCCGGCGGCAGGCGCGGCGCGGCGCAGGACGGCGCGCACCCGCGCCATGGCCTGCGCGGCGGAGAACGGCTTGACCAGGTAGTCGTCGGCACCGGCGTCGAGCAGGCGGACGATCTCGGCCTCGTCGTCGCGTGCCGTGGCGACGACGACCGGGACGTCGCTGCTCGCGCGCACCACGGCGAGCACGTCGGACCCGTCCAGGTCGGGCAGCCCGAGGTCGAGCATGACCACGTCGGGCCGCTCCTCGCCGACGGCACGGATCGCCTCCACGGCGGTCGCGACGGCCGTCACGACCCCACCGTGCTCGACCAGCCCGCGACTCAACGTGCGGCGGATCGCGGCGTCGTCCTCCACGACCAGGATCCGCACCATGGCGTCAGGGTAGTGGCGCGGCGGGGTGGTGGCCGGGAGCGTCGGCACGGTCACCGCGCCGGAGCCGTCCCCGAGCGAGTCGGGTCGACCCTCAGGGCGAGCACCGGGCAGGCCTGCGCCAGCCGGCGCGCCTCACGCTCGGGCAGGTCGGGGTCGACGACCGGGAAGCCCCACTCGTCGAGCTGCACGTGGTCGGGCGCGAGCGCCGCGCACAGGCCGTGCCCGTCGCACCGGGTCCAGTCGACCAGCAGGCGCCCGCTCATCGGGGCGCTCCCGCCAGCGGCACCGTCGGCACGGGGAGCACGCCGAGCACGGGCCGACCGCAGCCGCCGTGGACGTGGACGGCGACGTCGTCGGCGAAGGCGGTGAGGGCACTCGCGAGGAAGCCGACCGCGCCGTCCGGGTGGGCACAGGCACCGCGGCCCCGGACGAGCCCGACCCGGCGGGAGAGCCGGGCGAGGTCGACGGGCCGCCCGGCCGCGAGCCGCTCGGCGTCGTCGGCCAGCGAGGCGAGGCCGAAGACGCACGGCCCGCACTGGCCGGCGGACTCCTGCGCGAGCCAGCGCACCACCCGCGCCACCTCCCCGAGCGGGCAGGTGCTCGCGGGCAGCACGGCGACGACGCCGGCACCCCACGTCCGGCCCGCGGCGCGCAGGGCGCGGCGGTCCGCGACGAGGTCGCCCGCCCGGCCCCAGGACCCGTGGTAGCCGCCGAGCAGGACGGTCCGGTCCTCGCCGCCGGCGAGCTCGGCCACCCGCATCCCGTGGGGGACCTCCAGCACGCCCCGGTGCGGCACGTCGCCGTGCACGGTGACCAGCGTCGTGCCGGGCTCGGTGGCCGTGCCCGTCGCGAGGTGGCCGTCCGCTCCGCGACGCGAGAGCAGGCCGAGCTGGGCGAAGGTCTCGACGTTGGAGAGGAACGTCGGCCGGCCGTCGACCCCCGCGTCGGTCGGCAGCACGCGTCGCCCGCCCGGCACCGGTGCCTCGCCCGACAGGACGTTGACCAGCGACCTGGCCTCGCCACCCACGAAGGCGACGGAGGTGTCGACCACACGGACCGCGGCGGCGTCGTCGCGCTCGGCGACCGCGGCGCGCAGCGCGTCGGCGGCGGCGCGGTCCCGCACCGCCATCGTGACGTGGCTCGTGCGGAGTGCTGCTGCGGCGACGAGGGCGCCGTCGACCACGAGGTGCGGGACGTGGCGCATGAGCACCCGGTCCTTCCAGCTGGCGGGCTCGCCCTCGCTGCCGTTGACGACGACACGGACGTCGCGACCCCGGGCGAGCGCGGCCAGCTTCGTGGCGACGGGGAAGGCGGCGCCGCCGCGGCCCAGGAGGCCGACGCGCTCCAGGTCGGACTGGAGGGTGGTCGCGGCGTCGGGCCTGGCCGGTCCGTGGCGGCGGACGTGCTCCGCGAGCGGCACCGCCCCGGGGCCGTCGACGCCGGCCAGCAGCGTGTCGGCCCGCCAGCGGAGCACGGGGGGCGCGGTCTGGTCGGTCAGCGGGTCGAGGACGGTCGTCATCGGTGTCCCTCCTTCACGAGGACGCGGACGGCAGGCACGGTGCCTGCCGTGGTGGACGGGGAGCGACGGCGGGGCGCGGCCACCCGCAGCCACAGGGCCCCGGCGACGGCGAGGCCGCAGACGGCGTAGACCGCCGTGCTCCAGGCCTGCCCGGTGTCGGTGCCCGCGAGGATGCCGTGGCCCATGCTGAGCAGCCAGCCGCCGTAGGCGGCGAGGTGGACGGCGCGCCAGGCGCGCGGGCCGACGCGCGATCCGGCCAGGCGACCGCGGGAGAGGCCGCTGACGCCGGCGAGCACGAACGCCCACACCGCGAGCGTGCCGAGGGCGACGGCGAACGGCGCGAAGCCCGAGAGGCCCGGGACGAGGACGCCGGCGAGCCCGAGGTCGACGTGGCTGTCGAGGACGAGCAGCCCGACGTGGCCCACCAGGGCCACGAGGGCCACCAGGGCGAGCGAGCGGTGGACCAGCTGCCGCACGACCCGGCCGCGTCGACCGCGGGCGTCGTCGCGACCGACGGTCGCGAGCGCACCGAGGCAGGTCGCGGCAGTGAACCCGAGCAGTGCCACCACGCCGAGGGCGCGAGCCAGGTACCAGAGCGTCATGCCGCCACCTCCGTCTCGGCGGGCCACGCCCCCACGAGGACCACGTCGCCGTCGACGGTGACCACGCGGGCGGCCACATCGGCCCGCTCCAGCGAGGTCAGGACCTGCGGACCCCGCACCACGGCGGCGGTGCTGAGGGTGTTGGCCAGGACGGCGGTCGGCGCCCAGACGGACACCGTGCGCCACGGGCTGTCGGAGGGCCGGCCCGTCGCGGGGTCCACCAGGTGGTGCACGGGGCGGCCGTCGCGGGTGGTCCACCGCCGGGCGACGGTCGAGGACGTCGCCAGACCGCCACCGTCCACCGCCACCCGGGTGGAGGCGCCGCCGCGCGTCTCGGCGACGTCGACCTGCCAGGGTCGGCGCGCGCGCCCGGCCGTGCCGACGTCGCCGCCGACCTCCACGAGCGCCGCGCCGCCGGTCGACGAGGCCACCCGACGCGCGGCCTCGTCGACGGTCCAGGCCTTGGCGATCGAGCCCAGGTCGAGCTCGACACCGGTGGGGACGCCGACGAGTCCCAGCGCCGCGTGCACGCGCACGTCGCGCCAGGTCGCGCTGCTCGGCGCGGTGGCGACCGCCCCGCGGGGAGCCGCCGCGACGACGTCGATGTCGGCGTCGTACCCGAGCGACACCAGCGTCGCGCCGACCGTCGGGTCGACGACGCCACGGGTCCGGTCGGCCGCCTCGAGCGCGACCTGGACGAGGTCGACGCACACCCGGGACACCGGGACGAGCCGTCCGGCGTGCCGGGCGACGCGGACGAGGTCGGTGTCGGGCCGGAAGCGGCTCGAGGCCCGCTCGACGTCGGCCATGAGGTCGCGCACGATCGTCTCGACCCGGTCGCCCGACCCGCGCTCGGCCACGACGCGGACCGAGCACGACCAGTCGCTCCACTGCCGGACGGTGCTCATGACGCGTTGCTCGCGGCGTCGGGCCGGGACCCGGAGTCGCCCTGGGAGATCGTGCCGCCGGACGACCAGCCGTCGCTGCGGCTGGACGAGCCGGAGCCGGTCCCCGACGTGCCCCCGGACGCGCTCGTCACGGCACTGCTCGCCGTCGTCGCCTGTCCGGAGTGCGCGACGACGACGACGAACCCGCCGGTGGCCGCGATCCCGAGCAGGCCGGCCCCGAGCGCGGCTCGCCGGGCGGTGGTCCTGGGGTCGCTGGTCATGATGCTCCTCGTGGTCGGGGCCGGTCCGTCACCGGCGTGCCACCACCCTCGCGGCGCGCACGTCAGGCCGGCCCCAACCGGACCTCAAATCCACGTCAAGGAACGTCGGGCCGAGCGGCCCGTGGCACGATCGAGGACGTGACGCTCGCTGACCTGCCCGATGAGGTCGTGCAGCGCGACCCCGACGTCGTCGCAGGGTTCGCGCACGACGAGGCGCCGCTCGTCGACCGGGCGACGCCCGTGGCCGTGCTGTCGCCCCGCAGCACCGCGGAGGTGTCGGCCTGCCTGCGGGCGGCCGCGGCCGAGGGCCTGGCCGTCGTCACCCGCGGTGCCGGGACCGGGCTGGCCGGCGCGGCCAACGCACCCGCCGGCGCGGTCGTGCTGAGCACCCGCCGGCTCGACCGCATCCTGACCGTCGACGTCGAGGAGCGCCTGGCCGTCGTGCAGCCGGGCGTGGTGACCGGCGACCTGCGCGCGGCCGTCGCCGAGACGGGCCTCCTCTACCCTCCCGACCCGGGCAGCGTCGCGATCTCCACGATCGGCGGCAACGTCGCGACGAACGCCGGCGGCATGTGCTGCGTCAAGTACGGCGTCACGGGCGACTACGTGCTCGGCCTGGAGGTGGTGCTCGCCGACGGCCGGGTCATGCGGACCGGGCGCCGCACGGTCAAGGGCGTCGCCGGGTACGACCTCACGCGCCTGCTGGTCGGGTCCGAGGGCACGCTGGGCGTCGTCACCGAGGCGACGCTGAGGCTCGTGCCCGCCCCTCCCCCACCCGCCACCGTCGTCGCCACCTTCGACGCACTGGCCGACGCCGGCCGTGCCGTCGAGCGCCTGACGGTCGGGGGCCTCGACCTCTCCCTGCTCGAGCTGCTCGACGCCACCACGATCCGCGCCATCGACGAGCACACGCACATGGGCGTGGACGCCGCCGCGATGCTGCTGGTCCAGAGCGACCTCGCCGACCCCGGGCCCGTGGTGGCCGCGGTGGAGGCCGCGTGCGTGCGGTCGGGCGCCGTCGACGTCGCGGTCACCACCGATGCGGAGGAGGGGTCGGCGCTGCTCGAGGCCCGCCGCCAGGCGCTGCCCGCGCTGGAGCGACTGGGCGACTGGCTCCTCGACGACGTCTGCGTCCCCCGACGCAGCATCGTGGCGCTGGTCGAGGGCATCGAGCAGGTGGCCGCCGAGGTCGGGCTGACGATCGGTGTGTTCGGGCACGCCGGCGACGGCAACATGCACCCGACGATCGTCTTCGACCGCCACGACCCCGACAGCCTCGCCGCCGCTCACCGTGCCTTCGACGTCATCACCGCCCTCGCCCTCGAGCTGGGCGGCACCGTCACCGGCGAGCACGGCGTCGGCCGGCTGAAGTCGGGCTGGCTCGCCCGCGAGCTCGACCCCGTCGCCCTGGACGTCCACCGCACCGTGAAGGCCGCCCTGGACCCCCACGGGCTGCTCAACCCCGGCAGCGTCCTGGCGTAGGCCTTCCCCGCGTTTCGGAACACCATCGCCCGTTCCGGACAAGGAAACGGGCGATGGTGTTCCGA
>CAZREF010000044.1:0-17664 GCA_964599245.1 uncultured Aeromicrobium sp. | reverse complement strand
GGGGCGGGTGGGGGGGGGGGGCCGCCCCCTCGCCGGGCCCGGTGGGGGGGGGGGGGGGCCCCTCGACGGGCTCGGAGGGCGGGGTGGGCTTGACCACCGACAGCTGGGTGACGGCGCGGGCGGGGGTCCAGGACGTGAACGACCCGAGGGGGGCTGCGGTCTCGACCAGCAGCCGCACCAGCTCCCCGCCGACCCGCTCGCGCCAGGCGACGAGCAGCTGCTCGGTCTCGAGCGTCACCCCGTGGACGACGAGCCGACCCCCGGGCAGCAGCGCGTCCCAGCACGCGTCGAGCACGCCCTCGACCGTGGCGCCGCCCCCGACGAAGACGGCGTCCGGCGTCTCGAGGTCGGCGAGGGCGTCGGGTGCTGCGCCGGTGAGGACCCGCACGTCGGGAACGCCGAGACGGCGCGCGTTGCGAGCGACCCGCTCCGCCCGCTCCGGGTCGCGCTCTACCGCGACGGCCCGGCACGACGGGTGGGTGCGGGCCCACTCGACGGCCACGGACCCGGCCCCCGCGCCGACGTCCCACAGCAGGGCGCCGGGTGTCGGCGCGAGGCGTGCGAGCGCGCTGGCGCGGACGTCGCGCTTGGTCACCTGGCCGTCGTGCTCGAAGGCGTCGTCAGGGAGGCCCGGTACGAGGGGAAGCGGCCGTGCGCCCGCCGCGCGGACCTCGACCGCGAGCACGGTGAGGGGTCCGACCTCCCCGGTCCCGTCCGACGACGACCAGGTCGCCGCGACCCCCTCGACCCGACGCTCGGCGTCGGCGCCCAGGTCGGAGAGGGCGGTGAGCACGCTCGTGCCGTAGCCGTGGTCGGCGAGCAGCGCCGCCACGGCGTCGGGCGTCGACGCGTCCGAGCACAGCACCAGCAGGCGGGCACCCGGGTGGAGGGCCGCTGCGACGCGGTGGACGTCGCGGCCCACCAGGGTCACGACCTGCGACGACTCCGCCGACCAGCCCATCCGGGCGCGGGCGAGCGCGACGGACGAGACCCCGGGCAGCACCTCCACGTGCGCGGCGCCGAGCAGGGAGACGAGGGTGGTGCCGATGCCCGAGACGAACGGGTCACCGGAGGCGAGGGCGACGACGCGTCGGCCCTCGAGCTCGGCCAGCAGTCCTGGGAGGGCCTCGCGCAGCGGCGACGGCCACGGCCGGCGTTCGGCGTCGACGTCGTCCGGCACGAGCGCGAGGTGGCGTTCACCGCCCAGCAGCACGTCGGCCGACCGCACGGCCTCCTGCCGGGCGGGGTCGAGGCCCGACCACCCGTCGGCGCCGATGCCGACGACGGTCAGGGGCCCGACCGGCCCGGCGGGGGTGCCGGGCCGTGGGCGGCGATCGTCCGGCACCGAGGAAGCAGTCACGTCTCGCGAGGCTAGTGGGTGGCCGCGCGCCCACCACCGCGCGGTAGCGTGACGCCCGAACAACTGCACACAGCGCGAGGTGCCCCAGAGGCTTGGGGAGAATCGGGAAGCCGGTGAGAGTCCGGCACAGGGTCCGCTGCGGTGACCACCTGAGGGTGGAAGTCCGAAGACCGGCCTCGCGTCTGATCCAGCCATGGCGATCGAGCGGGAGCCCTCATGCCACAGCACTACCCCTTCACGGCCGTCGTCGGTGCCGAGCCCGACCAGCTCGACGACATGGCCCTCGCGCTCGTCCTCACGACGATCTCGCCGGCCATCGGCGGCGTGCTCGTGCGCGGGGAGAAGGGCACGGCGAAGTCGACGCTGGTGCGGGCGCTCGCCGCCGTGCTGCCCCCCATCGACGTCGTCGCCGGTGACCGCTTCTCCAGCGACCCGTCCGACCCGGCGCCGCTCTCGCCCGACGGCCCCTTCGGCCCCGACGCCGGCGTCGAGACCCGCCCCGTCCGCCTCGTCGAGCTGCCGGTGGGCGCCACCGAGGACCGTGTGCTCGGCTCGCTCGACCTCGAGCAGGCGCTCGGCAGCGGCGTCACCCGCTACGAGCCCGGCCTGCTCGCCCGCGCCCACCGCGGGGTCCTCTACGTCGACGAGGTCAACCTGCTGCACGACCACCTCGTCGACCTCCTGCTCGACGCCGCCGCGATGGGCCGCTCCACGGTCGAGCGCGACGGGGTGTCGGTCGAGCACGCCGCCCGCTTCGTGCTGATCGGCACCATGAACCCCGAGGAGGGCGAGCTGCGGCCGCAGCTGCTCGACCGCTTCGGGCTCGCCGTCGAGGTGGCGGCCCCCCGTGACCCGAAGGAGCGTGCCGAGGTGGTGCGGCGCCGGCTCGCGTTCGACGCCGATTCTGCCGGGTTCGCGGCCCGATTCGCAGACGACGAGGCGGCCCTCACCGCCCGCATCCGTGCCGCGCAGGAGCGGGTGGCCGACGTCGAGCTCGACGACACGACGCTGGAGTCCATCGCGGAGCTGTGCAGCGCGTTCGGCGTCGACGGACTGCGCGCCGACATCGTCACCGCCCGCACCGCCGCCGCCCACGCCGCGTGGCACGGCCGCACCACCATCACCCGCGACGACGTGCGTGCCGCGGCTCGGCTGGCCCTGCCGCACCGACGCCGGCGGAACCCCTTCGACGAGACCGGCCTCGACCAGGACCGGCTCGACGACCTGCTGCCGCCCGACCAGCCCGACGACGACGGCGGTGGTCCCGACGACGGTGGCCCCGACGACGGTGGCCCCGACGGCAGCCCCGACGGGGGCGGCTCCGGGAGCACGCCCGAGTCGTCCGCCGACGCCCCCGCGACGCCGCCGGGCCCGGCGGCTGGTGACGCCCCGGAGAGTTCGGGCCAGGCCCCGGAGTCGACCGTCGGTGCCGGGCAGCCCGTCCGCGCCCGCCTGCTCCAGGTCGACGGCGTGGGTGCCGGCGTCTCGGGCCGACGTTCCCGCGCCGTCACCGACGACGGCCGACGCATCGGGGCCCGCACCCCCGCAGGCCGGTCCGGGTCCTTGCACCTCGTCGAGACCGTGCGGGCCTCGGCGCCCCACCAGCACGCACGGGGACGGGCCGATGGCGGGCGGCTGCTGCTGCGCGGCAGCGACCTGCGCGTCGCCGTGCGCGAGGGCCGCGAGTCCAACCTCGTCCTGCTCTGCGTCGACGCGTCCGGCTCCATGGCGGCCCGCCGCCGGATGGAGCAGGTCAAGACCGCCGTCCTGTCGCTGCTGCTCGACGCCTACCAGCGCCGCGACAAGGTCGGGCTGATCACGTTCCGTGGGGCCTCGGCCTCGCTCGACCTGCCGCCCACGTCGTCCGTCGACGTCGCCGCGCGTCGGCTGGAGGAGCTGCCGGCCGGCGGTCGCACCCCCCTCGCCGAGGGCCTGGCGTCGGCGGCCGACGCCCTGCGCCTCGAGGCCGTCCGCGACCCGCTGCGCCGGCCCCTGCTCGTCGTGGTCACCGACGGACGGGCCACGTCGGGAGCCGACGCGCTGGGCCGCGCCCACCGCGCCGCCGACCACCTGCGCGCCACCGGCGTCGCCTCCGTGGTGGTCGACTGCGAGACCGGCGGCTTCCGCATGGGTCTCGCCTCGGTGCTCGCCGACCGGCTCGGCGCCCAGCACCTGCCCCTGGGCGAGGTGAGCGCCGACGCGCTGACCTCGGTCGTCCGGTCCGCGCAGGTCGGGGAGGTGGCCTGATGCCGCAGGGCCAGCCGCTGGTCGTCCCCGACGACGGCCTCACCACCCGCCAGCGCCGCAACCGGCCGCTCGTGATGGTGCACACCGGTCCCGGGAAGGGGAAGTCCACGGCCGCGTTCGGCGTGGCCATGCGCGCCTGGAACCAGGGGTGGGACATCGGCGTGTTCCAGTTCGTGAAGTCCGCCAAGTGGCGGGTCGGCGAGCAGACCGTCCTCGAGCACCTCGGCCGGCTGCACGAGACCGAGGGCGTGGGCGGACCCGTCGAGTGGCACAAGATGGGCTCCGGCTGGTCGTGGTCGCGCAAGGCCGGCAGCGAGGACGACCACGCCGCGGCCGCGGCCGAGGGCTGGGCCGAGGTCAAGCGCCGGCTGGCCGCCGAGACCCACGACCTCTACGTCCTCGACGAGTTCACCTATCCCCTGACGTGGGGCTGGGTCGACGTCGACGACGTCGCCGACACCCTGGTCTCCCGCCCCGGCCGCCAGCACGTGGTGATCACCGGCCGCGACGCTGCCCCCCGGCTCCTGGAGGTCGCCGACCTCGTCACCGAGATGACGAAGGTGAAGCACCCGATGGACGCCGGCCAGAAGGGTCAGCGGGGGATCGAGTGGTGACGCAGCTGCCCCGGCTGGTCGTCGCCGCGCCGGCGTCGGGCCACGGCAAGACGACGATCGCGACCGGGCTGATGGCGGCGCTCGCGCGCGCCGGCCACACGGTCTCGGGCCACAAGGTGGGTCCCGACTACATCGACCCCGGCTACCACGCGCTCGCCACCGGCCTGCCCGGGCGCAACCTCGACCCGCACCTCGTCGGCGAGGAGCGGCTCGTGCCGCTGCTGCTGCACGGGGCGGCCGGCGCCGACCTGGCCGTCGTCGAGGGCGTCATGGGCCTGCACGACGGCATGCTCGGCACCGACGGCTACGCCTCCACCGCGCACGTCGCCCGCGAGACCCGCAGCCCCGTGGTGCTCGTGGTCGACGTGTCGTCGGCGTCGCGGTCGGTCGCGGCGCTCGTCCACGGCATGGTCACGTTCGACACGTCGGTCCGCGTCGCCGGCGTGGTGCTCAACAAGGTCGGCTCGAGCCGGCACGCCGACGAGGTCGTGCGCGCGATGGAGTCGACCGGCGTCCCCGTGCTCGGCGTGGTGCACCGCGACGACGGGGTCGTGGCCCCGTCGCGGCACCTCGGCCTCGTGCCCGCCGCCGAGCGCGACGACGCCGCGGCCGCGCTCGACCGGCTCGCCACCCGGGTGGCCAAGACCGTCGACCTGGAGACGATCGTGCGGATCGCGCGGTCGGCGCCGGACCTCGAGGGGGACGCGTGGGACCCGGCCACGGCGGCGATAGAGGGGGGCGGCGGACGCGTCGAGGGCCCCCGCCGCACGGTCGCCGTCGCCGGTGGTCGGTCCTTCACGTTCCGCTATGCCGAGACCGTCGAGCTGCTCGACGCCCTCGGCTGCGACGTCGAGGTGTTCGACCCCTTGCAGGACGAGTCGCTGCCCGAGGGCACGTCGGGCCTCTACCTCGGCGGCGGCTTCCCCGAGGTCCACGCCACGACGATCTCGGCCAACGAGCCGCTGCGCCACGCCATCGGCGCGGCGGTCGCCGCAGGCCTGCCCACCGTGGCCGAGTGCGCCGGCCTGCTCTACCTGTGCCGCTCGCTCGACGGCGCGCCCATGGTGGGGGCGCTGCCCGCCGACGCCTCCATGACGCCGCGTCTCACGCTCGGCTACCGCACCGCGGTCGCCCCCGAGGACCACCTCCTCGCGCCGACAGGCGGCCGCGTGACCGGGCACGAGTTCCACCGCACCCACGTCACCCCCGCGCACCCGGAGGCGGGCCTGGTGACGGCGTGGACCAGTGCCCACGGCCCCGCCGGCTTCGCGAGTCCCACCCTGCACGCCTCGTACCTGCACACCCACTGGGCCGGCCACCCCCGCCTCGCCCAGCGCTTCGCCGCCGCCGTCCACGCCGCCGACCGCTGGTCGAGTAGCGGGGACCGCGAGCGCCGGCGAGCTGGTTCCGGCGTATCGAGACCACTCGGCAACGGCTCGACGGGAGTCGGCGAGCGCGGAGCCGCTCAGGGTGGTCTCGATACGTCGCCCCCACGCTCGTTCCCCGCGGATGGCGACTACTCGACCAGCGGTGGGGTCTCCGTTGGTCGAGTAGTCGACGCGGGCGAGGGACGAGCCTCGCGTCGGCGTATCGAGACCACTGCCGAGGGTCTCAGCGCGAGCCGGCCTCCAGCGACGGTCGAGGGTGGTCTCGATACGTCCGCTCCTCGTTCGTTCCTCACGGGAGCGGCCTACTCGACCAGCGGTGAGGGTTCCGTCGGTCGAGTAGCCGAGGCGGGCGAGGGACGAGCCTCGCGTCGGCGTATCGAGACCACTGCCGAGGGTCTCAGCGCGAGCCGGCCTCCAGCGACGGTCGAGGGTGGTCTCGATACGTCCGCTCCTCGTTCGTTCCTCACGGGAGCGGCCTACTCGACCAGCGGGATGGACCCCCTGCGCCACCACGGGGACGCGGAGGCGACGGACGGGCTGGTCGACCTCGCCGTGAACGTCCACGTCGGACCGCGGCCGCCGTGGCTCGACGCCGCGCTGCGGGGGGCGCTCGACGACGTCGGCCGCTACCCCGACGCGCGCGAGGCGGAGGCCGCGGTCGCCCGTCGCCACGGACGACCTCCCGAGGAGGTGCTGGCCACCGCCGGCGTCGCCGAGGCGTTCACCCTCCTCGCTCGCGCTCGCCCGTGGCAGCGCCCGGTGGTGGTGCACCCGCAGTTCACCGAGCCCGACGTGGCCCTGCGCCAGGCCGGCCACGAGCCGCACCACCTGCTGCTCGGCCACGACTTCGCGCTCGAGCCCGACGCCGTGCCCGACGACGCCGACCTCGTGGTCGTCGGCAACCCCACCAACCCCACGGGCGTGCTGCACCCGGCCTGGGCGCTCCGCGCGCTCGCGCGCCCCGGCCGGGTCGTCGTCGTGGACGAGGCGTTCATGGACGCGGTGCCCGGCGAGCCGTCGTCCCTGGCCGGCAGCCCGGCGGGGGTGCCGGGCAGTGGGCGGCAGGACAGCACAGGCATCCCGGGCGTCCTCGTGCTCCGCAGCCTGACGAAGCTCTGGGGCATCCCGGGCGTCCGCGCCGGGTACGCGCTCGGGGACGCCGACCTCGTGGCCGACCTGCGCGCGCAGCAGCCGCCGTGGTCGGTCTCGGCCCACGCCGCAGCCGCGCTGGTGGCGTGCAGCTCCGGCGATGCCCGCGCCGAGGCGGCCCGCCGCGCTGCCGACCTCGGACGCGACCGGGCGGTGCTCACCGACGGGCTCGACGCGCTGGGGGTGCCCCACGTGCCGTCGTCGGCACCGTTCGTCCTCGCCCGCGTGGGCACGGGCGGCCACGCGGCCCTGCGGAAGGCCGGCTGGGCGGTGCGCCGCGCCGACACGTTCCCCGGCCTCGACGACTCCTGGGTCCGGGTGGCCGTCCGGGGCCCCGAGGTCACCCGTCGCTTCCTCGCCGCGCTCGGGAGGGTGCTCGACATCGGGCTCGAGGGGGTGCGCGCATGAGCCGCGTCCTGGTGGCCGGCGGCGGCCTGCGCGCCGCGGCGGCGGTGTCGACCGCGCTCGCCCGCGGCGACCGCGTCACCGTGGTCGCGCCGGAGCTCGTCGCGACGCTCGAGGACCTCGCCGACCGTCACCTCGTCACCTGGCACGCCCGCGACCTGACGCTCGACGACGTGCTCGACGCCGACGTCGTGCTACGGGTCGGGAACGGCGGAGACCTCTGCCGTTCACGGCCCGGCACCCCCGCCGGGGGCCTCGGCGAGGTCGTCCTCGTCGGCGCGGGGCCGGGCGACCCCGACCTCATGACCGTCGGCGGCCTGCGCGAGCTGGCCGCCGCCGACGTCGTCGTCACCGACCGCCTGGTGCCGCTCGCCGCGCTGGAGGCCGTGCGCGACGACGCCCTGGTCGTCGACGTCGCCAAGGTGCCGGGCGGCCGCTCCACGTCGCAGGAGACCATCAACGACGTGCTCGTCGAGCACGCGCTCGCAGGACGCCGCGTGGTGCGGCTCAAGGGCGGCGACCCGTTCGTGTTCGGGCGCGGCGGCGAGGAGGCGCTCGCCTGCGCGGCCGCCGGGGTGCCCGTGCGGGTGCTGCCGGGCGTCACGTCGTCGGTGTCGGGACCGGCACTCGCCGGGATCCCCGTCACCCACCGCGGCGTCACCCAGGGGTTCACCGTCGTCTCCGGGCACGTGCCCCCCGAGCACCCCGACTCGACGGTCGACTGGAAGGCGCTCGCGTCCACCGGGACGACGATCGTCGTGCTCATGGGCGTGCGCACCCTCGCCGCGATCACCCACGCCCTCGAGCAGGGCGGCCTCGACCCGACCACGCGCGCCGCGGTCGTGGCCGACGCCGGCCTGCCCAGCCAGCGGCGGGTCGACGCCACGCTCGCGACCATCGCCGACGCCGTGACCCGCGAGGGCATCGGTGCACCGGCGGTGACGGTGATCGGCCGCGTGGTCGACGCCCTGCCACCGGACGTCCTCCCGTGACCCGTCTGCTCTGGATGCGCCACGGCGAGTCCACCTGGAACGTCGCGGGCCGCGAGCAGGGGCGCACCGCACACCCTCCGCTCACCGGCCGCGGCCGGGCCCAGGTCGCCGACGGCGCCGAGCTGCTCGTCGGCCAGGGCGTCACCGCCGTCGTCTGCTCGCCGCTCGTGCGGGCGCGGCAGAGCGCCGACCTCGTGGCCGCGAGGCTCGGCCTGGAGGTCGCCGAGGACCCGCTCCTCGTCGAGCGCGGAGCGGGCGAGTCGGTCGACGACGTCCTCGACCGCATCCACGCCTTCCTCGCCTCCGGTCCGGTCGACGGCACGCTCGTCGTCGCGCACGGCGACGTCATCGCCTACGCGTACGCGCTGCTCACCGGCACCGCCCCGACCCTGCCCGCGAACGCCGAGGTCAGGATCACGACGGTGCCGGAGGGTCCGTCGTGAGACGCCCTTCGCGTCCCGGACCCGCGGTGCCCTAGGGTGACGATCGTCGACGGTGAGGAAGCCGGTGAGAGTCCGGCGCAGTAGCGCTACTGTGACGCCCCCTCAGCAGCACCGAGGGCGCGGAGCCAGACCCGAGCCGCCGACAGCCATCCATCCACGGGACGCACTCATCCCTCAGGAAAGGCCTGCCATGTCGCAGCTCAACCCCTCCGTCGACGCCACCGCGGTGTCCGTCGCCATCCCCGT
This sequence comes from uncultured Aeromicrobium sp., assembly GCA_964599245.1. Lineage (GTDB taxonomy): Bacteria > Actinomycetota > Actinomycetes > Propionibacteriales > Nocardioidaceae > Aeromicrobium. The sequence continues at coordinate 8,820 of CAZREF010000044.1, read as the reverse complement.
CCGCGAGCTCGCCCCCTGGGCGTTCTTCGTCGCGCTGTTCGCGCTCCTCGCGCTCTACTTCGTCGGCGCCGAGCAGGGCGCCACGTCGCTGCTGAACGGCACCGCCGTGCACGAGTGGGTCCACGACGGACGCCACCTGCTCGGCTTCCCCTGCCACTGACCGGCACCGTCACTGACCTGCACGGTCACTGACCTGCACGGTCACTGACCCGCAGGACCCAGGCCTCCCGGCCCGCCTCGACCCTCTCCCGGTCGCACGACCCGTCCCGACGGACGGCCGATCCGTGCTGCCCGCGCCCGACAGGACCTCCGACATGAGCACCACCGCCCGTCCCTCCACCGCACGCCTCACCGCCCGCACCTTCTTGGTGCACGGGCTCGTCGCCGGCCTCGTCGGCGGCGTCCTCGCCTTCGTCGTCGCGTTCGCGGTCGGCGAGCCGCCGATCGACGACGCCATCGCGCTCGAGGAGTCCGCAGCGGCCGCGCCCGCCGACGCGGGCCACGCGCACGACGCCGGGGAGGAGCACGACCACGGCACCGCCGCGCACTCCCACGGCAGCGAGGACGAGGGCGGCGGCATCACACGGGGTCAGCAGGCCGGCCCCGGCCTGCTGACCGCCACCGTGCTCGTCGGCCTGGTGGCCGGCGGCGTCGCCGGCATCGCGTCGGCCTTCGCGGTCGGCCGCCTCGGCGGGCTGCGCCCCGTCGCCTCGACGGCCGTCGTCGTCGGGCTCGCCTGGGTCGCGACGGTGCTCGTCCCCTGGCTCAAGTACCCGCCGAACCCGCCCGCCGTCGGCTCCGGCGACACCATCGGCGAGCGCACCGCCCTGTACTTCGGCTTCCTGGCCGTCAGCGTCCTCGCGGTGGTCGCGGCCGTGCTGCTCGCGCGGGGCCTGCTGGCGCGCGGCGCCTGGGTGGCCGTCGTCGGTGCCACGGCCTTCTTCGTGGCCGTCGTCGGGCTCGCAGCCCTCGTGATGGCACCCATCGACGAGGTGCCGAACAGCTTCCCCGCGAACACGCTCTTCTCGTTCCGGGTCGGCTCGCTCGCCACCTCCACGGCGCTGTGGGCCGGGGTCGCGCTGGCGCTCACCGGGCTCGTCGCCCGCACCTGGCGCAGCCACCACGCCGACGAGGAGCGTCGCGCGCGGGCCGCGGCCCTCTAGACCGGGCACACTCGACGGCATGGACGCCTGGCGCCTCGCGGTCGGCACGCTCACCGCGTGGCCGGTGCGCCCGCCGTCGACGGTCGACCGCACCGTCGCCGGGCGCGCCATGGTGCTCGCGCCGGCGGCCGCCCTGCCGCTCGCCGCTGCCGCGACCCTGGTCGCGCTCCTCGGCGACGTGCTCGGTGTGGCGCCGCTCGTCGTCGGGCTCCTGGTCGTCGCCCTCCTCGCGCTCGGCACCCGCGCCTTCCACCTCGACGGCCTCGCCGACACGGCGGACGGGCTCACCGCCTCCTACGACCGCGAGCGGACACTCGCGGTGATGCGCTCCGGCGACGTCGGGCCCGCCGGCGCAGCGGCCCTCGTCGTCGTGCTGAGCCTGCAGGCGGCCGGCGCCGCGTCGCTCGTGGCGACCGGGGACGCGCTGCTCGTCGGGGCCGCGGTGCTGCTCTCGCGGGCCGGGCTCGCCGTCGCCTGTGCGCGCCCCGTCCCTGCCGGCGACGGCTCCGGCCTCGGCGCGACGGTCGCCGGCACGGTTCCCACGCCGGTCGCGGTGGTGACGTGGCTCGGCTGGGCGGCTCTCCTGACCGGCACGTGCGTGCTCGTCGACCTGGCCTGGTGGCGCGGTGCCCTCGCCGCCGTGCTGGCCCTGCTCGCGCTCGTGCTGCTCCTGCGCCGGGCGCGGAGCCGGGTCGGGGGCGTCACCGGCGACGTGCTCGGCGCCGGCATCGAGCTCGGTCTCGCCGTCGTCCTGGTGACGCTCTCGTGACCTCCGCCCGCGGGCTGGGCCTCGTGCTCGGCTTCGCCGCGGACCGCGTGCTCGGCGACCCGCACCGCCTCCACCCGGTCGCCGGCTTCGGCCGCGTCGCCGCGCGGCTCGAGCGGGCGACCTGGGCCGACCGTCGCGCTGCGGGGGTGGTGCACGTGGGCGTCCTGGTCGGAGGCAGCGCCCTCGCCGGGGTCGTGGGGGAACGGGCCTCCCGACGGTCCGGGGCGGTGGCGGAGACGCTGCTCGTCGCCGCCGCCACCTGGGCGGTGGTCGGCGGACGGTCGCTGGAGCGCGAGGCCCTCGCCGTCCACGCGCTGCTCGCGGACGACGACCTGGACGGGGCCCGGCAGCGGGTCACCCACCTCGTCGGCCGCGACCCGACTGTCCTCGACGCGGCCGGGGTCGCCCGCGCGACCGTGGAGTCCGTCGCCGAGAACACGTCCGACGCGGTCGTCGCCCCTCTCGTGGCCGGGGCCGTCGCCGGTGTCCCGGGCCTCGTGGCCTACCGAGCCGCGAACACGCTGGACGCGATGGTCGGGCACCGCACCCCGCGACTGGAGCGGTTCGGCTGGGCCGCCGCCCGGCTCGACGACCTGCTCAACCTCGTGCCGGCGCGGCTGTCGGCGCTGCTGGCCACCGTGCTCGCCCCGACGGTCGGGGGTCGGCCGGCCGACGCCGTGCGTGCCTGGCGTCGCGACGCGCGCCACCACCCCAGCCCCAACGCCGGGCCGGTCGAGGCGGCGTTCGCCGGGGCGCTCGGGGTCCGGCTCGGCGGCGTCAACGTCTACGCCGGACGCACGGAGGACCGGCACGTCCTCGGCGACGGGCGACCGGTGCGCCCGGACGACGTCGGGCGCGCCACCCGCCTCGCGCTCGCCGTCGACGTGGGCGCGCTGGTCAGCTGCGTGCTCGCGACGAGGCCGCTGCAGCCCAGTCGGCGGCGGCACCGACGTCGCTGACCGTCTCGACACCGGGGGGCGTCGGAGGTCGTCGCACGACCACCACCTCGGCACCGAGGTCGCGGGCGGCGTCGAGCTTGGCCGACGTGTGCGAGCCCCCGGAGTCCTTCGTGACCAGCACGTCGGTGCCGTGCCCGGCGAGCAGCGCCCGCTCCGCCTCGAGGTCGTACGGGCCACGGCTCAGCCGTACCGTCCACGCCGGCGGCAGCGGGGTCTCCGGCTCGTCCACCACGCGCACCAGCGCGGCCAGGTCGTGCAGCGGCCCGGCGAACGAGCCCAGGCTCTGGCGACCGATGCTCAGGAAGGGGCGCCGGCCGAGCCGCAGCGTCGCCGCTGCTGCCTCGTCGTGCGAGTCGACCCAGTGCCAGCGGCCGGCGTCGGGGTGCGTCGACCAGCCCGGGCGCTCGAGCCGCAGCAGCGGCACGCCCTCGGTGCCGCAGGCGACGGCGGCGTGGCGCGAGATCGCGGCGGCGAACGGGTGCGTCGCGTCGACGACGGCGCTCACGCCCTCCGACCGCAGGTAGGCCTGCAGCCCCTCCACGCCACCGAACCCGCCGACCCGCGTCTCGCCGACCGGCATCCGCGGCCGGGCCACCCGGCCCGCGAGCGAGGACGTGAACCGGACCCCCGTGCCCTCGAGCGCGCGGGCGAGGGCCCGCGCCTCGGCAGTCCCTCCGAGCAGCAGCATCATGCGGTGGCTCCCGGTGGCAGCAGAGGAAGGTCGCCCGGTGCCCCGTCGCGCGCGAGGCGCTCGAGGGCGTCGACGTCGAGGTGCTCCTCCACCAGGTCGCCCAGCCGGTCGATGCGGGCGTCGCGCAGCGCGGCGAACGAGACGTCGGAGGCGGGGAGCTCGGTCCCGAGGGCCGACGCCACCTCGCTGAGGAACGCCCGGCGGAAGGCGTCGCCCTCGAGGCTGCCGTGCCACATCGTGCCGAGCACCGATCCCTCGCGCGCGCCGCCGAGGAACTCCTCGCCGGACCCGCGCACCACCCGGCCGTGGTGGATCTCGTAGCCGGTCGTCGCGGCGCCGAGGGCCTCGCCCTCGGGGAGGCGCAGCACCTTCTCGACGCCGAAGGTGGTCTCGACGTCGAGCAGCCCCAGACCCTCGACCTCGCGTGGCTGCGACGCCTCGACCGCCTCCGGGTCCAGCACCCGGCGTCCCAGCATCTGGAACCCACCGCAGATGCCGAGCACCGGACGACCGGCCCGTGCGTGCTCGACGACCGCACGATCGAGCCCGCGCGACCGCAGCCACGCGAGGTCGTCGATCGTCGCGCGGGTCCCCGGCAGCACCACCAGGTCGGCGTCGGCCACGTCGCGCGGGTCGGACACGAACACGACGTCGACGCCCGGCTCGACGCCCAGCGCGTCGACGTCGGTGAAGTTGCTGATGCGGGGGAGCCGGACGACGGCCACCCGCAGGGCCCCCGCCACCTCCGAGCGCCGTCCGTCGAGGTCGAGCGCGTCCTCGGAGTCGAGCCAAAGCGACGGGTCCCAGGGCAGGACCCCGAGGAACGGTCGGCCGGTGAGCGAGGTCAGGTGGCGGAGCCCGGGCTCGAGCAGCGACACCTCACCGCGGAACTTGTTGACGACGAACCCGGCCACCAGGGCCTGGTCGGCGGCGTCCAGCAGGGCCACCGTGCCGTGCAGCGAGGCGAACATGCCGCCGCGGTCGATGTCGGCGACCACCACCACCGGCAACCCGGCGTGCTGGGCGAGCCCCAGGTTCACGTAGTCGGACGCGCGCAGGTTGATCTCCGTCGGCGAGCCCGCGCCCTCCGCGACCACCACGTCGTGACGGGCGGCGAGGTCGTCGTACGCGGCATGCGCCGCGGCGGCGAGGTGCCGCCGACCCTCGACGAAGTCGGTCGCGTCGACCACGCCGCCGGGCCGGCCCATCACCACGGCGTGGCTGCGCCGGTCGCTGCCCGGCTTGAGCAGCACCGGGTTCATGGCGACCTCGGGCGTCGCGCGGGCGGCGAGCGCCTGCACCCACTGCGCCCGCCCGATCTCGCCGAAACCGCCGTCGCCGGCACCAGCGGGGAGGGGCACGACCATCGAGTTGTTCGACATGTTCTGCGCCTTGTACGGCGCGACCCGCAGTCCCCGCCGCGCGAAGGCCCGGCAGATCCCCGTGGTCACCACGCTCTTTCCGGCGTCCGACGTCGTGCCGGCGACCAGCAGCCCAGGTGTGCGCATCGGGCCCAGCCTAGGGTCTGCTCATGGAGGTCACGTTCCGCAGGCTCCGGGCCGACGACCTGCCGCGCCTCGGCGCCTGGCTCGCGGCCCCGCACGTGCACCGGTGGTGGTTCCACGAGACGACGGCCGGCGCGCTCGAGCGCGACTTCGGCGCCGTCATGCGCGGCGAGGAGCCCGCCGAGGACCTCGTCGCGGTCGTCGACGGGCGCGACGTCGGACTGTGCCAGCGCAGCCGCTGGCACGACTACCCCGACGAGGTCGCCGAGGTCGCTCCGTACGTCGACCTGCCCGACGGTGCGGTGACCATCGACTACCTCATCGGCGCTCGCGAGGACACCGGTCGCGGGCTCGGTCCCGTCGTCATCGCCGCCCTCGTGGCCGACACCTGGACGAGGTACCCCGACTGCCCGGCCGTCGTCGTGCCGGTGGCGGCCGGCAACCGGGCGTCGTGGCGCGCCCTGGAGAAGGCCGGGTTCCACCACGTCGGCACCGCGCAGCTGGAGCCCGACAACCCCGTCGACCCGCGCGACCACGTCGTCCTGCGGATCGACCGACCCTGAGCGTCCCGCGCCCCTAGGGTGGCGCCCATGCGCGCCGTCGTCTGCCACGAGCAGGAGCTGTCCGTCACCCAGGTCCCCGACCCCGTCCCCGGCCCCGGCCAGGTGCTCCTGCGGGTGCTGCGCGCCGGCATCTGCGGGTCCGACCTGCACGCCCGGGTGCACTCCGACGCCACGGCCGACATGGCCGTCGAGGTCGGGTACGACCACTTCATGCGGTCGTCGCGCCCGGTGGTGATGGGCCACGAGTTCGTCGGCGAGGTCGTCTCCTACGGGCCCAGGACGCACGGGCGGTGGAAGCCGGGCACCCGGGTGGTGTCCCTGCCGCTGCTCGACACCGACTCCGGCCCGCACATGACCGGCCTGTCCGAGCACGCGTCCGGCGGGTTCGCCGAGCTCATGCTGGTCTCGGAGGCGGTGACGTTCGAGGTGCCCGACGGTGTCGACGTCGCGCACGCTGCCACCACGGAGCCGCTCGCCGTCGCCTGGCACGCCGTGCGTCGGGGCGAGGTCGGGAAGAAGGACACCGCGGTCGTCGTCGGCTGCGGCCCGATCGGCCTCGCCGTCATCCTCATGCTCAAGGCGTCCGGGGTGCGCACCGTGGTCGCGAGCGACTTCTCGGCCGGCCGTCGCGCCCTGGCCGAGCGGTGCGGGGCGGACGTCGTGGTCGACCCGGACGTCGAGTCGCCGTGGGACCGCTTCGAGACCGACACGCGCTACCTGACGTCGGCCCCCGACCTCATGGAGATGGGGCTGAGCACGATGCGCAAGCTCCGCGCGCTGCCGTTCGTGCCGTGGGCGCGCGCGTTCCAGGCGGCCGAGAAGCTCGGCGCCCTGCCCCGCGGGCCGGTCGTGTTCGAGTGCGTCGGGGTTCCCGGGATCCTCGAGCAGGTCATCACCGCCGCACCCCTGCGGTCGCGGGTCGTGGTGGTGGGCGTCTGCATGGAGCCCGACACCTTCCGGCCGTCGATGGCGATCAACAAGGAGGTCGAGCTGCGGTTCGTCTTCTGCTACGACCCGGCGGAGTTCCACGCGACGCTCGGCATGATCGCCGACGGCACCGTCGACCCGTCACCCCTGCTCACCGGCACGGTCGGGCTCGACGAGGTCGCCGACGCGTTCGGCTGGCTCGGTGACCCCGAGAAGCACGCGAAGATCCTGGTGGACCCCAGCCGTTGATCCAGCCGCTGATCCCAGCCGTCGATCCCGCGCGTCGGCCGTCCGGTCAGGGGGCCGAGGTCGGTCGGGGGAGGTCGAACGGGACGCTGGGCGGCGCCCACTCCTGCTTCCCGAGGCGGGTCATCGGGGCGAGCCGGGCGAACTCCGGGTGCCCGTCGACGATGACCTCGTCGGCGACGCTGAACAGCAGCACCTCGGCGAGCGCCAGCGTCGAGTCGCCGAGCTCGGTGGTGGAGTGCAGCCGGCACTCGATGGCGGCCGGGGAGTCGCGCACCCGCCGGGGCGCGACGAGCTCGCTCGGCTCCATGGCGAGGCCGAGCGCCTCGGCCTCGTCGACCTCCGGGTCGTAGGGCGCGCTGCTGGCGTTGACGACGTCGGTGAGCGACTGGGTCGCGAGGTTGACGACGAGCTCCCTGGTCTCGAGCACGTTGCGCAACGTGTCCTTCCTGCCGACCGACGTGAACGCGAGGATCGGCGGGTCGGCGCACGCGACGGTGAAGAAGGAGTGCGGCGCGAGGTTGCCGCGGCCCTGCGCGTCGATGGTGCTGATCCAGGCGATGGGTCGCGGCACGACGAGCGCCGTCATGAGCGGGTAGGGCTGGACGCCCTCGTCGCCGACCCGCAGCAGCGTGCGGCTCATCGACCGATGGACGCGACGTCGATGACCGCGCGGTAGCGCACGTCGCCCGCCACGACCTTGTCGTAGTACTCGTCGACCTGGTCGGCGGTGATCAGCTCGATGGTCGCGGCGACGCCGTGCTCGGCGCAGAAGTCGAGCATCTCCTGGGTCTGCGGAAGGCCGCCGACCATGGAGCCCTCGAGCCCACGTCGGAACGACAGCAGCGAGAACGCACCCACCTCGAGCTTGTCCGACGGGGCACCGAGGTTGACCATGCGGCCTCCGCGGTCGAGCAGCGCAAGGTAGGCGTCGAGCGGCACGGAGTCGCCGACGGTGTTGAGGATGACGTCGAAGGATCCGCGCAGCGCCTTCAGCGCGCCCTTCTCCTCGGTGGCCACGTACTGCTTCGCGCCGAACTCGAGGCCGTCGTCCTTCTTCGCGTCGGTGCGGCTGAGCACGGTGACGTCGGCTCCCATGGCGGCCGCGATCTTGACGGCGACGTGTCCGAGCCCGCCCATGCCGATGACCCCCACGCGGGTGCCCTCGCCGACGCCGTGGCGGACGAGCGGCGCGTAGGTGGTGATGCCGGCGCACAGCAGCGGCGTGGTGGCCGCCAGGTCGACCCCGTCGGGCACCTTGACCGCGAAGTGGTCGCGCACGACGACCTGGCTGCTGTAGCCGCCGTAGGTGATGTCGCCGTCGTAGTCCTTGGCCGAGTAGGTCTGGACGACGCCGCGCTCGCAGAACTGCTCCTCACCGTCGCGGCAGGCTTCGCACTCGAGGCAGGAGTCGACGAAGCAGCCGACGCCGACCACGTCACCCACGGCGTGGTCGGTGACGTCGGAGCCGACCTCGGCGACGGTGCCGATGATCTCGTGCCCGGGCGTCATCGGGAAGATGCCGCCGCCCCACTCGTCGCGCGCCTGGTGGATGTCGGAGTGGCAGATGCCGGCGTACTGGATGTCGATCCGCACGTCGTTCGGCTTGAGGTCGCGCCGCTCGATCTCGGTGGTCTCGAACGGCTTCCCCGCGTCGGGGACGGACAGTGCGGCGGCGGTGGTGGTCATGCCTCCCACGCTAGGCACCCCCCGCCCCCTCCGCAGCGCGAGCCCCCGTGATCCTCCCGACGCCCCGCGTCAGCGGCGGCATCCGCTGGTCGAGGAGCCGCCCCCCGCTGGTCGGGTAGTCGACGCCCGTGAGGAACGAGCGTTGCGGAGACGAATCGAGACCACTCTGCGCGGCTCAGCGTGGAGCAGGTGCCGTTCCCCGAGCGATCCCGTTCCCCGAGCCTGGTTCCCCCGAGCCTGGTTCCCCCGAGCCTGTCGAGGGGTCGAGGGGCAGGGGAGATCCACCTCGACAGGCTCGGCGGGCGGTC
>CAZREF010000043.1:15502-19397 GCA_964599245.1 uncultured Aeromicrobium sp. | reverse complement strand
CGCACCCTGCGCACCACGCACCGATCGCACCCCCGACACACCCGCGCCGGCTGACCCGGCCAGCGGCAGGAGACACCGACCTACCCCACCCGCCGCACGTGCACCGACGGCTCGACGACGTCCGGGTGCAGGATCGAGGCGATCGCCTCCACCCCGTCCACGAGGCGCGGGCCAGGGCGCACGACGACGGCGTCGCCGTCGATCGCCCACACCTGGGCGCCCGGGAGCTCACGCCGGACCACCGCGGCCTGCTCCGCCGCCCCGGCGAGGCCGTAGCCGCACGGGGCCACCACGACGACATCGGGCGCCTGCGCCCGCAGCGCGTCCCACCCGGACGGGCCGGAGGCGGTCCCGGGGTGCATCCCGACGGGGTCGCCGCCGGCGGCGCGTACCTGGTCGGGGATCCAGTGCCCACCCGTGAACAACGGGTCCACCCACTCCACGACGGCCGTCCGTGGGCGACGCCGGCCACCGACGGCGGCAGCCACCGCGGCGAGACGCCGACGCAGCTCACCCACCACCTCGGCGCCACGCTCGGCGACGTCGGCCGCCGAGGCGACGGCGATGATCGAGTCGAGCACGTCCTCCAGGGTGCTCGGGTCCAGCGTCAGCACGTGAGCCGTGCACCCGAGGTGGTCGAGCGCCTCGTCGACACGGTCCGTCGGCAGGGCGCACACCCGGCACAGGTCCTGGGTGAGCACCAGGTCGGGGGCGACGTCGGTCAACGCCCCCTCGTCGAGCGTGTAGAGGTCGAGCCCGCGCTCGCGCCGGTCTCTCACGTAGGCGTCGATCTCGCCGGGCGTCCACCCGTGGGTGTCCGCGCCCGTGACGACGACCCGATGGTCCTGCCGCGCCGCCGCCGGCTCGTCGCACTCGAACGTCACGGCCGCCAGACGATCCTCCAGACCGAGCGCGTAGACGATCTCGGTGGCCGACGGGAGGAGCGACGCGATGCGCTGGGCCGAGGGCCGCGTGCTCATCCCCGACGCCCGCGGTGGAAGCGCGGCAGCTGGCGCACCCGCACGACCACGAACACCGCGATCACGAGGAGCACGGCGAGGATGACGACCTTCTGGAAGGTGTCCGCGTACGGCTCCACCTGCTCCCAGTTCTCGCCCAGCCGGTAGCCGGCGACGACGAAGATGCTGTTCCAGATCAGGCTGCCGCCCGTGGTGAGCAGCAGGAAGAGGCCGAACGACATCTTCTCGACCCCCGCGGGCAGGGAGATGAGGCTGCGGAAGATCGGCACCATCCGCCCGAAGAAGATCGCCTTCGTCCCGTGCTTGGCGAACCACGCCTCCGTCCGCTCGAGGTCGCTCACCTTGAGCAGCGGCACCTTCTCGAAGACCCAGACGGTGCGCTCGCGCCCGTACGCACGGCCGAGCCAGTAGAGGATCGCCGCGCCGATGACCGACCCCGCCGTCGTCGCGAACAGGGCGCCGGCGAGCGAGAAGGTGCCCTGCGCCGCCGCGAACCCGGCCAGCGGCAGGATGATCTCGCTCGGGATCGGCGGGAAGAGGTTGTCGGCGCCGACGGCGATCGCCGCACCCACCAGGCCGAGCCGGTCCATGAGGTCGACCGTCCAGCCGGCAAGGCCGCCGTCGGGACCGGTGGCCGTGGCCGACTGCAGGAGCAGGGAGGTCAGGGCGCTCGTCACGTGCCGAGGGTACCGGCGACGACCACCCCGACCCGCGGCGCCGCGTCACGGTCTGGTTACCGTCGTTCCCATGCGATCCAGGGGCGCTCGACCAGCCGCTGCCCTGGTGGCGTCGGCCCTGCTGCTCGGAGGCTGCACCGGGTCCGACGGAGGCGACACCGACTCCGCTGCCGTGCCCCGCACGCCGTCACGCGCCGTCGACGTCGTCGACGTCGCCACCCCCGCGTCGGCGGCACTCGGGCTCTCCCGACGACTCTTCGAGCGGTCCGAGGTCGTCGTGCTGTCCGCCCCGGACGCTCGCTCGCAGCAGACGGCGCAGTCCGCCGCGCGGCGGCTGGGCGTGCCGATGCTGCTGCCCGGACCCGCGGTCCCCGCCGAGGTGCAGCGCCTCGGCTCACGGACGGTCCTGGCCGTCGGGCCCACCGACACCCGCTGGCCCGACCTGCCGGACCTGCGGCGTCTCGAGCCACGCGGCGACGTCGAGGCCGCCGTGCGCGAGCTGCCGGTCACGACGCCCACGCGGCGCGACGTCGTGGTCCTCACCCGGGCTCCCGCGCCCAACCGTGCCGGCGTCACCACGGCCCGCAACGCCGGTGCGACCGTGCTGACCGCACCCGACGCCGACCCGCGGGCCGAAGCGTCCGTCGTGAAGGCCCTGCGCGATCGCCCCGACGCGGCGGTCATCGGCCTCGGTCGACCCTTCCGGCACGGCCTGGCCTACCAGGTCACCGCCGTGCGCCGAGAGCTCGAGCAGCCCGGTGGTGGACTGCTGGCGCTGCCCGGTCGCCACGTCGTCGCCCTGTACGGCCACCCCGGCACGCCCTCCCTCGGGCTGCTCGGGGAGCAGGGGGTCAAGGCCACCGTCGCCCGCGCGGAGCGCGTGGCCGACCGCTACCGCGCCCTCACCCGCTCGCGCATCACGCCCGCGCTGGAGATCATCGCGACCGTCGCGTCGTCGTCGAAGGGCAAGGACGGCGACTACTCGGCGGAGTCCGACGTCGAGGACCTGCTGCCGCTCGTGCGAGCCGCGCGCGCAGCCGGCCAGTACGTCGTCCTCGACCTCCAGCCCGGCCGGACCGACTTCCTGACCCAGGCGAAGCGGTACCGCTCGCTGCTGCTGCAGCCACACGTCGGCCTGGCGCTCGACCCCGAGTGGCGACTGCGCACGGGCCAGAAGCACCTGCGCCAGATCGGCTCGGTGAGCGCGGCCGAGGTCAACCGGGTCTCGTCGTGGCTCGCCCGGCTCACGCGCGAGCAGCGGCTCCCGCAGAAGCTCTTCCTGCTGCACCAGTTCTCGCCCGGGATGGTCCGCGACCGCTCCCGGCTCGTCACGACCCACCCCGAGCTGGCCACGGTCATCCACGTCGACGGCCAGGGCACCCCGGCGGCGAAGAAGGGGACGTGGGCGACCATCCGCCGCGGCGCACCCGACGGCGTGCACTGGGGGTGGAAGAACTTCCACGACGAGGACGAGCCGATGCTCACCGCACGCCAGACGTGGCGAGTACGACCTCGACCGGACCTCGTGACGTACCAGTGACCGCGAGGCTCGCCACGAGTCCGTCGGGCAGGCCGTGCCGACGACCGAGGTCGAGCAGGACCAGCGGTCGGGGGTCGGCGTGCTCGCGCGACGACCACGCCACCAGCTCCGGTGGCGCCGTGGGAGCACTCAGCCCCACGTCCGCCGGCTCGACCGCCAGGCCGATGCCCGCCGCCTTCAGCACGGCCTCCTTGCGCACCCAGGTCCGCAGGAGGGCCTGCGCCGAGAGGGGGCGCGCATCGTGCGGGCCGAGGGCCACGTCGGCGAGACGGTCGACGTCGGTGTCCAGGCGCTCGACGTCGACCCCCGGTCGAGCACCGGTCACCGCGGCCACGACGGCGTGACCGCGCGTGCGGGCGAGGGAGATCCCGACGGCGGGAAGCGCCTCCACGACGGGCGCGCCGTGCCCGCTCGACCCGCACCGACCGCACCGACGACCGAGCGACACGTCGTGACCGACGACCCTGCGCACCAGGCCCGCGAGCAGGGCGTGCGACTCGCGCCTCGCGGACGAGTCCTCGTGCGACGTGCGACTCCAGGCGACGAGCACCCGCACCGGCGCCGCGGGACTCAGCACTCCGGGACGTGCTCGGTGCACAGGCCAGGGTCGGCGGTGCTCCCGTCGGCCACCCGCGCGAGCAGCGTGCGGAACGTCTCGGCGTCCTCGTCGGACAGGCCGCCGAGGACCGCGCGCTCGA
>CAZREF010000043.1:0-15402 GCA_964599245.1 uncultured Aeromicrobium sp. | reverse complement strand
TCGTCGAGGCCGAGGGCGCGGACACGACCGTGGTCCGGCGCGACGTCGGCACGCAGCCCCTGCCGGGCGACGTGTGGGCCACCTCCGCGTTCGCCGGGTTCGTGCCCGAGGAGTCCTGGACCGACGAGCAGCGCCGGGCCCGTGCCGTCGCGGCCGAGCTCGCCGACGAGCTGGCCGGTGCCGACGCCGTCGTCATCGCTGCGCCGCTGTACAACTTCGGGGTCTCCGCGCACCTGAAGCTGTGGATCGACACCGTGATCACCGATCCGCGCTTCGCGCCCGGGACCGAGACCGTGAAGGGTCGTCCGGCCTTCCTCGTCGTGGCCAAGGGTGGCGGCTACGGTCCCGGCACCCCGCGGGAGGGATGGGACCACGCCACCGCCTACCTGCGGCGCATCCTCGAGGACGTGTGGGGACTGGACCTCGACGTCATCGAGACCGAGCTGACGCTCGCCGAGGTGACCCCGCAGATGGCCGAGCTGCGCGTTCTCGCCCGCGAGCAGCTCACCGAGTCGCACGAGGCAGCCCGCTCCGCGGGCCGCTCGGTCACGCTCAAGCTCCGCTCTGCTGCCTGACGCCCGCGCCTAGGCCTGGGTCCTGACACCGACCCGGGCCTAGGCTGACGCGGGTGGACAGAGCGCGCGTCGCCGTCAGCACCGGCTTCCTGCTGCAGGGGTTCACGTTCGCGTCGATCGTCACCCAGACGCCGCGTCAGCAGGACCGCTTCGGCCTCGGCGAGGGCGACGTCACCGTCATCCTCGTCGTGGTCTCGGTCGTCGCCGGCCTCGGCAGCGTGCTGGCCGGCGTCCTCGCCACCCGGCGCTCGAGTGCCACGGCGCTGACGACGTCGCTGCTCACCATCGGCGTCGCGGCGGGCCTGGTCGGGTGGGCACCGTCGTACCCCGCGCTCGTCGCCGCGTTCGTCGTGTACGGGATCGGCCTCGGCGGCGTCGACGCCACCATGAACATGCAGGGCGTGCGCGTGCAGACGCTGCGCGGGACGAGCCTCATGACCGGCTTCCACGCCTGCTGGAGCATCGGTGGCATCCTCGGCGCCGGGTACGCCGCACTCGCGTCGCGACTCGAGGTGTCCCTCGGCGTGGACCTGACGCTCGTCGGCGTGCTCGTCGTCGCAGGAGCGCTGCTCGCCTCCCGCGACCTCGTCGCCGACGCGCCGGGCACCCAGGTCGACGACCTCGCGGCCGCCGCGACGGTCCCCGTGCCCTGGCGGCCCGTCCTCCTGTTCGGCCTGGTCATCTGCCTGTTCTACGCCGCCGACACCGGCACCGGCACCTGGAGCAGCGTCTTCCTCGAGAAGGCCACGGACGCCTCGGCCGGCCTCGTCCCCCTGGGCTACGCCGCGTACCAGGCGGGCGCGCTCGTCTCGCGCCTCGGCGGGGACCTCGTGGTGCGCCGGGTCGGGGCGGCGCGGGTCGTCGCGCTCGGCACCGCGCTCGGTCTCGTCGGCTACCTCGCGGTCGTGCTCGCGCCGACGGCCGTCCTCGCCGTGGTCGCGTTCCTCGTGGTCGGCCTCGGCCTGGCCGTCGTGGCGCCGCTCGGCTTCGCCGCCCTCGGCGCCGCCGTCCCGCCGGAGGCGGCCGACGCGGCCATCGCCCGGATGAACATCGCCAACTACGTCGGCGCCATCCTCGGCGGCGGCCTCATCGGGGCCGTCGCCGAGGCCGGTGAGCTGCGCCTGGCGTTCGTGGTGCCGCTCGTGCTGGTCGCGCCGATCCTCCTGCTGTCGCGCTCGTTCAGGTCGGCCGACCCGACCGCCACAGGGCGGCCCACTGCTGCGGGGTGACGTCGCGGGGCAGGGCCCGGTGGTCGAGACCCGCAGCCGAGCACCAGGATCGCGCCCGCCCCACCGGGACCCCCCGGGCCCGCGCGAGCACCTCGGCGACACCACGTCCGCGGCCGGTGAAGACGCGCCGCACGAGCTCGCCGTAGGCACGGCGGTCCGCCGTCGGCACCAGCGGCTCGGGCCGCCGACGCACCACGAGCACCCCGCCGTCCACGCTCGGCCGCGGACGGAACGCCGAGGCCGGCACCCGACGCTCGAGGCGCAGCTCGAACCACGGCGCGGACTGTGCCGTCATCATCGTCGACCCGCCGACGCCGGCGCGCTTGCGGGCGACCTCCCACTGGACCAGGAGGACGGCGTCGGTCCAGACCGGTGCGGCGAGCACGTGCCGCAGGAGAGGCGTCGTGAGGTGGAAGGGCAGGTTGCCGACGACGACGCGCGTGCGGCCCTCGATGCGGTGGCGGGTGGCGTCGGCGTGCACCACGTCGACGTCGGGAAGGTCGCGGCGCAGCGCGGCGACGCGGTGCTCGTCGAGCTCGAGCGCGACGAGTGGTCGCCCGAGCGTGGCGAGAGGTCGGGTGAGTGCTCCGCCGCCCGCGCCGATCTCCAGGATCGGGCCGCGGGTGCGGCGGACCAGACGCACGATCGCGTCGATGGTGCGGGCGTCGTGCAGGTCGTTCTGGCCGAGCTCGGCTCGGCCGCCGTGTCGGGAACGGTGGGTGGGCATGCGGGAACGCTCCAGGGCGTCGTCGGGTCAGGACGCGTCTGGCGGTGCAGGCTCAGGAGGTCGAGGGCGCCGCCGTCAGGCGCGGCGCTCGCGGACCGTGCGGGCGGCCGCCACGGCCGCCGTGATCAGGGTTCCCATGGGCCCCATCGTGCCACGGCCGTACCCCGGCGGACGATCGCGCGTTGATGAGGGTGCGGCCGGTCCGGGTCGCGTCCGTCGGGGGACTCCCAGTGGAGCACGAGCATGCACCAGTACCCCTTGCACGACGGCAACAGCGCGCCCACCGACCTCAACCTGGTCCTGCGCGGCGTGCTCGTCGTGATCGTCTTCGCCGTCCTCGGCGCACTCGCGGTGAGCAACCCCACGCCGTGGTCGTCGCTCGGCCAGGTGGGCCAGGGCGACCGGACGCCCGCGAGCAGCCAGGTGGCGGAGGGCCAGCGCACCGCGTGACCGGTGGCCTCGGGACGGTAGCGTAGCCTTGGAGGGTTGCACCCCGCAACGACTCGTCCCACCAGGAGGTCGCCGCGTGACGACGCCCCGACGCCGTCAGCTCGTCACGTTCGCCGTCCTCACCACCGCCGTCGGCTCCTTCACGCTGCTGCAGTCGCTCATCATCCCGGTGCTCCCGCTCATCCAGGACCACTTCGGCACCACCCAGAACACCAGCACGTGGGTACTGACCGCCTACCTGCTCTCGGCCTCGATCTGCACGCCGCTGCTCGGTCGCATCGGCGACGCGGTCGGCAAGAAGCGGATGCTCGTCGTCGTCCTGGTCGCGCTGACGGTCGGGTCCCTGATGGCGGCCGTCGCGCCGACGATCGGCTGGCTCCTCGTCGCTCGAGTCGTCCAGGGACTGGGCGGCGGCGTGCTGCCCCTCGCCTTCGGCATCATCCGCGACGAGTTCGACGAGCAGCGCCGAGGCCGGGCGTTGAGCATCATCGCGGCACTCGCCGGTGTCGGGTTCGGCGTGGGCATCGTCCTCGGCGGGCCGATCGTGGACACGCTCGGCTACACCGCGCTGTTCTGGCTGCCGATGGTCGCGACGGCGGTCGCGGCCGTCTGCGCCGCCCTGCTCGTGCCGGAGTCGCCCGTGCTCACCCCGGGCCGGATCCCCGCCGCTCCCGCCTTCCTCCTCGCCGGGTGGCTGGTCTGCCTGCTGCTGCCGGTCAGCCAGGGCAACGTCTGGGGCTGGTCGTCGTGGCCGGTCCTCGTGCTGCCGGTGCTCGCGGTCGTGCTGCTCGCCGCCTGGGTCGCGGTCGAGCTGCGCGTGACGGTCCCGCTCATCGACATGACGATGATGCGACGTCGGGGTGTGTGGACTGCCAACCTCGTGGGCGCCTGCGTGGGCTTCGCGATGTTCTCCGCGTACGGCTTCCTGCCGCAGCTGCTGCAGACACCCACCGAGGTCGGCTACGGGTTCGGGGCGACCGTCACCGAGTCGGGGCGCCTCATCGCGCCGGCGGCGATCGCCTCGTTCCTCGTCGGCTTCGTCACCTCCCAGCTGGTGACACGGTTCGGGGCGCGCGCCGTCATCGTCACCGGCACCCTGCTCAACGCGCTCGCCTTCACGTCGGTGGCGCTCTGGCACGACAGCGCCTGGCAGCTGTACGCGGCCATGACGCTGCAGGGCGTCGGCGGCGGCCTGGTGTTCTCCAGCCTCGCCAACGTCGTCATCGCCTCCGTCCCCGCGCACCAGACCGGGGTGGCCAGCGGCATGAACGCCAACCTGCGCACCGTCGGGGGCTCGATCGGCTCGGCCGTCATGGCGGCGATCGTCACCAGCAGCACCGGACCGGCCGGCTTCCCCCTGGAACGCGGCTACACGGTCGGGTTCCTCGTGCTCGCCGTCGCGATGCTGCTCGCCTCCGTGGCCGCCCTGCGCATCCCGGAGATCCGCCGCGTCGGTGGCCGTCGGCCGGACGAGGCAGCCCTGCCGGCTGCGACCGTCGGGGCGCGCTGAGTCGGTCGGCGTGGGCGTCGGTCCGCGTGGGGGTCAGCCGCCGTAGAACTCGCCGGCGGCCGCGCCCGGGGGCGCCTCGGCCTCGCGTGCCATCGGGGTGAAGCGGGAGTAGTGGCCCTGGAAGCTGACGGCCACCTTGTTGACCGGGCCCGAGCGGTTCTTGGCGACGATGATGTCGGCCTCGCCGGGACGCTCGGACTCGCCACCGCCGGTGGCGTCGGGGCGGTTGATGAGGAAGACCATGTCGGCGTCCTGCTCGATCGAGCCCGACTCGCGCAGGTCCGACAGCTGCGGCGTCTTGTCGGTGCGCTGCTCCGAGCCGCGGTTGAGCTGGCTGATCGCGACGACGGGGACGTCGATCTCCTTGGCGAGCAGCTTGATCTGGCGGCTGAACTCGGAGACCTCGACCTGGCGGTTCTCGACCTTCTTGCCCGAGGTCATGAGCTGCAGGTAGTCGATGACGATGAGACCGAGCTCGCCGTTCGCCGCCTTCTGGATGCGTCGCGCCTTGGAGCGGATCTCGGGCATGGTCATGTTGGGCGAGTCGTCGATGGTGATCGGCGCGCTCTGCACGCGCGGCATGACCCGGCTGACGGCGTCCCAGTCGCGGTCGGTCATGCCACCGCCGCGCATGTGGTGGATGGCGACCTTCGCCTCGGCCGACAACAGGCGCATGGCGATCTCGGCGCCCGACATCTCGAGGCTGAAGATGGCCGACGGGACGCCGTTCTTGATCGAGGCGGCGCGGCAGAAGTCGAGGCCGAGCGTGGACTTGCCGACACCCGGGCGGGCGGCGACGACGATCATCTGGCCGCCACGGAAGCCGGTGGTGAGCCGGTCGAGGTCGGGGAAGCCGGACTCGAGACCGGCCATGTCGCCGTCGCGGCTCTGGATGTCGTCGATCTCCTGGATGGTCTGCGCCATCAGCTCGGAGATGACCTTGTAGTCGTCGGTGCCGCTGCTGCCGTCGACGTCGAGCACGTCGGCCTGGGCCCGGTCGACGACCTCGGCGATCTCGCCGGTCTCGGCCCAGCCGTACCCGGCGATCTTCTGGCCGACCTCGATGAGGCGCCGCAGGATGGCCTTCTCGCGCACGATCTCGGCGTAGTAGTCGACGTTGGAGGCGATGGGGACGCCGGCGACCAGCGTGTGGAGGTAGGGCGCACCGCCGATCCGTGCGAGCTCGCCGCGGCGCTGCAGCTCCGCGGCGACGGTGATGGCGTCGGCCGGCTCGCCGCGCTGGGCGAGGTCGACGATGGTCTCGAAGATCGCCTCGTGCGCGGGGCGGTAGAAGTCGCGCCCCTCCAGCAGGTCGTTGGCCGGGTCGATCGCCACCTTGGAGAGGAGCATGGCGCCCAGGACGCTCTGCTCGGCGAGGAGGTCCTGCGGGGGGACGCGTCCGCCCGGGACGTCGTCGGGCTCGGGCTCCATCGCGTGCAGGTCGGCGACTGTCACCGGCGTCCTTCCTCTCTCGTGGTGGCCCACGCTAGGCGCGTGCTCCGACATCGTCCGCGCCGACGCGCGGGGCCGTCCGGGTGCCCGTCCCACGGGTGGGACGTGACGGGCCGCTCCCTCGGCTCGTCCACCGACGCGTCACACTAGGAGCCCCGGGGGGTCGGACGAAAGCCGACGCCACACAGCCCCTGGGGACAACCCTGTGCATGGTGTGCAAAACGCCGCCGATGCTGTGCACAGCCGGTGGACGAGACTGTGGACGAACGGGGGACGAGCGTGCGAAAAGGGCTGCTGACCTGCGGCGACGCCGTGCACACAGTGTGGAGGCAGATTACTTCGCGGACACCTGCCGTCCATCTCCGCGACGCCGTCGACATGTCGACAGGCGGGGGACCGGTGCCGGTTTGTCCACAGGTTGGTCCACCGCGGTGAACAAGTTCCGTGAACAAGATCGGCGGATCCTCGCCGTCGCCGTGCCGGCGTTCTTCGCCCTCGTCAGCGAACCGCTCATGCTGCTGGCCGACACCGCCATCGTGGGTCGCCTGGGCACGGTGGAGCTCGGTGGGCTCGCGGTCGCGTCGAGCGTGCTGCTGACCGTGGTCGGCCTGTGCGTCTTCCTCGCCTACGGCAGCACCGCCACGGTCGGTCGCCTGCACGGGGCCGGCCGCGAGCGCGACGCCTTCGACGGCGCTTCGGGCGGCCTGTGGCTCGCCGTCGGCCTCGGCGTGGTCCTCGGCGGGCTGGTCGCGGCCACGAGCGGGCCCGTGGCACGGGTGCTGGGCAGCTCGGCCGAGGTCGAGCAGCAGGCCACGACCTACCTCCTCCTCTCCGGAGCGGCGGTACCGGCGATGCTGCTGGTGCTCGCCGCGACGGGTGCGCTCCGCGGCGTGCTCGACCTGCGCACCCCCCTGCTCGTCACCGTCGCCGCGAACCTCCTCAACGTCGTGCTCAGCGTCTGGCTCGTCCACGGACTGGGGCTCGGCATCGGCGGGGCGGCGATCGGGACCGCCGTCGCCCAGTGGACCGCCGCGCTGTGGCTGGTCGCCGTCGTGCTGCGACGTGCCCGCGCCGTCGGGTCGACGGGGCGGCCCGACGTCGCCGGCGTGGTGGCCGCCGCCCGCGACGGGGTGCCGCTGCTGGCCCGCACCGCCACCCTCCGTGCGGCGCTCCTGCTCGCCACCGCCGTCGCGTCCTCATTCGGCGACGCCCCCCTCGCGGCCCACCAGGTCGCGACCACCCTCGTCACGTTCCTCGCCTTCGCCCTCGACGCCATCGCCATCGCCGGGCAGACCCTCACCGGCCGCACGCTCGGGGCCGGTGACGCCGACGGCACCCGGGCCCTCACCCGACGCATGATCGGGTGGGGCGTCGGCACCGGGCTGCTCGCGGCCGTCGCCCTCCTCGCCGTCGCTCCGTTCGTGGGCGGCTGGTTCACGCCCGACCCGGCCGTCCAGGACGTCCTCGTGCCGGCGCTCGTCGTGGTGGCGCTCGTGCAACCGGTCTCCGGCGTCGTCTTCGTGCTCGACGGCGTGCTCATCGGCGCCGGCGACGGCGCCTACCTGGCGTGGGCGGGGCTCGCGACCCTCGCGGTCTACGCGCCGCTGGCCGTCCTCGTCGGTGCGCTCGACGGCGGGCTCGCCTGGCTCTGGGTGGCCTACGGAGCCTTCCAGCTCGCGCGTCTCGTCACGCTGTGGCTGCGCCAGCGCGGCACGGCCTGGATGGTGCTCGGGGCCTGAGGCCTCAGCGCCGCCAGTAGCCCGAGACATCGAGCAGGTCGCGAGGGACCCGACGGTCGGAGCGCCAGTGCGTGCGCACGTCGCGTGCGGCGGTGGACTCCCCGGCCATCCAGGCGTAGACGTCGCCCTCCGGCCAGGCGAGCGCGCGCACCGCGTCGGGCAGCAGCGTCGTCGTGCCGGGCTCGGCTCCGCCAGGTCGGTGCAGCCAGGTGAGCTCGACGGCGTCGGTGACCCGCAGGTCCTGCTCGTCCTGGGGTCCGGCGACCTCCACGACCACCCGGGTGGGCAGTCCCGCCGGAAGCTCCTCGAGGAACCGGCCGATCGCGGGCAGCGCCGTCTCGTCGCCGGCGACCACGAACGCGTCCACGTCGTGCGGGAACGCCTGCCCCACCGTGGGCCCGGCGATCCACGCGAGGTCACCGGGCCGCACACGCTCGGCCCAGGCCGCGGCCTGGCCGTGCCCGTGCCGCACGAAGTCGAGCTCGACCGTCCCGGCCGCGACCCGACGAGGTGTGTAGTCCTTGCCGAGCGGGCGCACGCCCTCGGTCGTGTAGTCGAGCCCGCCCGGACGCTGGCGTGGCAGCACCGGCCGCTGCGCGTCGGGACCGGGCACGAAGACCTTGACGTGGTCGTCGAAGCCGGGCGACGTGAACGCCGGCAGGACCGCGCCCTCGTGCTCACGCTCGCCGAGGGCCGCACCGGCCAGGGTCAGGCGCCGCATCCCCGGCGTGACGTCGTGGACGGCGACGACCTCGAGCTCGCGCAGGACGGGCAGGTGGGTGGTCGTCTCGCGACGCAGCTTCGGCACGCCGGCCCCTAGTCCTCGGCGAGGAAGCCGACGGTGGTCCAGTCGGGCTGCTCGAAGCTGGTGGCACCGACGTTGACGACGCCCTCGCGCACCGCGACGACGGACGGGGTCACGGCGATCGGCACCATCACCGCCTCCTCGCGCAGGTCCTTCTCGAGCGCGGCGAGCGCCCGCACGAGGCTCGCCTCGTCCTTGGCCTCGCGCGCCGCGTTCCACGGCTTCGACGGGGACGAGACCCCCGTGAAGTTCGAGGTCGACGTCACCGGACGGAACCGGTCGCGGGCAGCCTCGGCGCCGAGCAGCGACGGGCCCCAGCTGAACGTCAACAGGTCGAAGTCGAGCGGTACCAGCACGTCGGGCGCGAAGTCGTCGGCCGCGACGGGACGCACCTGCACGCGCACCCCGACGTCGGCGAGCTGCCGGGCGATCGCCTTCGCCCGGGCGGCGAGCGACGCGGTGCCGGCGACCACCGGGAGCGTGAGCGTGAGCTGCTCGCCGTCCTTCGTGGCGCGGGGCGCGTCGCCGCCGGAGACCTCGTAGCCCGCCTCCTCCAGCAGCGAGCGGGCCCCGGCGAGGTCGCGCCGGCGCGGCTCCGCCACCTCCGCGTAGCCCTGCTGGCCCGGCATGACGAGCACGCTGTCGGCCGTCACGGGTCGGGCGCCCACCGGCTCGGCAGCAGCCTCGGCGAGCGCCTGGCGGTCGAGCGCCGCGGCGACCGCGCGGCGGACGTCGGCGTCACGCAGCGGACCGCGCCCGGCGTTGAGGGTGAGGTGGGTCCACTCGGCGCCGGTGGCCCGCTGGACGCGGTCGGCGTCGACCTCGTCGTACCCCTGTGCGTCGAGGGTGGCGACGTCGAGCTCGTCGGCCGCGAACGCCTGGGCCTGGACGGCGGGCTCGGCCACCCGCCAGACGATGCGCTCGAGCCGCGGCCGCGCACCCCACCAGCGCGGGTTGCGCTCCTGGGTGATCGTGCCGGTGCGCGTGTCCACCTCGGTCGTGACGAACGGGCCGTTGGAGGAGACGGCGCGCCGGGTGAAGCCGTCGTTGAAGAGCGTCGGGTCGGAGGCGACGTTGGCGGCCAGACGCGGGTAGACGAACAGCGGCCAGTCGGGGCGTCGGTCCTCCAGCTCGACCTCGTACTCGAAGCGGTCGTCGCCCTCGCGCACGTCGGCGATGGCGTCCCAGCCGTCGGTGCCGGCGACCTCGTACGCGTCGTCGGTGCCGCGCAGCGCCTTCCACGTGGCCACCATGTCGCGGGCCGTGATGGAGGTGCCCCCCTGCCAGACGGCATCGGGGTTCAGGCGCACGCGGACGGTGAAGGGGTCGGTGTCGACGACCTCGACGTCGCGCGCGTAGTCGGGGTCGACCTCCCACCCGCCGTCCTCGGTGACCCGCACCGCGTTGCCGGTGGTGGGACCGAGCAGGCGCGCGACCTCGCTGCCTGCGGCGTCGGCGTGGACCGGGTTCAGGTTGGCGGGGAGCTCGCCGATCGCGAGGCGCAGCGTGCCACCCGCCTGCACGTCGGCAGCCTTCGCCCGCACCCAGCCGGTGGTCCCCTCCTGCGCCGCGGCGCCGCTCGAGGCCGCGGGGGCGTCGTCGCCGGCACCGGGCAGCCAGGAGCAGCCGCCGACGAGGAGGGCACAGACGAGCGCGGCCGCGAGGGGTCGGCCGGAGCGGGGGGATGCGGGGGACAGGCGCATGACGGGGTGCTGCTCGGAGAACGAGGACGGGGTCCGAGCCGGTGCAGCACCGGCCCGGACCCCGACGTCGGACTACTTGGAGGCCACCACGTTGAGGCGGACCTCGGCGGTCACCTCGGGGTGGACGCGCACGGTGACCTGGTGGGCACCGAGCGACTTGATCGGGTTGCCGACCTCGATGCGACGCTTGTCGACCGAGCCGCCGGCCGCCTCGAGGGCGGTGGCGATGTCGGTGACGGTGACGGCGCCGAACAGGCGGCCGCCCTCGCCGGCGCGGACCGGGACGTTGACCGGCTCGGCCTCGAGACGACCCTTGATCTGGCGGGCCTCCTCGAGGTCGTGCACGGCGCGCGCGTCGCGGGCGGCCTTGATGGACTCGACCTGCTTGGCCGCACCCTTGCTCCAGCGGATCGCGTAGTTGCGCGGGAGCAGGAAGTTGCGGCCGTAGCCGTCCTTGACCTCGACGATGTCGCCGGGCTCGCCCAGGTTGCCGACCTCGTGCGTGAGGATGAGCTTCATCGGTGGATCAGCCCCTTCTCAGCGTCCGCTGGACGTGTAGGGCAGGAGCGCCATCTCGCGGGCGTTCTTGATCGCCTTGGCGATCTGACGCTGCTCCTGCACGGAGACACCGGTCACGCGGCGCGCGCGGATCTTGCCGCGGTCCGAGATGAACTTGCGCAGCAGCGCGGTGTCCTTGTAGTCGATCGTGGTGACGCCGGCGGCCGCGAGCGGGTTGCTCTTCTTCTTCGGCTTCCGGACAACTGGCTTCGCCATGGTTCTCCTTGGGAATGTGGTGTGACTCAGAACGGGGGCTCGTCGGTGGCGCCGCCACCCCAGGCATCGTTGCCACCCTGCGGGGCGGACGGCTGCGACCACGGGTTGGCGGATGCTCCGCCGCCGGCGTTGCCGCCGCCCTGGCCACCGCCGTAGCCACCACCACCGCCGCCGAAGTCGCCTCCGCCGCCACCGCCGCCGCGGGAGGCCTTGGTGACCTTCGCGGTGGCGAAGCGCAGCGACGCGCCGACCTCGTAGACGTTCATCTCGACGCTGGTGCCCCGACCGCCGTCCTGGCGCTCGTACTGCCGCACGTTCAGGGCGCCGTGCACGATGACGTGCTGGCCCTTCTGCAGCGACTCGGCGACGTTCTCGGCCATCTGGCGCCAGACGGAGCAGCGGATGAACAGCGGGTTGCCGTCCTTCCACTCGTTGCTCTGGCGGTCGAACGAGCGCGGCGTGGAGGCCACGGTGAAGTTCGCAACCGCCGCTCCGGACGGGGTGAACTTCAGCTCGGGGTCGTCGGTGATGTTGCCGACGACGGTGATGACGGTCTCGCCTGCCATGGGACCAGCCTTTCGGGTGGTGGCTGTGGTTGCCGTGGGTGGGATTCGGTCCAGTGGACGTCGGTCCAGTGGACGCTGTACCAGTGAACCCCGGGGCGCGGACAGCGACGGGACGCCGTCCACAGGGGAGCTCGGGTGAGCCCTTACTTCGCGTCGGGTCGGGTGACCTTCGTGCGGACGACGGACTCGTTGAGGCCGAGCTGGCGGTCGAGCTCCTTGACGGAGTCCGGCGTGGCGGTGAGGTCGATCACCGCGTAGATGCCCTCGTTCTTCTTGTCGATCTCGTACGCGAGGCGACGCTTGCCCCACACGTCGACGTTCTCCACGCTGCCGCCGTCGTTCTTGACGACGTTGAGGTAGGTGTCGAGGCTCGGAGCGACGGTGCGCTCGTCGAGATCGGGGTCGAGGATGACCATGACTTCGTAGTGACGCAACGACAAGGTGCGTCCTCCTTCGGTCTGAACGGCTACGGACGGTCCGTAGCAGGAGGTGTGCCCAGAGCGGGCAACCACGGAAGTCTAGCGGTGCCCGCGGTGACGGGCCAAATCCCGGCCCCGTCCCGACGCCGGGCGGGGCTACCGTGGGGGCGTGCAGGACGCGCTCCCCACCCCGTTCGATCCGGTCGACCTCGAGGTCGTCGGCCTGGTCGTCTCGCCGCGGCACTCCTACGACGGGCGACCGTCGGACGGGCCGAAGCAGGTCGACCCGGCGGGGGTGCCCTTCGACCATGCTCAGGAACCACCGGGCCGTGGGCGGCAGATCGACACCGTCGCTGTGCGAGCTTCCAAGGGGTTGGTCGGCGACCGCTACTTCGGCACCCGCCACCGGTTCGCCGCCGTCACGTTCCTGGCCGTCGAGGAGATCGAGCGCCTGGAGGGCGAGCTCGGCACCGGAACCGGTCACGACGCCGCCCAGGGCCCGGTGGTTCCTGAGCATGGTCGAAGGGCACCCCTGCCGCGCTTCGACCCCTTCCTGGCGCGACGCAACGTGCTCACGCGCGGGCTCGACGTCGAGTCGCTCGTGCACACGGAGTTCACGCTCGAGGTGGCGGGGCAGCGGATGACGTTCCGCTCCCTCACGCGCGCCAACCCGTGCGCCTGGATGGACGTCGCGTTCGCGCCGGGCGCGCACCAGGCCATGCGCGGCCACGCCGGCATCCGCACCGAGCCGCTCGACGACGGCCTGCTCGCCGTGGGGCCGGCCCGCCTCGTGCACGTCCGGCACCTGAGCCCCGACGACGCCGCGCAGCTGCGACGCGAGGCCCTCGAGGCGGCGCGGCGCGGGGCCTGACGACCCGCCCACCGGTCTCGCTGCCTCACGGGTGACGCGGGCGGACGCGGCCCTCCTCGTCGACCTCGTGCCCCTCGGCCTGCAGCAGCGGGGTGGCCGTCTCCCGGTGCTGGCGGTAGAGCCGCCCGCCCGACGGCAGGACGCGCCACCACGGCAGTCCGGGGACCCGGCGCAGCACGTTGGCGACGGCCTGGCCCGCTCCCGGGTGCCCCGCCTCCACGGCCACCTCGCCGTAGGTCAGCAGCTCGCCCTCGTGCAGGTCGCGCACGACGTCGCACACGCGTCGCTGGAACGGGGTGAGCTCGTCGGGCGGGTCGGCGTGCCCCCCACCGGGCAGCGGCATGGTGGAGAACTCGGCGCCCATGGCTCCAGTCAACCCCGACGGGCTCTGGGGCGCAGCGCGGTGGACGGGCCGGCCAGTCCCGTGCCCAGCGCGTCGAGCGCCGCGTCGAGCTCATCTTCGCGCACGCCCCCGAAGCCGACCACCAGGCCGGTGAGCCCCGA
Organism: uncultured Aeromicrobium sp.; assembly: GCA_964599245.1. Taxonomy (GTDB): domain Bacteria; phylum Actinomycetota; class Actinomycetes; order Propionibacteriales; family Nocardioidaceae; genus Aeromicrobium. Next base: position 2,078 of record CAZREF010000043.1, on the reverse strand, counting down.
GCCCCGCGCGTAGTCGGACAGGAGCGGGACGTCGAAGCCGACGCGCGCAGCCGAGCGCACTGCCGCCTCGGCGCGTTCCTGCGGCAGCAGCCAGGTCGAGTACATGCCGGCGCTCGGTCCTGCCGGCTGCGCATGCGGCGCCACGACGGCAGCGACCCGCGGGGCCCGGTCGGCGTAGACCCGCCGCGCCGAGCGCACGACGCGGTCGACGTACCCGTCGCGCAGCATCGACAGGTAGGCCCGCTGCACCGGCCACGGCACGCTGTCGTGCCGGACGCTCCGCGAGGCGCGGATCGCGTCGAGCAGCGGCGGCGGCGGCACGAGCCAGCCGAGCCGCAGGCTGGGCGACACCGCCTTCGACGCCGTGCCGAGGTAGGCGACGTGCTGCCGGTCGAGGGAGGCGAGCGCAGGCACGGGTGCCACGTCGTAGCGGAACTCGGAGTCGTAGTCGTCCTCGACCACCACCGCTCCGGACGCCCGTGCCGCGGCGAGGAGCGCCACGCGCTCGTCGGCCGGCATCACGTGGCCGAGCGGGTGCTGGTGGGCCGGCGTCACGTAGGTCGCGACCAGCCCGTCGACGTGCTCCGACGGGCGCCGCGCCGGCACGTCGACGACGTCGCGCCCGCCGGCGCGGACGGTCGCGACGGCGGCGCGGTAGCCGGGGTCCTCCACCCCGACCGGTCCGCCGTGGAGCACCTCGAGCAGGACGCGCAGGCCGTCGGTGGTGCCGGCGGTGACGACCACGTCGTCGGCGGTGCAGGTGACGCCGCGCAGGCGCCCGAGTCGTTCGGCCAGGGCGGCGCGCAGCTCGGGTGTGCCGCACGGGTCGTCGTACCCGGCGGGCGGGACGGCGGCGGCCACGTCGCGCCAGGCGCGGCTCCAGCCGGCGCGGTGCCGCGGGTCGATCCAGGGCGTGCCCGTGTCGAGACGCACGAGGACCGGGGCGGTGCGTGGTGTGGACGACGGCGGCGGCGCACCGGTGGCGGGAGCGTCGACCGCGCCCGCGACGAAGGTGCCCGACCCGCGCGCGGCACCCAGCCACCCCTCCGCGACGAGCTGCTCGTAGGCCTGCGTGACCACCGACCGCGAGACGCCCAGCTCGGTCGCGAGCGTGCGGCTGCTCGGGAGCCGCGTGCCCCGTGCGAGCGTGCCGGCGCCGACGAGCGCGCGGACGGCGGCGGCCAGCTGCAGAGGCAGCGGCGTGGGACCCGCGCGGTCGAGCGCGACCGGCAGCGTGCGTGAAGTGGTCTGCACGAACAGCACGGTAGTGGACCTCGCAAACAGACCACCGGCCCGCGACGCTGGAGGCATGACGACGACGAGCCCCTTGAGCCCCACCCGGCGCAGCACCCTCGGGCGGCTGCGCGAGCGCGGCACCGACGACCGCAGGGCCCTCCACGCGATCCTCGACGAGGTGCTCGTGGCGCACCTCGGCGTCGACGTCGGCGACCACCCCGTCGTGCTGCCGGTGGCCATTGCCGTCGACCCCGACGGACCGGACCGCGACGGCACGCTCTACGTGCACGGGTCGGTGGCCGCCCGGTGGCTGACCCGCTCGGACCGGCGCACGGTGTGCATCACCGCGACGCTGCTCGACGGCCTCGTGCTCGCGCGCTCGGGCTTCCACCACTCGATGAACTACCGCTCCGCCGTCGTCGTCGGGGAGGCGCGGGTCGTCACGGATCCCGACGAGCTCGAGCGTTCGCTCGACCTGACCGTCGACCACGTGGTGCCCGGCCGCTCGGCCACCCTGCGCCGGCCCACGCGCAAGGAGCTCGCGGCGACGTCGGTGCTGGCCGTCCCGCTGCACGAGGCGTCGGTGAAGGTGCGCACGGGTGACCCCGTCGACGACGACGTGGACGTCGAGGCCGGCGCCTGGGCCGGTGTGCTGCCGCTCTCGGTGGTCGCGTCGAGCCCGCAGTCAGCCGCGGACTCGCACGACGACGTCCCGCCCGACGTCACCGCCCGCGCCGCGCACCTCGGCACCTGATCCCGCCGGATGCACGGATTTCTCACGTACGCACGGGAAGCAACCCGTGCAGACGTGAGAGAACCGTGCGTCCTGGAAGATTCCCAGG
>CAZREF010000042.1:10022-19570 GCA_964599245.1 uncultured Aeromicrobium sp. | reverse complement strand
CCGCCGGTGTAGCCGATGAGCAGCGGCAGCAGGTAGGTGATCATCGGGCCGACGATGCCCGTGCCGTCGGCGCCGGAGCCCCAGGCGCCGAGCTTCTCGACGAAGCCGTAGCCGCCGGTGTGGCCGAGCGCGTCACCGATGAGGGTGATCCAGCCGGTCTCGATGAACAGGGCCGTGATGAGGCCCCACGCGATGAAGGCGCCGATGTTCGGCAGGACCATGTTCGACAGGAAGGTGCCGAAGCGCTGGACGCGCAGCCGGACCGAGCCCGTGGACGTCGGTCCGCTCGTGGTGGTGGTGGTCATGGGACTCCCGCTCGTTCCTGGCGAGGTCGGCCCTGGCCGACCCCGACGTGGAGGACTGTGACCGCAGTCACGTCTGTGGTGTAATCTTTGTACCTGCCCGTTTCAGTCCGAGTCAAGGACTCCAAACCACATCAACGCAGAAACTTCCACGCAACCGCGATAGGGTCGGGCCCGATCCCACCCCTGCAGGAGGAGAGTCATGAAGGCGCTTCGCTTCTACGCCCCCGAGGACGTCCGGCTCGAGGACGTGCCCGAGCCCGAGTGCGGTGCCCTGGAGGTGAAGCTCCGCGTCCGCAACTGCAGCACGTGCGGCACCGACGTGAAGATCCTGCACAACGGGCACCAGAACCTCACGCCCCCGCGCACCATCGGCCACGAGATCGCCGGCGAGGTCGTCGAGGTCGGCGCCGACGTCAACGCCACCTACGGCAGCAGCTGGGAGGTCGGCGACCGCGTGCAGGTGATCGCCGCCGTCCCGTGCGGTGAGTGCCACGAGTGCCGCAAGGGCTGGATGGCGGTGTGCCAGAACCAGACGTCGGTCGGCTACCAGTACGACGGCGGCTTCGCGGAGTACATGGTCGTCCCGCAGCAGGTGCTGAAGGTCGACGGCCTCAACCGCATCCCCGACAACGTCGGCTTCGACGAGGCCTCGGCCGCCGAGCCGTTCGCCTGCGCCATCAACGCCCAGGAGCTGCTCGGCATCGAGGAGGGCGACACGGTCGTCGTCTTCGGCGCCGGCCCGATCGGGTGCATGCACATCCGGATCGCCCGCGGCGTGCACGGCGCAGGCCGCGTCTTCCTGGTCGACGTCAACGCCGAGCGGCTGCAGATGTCGGCCGACGCCGTCGCACCCGACGAGGTCATCGACGGCTCGCAGGTCGACGTCGTCGAGCGGGTCATGGAGCTGACGGACGGCCGCGGCGCCGACGTCGTCATCACCGCCACCGCCGCCAACGTGACGCAGGAGCAGGCCATCGCCATGGCCGCGCGCAACGGTCGCATCTCCTTCTTCGGCGGGCTGCCGAAGACCAACCCGACGATCACCTGCGACTCCAACGTCGTGCACTACCGCCAGCTGCACATCCACGGCGCGAACGGGTCGGCACCGGAGCACAACAAGCGGGCGCTGGAGTACATCTCCTCCGGCCAGGTGCCGGTGAAGGACCTCATCACCGAGCACGTCCCGCTCGAGCGCGCGCTCGACGCGTTCGCCATCGTGCAGGCCGGCACCGCGATCAAGGTGACCGTCGAGCCGTAGCCGCACGCGGTCGCTCGACCCCTAGGGTGTCTCCCGTGTACGCGGAGGAGAGGCAGGAGGCCATGGCGACGCTCGTCGCCGAGGTCGGCCGCGTCTCGGTCACCCACCTCGCGGAGACCTACGACGTCACCACGGAGACGGTCCGCCGCGACCTGACCGCGCTCGAGCGGCGCGGGCTGGTCCGGCGGGTCCACGGCGGTGCGATCGCGGCCCAGTACCTCGCCCGGCTGGAGTCCGGCCTGGGAGAGCGCGACCAGGCGAACGTCGAGGTCAAGGTCGCCCTCGCCGACGCCGCCCTGCGCCTGCTCCCCCCGCCCGGCGGCACCGTGCTGCTCGACGCGGGGTCCACCACGGCGCGCCTCGTCGCCCAGCTGCCGCCCGAGCACACGCTGACCGTCTTCACGCACGCCGTGCCGCTGGCCGTGCGGCTGGCGGCGATGCCGTCGATCGACCTGCACCTGCTGCCGGGGCGCGTGCGACCGACGACCCAGGCCGCCGTCGGCGCCGAGACCGTCGCGGCGATCGACCAGCTCCGCGTCGACGTCGCCTTCCTCGGCAGCAACGGACTGAGCATCGAGCACGGCCTCAGCACCCCCGACTCCGACGAGGCGGCGACGAAGTCGGCGATGACGCGCCGCGCCCGCCAGGTGGTGGCCCTCGTCGACTCGAGCAAGGTCGGTGACGAGTACGCCGTGCGCTTCGCCGCCGTCGCCGACCTCGACGTGCTCGTCACCGACGACGCGATCGACCCCGACGTCCGCGGCGCGCTGGAGGCCGCGGGCGTCGAGGTCGTCGTGGTGCCCGTCCCGTCGTAGGTCGGGCTCAGACGCCGATGTCGCGTCCGTCCGTGCGGCGGACGAGGGCCACCGAGGGTCGCGGCACCGACGAGCCGCCGTCGGGCCAGTGCGACGCGGGAGCGTCGGCCGAGGCGCCGTCCTTCTCGCCGGGGTGCTGCACGCACACGAGCACGCGGTCGCGCTCCACGACGGGGCCGCAGGTCTCCGCGCCGAGCGGCACGGTGAGGAACTGCTTCGTCAGGCCGCGGTCGCGTCCCTCGACGGCGACGGCGAAGAGGCCGTCGTTGGAGCCGAGGGCGTTGCCGTCCGTCGAGATCCACAGGTTGCCGTGCCGGTCGAACGTGACGTTGTCCGGGCAGGAGATCGGCGAGACCTGGCTCCTGTCGAAGCCGCCGAAGTACGTCGACGGGTCGGCCGGGTCGCCGCAGACGAGCAGCAGGTTCCAAGTGAACCGGGTCGAGGCGCTGTCGTTGCGGTGCTCCGTCAGCTCGAGGACGTGTCCGTTCTTGTTGGCGTTGCGCGGGTTGGCCTCGTCGGCGCCCGCCCGCCCCGCGGCACCGCGGTTGCTGTTGTTCGTGAGCGCGACGTAGACCCGGCCGCTGACGGGGCTGGGCTCCACGTCCTCGGGCCGGTCCATCTTCGTCGGGCCCACGGCGTCGGCCGCCTGGCGCGTGAACAGCAGGACCTCCTCGGCGGTGAAGCCGGGAACGTACGAGCGCCGGCCGCTCACCAGGGGGATCCACTCGCCCGCGCCGTCGAAGCGACCGTCGGAGGGCAGCGTGCCGCTGCCGTCGATCTGTGCGGCGGGGGAGTCGCCGGTCAGCTTCGCGACGTAGAGCGTGCCGTGGTCGAGCAGCGTGTCGTTGTGGCGCTTCGCCGACGCCGACCGGCCCTTCTTGACCTTGTCGCGCGAGATGAACTTGTAGAGGTAGTCGAAGCGCTCGTCGTCGCCCATGTAGACCGCCACGCGGCCGTCCTTGGTGATGCGGGGCTGGGCGGCCTCGTGCTTGAAGCGGCCGAGAGCGGTGCGCTTGCGCGGGGTGGAGCGCGGGTCGTAGGGGTCGACCTCGACGATCCAGCCGAAGCGGTTGACCTCGTTCGGCTCCTTCGCGAGGTCGAAGCGGTCGTCGAACCGCTCCCACTTGCGCTCGCTGCCGGTGCCGGCGACGCCGTAACGGGCCAGGCGTGCGGCCGCGGTCGGCTCGGTGACGGTGGCGGCGTTGGCGAAGTACTGGTTGAAGTTCTCCTCGGCCGTCAGCCAGGTGCCCCACGGCGTCGTGCCGCCCGAGCAGTTGTTGAGGGTGCCGAGCACGGTGGTGCCCCGCGGGTCGGCCTTCGTGCGCACGAGCGGGTGCCCGGCGACCGGGCCGGTGAGCCGGAACTCGCTCTGCGTGTGGAAGCGCCGGTTCGCCGCGTGGCCGACGATCGGCTCGTAGGAGCCGTCCCGGGTCTCGCGCACGGCGACGACGGACAGGCCGTGTGCGGCCCAGGACGTCTCGACCTGCTCCCGCGTCGGGTTGGCCGCGTCGTACCCGGGGTACATCAGCTGTTCGCTGGTGTACTCGTGGTTGGCGACGAGCAGCTTCACGCCCCGAGCCAGCGGCAGGATCGCGAGGAAGTCGTTGTTGTAGCCGAACTGGCGCCGCTGGGCGGCGCCGGTCTGCCGGCGCACGTCGAACCGGGGCGAGTCCTTGAAGAGGGGATCGCCCCAGCGGATGACGACGTCCTGCGTGTGGCCCGGCGGGGTGGTGAGGGCGTCGGCGGTGTTGGGCGCGACCGGCTCGAAGCGCAGGCCGTAGGGACCCTTGCCCTTCGGGCCGGGGGCGGGCTTGCCGTGCGGACCCTTCGCGGACAGCGGCGCCGCGGCCACCGGACCGGAGAAGGCCGCCGTCGCGGCCGTCGCCGCGCCGATCACGGCACCGGCGCGCAGCACGCCGCGACGGCTGGCCACCTGGGCCATCACGTCGGCGAAGGTCTCGTTGGCGGAGGTGTTGGGCGCGTCGTGCGCGCAGGCGTCGCCGCAGCGGTAGCGGCAGGTCATCGCGGCGCGACCGGACGAGCAGGGGGCCGCGGTCCGGTCGGCGCTCGGCGTGGTCACGTCCACGACGGGGAGCAGGGGGCGTTCGGGCGAGATCGTCACTGGTGGTCCTCCGGAGCCGGGGGACGTCGGCCCGCCCCCCTCGACGAGGCGACGCTAGGCACGCAGCCGGACGCCGACGTGGACCTCGGGTGAACACGAGGTGACGGGCGGCCGGGCGTCCGGGGCGGGGGCGTCGGACTACCCTCGGAGCATGGCGATCGAGCTCCGCACCCCTGCCCAGGTCGACGAGATGCGGGCGGCCGGTCGCTTCGTGGGCGAGGTGCTGACCGCGCTCGTGGACGCCGCCGACGTCGGCGTCGACCTGCTCGACCTCGACGCGCTCGCGCACCGCATGATCCGCGAGCGCGGCGCCGAGTCCTGCTACATCGACTACGCACCCTCGTTCGGTCGCGGGCCGTTCGGCAAGGTGCTGTGCACGTCGGTCAACGACGCCGTGCTGCACGGCCTGCCGCACCGCTACCGGCTGCGCGACGGCGACCTCGTCAGCTTCGACTTCGCCTGCTCCGTCGACGGGTGGGTCGGCGACTCCGCCGTGAGCATCGTCGTCGGCACCCCGCGCGAGGAGGACCTCGCGCTGATCGCCGCGACCGAGGAGGCCCTCGCCGCCGGCATCGACGCAGCCCGTCCCGGCGGCCGTCTCGGCGACATCAGCGCGGCGATCGGCGACGTGGCCCGCTCCCACGGCCTGCTCGTCAACACCCAGTTCGGCGGTCACTCCGTGGGCCGCACGATGCACGGCGACCTGCACCTGCCCAACGACGGCCGCGCGGGGCGCGGGGTGCGCCTCGAGCCCGGACTGGTCGTGGCGATCGAGCCGTGGTTCCTGCACAGCACCGACGAGATCGTCATGGACCCCGACGGCTGGACGATCCGCAGCGCCGACGGCTCGCGCGGTGCCCACAGCGAGCACACGGTCGCGGTCACCGAGGGCGACCCGGTCATCCTCACCGCGCGCGACTGAGGGGCGCCGCCAAGCCGGACGCCTTCCCAGGTCCGCCGAAAGTCCTGCTGCGAGCGGGACGTCGGTCCTAGCCTGGCCCCGGGAGCTCGGGGGAGCTGGGAGGATCGCGTGCGCACGACGGCATGGGTGGCGGGGGCGCTGGTGGCCGGCGCGGCGTTGGTCGCCGTGCCCACGACGGCGTCCGCGTCGAGCGGGTCGGACGACCCCTCGGTCCGCCGCGACGGCGGCTCGCTGGTCTACACCGACCCCGGCCTCGCCGCGGAGGACACCACGCGGGTGAGCGGCGTGCTGCGCCGGGTCGTCGTCGAGCCCGACGCCGCGCGTCCCCGCGGGCGAGCAGCCCGGCCCGGCACGCCGGCCCCGACGGCGCCCGCGCAGCAGGACGTCATCGTCATGGCGTCCGGGGTGCACGTGCCCGTGGAGGCGGGGACCGTCCTGCGCCGCCACGACGTCGTCGGCGACCGCGTCGTGGCCGAGCTCGTCGAGGGCCCGGCGCTCGAGGCCGCCCTCGACGGCGAGCCCGAGCAGCCCGTCGAGGTCGCCGAGGCACGGTTCGCCGAGACGTCGGCCGCCGCCGCCTCGGCCCCGCACCGCGTCTACCTCGCGATCGTCGCCAACTCCGGCTCCTCCGTCGACTCGACCACGACCATCCAGGACCGCCTCGCCGCCGGCATGGCCTGGTGGCAGACGGAGTCCGGCGCGACGTTCGGCCGCGCCGCCACCGCGCGATACTCCTCGGGCCTCGGCGCCGCCGCGCGCTGCGGGTTCGGCTACGAGAGCCAGATCTGGAGCGACGCCGCGAAGCAGTTCCCGGGCGTCAGCTTCACCGCACCGGGCAACCACCTGGTCGTCGTGGTCGACGACGGGTGCACCGGGACGGGCGTCGCCACGCTCGGGGACTCGATGGACGACGGCGGCTCGATCCTCCTGGAGGAGGCCGGCGGCGTCTTCACGCACACGTTCGCCCACGAGCTCGGGCACAACGTCGGCCTCGAGCACGCCAACCTCGAGTCCGACGAGTACTGGGACCTCTACAGCCCGATGGGGCTCTCGATCGTCGGCTCGGGTGCGCCCTCGCTCGACGCGGAGTACCGCAGCCAGCTCGGGATCGCCGACGCCGGCGAGGTCGAGGTCGTCCCCTCCGGCACCACCGTCACCCGCACGCTCGCGTCGCGCGGCGCGACGTCGGGGCTGCGCGGGCTCGAGGTGCGCTCCGGCGGGACGAGCCACTGGGTGGAGTGGCGCTCGGGGTCCGGGCGCGACGCCGCGGCCTACTACCCGAAGGAGGCGGACGGCTGGAGGGTCTCCGACCTGGAGAAGTACCCGAAGGGGGTCACGGTCAGCACCCGGACGACGGGCACCACCGGCGAGACGTCGCTGCGACCGCGCACCGCCGGTGGTGTGCGCTACGGCGCGCGGACCGTCGGCCAGACCTACACGTCGGGCTCGCTCACCATCAGCGTCGACGCGATCACCGCGAGTGGTGCGCAGGTCACCGTGTCGAACGGCGGCCCGCCCCCGGTGGTGGAGGGGTCCACACCGACCGTCACAGGCACGCCGAAGGTCGGCTCGACGCTGACCGCCCAGCCCGGCACGTGGACGACCGGCGCGACCCTGGCCTACGAGTGGCGCGCCGACGGCACCCCGATCGCGGGGGCGACCGCGGCGACCTTCGTGCCCACGGCAGCCCAGCTCGGCACCGCCCTGAGCGTGCAGGTCATCGGGTCGAGGGCGGGGTACCTGCCGGCCCAGGCGGTCTCGGCTCCCACGGCCGCGGTCGCGCCAGGGACCCTGACCGCCCCGACGCCGACCGTGTCCGGCACGCCCCGCGTGGGGAACCCCCTGACGGCCCAGCCCGGCACGTGGACGAGCGGCACGACCCTGGCGTACCTCTGGCTGCTCGACGGTGCTCCCGTCGCCTCCGGCGCGACCTTCACCCCGACCGCGGACCAGCGCGGGAGGTCCCTCGCGGTCCGGGTCACCGGCACGAAGGCCGGCTACACCCAGGCCACCCGGGACTCGGAGGCCAGCACGATCGGGACCGGCGTGCTCACGGCCCGGACGCCGACGATCAGCGGGACGGCCAAGGTCGGCTCGAGGCTGAGCGCCGCAGCCGGCACCTGGACGTCCGGGACCGCGCTCGCCTACCAGTGGTTCGCCGCGGGCACCCCCGTGTCCGGTGCGACCGCCTCCTCCTTCGTGCCCGGCGCCGCGCAGCGGGGGAAGGCGATGACCGTCCGCGTCACGGGCACCAAGGACGGGTACACGTCGGCCTCGCGGACGTCGGCGGCGACCAGGGCGGTGGCCTGGGGCACCCTGCGGGCCACCACGCCACGGATCTCCGGCACGCCGAAGGTCGGACGGCGTCTGTCCGTCCTGCGCGGGACGTGGACGGCCGGCACCACGTTCTCCTACCGGTGGTACGCGAACGGCAAGGCGATCAGCGGCGCGACGCGCTCGACCTACACGCCGACCAAGGGCGTCAAGGGCAAGCGGCTCACGGTGCGGGTGACCGGACGCAAGGCCGGCTACACCACGGTCTCGCGGACGTCGGGCCGCACGTCCGCGGTGCGCTGAGCCCCCGGGGTCAGCCGAGGTTTGGTCGGCGTTCGGCCCACGGGTCGGCGGCCTCGACCTGGGCGCACAGCGAGAACAACGGGCCGTCCTCGCCCGCGCGGCCGGCGAGCATCACGCCCACGGGCAGCCCGTCCACCACCGAGAGCGGCAGGCTGGCCGCGGGCACGCCCGCCATGTTGTACACGGCGGTGTAGGGCGTGAAGTCGAGCTCGCGGCGGTGGTCCTCCGCCGGGTCGCCGGACTCGGTGTACCAGCCCACGGGCTGCGGCGGCAGCGCCAGCGTCGGCGTCAGCCACGCGTCGAAGCCCGCCATGGTCGTCACGACGTCGCGCGTCGCGGCCTCGAGGAGCTGCATCGCGCGGGCGAGGTCGGCGGCCGAGTACGTGCGGCCGCGCTCGAGCCAGTAGCGCGTCGTCGGGCGCAGCAGGTCGAGCGCCTCGTCCGGGATCGGCGCGGCCGCCATGCCGCTCGACCACACGACGTTGAACTGCGGCTCCAGCTCCGCGGGGAACGGGTTCTCCACGTCGACCACCTCGTGCCCGAGGTCGCGCAGCACCGCCGTCGCGTGCTCCCACGCCTGCACCGACGCCGGCGAGGCCTCGACGCCGGGCAGGTACGGGTCGACCCACCGGGCGACGCGCAGCCGCTCGGGCCGTCGGCCCGCCCAGGTCGTGAACGGCTCGGCCGGGTCGGGGAGGGGCCGCAGGTCGCCCGGCATGGGGTGCGCCATCGCGTCGAGGAGGGCAGCCGCGTCGCGCACCGTCCGGGCGATCGGGCCGTCGCCGGCCAGGCCGCTCCAGTCCGAGCCCGTCGGGCCGACGCTGACGCGTCCCCGGCTCGGCTTGAAGCCGAACACGCCGCAGCAGCTCGACGGGATGCGGATGGAGCCGCCGCCGTCGCTTCCCGGAGCGAGCGGGAGCAGACCTGCCGCGACGGCCGCCGCGGCGCCGCCCGACGAGCCGCCCGCCGTGCGCGTGAGGTCCCAGGGCGTGCGGGCCGGCCCGACGACGTCGTTGTCGGTGTAGGACGACAGGCCGAGCTCCGGCGTGTTGGTCTTGCCGAGGCTGATGAAGCCGGCGAGCTGCACGAGGGTGACCACGTGGGCGTCGACGTCGGGCACCTGGTCGGCCATGAGCCGCGAGCCCAGCGTGGTGCGGACCCCGGCGGTGGGCGTCAGGTCCTTGAACGCCGTCGGCACGCCGAGGAACGGCGGCAGCTCCGACGCGGGTGACGTGCGACGGGCGTGATCGGCCGCCGCGGCCGCCTCCAGCGCCCGGTCGGCCGTGACGGTCACGAAGGCGCCGACCCGTTCCCCGAGCCGGTCGATGCGGTCGAGGTGGTGCTGCACCAGCTCGAGCGAGGTCGTCTCCCCCCGCCCCATCGCCTCGGCCATCGCGTGCGCGTCGAGCTCGTGCAGGGCGGTCATCGCCCCAGCCTGCCACGGCCCACCGCCCGCCGACCCCCTCCGCCCACCGACCCCCTCCGCCCACCGACCCCCTCCGCCCACCGAGCCTGTCGAGGTGCGACGGCGTTCGCCCGCCGAGCCCCT
>CAZREF010000042.1:0-9922 GCA_964599245.1 uncultured Aeromicrobium sp. | reverse complement strand
CCCCTCCGCCCACCGAGCCTGTCGAGGTGCGACGGCGTTCGCCCGCCGAGCCCCTCCGCCCACCGAGCCTGTCGAGGTGCGACGGCGTTCGCCCGCCGACCCGACCGCCCGCCGCCCGCCCGCCGAGCCTGTCGAGGTGTGACCCCCTCGACAGGCTCGGGGAGCGGTGGTGTGGAGGCGCGCCCCCCTCCGCCGACCGAGCCGACCGCTCACCGAGCTTGTCGAGGCGCGACCCCCCTCGACGGGCTCGGGGAGCGTGTCGCGGGGTGCGAGCGTCTCCGCCGACCGAGCCGACCGCTCGCCGAGCTTGTCGAGGTGCCACCCCCCTCGACGGGCTCGGGGAGCGGTGGCAGGGAGGTGCCACCCCTCGACAGGCTCGGGGAGCGTGTCGCGGGGTGCGAGCGTCTCCGCCGACCGAGCCGCCCGCCCGCCGAGCTTGTCGAGGCGCACCCCCCTCGACAGGCTCGGGGAGCGGTGGTGTGGAGGTGCGGCCCCCTCGACGGGCTCGGGGAGCGGTGGTGTGGAGGTGCGGCCCTCTCGACAGGCTCGGGGAGCGGTGGTGTGGAGGTGCTGCCCCTCGACGGGCTCGGGGAGCGTGGGGGCGGGTGAGAATGGTGCGGTGGCCGTGCCCAAGGTGATCCTGTTCTACGTCTTCACGCCGGTGCCCGACCCGGAGGCGATCCGCGTGTGGCAGCTGAGCCTCGCCGGCTCGCTCGGGCTGCGGGGGCGGGTGATCGTGTCACCGCACGGCATCAACGCGACGCTCGGCGGCGACGTCGACGTGCTCAAGCGCTACGTGCGCGGTCTGCGCGAGTACGCGCCGTTCCGTGGGGCCGACGTGAAGTGGTCGGCGGGGCGGGCCCTCGAGGACGGGGTCACCACCGCGCTCTTCCCGCGGCTGTCGGTGAAGGTGCGCGAGGAGGTCGTCACCTTCGGGGTGCCCGACGAGCTCGAGGTCGACGAGCACGGCGTCATCGACGGCGGGACGCACCTGACACCCCAGCAGCTGCACGAGCTGGTCGAGGAGAAGGACGTCGTGCTGTTCGACGGGCGCAACCGCATCGAGTCCGAGGTCGGCCGGTTCGCCGGAGCCGTCCGACCCGACGTCGAGACCACCCGCGAGTTCGTCGAGCTGCTCGAGTCCGGTGCGTACGACCACCTCAAGGACCGGCCCGTCGTCACCTACTGCACGGGCGGCATCCGGTGCGAGGTGCTGACCCCGCTCATGCGGCGCCGCGGCTTCCGGGAGGTGTACCAGCTCGACGGCGGCATCCACCGGTACGGCGAGGTCTACGGCGACCGTGGCCTGTGGGAAGGGTCGATGTACGTCTTCGACGGCCGGACGACCGTGGAGTTCGGTCCCGATGCGAAGGTCGTGGGCCGCTGCGACGCGTGCGGCACGCCGACGCGCGACGTCGTCGACTGCACCGATCCCGCCTGCGTGCGTCAGGTGGTGCGGTGCGCCGGCTGCGCCACCACCTCGTCGGCGTGCGACCGCCACGCGTGAGGTCCGCCGCGGCGGACCGTCCGGGGGTCGGTCAGCCCCAGGTCCAGGACGCGAGGATCGAGTGGTCGACGGCGTCGCGGTCGGCCTCGGAGAGCTCCTTGTTGTGGGAGAACGTGATCACGTAGCCCGTCCCGTCGACGGCGAGCGTGTACTGGTCGACCCGGTACTCGTTGCCGTTGAGGTTGAACAGGCCGGTCGTGTGCACGGCCTCGTTGCCGTCGACGACGAAGGGCTCGCGGACCGAGACCTCCTTGACGTTGGCGTTCTCCAGCGACTGCGTGAGGGCGTCGGCGAGCTGGTCGCCCTCGAGGTTCGTGATCGTGGGGTCGGTGACCACGTTGACGTTGTCGGCGAAGCCGTCCTTGTCGGTCATGTCGATCGACAGCGTGATGGCGCCACCCTGGAGGTCCTCGTTCTCCTCCCAGCCCTCCGGCACGGAGTAGGAGAAGCCCTTGGCCTCGACCCGCTCGCCCGACGCCGGCTCGACGTCGGAGGCGTCGGTCGCGCCCTGCGACGAGCTCGACGAGGAGTCCTTCGACCCGCCCTCGTCGCCGGAGTCGTCGCCGCCCCCGCAGGCCGTGAGGACGAGCGCGGCTGCGGCCGCCACGACGGCGGTACGGACGGGGGCACGGTGACGGAGGCGCATGGCCGACAACCTAGTGCCCCTCACCTCGACGGGCTCGGCGGGCGGTGGGGTGGCGCCTCGACGGGCTCGGCGGGCGGTGGAGCGGTCCCGTTCCCCGAGCCTGTCGAAGGGGGTGGCGCCTCGACGGGCTCGGCGGGCGGTGGGGCGGTCCCGTTCCCCGAGCCTGTCGAGGGGGTGGTGCCTCGGCGGGCGGTGGGGTGGTCCGGCCCCCGAGCCTGTCGAGGGGCACACCGTCGAGCTCAGCCGAGCTCCCCGCCGTCCCAGTCGGGATTGGCCAGCCCGCGCTGCATCGCGATGTTGAGGTCGCTCACGACGAGGGCCACCTGGCGGGCGACGAAGTCGTTGACGCGGCGCTGCAGGGCCTCGGTGGGCTCGGGGTGGATCTCGTCGAGACGGACCTCGAGCCGGTGCGCGTCGCCCTGCCCGGCGCCCTCGCGGGCGACGAGGAGGTCGACGACGTCCGCACCGCCGAGCGCCGGCCACACCGTGACCCGCAGCCCGAGCTGCGCCGCCGTCGACGTGCGGGACCGCACGACCACCCGCACCGTCACCGCGCCGGCGGCGGGGCGGCGGTAGCCGTCGGGCGGACTGAGCTGCAGGACCGGCTCGGTGTCGACCTCGATCTCGAACTCGTGCAGGAGCGGCCGGCCGATCTGTCGCTCCGCCGTGGACACGAGCAGCGCCCGCAGGCGGCGGGCCTCGTGGTCGAGCTCGGCGTAGGACAGACCGCCCCGCCCGGCGAGGAGCGGGTCGACGTCGTCCGGGCTCATGGACGCAGTATCGCGCACCGAAGATCAACCGGATGGTTGACGACTCCGCCATCGCAGCGTACGGTCTCCTCAACCGGATGGTTGATGAAAGGTGCGGAGATGGGTGACCAGCTCTCGCGGGTGTTCGCGGCCCTCGCCGACCCGACCCGACGCGACATCGTGGCCCGACTCACGGTGGCCGACGCCACCGTCGGCGAGCTCGCCGAGCCGTACGACGTCAGCCTCCAGGCCGTCTCGAAGCACCTCAAGGTGCTGGAGGCCGCCGGGCTGGTCACGAAGGGTCGCGCCGCGCAGACGCGGCCGGTCCGGCTCGAGGCGGAGGTGTTCGACCTGATGGAGCGCTGGGTCGAGCGCTACCGCCGGCAGGCCGAGCAGCGGTACCAGCGCCTCGACGCGGTCCTGGCGGAGGTGGACGACGAGACCGCACCGCGCGGGGCTCGGCGGGACGACACCACCGAAGGAGCAGCATCATGAGCACCGCGCAGCGACGCGTCACCGGCACCGAGGCCACGATCGAGGCCGACCCGACGGTCCCCGCCGTCCACATCACCCGCGACTTCGCCGCGACGCCGGCGCAGCTCGTGAGGGCCCACACCGACCCCGACCTGTTCGTCCGGTGGATCGGGCCGGCCGGGTACGTCACGACGATCGACCACTGGGACGCGCGCACCGGCGGCAGCTACCGCTACGAGCACGAGGGCCACGGGTTCCACGGCTGCTTCCACCACGTCGGCGACGACCGGCTCGTCCAGACCTTCACGTGGGAGGGGATGCCCGAGGGAGTCTCGCTCGACACGATGACGTTCGAGGAGCTCGGCGAGGGTCTCACCCGGCTGCACGTCACGAGCCTCGTCGGGACCTTCGAGGCGCGCGACGGCATGCTGCGCAGCGGCATGGACGTGGGCATCCGCGACGGCTACGCCAAGCTCGACGCCCTCCTCGCCGACGGGGCGCTCGGATGACCTCCCCGGCCGACGACCACCGGCAGGTCGCCGCAGCCTTCACCGCGGTCGCCCACCGGGTCGACGACTGGGACGCCCCGACCCCCGTCGACGGCTGGGTCGCCCGCGACGTCGTCGAGCACCTCACGACCTGGTTCCCCGCCTTCCTCGCGGCGGGTGGCGTGGTGCTCAAGGTCGATCCACCGTCCGACGACCCGGCGGGGGCCTGGCGCGCGCACGCCGCGGCCGTCCAGGCCCTGCTCGACGGTCCGGACGCCGACGACACCTTCACGCACCCCCACGTCGGCACGATGCCGCTCCAGCAGGCGGTCGCGCAGTTCTACACCGCCGACGTCTTCATGCACACGTGGGACCTCGCCCGCGCAACCGGTCTCGACCCCGAGCTCGCGACGGACCGGTGCGAGGCGATGCTCGAGGGCATGCGGCCCATCGAGGACCTCCTGCGCGGGTCGGGCCAGTACGGCCCGGCCGTGCCCGTCCCCGACGACGCCCCGGTGCAGGACCGGTTCATCGCGTTCATCGGCCGCGACCCGGCCTGGCAGCCGCCGCGCTGACTGGCGCCCGACCTCTGGGGCCCGCCCCCTGGAATCCGTCGGCGCCACGGGGCACGATGGTCGTGGACGAAGGAGGCGCCGTGGCGCACACGACCAACAACCACGACACGTTCACGTCGGTCTCGCCCGACTGCCCGGCCACCACCGCCGAGGTGCCGCCGGAGCGCGCCACCCCGAGCGTCGCGCGGCTGCAGTACGAGATGCTCGTCGACGCCCCGTACGCCCACACGTCCGACGACGTCGTCTACGCCTCCCAGGGCGCACGGCGCGGCATCGACCGCGACACCTTCTTCTCGAAGGGCCAGCCGTGCCTGCGCGCCTCGCCGCTCGTCAAGCGGTACGGGTGGGGCGTCCACCACGACGCCGAGGGCCGGGTCGCGCTCGTGCCCGTGGAGTCGCCGGAGTACGCCGCCTTCCGCGCCGACCCCGACCTGCAGCAGGCGTCGGGCATGCGCTCCTCGCGGGCCTGAGACCGACCTCGAGGGATCGTCTCGGCGTGCAACCTTGCGGGCGGGGAGTTGACTGGAACCCATGACCACGACCCTCGGAACCACCTCGCCGCTCGACGTCTCCTCCCTCGGCCTCGGCTGCATGGGGATGAGCGAGTTCTACGGCACCCGCGACGAGTCGGAGGCGACGCGCACCATCCACCGCGCGCTCGACCTCGGCGTCACCTTCCTCGACACGGCCGACATGTACGGCCCCTTCACCAACGAGCGCCTCGTCGGCTCGGCGATCGCCTCCAGCGCCCAGGGCCGCGACGCCGTGCAGCTCGCCACCAAGTTCGGCAACGAGCGCCTGCCCGACGGCACCCGCGTCGGCGTCAACGGCAAGCCGGACTACGTGCGGGCCGCGTGCGACGCGTCGCTGCAGCGCCTCGGCGTCGACACGATCGACCTCTACTACCAGCACCGCGTCGACAAGACCGTCCCCATCGAGGAGACGGTCGGCGCCATGGCCGAGCTCGTCGAGGCCGGCAAGGTGCGTCACCTGGGCCTGTCCGAGGCGTCGGCCGAGACGATCCGCCGCGCCCACGCCGTGCACCCGATCACCGCGCTGCAGACGGAGTACTCACTCTTCACCCGCCACCTCGAGGACGAGATCTGGGGCGTGCTGGCCGAGCTCGGCATCGGCCTGGTCCCCTACTCGCCGCTGGGGCGCGGCCTGCTCACCGGCGCCATCACGTCGTCCTCCGACCTCGAGGAGTCCGACTCGCGCACGAGCGGCTACTTCCCCCGCTTCCAGGGCGAGGCACTCGAGGCCAACCTGCGGCTCGTCGCGAAGGTCCGCGAGATCGCCGAGCGCCTCGGCTGCACCCCGGGCCAGCTCGCGCTCGCGTGGGTGCTCAGCCGCTCGGGCCGCGACGGCGTCGGCGTCGCGCCCATCCCGGGCACCAAGCGCGTGCCCTACCTCGAGGAGAACGTCGCCGCGCTCGAGGTCGAGCTCACCCCCGACGTCGTCGAGGACCTCGAGACCGCGGTCCCCCGCGACGCCGTCCAGGGCGACCGGTACGGCGACCTGTCCACGATCGACGCGTGAGGAACGCATGACCACGAGCACCACGACCCCACCCACCTCCGCCACCCTGGGAGAGCTGCGCGCCTCCGGGCACGTCCACAAGCCCCTGCGCACCGAGATCCGCGACAACCTGCTCGCGGCCCTCGCCGAGGGACGTGACCCCTGGCCCGGCCTGCACGGCTTCGAGGACACCGTCGTCCCGCAGGTCGAGCGCGCGCTCATCGCGGGCCACGACATCGTGCTCCTCGGCGAGCGTGGTCAGGGCAAGACCCGCATCCTGCGCACGCTCGTCGGCCTGCTCGACGAGTGGCGTCCCGTCGTCGCAGGGTCCGAGCTCGGCGAGCACCCGTACGAGCCCGTCACGGACGCCACCCGCCGACTCGTCGAGGAGCACGGCGACGACCTGCCGATCGAGTGGCGGCACCGCGACACCCGGTACGCCGAGAAGCTGGCCACGCCCGACACGAGCGTGGCCGACCTCATCGGCGACGTCGACCCCATGAAGGTGGCCGAGGGGCGCAGCCTCGGCGACCCCGAGACCATCCACTTCGGGCTCATCCCGCGCAGCCACGGCGGCATCGTCGCCATCAACGAGCTGCCCGACCTCGCCGAGCGCATCCAGGTCGCGATGCTCAACGTCATGGAGGAGCGCGACATCCAGATCCGCGGCTACGTGCTGCGCCTGCCCCTCGACGTCCTCGTCGTCGCCAGTGCGAACCCCGAGGACTACACCAACCGCGGCCGCATCATCACCCCGTTGAAGGACCGCTTCGGCGCCGAGATCCGCACCCACTACCCGACGCAGCTCGTCGACGAGATCGCGGTCATCCGGCAGGAGGCCGACCTCGTCGCCACCGTCCCGGACCAGCTCGTGGAGGTGCTGGCGCGTTTCACCCGGGCGCTGCGCGAGTCGTCGGCCGTCGACCAGCGCAGCGGCGTGAGCGCCCGCTTCGCGATCGCCGGCGCGGAGACGATCGCCGCCGCGGCGCTGCACCGGGCCACCCGCCAGGGCGAGGAGGAGGCCGTCGCCCGACCGGTCGACCTCGAGACCGCCGTGGACGTCCTCGGCGGCAAGATCGAGTTCGAGTCGGGCGAGGAGGGCCGGGAGGACGTCATCCTCGACCACCTCCTGCGCACGGCGACCGCCGAGACGGTGCGCGGCCTCTTCACGGGCATCGACTTCGCCCTGCTCGTCGAGGCGCTCGAGGGCGGGGCCCTGGTCGCCACCGGCGAGCAGGTCACGGCGCGCGACTTCCTGGCCGGGCTGCCGGTGCTGGGGGAGTCCGACCTCTACGACCAGGTGTGCGAACGCGTCGGTGCACGGAGCGACGGCGAGCGGGCCGGGGCGATCGAGCTGGCCCTCGAGGGCCTGTTCCTCGCCCGCCGCATCAGCAAGGACACCGCCGGCGGGGAGACGGTGTACGGGTGAGCCGCCAGAACCGTCGTCTCACCCGTGCCGCGCGGTACGGGGCGTACGACGGCGGCCCCGACCCGCTGGCGCCGCCCGTCGACCTCAGCGAGGCGCTCGACGCGATCGGCGAGGACGTCATGGCGGGGTACTCGCCCGACCACGCGCTGCAGGAGTTCCTGCGTCGCGGCGGCGCCGACCAGCGCGGCCTCGACGAGCTCGCGCGCCGGGTGGCCGAGAAGCGTCGGGAGCTGCTGCAGAAGCACAACCTCGACGGCACGCTGCGCGAGGTGCAGGAGCTCCTGGAGCGGGCGGTGCTCGAGGAGCGCAAGCAGCTCGCGCGCGACGTCGACCTCGACGACGGCGTCCGCGCGCTCGCCGAGATGACGCTCGACAACCTGCCGCCGTCGCCCGCCGCGGCCGTCAACGAGCTCAACGGCTACGACTGGCAGAGCTCGCAGGCGCGGGAGGACTTCGAACGCATCAAGGACCTCCTGGGTCGCGAGATGCTCGACCAGCGGTTCGCCGGCATGAAGCAGGCCCTCGAGAACGCCACCGACGAGGACCGCGCCGCGATCAACGAGATGCTCGACGACCTCAACGGGCTGCTCGAGAAGCGGCAGCAGGGCGTCGACACCCAGGAGGACTTCGAGGAGTTCATGGCCAAGCACGGCCAGCACTTCCCCGAGGGTCCCGCGAACCTCGACGAGCTGCTCGACGCGCTCGCCCAGCGCTCGGCCGCGGCCCAGCGGATGATGAACTCGATGACGGCCGAGCAGCGCCGCGAGCTCATGGAGCTGTCGAACCAGGCGTTCGGCTCGCCCCAGCTCACCCAGGCGCTCGACCGGCTCGACGGCAACCTGCAGTCGCTGCGCCCGGGTGAGGACTGGGGCGGCTCCACCCCGATGGAGGGCGAGCAGGGGGTCGGTCTGGGCGACGGCACGGGCGTCTTCCAGGACCTCGCCGACCTCGACTCCCTCGCCGAGCAGCTGGCCCAGGGCTACCGCGGCTCCTCGCTCGACGACGTGGACCTCGACGCGCTCGCACGCCAGCTCGGCGACGAGGCGAGCGTCGACCTGCGCACCCTCAAGGAGCTCGAGAAGGCGCTGCGCGAGTCCGGCGCGATGGAGCGCGGCACGGACGGCCGGCTCCGCCTCACTCCCAAGGCGATGCGACAGCTCGGCAAGGCCCTGCTGCGCGACGTCGCCACGTCGCTCAACGGCCGCCGCGGCCAGCGCGAGACCCGGCGCGCCGGCGCAGCAGGAGAGCGGTCCGGTGCCACGCGCGAGTGGGCGTTCGGCGACACCGAGCCGTGGGACATCCCGCGCACCGTCACCAACGCCGTGGTCCGCACGGTCGGGGAGGGCGGCACGCCGGAGGCCATGGCACGCGACGGCGTCCGCCTGCAGCTGTCCGACATCGAGGTGCAGGAGACCGAGGACCGCACCCAGGCGTGCGTGGCGCTGCTCGTCGACACATCGTTCTCGATGGCGATGGACGGCCGCTGGGTGCCCATGAAGCGCACGGCCCTGGCGCTGCACACGCTCGTCTCCACCCGGTTCCGAGGCGACGCGCTGGAGCTCATCGCCTTCGGGCGGCACGCCGAGACGATGGAGATCGAGCAGCTCACCGCCCTCGACGCGCAGTACGCGAAGGGCACGAACCTGCACCACGCGCTGCTGCTCGCCAACCGGCACTTCCGCAAGCACCCGAACGCCCAGCCCGTGCTGCTCATCGTCACCGACGGCGAGCCGACGTCGCACCTGGAGTCCTCCGGCGAGGTGTACTTCAGCTACCCGCCGCACCCGGTCACGATCGCGCTGAGCGTCCGCGAGCTCGAGGCGTCGATGCGCCTCGGCGCCCAGACCACGTTCTTCCGCCTCGGCGAGGACCCCGGCCTGGCGCGGTTCATCGACTCGATGGCGCGCAAGGTCGGTGGGTCGGTCGTCGCGCCCGAGCTCGACGACCTGGGCGTCGCGGTCGTGGAGTCCTACCTCGGCTCGCGGCGTGGTGGTGACGTCGGCGGGATGGGCGGCGGCGCGTTCGGTGGTGGGGGCGGCTGGCCCGGACGCGGCTTCTGGGCCGGGTGACCCCGACCGCGACAGGTTCCAGGCCCGTGCCCCAGACCATCGAACTGACCCTCGACGACGACCTCGACCGCGCCGTCCGCGCGGAGTGGGACCTGCTGGCGTCGGCCGGGCTGCCGAGCCAGGCCCTGCACCTGGGGCTCACGAACGCGCCGCACGTCACGCTCGGTGTCGCGTCGGCGCTGGACGCCGTCACGCTCGAGCGCCTCGCCGCCGTCGAGCTCCCCGGCGAGGTACGGCTCGGAGGCCTGCTGGTGTTCCGAGGACGGCGCTCCGCCGTGGTCTCGCGGGGGGTGGTCCCCAGCGCGGCGCTCCTGGCCACGCACGCCGCCGTGGACGCGGCGATGGCCGGCGCGCCCGGTCGGCCCGACCTCACGCTCCCGGGGCGCTGGACGCCGCACGTCACCCTCGCCCGCCGCCTCGACGACGCCCAGCTCGGCCACGCGCTCGAGCTGCTCGCCGACGTCCCG
>CAZREF010000041.1:0-19806 GCA_964599245.1 uncultured Aeromicrobium sp. | reverse complement strand
TAGCGCAGCGCCGACCCTTCCTTGTCGGGCTCGGCGATCTCGCTCTCGAACGCGACGACCCCTTCGAGCCCGTGGTGCACCTGCACGTCATCAGCCATGGCCGCCATTGTGCCCTGGGCCACGTCGGCACCGTTCGGCGACTACCGTGGAAGGCGTGACCGACGCCGCGGATGCCGCCGACCACCTGGCGCAGATGCGTCGCGAGTACGAGGGCGCCGGGCTCGACGAGAGCGAGGCGGGGGCGGACCCGCTGGCGCTCCTGCGTCGCTGGATCGACGAGGTCGTGGCCGCCGGCGTGCACGAGCCGAACGCGATCGCGCTGGCGACCGCGACGTCCGACGGGGCTCCGTCGGTGCGCATCGTGCTCGCCAAGGGGCTGGACGAGCGCGGTCTCGCCTTCTTCACGCACTACACCTCGCGCAAGGGCGTCGAGCTGGAGGGCAACCCGCGGGCGGCCGCCACGTTCCTCTGGCACCCCCTGCAGCGGCAGGTGCGCCTGGAGGGCCCGGTCGAGCGCCTGCCCGCGGACGAGAGCGACGCGTACTTCGCGAGCCGCCCCCGCGGTGCGCGGCTGGGTGCTGTCGCGTCCCAGCAGTCCCGCCCCGTCGCCGACCGCGCAGCGCTGGAGGAGCAGCTGAGGTCGGCCTCGGAGGAGGTCGGCGACGACGTCGTCGCGCGCCCCGAGACCTGGGGCGGCTACCTGCTCGTGCCGCAGACCATCGAGTTCTGGCACGGTCGACCCGACCGGCTCCACGACCGCCTGGTCTACCGACGCGCCGGTGATCGCTGGGACCGCGAACGGCTCCAGCCCTAGGGGTCCCGCAGGCCGACCTCGACCGGTCCGGCAGGATCGTTGCGTGAGGAGACTGTCGGGGGTGCTGGTCGGGCTGGTCACCGACGTCCGGCCGCTGCGCGCCTCTCCTGCCTACCGGCGGTTGTGGATCGGCCAGGCCGTCTCGGCGTTCGGCCAGCAGGTCACGCTCGTGGCCATCGCGTTCGAGGTCTATTCCCTGACGCGGTCGTCGTTCTCCGTCGGCCTGATCGGGCTGGCCGGGCTGCTGCCGCTGGTGCTGGGCGGGCTCTACGGCGGGGCGCTGGCCGACGCCTTCGACCGGCGTCGGGTCGCGCTCGTGTCGGCGGTCGGTCTGTGGTTCTGCTCGATGGGACTGGTGGGCCACAGCCTCGCCGGGCTGAGCTCGGTCGGCTTCCTCTACGGCACGGTCGCGGTGCAGTCGGCGTTGTTCGCGGTGAACCAGCCGGCCCGCTCGGCGATGCTGCCCCGGCTGCTGCCCGCCGACCTGCTGCCCGCCGCCAACGCGCTCGGCATGGCCGCGACGAACCTGTCGTTCACGGCAGGACCCCTGCTCGGCGGCGTGCTGATCGCGTGGAAGGGCGTGGACGCCGCCTACCTCGTCGACGTGGTGCTCTTCGTGGCCGCGCTCTACTCGCTGTTCCGCCTCCCGCCGCTGCCCCCGCTGACGCGCCAGCCCGTCCCGGGTCTCCGGTCGGTGGTCGAGGGCCTGAGGTTCCTGCGGACGGCGCCGAACGTCCGGATGACGTTCGTGATCGACCTCTTCGCCATGGTCCTGGCCCAGCCGAGGGCGCTGTTCCCGGCGCTGGCCGTCACCGTCTTCGCGACGGGCGCCGAGACCCTCGGCCTGCTGCAGGCCGCCCCCGGCATCGGTGCGGTGATCGCCTTCCTCGTCTCGGGCTGGGTCAGCCGTGTCCACCGGCACGGCGTGGCCGTCGTCGCGGCGGTCTGCGTCTACGGGGCGGCGGTGTCCCTCGCCGGGCTGTCGGTGTTCTCGGGGTCTTCGCTGCTCTGGCTGTGCGTGCTGCTGCTGGCGTGCTCGGGTGCCGCCGACATGGTCAGCGCCGCCTACCGCTCGACGATCCTGCAGACCGCAGCACCCGACGAGATGCGTGGGCGCATGCAGGGGGTCTTCATCGTCGTGGTCGCCGGCGGGCCGAGGCTCGGCGACTTCGTCATGGGTTCGCTCGCGAGCCTCGTCGGCGAGGCGTCGGCCATGGCGGTCGGCGGGGCGCTCTGCGTGGCCGCCACCGCGTGGTTCGGCCTGCGGTCGCGCGGCTTCCGCGCCTACGACGCCCGCGAGCCCACGCCCTGAGCGGCCCGCCCGCTCCTCGAACAGCCCACCACCCCGCTGACCGTGACGTTGTGGCCCCGGATCGCACCGATCCGGGGCCACAACGTCACGGTCAGGCGAAGCGTGCGGGGTCGACCTCGATCCACACCTGCTCGGCCCGACCCAGCAGCTCGCCGTCGAGGGTGTGGAGGGCCGTGGCCGTGCGGAACTTGCGTCCGTCGCGCTCGCGCAGGAGCCCCGACGCGAGGAGGGTCTCGCCGGCGGCCGGGCGGCGGTGCACCTCGCCGGTCATGCGGCCTAGCACCATCGTCTGGGCGGTGAAGTCGGCCGCCCAGCCGCCCGGGCAGTCGAGCGCGGCCCAGGTCGTGGGGACGTCGAGGAGCCCGTCCTCGGCGCTCACCGCGGGATGCACCGTCCAGGTGCCGGCGGTCCGTCGGCCGTCGCCGACCGGACCGGTGAACAGGCGCAGCCCGTCGCCGGGCTCGCGGGCCGTGCCGCACGTGAAGCAGTGGTCGAACGGGTGGGAGGAGAAGCCCTGGTAGGAGGCGAGGCCCTCCTCGCCGTCGCGGCGGCTCGGTGCGGCCGGGGGTTCGTGGTCGAACGCGCCCGGGCCCGCCTCGCCGACGATGGCGCCGCCCGCGGTGACGAGCCGCACCTCGGTGGGGTGGTCCTCCCAGGTGAGCGGCACCTCGAGCGGTGGTGGGACGCGGAGGGTCGAGGTGACCACCGCGTCGCCGTGTCGTCGCTGCTGCTGCTCGGCCAGCAGGCCGCTCACCCAGCCGCCGTTGCCCGACCGCTCCGGACCGTTGTACCTGCGCGGGATCGTCGTCACCGCTCCACCGTAACCATCGCCGCGTCCGGCGGGCGTCAGCCCCGCAGCGCCTCGTAGCGACGGAGCGACTCCTTGCGCTCCTCGGCGTGGTCGACGATCGGAGCCGGGTAGTCCTCGGGTGGGGTGTCGAGCTTCCAGGGCTCGTGCACGAGCCGGTCGGGCACGTCGCGCAGCTCCGGGACCCACCGCTTCACGTAGGTGCCGTCCGGGTCGAACTTCTTGCCCTGCGACGTCGGGTTGAAGATGCGGAAGTAGGGCGCGGCGTCGGTGCCGCAGCCCGCCACCCACTGCCAGCCGTGCTGGTTCGAGGGGGGGTCGGCGTCGACGAGCAGGTCGAGGAAGTGGTCGGCGCCCACCGTCCACTCCAGGTGCAGGTCCTTCACGAGGAAGCTCGCGACGATCATCCGCACGCGGTTGTGCATCCAGCCCTCGGCCAACAGCTGCCGCATGCCTGCGTCGACGATGGGGAAGCCGGTGCGGCCGTCCTTCCACGCCTGCAGGTCACCGCCGGGATGGTCGTACTCCATCGACTCGAACCGCTTGTCGTAGTACCCGCTGAGCGTGTCGGGCCGGTGGTGCACGACGTCGGCGTAGAACTCGCGGAACGCGAGCTCCCGGGCGTAGGCCTCGGCGCCCTTCGTCGCACGCTCGGCCAGGTCGGCGAGCATCGTGCGCGGGTGGATGGTCCCCCACTTGAGGTGCACCGACATGCGCGACGTCGCGTCACGTCCCGGCAGGTCGCGCAGATCGTCGTACGCGTCGACGGTGTCGAGGTACTCGCGCCAGCGTCGCCGCGCCGCCTCCTCGCCGAGGGGCGGGAGCGTGACGCCCTCGGGCGGGTCGACGTCGGGGATCTCCTTGGTGCGCACGTCGGCGCGGATCCACGGCACCGACCGGACCCCTGGCGCCGGCGCCCGCCAGCCGTGCTGCTGCCACGCGCGGTAGAAGGGGGTGAAGACGCGGTAGGGGCTCCCGTCGTCCTTCGTGATCCGACCCGGCGCCACGGCGTAGGAGGAGCCGGTGCGCACGAACGCGACGTCGTCGTCGGCCAGCGCCTTCTCGACGCGCTCGTCACGCTCCTTCTCGTAGGGGCCGTAGTCGGCGGCGACGTGCACGCTGGTGGCCTCGACGGCGCGCGCGACGCGGGGCACGACCTCCCACGGCTTGCCGTGCACGACGGTGAGCCCGCCGACGCGCTCGTCGAGGTCGCGCAGCAGCCGCATGAGGTACGCGAGCCGGGTACGGCCGTTCGGCCCCCAGTAGTGGTCGTCGAGCACGAACATCGGGACGACACCGTCCGGCCCGGCCTCGATCGCCTCCCGCAGCGCGGGGTTGTCGTTCAGCCGGAAGTCGGAGCGGAAGCAGATCACGGAGGTCGCCACGTCCCTCATCCTCACGCGTGCGCGGCGCGTCTGCACGCCATGGAACAATGACGGCGTGAGCGAGCTGATCGACACCACCGAGATGTACCTGCGCACCGTCTTCGAGCTCGAGGAGGAGGGCATCGTCCCCCTGCGTGCGCGCATCGCGGAGCGCCTGCACCAGAGCGGCCCGACCGTCAGCCAGACGGTCGCGCGCATGGAGCGTGACGGGCTGCTCACCGTCGAGGGCGACCGCCACCTCGAGCTGTCGGACAAGGGCCGTGCCCTCGCCACCCGGGTCATGCGCAAGCACCGGCTCGCCGAGCGCCTCCTGACGGACGTCATCGGCCTGGAGATCGAGTTCGTCCACGAGGAGGCGTGCCGCTGGGAGCACGTCATGTCCGAGCAGGTGGAGCGCCGCCTGGTCGAGCTGCTCGAGCACCCCACGGAGTCGCCCTACGGCAACCCGATCCCGGGCCTGGAGGAGCTGGGCGAGGTCGTGGACGAGTCCCAGTTCCTGCACGGCGTCGAGCCGCTCACGCGCGCGGTCGGTCGTGGCGACGAGCCGGTGCGCCGCATCGTGCGGCGCATCGCCGAGGAGCTGCAGAAGGACACCGAGGTCATGTCCGTGCTGCGCCGGGTCGGCGCGCTGCCCGGCAACGACGTGCTCGTCTCACGCGGCCACGACGGCGTGGTCGTCGCACGGCAGGGCGAGACCGCCGAGGTCGACACCGACGCCGCGGCGCACATCTTCGTCAGCGAGTAGACCTCAGGCGCACGCGCGCCGCAGCGCCTCGTCGACGCCGGTGGGGCCGCCGGGCGGCGGGCCGACGAGGGCGTCGAGGTCGCGCTCGGTGCAGACCATGTCGACCGACAGGCTGTGCACCAGCGCCGCGTTCAGCGAGCTCGGCCCGGGCGCGAGGGTGCCGACCACGAGGCTGAACGTGTGGGGGAGCAGCACCGGGAAGAGCACCGTGCTCGGGCGACGTCGACCCGCCGCGTTCGCGTGGGCACGCAGCAGGTCGCGGTAGCTCACGACGTCCGTGCCCCCGACGTCGAACGAGCGGTTGACGTCGTCCTGGAGGTCGGTGACGGCCACGAGGTAGTGCAGCAGGTCGTCGAGGGCGACCGGCTGCATGCGGTGCCGGAGCCAGCGCGGCCCGACCACCACCGGCAGGAGGCGGGTCGCGACCTCCAGGAGGTCGAACGACGCCGACCCCCGGCCGATGACCATGCCGGCCCGCAGGACCACCGCGGGCACCGGGCCGGCGAGGAGGATCTGTGCCACCTCGTCGCGGGACGCCAGGTGCTCGGTGGCCTCCGTGCCGACCGGCGGCAGCAGCCCGCCGAGGTAGACGACCCGTCGCAGGCCCGCCGTCGCGGCGACGTGGGCGAAGGTGCTCGCCAGCTCGCGGTCGGCGTCGGCCCAGTCGTCGCCGTCGGACATGGCGTGCAGCAGGTAGTGCGCCACCTCGACGCCCTGCATGGCGCGGGCCAACGCCCCCGGGTCGCTCGCGTCGCCGCGGACCACCTCCACCGACTGCGCCCACGCGGCCTCAGGAAGCCGGGCGGGGTCGCGCACGAGGACGCGGACCGGCCGTCCGAGCTCCACGAGGCGCTCGGCCAGCCGGGCGCCGACGAAGCCGGTGGCACCCGTGACGAGGACCGGTGCCGTCACGTCAGGCCTTCTTCGGCGGCAACGGGATGAAGCCGCTGGTGCGGCGGACGTAGTCGTCGTAGCCGGGCTTGCTCTTGCGCATGCCCTTCTCGTTGTTCGCCGCGCCCGTGACCTTCGTGAGGAAGAACGCCATCGCGACGGGGCTGAAGACCGTCACGAGCCCGGGCCAGGACGACGCCGCCGCGAGCCAGATGCCGGCCCACACGCAGGCGTCGCCGAAGTAGTTCGGGTGGCGCGTGTAGCGCCACAGGCCCTGGTCCATGATCTTGCCCTGGTTGTCGGGGTCCTTCTTGAACTGCGAGAGCTGGTGGTCGCCGACGGCCTCGAAGAACAGCCCGACCCCCCAGACGACGACCGCGAGCCAGCCGAGCCAGGTGTAGGTGCTGAGGTTGTTCATGCCGACCATGACGGGCGTCGCGACGAGGAACATCGCGATCCCCTGGGGCAGGAACACGCGCTTCAGCGCCACCTGCGCGAAGGAGCGGCCGTCGGCCTCGGCGAGCTCGGCGTAGCGCGGGTCCTCGCCCTTGCCGCTGTTGCGCAGGTGCAGGTACACGGCCAGACGCAGGCCCCAGATGGTCGTGAGGGCGAGCAGCAGCAGCTGCGGCCCGGGCATCCCGTCGCCGTAGCCTGTGACGAACACCGACACGACCGCGACGGCCACGAACCCGAGAGGCCACGCGGTGTCGACGACGGTGAGCCGCTCCTGCCGGACCGAGATGGCCATGCACACGCCCATGACGACGACGACCGTCAGCAGGCCGATCGCCAGCGTGAGGAGCGAGTGGGACCCGTCGTTCGCGATCACGCGAGCCACTCCAGGGGGCTGGCCGGCATGTCGCTGCGCCCCGAGGGCGAGGGCTTCACGGCGAGGATCTGGTCGACGCCCATGCGGTTCTCCTCGAACGCGAGCGAGCCGCCGGCCAGGTAGAGACGCCACACGCGCGCGGTCTCCTCGCCGACGAGCGCCACGGCCTGGGACCAGTTCTCCTCGAGGTTGCGGGCCCACCCGGCGACGGTCTGGGGGTAGTGCTCGCGCATGGCCTGCACGTCGCGGATCTCCAGACCCGCCCCGGCGATGAGGCCGATGGTCTTCGCGATCGGCTTCATGTGCATGTCGGGGGCGATGTACGTCTCGATGAACGGCCCGCCGCCGGGGCGGTCGCCCGGCTGGTCGTTGCTGCGCGACATCTGCTGGATGAGGACGCGACCGCCGGGACGCAGGTAGCGGTGGATCGACTCGGTGAACACCACGTACTCCTCGTCGCCCACGTGCTCGCCCATCTCGATCGAGGCGATCGCGTCGATGGTGCCGTCGGCCACGCCCGCGCCCGCGAGGTCACGGAAGTGCCGCAGGCTCACCTCGACCCGACCCTGCAGGCCGCGCTCGGCGGCGCGCTTCATGACGAAGTCGCGCTGCTCGTGCGACAGGGTCACGCCGGTCACGTGGACGCCGTAGTGCTCGGCGGCGTGCAGGCTGAGCGAGCCCCAGCCGGAGCCGATGTCGAGCATGCGCATGCCCGGCTGCAGGCCGAGCTTGCGGCAGACGAGGTCGAGCTTGGCCGTCTGCGCCTCCTCCAGCGTCATGCCGGGGTCGCGGTGGAAGCCGCTCGAGTAGGCCATCTGCGGGTCGAGGATCAGCTCGTAGAAGTCGTTCGAGAGATCGTAGTGGTGACTGATGGCGGCGCGGTCGCGCTCGCGGCTGTGCAGCTCGCCGGTGAGGTTCGACTCGGCGGCGGGCGCCGCGGGCCGGCGGCCGATCGCGCCCAGGCGCACCGCGAGCCAGGCGCCGCGGAGCGTGGTCCTGAGCCCGACCTTCGGGCGCCCGGCCTTCTCGTCGCCCGTGCGGGCCTCGCGGACCGCCTCCCACATCGTCCGGAGGCCGTCGGCGAGGTCGCCCTCGACGTCGAGGTCACCCTGCACGTAGGCGCGGGCGACGCCGAGCTCCCCGGGCGAGTAGAGGACGTGGCGCACCGCGCGCTTGTCGCGCAGCACGAGCACGGGCGCGTCCTCGGGACCGGCCTCGCTGCCGTCCCAGAGGCGCAGGCGGACGGGCACGGGCATGCCGAGGGCGTCCTCGGCGAGGGACAGCAGGGCTGCAGCCTTGTTCATGGGTCAATCCTGGGGTCGAGGGGCCGGACCCGCCAACCGGGTCCTGCGGGAGGGGTTCGGTGCCGCACGCGAGCCGGATCGGTGAGGGCCCGCCCGCGGAGCCGATGCCGGGACCTGCCGCGGTGTCCGCGGTGTGGGTGGCATCGGGCATCCTGTGCGCATGGACCAGCACGTGGGCGAGCGTGGTTGGCTCAAGCGTGTCGCCACGGAGGTCCTCGGCTGGACGATCGTGGTCATCGGCATCATCCTCTGGCCGCTGCCAGGCCCCGGGTTGCTCATCATCGTCGCCGGCATCACCGTGCTGGCACGTCAGCACGCCTGGGCACGCAACGCGCTCGAGCCCGTGCGGGCGAGGGCGGTCGAGGCGGCACGGTTCGGTGTCGCGACGTGGCCGCGGATCGCGGTGAGCTTCCTCGGCGGGGTGTGGCTGCTCGCGCTGGGCGTCACGTGGTGGGTCTCGCCGCAGATCCCGGAGTTCACGGTGCTCGGGGTCGGCTTCGGTCCGCAGCTGCCCGCCGCCGGGTGGGCCACCGGGCTCGGCATCATCGTCTCCGCGTTCGTGGCGTGGGGGTTGCTCGTCTACAGCATCCTGAGGTGGCGCGAGCGGTAGTCTGCGGCGATGTCCCCCCGACGCCCCGGTCGGCGAACCGCCGTCCTCGCCGTGCTCTGCGCCGTCCTGGCGGCGACGCTCGCCCCCGCGGGCGCGTCCGGCTCGACGCCGGAGGAGACCGCCCGGCGCATCGTCGACGTGGTCGCTCCTGGCCAACCCCTGCGCGTCGTCACCACCCGGACGGGTGACGGCGGCAGACCTCTGGTCGCAGGAGCTCCGGTGTCGTCGCGGTCCCAGGCCGTCGCGCTGGTCGAGCGCGCGCTGCGCGACCCTGACGTCGACACCGTCTCGATGGCCAGCCGTGCTCGTGCCACCGCATCGAACGACCCCCTGCGGTCCCGGCAGTGGGGGATGAGCCGGCTGCAGGCCGAGACCCTCTGGCGCACTGCCGACGGACGGGCGACCAGCCGGACGCCGCGCGCCGTGGTGGCCGTGGTCGACACCGGCGTCGACGCGACCCATCCCGACCTGCGCGGCAACGTCCTGCCGGGCATCGACCTCGTCGACCCCGGCACGAGCGCCGCCGACCCGAACGGGCACGGCACCCACGTCGCGGGTGTGGTGGCGGCCGTCGCGGGCAACCGACGCGGGGTCGTGGGGCTCGCGCCACGCGCGGCCGTGCTGCCGGTGCGGGTGCTCGAGGCCGACGGGAGCGGCTACAGCGACGTGATCGCGAACGGCATCATCCGTGCCGCCGACCGCCGCCCCCAGGTCGTCAACCTCTCGCTGGGGCTCGGCGTCGACGACCCGGCCATCCGCCGCGCGGTCGCCTACGCCCAGCGGAGGGGCGTGCTCGTGGTCGCCGCTGCCGGCAACTCCGCGTGTCCCCTCCTGCTGCGCCCGACCGAGTACCCCGCGGCCTACAGCGGCGTGGTCGGGGTCGGGTCGGTCGATCGGTCCCTCGCGGCCTCCTCGTTCACCAGCTGCGGATCCTGGGTCGACGTCGCCGCGCCCGGCGGCGACGTCTGGTCGACGGTGCCGACGAGGAACCGGCTCGGGTGCGCCTCCGCCTACTGCTCGCTGAGCGGGACGTCGATGGCCGCGCCGCACGTCGCCGCGGCGGCGGCCCTCGCCATGAGCCGGCGCGGCTGGAGCGCCTCCACCGTCGCGGCTCGCATCGAGCGCACGGCCCGCGACCTCGGCCCGCGCGGCAAGGACCAGACCTACGGCGCCGGGCTGCTCGACGCCCGTGCGGTCGTCGGATGAGCCTCCTGCTCGAGCGGTTCCCCCAGGCCGACCTCCCGTGGGTCGCGCTCGGTTCCCGTCCGACGCCGGTGCGCGAGGTCGACGGGTTCTGGGTGAAGGACGAGGGCGCCTTCGGCGATGGCGGATGGGGCGGCAACAAGGTCCGCAAGCTGGAGTGGATCATCCCCGACGTCCGCAGGCGTCGGCGTCGCACGCTGTTCACCGTGGGCGGGATCGGCACCCACTGGGGTCTCGCGGCCGCGCTGTACGGCCGCGAGCACGGGCTGCGCGTCGTCCTCGGCCTCGTCGACCAGCCTGTCGACGACCACGTGCGCGACCAGACGCGCCGCCTCGACGCCTCCGGTGCGATCGTCCACCGGTACCCGTCCGTGGGCCGGCTCAAGCTCGCTGCTCCCTCGCTCCTCCTGCGCTACTCGGACGGTCTGCGGCTCCCGGCCTACCTGCCCGCCGGCGGCTCGTCCCCGGTCGGTGCCCTCGGCTACGTCGAGACGGCGCTGGAGATCGCGGAGCAGGTCCGCGCGGGGATGCTGCCCGAGCCCGCCGTCCTCGTCACGGCGGTCGGCTCCGGAGGCACGGCCGCTGGCCTCGCCCTGGGCCTGCGCCTCGCCGGCCTCCGCACGCGGGTGCGCGGCATCGTGGTCAACGACTCGTTCCGGCTCGATGCGGTGATCGTCGCGCGGCTGGCCCAGCGCACGGCCGCGCTGCTCCAGGAGCGTGGGGCCGCGGTCGACGACGCGATCGGTCCCGAGGACCTCGACGCCGACGCCTCGTGGCTGGGGGAGACCTACGGTGCGTCCACGCCCGAGGGCGAGGAGGCACTCGCCTGGGCAGGCGACCACGGTCTCCACCTCGAGCCGGTCTACACCGCCAAGGCCCTCGCGGCGCTCCGGGCGTCGTCGCAGCAGGGACCCGTGCTGTTCCTCCAGACCCACGGCCCGCGCCCCTGAGGCTTGTGCCTCAGGCGCGAGGGCGGTGGGAGGGGTCCGACGGGTCGTCGGCCCGTTCGTCGACGGGTGTCATCGGGGGCATGAGGTGGGTCAGGTCGGCCGAGAGGTGCTTCCACCGCGCGGTCGTCCGCATGCGGTCACCCTGCGCCGTGCGCTGCCCGTCGCCCCAGGGCCGGGGCCAGCCGCGCGCCGCCGAGAGCACGCCGGCCGCCGCCAGGAGCCCCGTGCCGATCGTGCGACGTCGCCAGGCGGGGCTGACGTAGATCTGGTCGCCGAACCCGGAGTGGGGGATCCAGCGGAAGGCGCCCAGCTGCTCCTCGGAATCGATGCCGCGCGCCTGCGCGGCCTCGACGCCCAGCAGCGTCCCGGGCGCGACGTCGCCGCCCGTGAACGCGACGATCGAGACCGCGGGCGGTCCGGACTCCGGCGACGGCTCGGGCACCTCCACGAACCACAGCGGCGGTGCCTTCGGCGCGGCGTCCGCCGTCGCCTCGAGGCGGACGACCTCGCCGTCCTCGAGCTCGGCCACCGCCACCACGCCGGCCGGCTCCGGGTCGGTGGGTGACGCCTCGACGACCGCGGCATCGGGCTGGGCGTCGGACTGCACGAGCCGGACCCGCACGAGCGCGCCGTCGGAGTCGACGGCGCGCTCGTGCCAGATCGGGAAGGCGGGAGCCTCGTCAGCCACCCGCCACGTCCCGGCGTCGTCGGCTGCCTGCCACGGCGGCGGCGCCGCCCGCCAGCAGCGCTCCTCCGAGCACCAGCAGTCCGGCGTCGGGGCCGCCGGTCGACGGCAGGCTCGCGGTGGCCGAGGTGCGCACGACCCCGCTGCCAGAGCCGGCGAGCGAGCCGTCGTCGACCTCGTCGTCGGTGTCGGAGACCGGGTCGATCGGCGTCACCGCGCCGTTGTCGCTCACCGCGACCGTGACGGTCGCCGTGTCGGAGCCGTTGCTGTTCGTCAGGCGGTAGGTGAAGTCGTCGATGCCCTCGAAGCCGGGCTCGGGCGTGTAGCGGACGACCTGGTCGCCCGCCGTGGGCACGGCGAAGGCGCCCACCCCGCCGCCACCCGGCGCGGACGGTGCCGGCCGGTCGGCCTCGCCGACGACCTCGGCGGTGCCGCCCCGCGGCTGCTGGTCGATCTCCAGGGTGGTCTGGGGGTCCTCACTTGTGTCGTTGGCGAGCACGTCGACGTCGACGGCCTCCCCACCGCTGGAGGCAGCAGCGTCGTCGTTCGCCTCGGGCAGCACCGACCCGCGGTTCACGAAGGTGAAGCCCTCGGTCCCGAAGTCGCAGATCGGGACGGGACCGCCGTCGATGATCGGGTTGACGCAGGGGTCGATCACGAAGCGCTTGGTCGAGCGCACGAACCCCGTGGCGGCCGACTCCTGAGTGATCTCATAGGTCGCGCCCGGAGTCCCGTAGAACGTGTTGCACGTCGAGGAGGTCGCATCCTCCCCCGAGAGGTAGGTCGTGCAGGTGAACGGCTCCGGCGCCGGACCCGACGTGACCACCTGCTGGATGCGGATGACGCTCCCGGCGGTGGTCGCACCCGCGGGGACGTAGGAGCCGTCGGCCTGCTCGACACCGACGCGCACCTTCGTCTGCCCGAAGTTCGCGGTCACCGGCGGGGCGACGTACTCCTGCACCTCGATCGAGATGGTCGCCGTGTCGGTCGTGCCGTCCTCGGTGGTGACGCGATAGGTGACGGTGTCGTTCCCGACGTAGTCGGCGTCGGCCTGGTACTGGATGCGCAGGGTGCCCTGGCCCGGCACCGGCTGCGACGACCCCGGGTCGCGTGCGCCGAGCACCTCGGCCTCGCCGTGCTCGCCCTGCTGGTCGATGGTGAGGGAGCGGATGGGGTCGTCGCTCGCGTCGTTGAGGAGCACGTAGATGGTCGCGGTGCGGCCCTGG
This sequence comes from uncultured Aeromicrobium sp., assembly GCA_964599245.1. Classification (GTDB taxonomy): domain Bacteria; phylum Actinomycetota; class Actinomycetes; order Propionibacteriales; family Nocardioidaceae; genus Aeromicrobium. The sequence goes on along the minus strand of CAZREF010000041.1, from coordinate 7,044 downwards.
GTGACGGTGGCGTCGTCGTCGGCGAGGGTCAGCTGCGTGGCGGCGGCCGCGGCCTGCGCGGTCGGCGTCTCGGCGGGCGGGGCCCCGTCCTCGTCGCCGCTCGGCGTGCCCGCGTCGTCGGTCTCCTCGGCGGGCGCGGGGTCCTCGACGGGGTCGCTGCCGTCCTGGGGCTCGCCCTGCTCGACGACCTCCTGCGGCTGCGGGAGGGGAGCCGGCTGCTCGGCGGGCGGTGCCGTGTCACCGGCGGGCGGGGTGGTCTCGTCCGGCGTCGCGGGGCCGTCCTGCGGCGCCTCGACCGGCTCGCTGGACTCCGGGGCGAGGTCGTCGGCGGCGACGGCGGCGGGCGCGAAGCCCATGACGGTGACGAGCGTGGCCGCACCCGCGACGGCCAGTCGGCCGATCGAGGTACGCAGGAACGGGGGACCGGCGAGGGGTGACATGAGGCTCCGCGGGGTGGAGGGACGGCACGCTGCTGCGTGCCGAGGGCGAGCCTAGGCGCGGAATGCCCCCGCGCGTGGCCGAACCAGGCGATTCGCCCAGGTTCTTCCTCGTCGGTGGGACGACCTCACCGCCGCGGTGGGGCGTCGTCGCGCTGGTCCGCCGGGGTCATGGGTGGGAGCAGGTGCGTCATCTCCGCGGCGAGGTGGGCCCAGCGGCCGGCCGCGCGCATCCGCTCACCCTCGGCCGTGCGCTGCCCGCTGCCCCACGGCCGGGGGCGGTCGCGGGCCGCTTGGAGTCCCGCGACCGCCGACAGCAGCGCGGTGCCGACGCGGCGCGCACGCCAGGCGGGCGCGACGTACACCTGCTCGAGGTGCCCGGAGTGCGGGTACCACCGCACCGCGCCCACCTGCTCGTCGGAGCGGGCACGTGCGTGCTGCGCGGCCGCGAGGTCGAGCAGCGTCCCGGCGGCCACCTCGCCGCCGGTGAAGGCGACCAGCGAGGTGCTGGGCACCGGGCGGTCGGGCTCGGGGACCTCGACGAACCACAGGGGCGGGAGCTCGGGTCGGTAGGGCAGCAGGTCGAGGCCGACCACCTGGCCGCCGGGCGAGAGGCGCGCCCGTGCGGCCACGCGACCGCCCGCCGTCAGCTCGTCCGCCGCGTCCTCGCGCACCGTGACGACGTCACCGTCGGCCCGCGCGTCGGACTGCACGATCGCCGTCCAGACCCGGCCGCCGCGGTCGTCCGTCGCGTGGAGCGTCCAGATCGGGAAGGCGACGGCGTCGCTCACCTCAGGCGACGTCCTCGCGGCGACGTCCCCGCGCGAGAGCGGCGCCCGCCGCGACCAGCAGCCCACCGAGGCCGAGGAGCCGGACGTCGGACCCGCCCGTGTCGGGCAGCTGGGCGCTCGGCGGCGTCGGGTCGCCTCCCTGGTCCGGGGTGTCGGGGTCGACGTCGGTGGACGGCGGGACCGGTGCGGCCTCGCCCACGACGTCGACGGTGACGGTCGCGGTGTTGGAGCCGTTGGAGTTGGTCAGCCGGTAGGTGAAGGTGTCGGTCCCGGTGAATCCGGGGTCGGGCGTGTAGACGACCGCCTGGGTGCCAGCGGCCGGGACGGCCCGGGTACCGACCCGGCCCGCCTGCTCGGCCGGCGGCGTCGCCGGCTCGCCCACGAGCTCGACGTCGCCGTGGTCCGCCTCGCCGTCGAGCGAGACGGTCGTCCCCGGGTCGTTGCTGGTGTCGTTGCCGAGCACGTCGATCCGGACCGGGGTGTCCTCGTCGGTCGTCGCGTCGTCGTCGACCGCGTCGGGCAGCGGACCGGTGTTCTCGAAGTACAGCGAGCCTCCGCCGCACCGCCCGTCGTTCGGCTCGGGCCCCAGCGTGCAGGGCTCGAGACGCAGCGGCTCGTCGCTCTTCGTGAGCCCGGGCCCCGCGGTGTCCTGGACGACCTCCACGGTGGCACCGGCCGGCGCGACCATGCCCGGGGGGCAGATCGACAGGGTGTCGAAGACGAACTGCGCCGTGCACGTCGTGGTGGTGGTCGTCCCGTCGAGCGTGGTGCGGATGGTGAAGGTGCTGCCGTCGGTCGTGGCTCCGTCCTCGACGTAGGAGCCGTCCTTGACCTGGACGCCGACGAGGTACTTCTGCTCGCCGAAGTCCGGCGCGACCGCGGCGGCGGCCGCTGCTTCGCCGGTGGGGTCGTCCCCCGTCGCGTCCTTCGGGGCCGCGTCCCCCGTCGCGTCGGCGTCACCCTCACCCTGCCCGGCGCCCTCCGTGGTGTCCGGCGAGCCACCGGTGCCGGGGGCAGCGGGGTCCACGTCGCCCTGCGGGGTCGAGGGGGCGTCGGGTGCGGCGGGGACCTCGTCCGTCGGAGGGGCCACGTCGGCGTCGTCGGCGTGTGCGGCCGGGGCGGCGCCGACGGTGGACGCCAGGACGGCGACGCCGGCGACGGCGCTGCGGCCGAGGACCGTGGACAGGCGTGACGGACGGGGGGATGTGCGCATGGTGCTCCGAAGGTGGCGGGGACCGGGTCGCCCGCGGGCTCGGGGGCTTTTCGGATCCTACGACGTCCCGAGGTCCGGCGGGGCCGTTCGGCCCGGAGGTCGCGCCAGGGACGGGTGCAGGCCACGATGGACCCATGACGACGTGCGACGTGGTGGTGGTCGGTCTCGGACCCGGCGGCGAGGCGCTGGCCTCCCGGCTGGCGGGGGAGGGGCTCGAGGTCGTGGCCGTCGAGTCGGGTCTCGTGGGCGGTGAGTGCCCCTACTGGGGCTGCATCCCGTCGAAGATGTTCATCCGCGCCGCGGACGCGGTCGCCGAGACCCGTCGCGCGGCCGAGCTGGCCGGTGCCGCCACCGTGGAGCCCGACTTCTCCGTCGTGGCGCGGCGCATCCGCGAGGAGGCGACCGACGACTGGGACGACACGGTCGCCGCCGAGCGTCTCGAGTCCTCGGGTGCCCGACTCGTGCGTGGCCACGGACGACTGGCCGGACCCCGGACGGTCGAGGTCGACGTCGCCGGCGGGGGCACGCAGCGGCTCGAGGCACGGCGGGGCGTCGTGCTGAACCCCGGCACGCGTGCCGCCGTGCCGCCGATCGACGGGCTGGCGGGGACGCCGTTCTGGACCAACCACGAGGCGCTGGAGGCGACGACCCTGCCGGCCTCGCTCGTCGTCGTCGGTGGCGGACCCATCGGGCTCGAGCTGGCCCAGGCTTTCGCGCGGTTCGGCAGCGAGGTGACGGTGGTGGAGGTCGGTCCCCGGATCCTCGGCCCGGAGGAGCCCGAGGCCTCCGACGTGCTGAGGGGTGCCTTCGAGCGCGACGGCATCGACGTGCGGGAGGGCGACACGATCGCGTCGGTCTCCCACGACGGCGCGCAGTTCACGGTGGAGCTCGGGTCGGGGACCGTGCACGCCGAGCAGCTGCTGGTGGCGGCGGGGCGTACCCCGCGCATCGCCGACATCGGCCTCGAGACCGTCGGGCTGGACCCGCACGCTCGCACCGTCGACGTCGACGACGCGATGCAGGCCGCCGACGGCCTGTGGGTGATCGGCGACGTCGCGGGGCGGGGCGCGTTCACCCACGTCTCGATGTACCAGTCCGACCGGGCAGCGCGCGCGATCCTCGGCGAGGAGCTGCCTGCGTACGACACCACCTTCCCCCGGGTGACCTTCACCGACCCCGAGGTCGGAGGGGCGGGCCTGACGGAGAAGCAGGCCCGAGACCGGGGGATCGACGTGCGCGTCGCCACGACCGACCTCGCGCAGAGCTCCCGCGGGTTCACCCACGGTCCCGGTGCGAACGGCGTCGTGAAGGTGGTGGTCGACGCGGCCCGCGACGTGCTCGTCGGTGCCACCGTGGTGGGTCCGGCCGGCGGCGAGACCGTCTCCGGCCTGGCCGTGGCGGTCCGGGCCGAGGTGCCGCTCGCGACGCTGCGCAACTCCGTCTACGCGTACCCGACCTTCTGGCGAGCCGTCGAGTCGGCGCTGCCGCCGGCCGACCGCGACGCCTGAGGCTAGGCCTTCCCGAGCAGCTCGAGCACCTGCTTCTCCAGGGTCCGGCTGACCGGTTCGCCGGGTGCGACGGCCCGGTGGCCCCCGGCGACCACGACGCCGTCCTGGAAGAGGTCGACGACGCGGGGGTCGACGTAGGAGGAGCGCGCGACCGCGGGAGTGTTGCCGAGGTGCTCGGACACCTCGCGCATGGCGGCCGTCACCGACCTCTTCCGGGCCGTCTTGGTGGACGCGTCGGACGCGGACAGGGCCGCCGCGGCGATCACGGTGCCGCGCCAGGTGCGGAAGTCCTTGGCGGAGTACTCGTCGCCGAGCACCTCCTTGACGTAGTCGTTGACCCCGCCCGCTCCGAGGGCGGTCCAGCCGTCGGCGCCCCGGTACGCGAGCAGGACGTCGCCGCCGGTGCGTCGTCGACGCAGCGGCTCCAGCGCGGCGATGAGCCGCTCGTCGTGCAGGGTGACCTCCAGCTCCTGTCCGCTCTTGGCGACGTACGCGAACACGAGCGTCTCGCCGTCGCGGCGGACGTGCTGCTTCTCGATGGTGGTCAGCCCGTAGCTGCCGTTCTCGTCGGTGTACCGGTCCGACCCGACGCGGAAGATGCCGAGGTCGAGCAGGCCGAAGGCCAGGGCGGAGACGGTCCGCAGCGTCGGCTCGTCGCCGACCTCGTCCCGTGCACCGTCCCGAGCCGCGATGAGCGACGCGGCGAAGCCCTCCATGTGCACGAACTTCTCGGCGTCGCGACGCTCGCGCCACGCCGGGTGGTAGAGGTACTGGCGTCGTCCGGCGTCGTCGGTGCCCACCGCCTGCAGGTGGCCGTTGGCCACGGGGCAGATCCACACGTCCCGCCAGGCCGGCGGTATCACCAGCTCCTTGCAGCGCGCGACGTCGATCTCCTCCAGCGCCACCCCGTCCTGGTCGAGGTAGCGAAATCCGCGGCCGTGGCGCACCCGCGTCCAGCCGGCCATGGAGGGGGAGGTGCGTCGGAGCCGGACCATGTGCTCGACCGTAGGTCCGCGCGCAGGCACCCGCGAGCCGACCGGTCGGCGGCAGGCCCGCTCGGGCCCTCCCGGCATGATGGTCCGGTGCGTCCTCTGCTCGCGGTCCTCGCCCTCTCCCTGGCCCTCGCCGGCTGCACGCGTGGCGGCGACGACCCCGCGCCGCGACCCGCACCGACCGAGCCGACGACGGCCGCGTCGACCTCCCCGGGGTGCGGCACGGTGCCGGACGACGTGTCGGCCACCTCGCGCGACGTCACCCGTCGGGTCAGCGTCGACGCGACGCAACGCCAGTACGTCGTGCACGTGCCGCCGGGCTACGACGGCCGGACCCCGCTTCCCGTCGTCTACCTCTTCCACGGCCTCGGCAGCTCGGCGGTCGAGGTGGCGGCCTACTCCGGCTTCCCGTCGGCGGCCGACGAGCACGACTTCATCCTCGTCGTCCCCCAGGCGACGGGGTCCCCCAGCACGTGGGACGTCCTCACCCCGCCGACCACCCCGGGCTCCGACGCCGCCTTCTGGCTGGAGATCACCCGCACGCTCGGCGACGACTTCTGCGTCGACGTTGACCGGCAGTACGCCACCGGGATGTCGAACGGCTCGGCCGTCGTGTTCGCGCTGGCCTGCTCCGACGCCTACCCGTTCCGGGCCTTCGCCGGCGTCGCGGCGACCTTCTACGACCAGGGCGCCTGCGGTGACACCCCGCCGCGCTCGATCCTGTACTTCCACGGGACCGGGGACGAGGTGGTGCCGTTCGAGGGAGGGGACACCCCGCTGTTCCCCGTCCGCGCGGTGGGGGCCGTCATGGCCGACTGGGCCCGGCACGACGGCTGCGAGCGCACCCCCCGCACGCGCGACGTCGCCTCCGACGTCGAGCGCGAGACGTGGCGCGCGTGTGCCGACGGGTCGAGGCTCGAGGCCTACGTGATCGACGGCGGGGGCCACACCTGGCCCGGCGCCGAGATCGAGGTCCCGCCGCTGGGGCGCACGACGAAGTCCATCGACGCGACCGAGCTGATCGTGGACTTCTTCGGCCTCGCCGGTCGATGATGGCGGCGTGAGCCTGGACGTCGAGCTCCTCGAGCGGGTGCGCGAGCTGGTCGGTGCCGAGTACGGCATCGCCGAGAAGCGCATGTTCGGAGGCGTCGCGTTCCTCGTCGACGGCTCGATGGCGGTCGCCGTCAGTGGCCAGGGCGGCCTGATGGTGCGGGTCCCGGCCGAGGACACTGTCGCGATGCTGGCACGTCCGCACGTGGACCCGATGGTGATGTCCGGTCGCGAGGTGCGCGGCTGGATCCGCGTCTCGGCCGAGGGGTGCGACGGTGATGCTCTGCTCTCGTGGGTGACGCTGGGCGTCGAGCACGCGCGGACGCTGGCACCCTCGTGACACCGTCACCGGGGTCGTCGACGTGAGATCGCCTCGCGCTGCGGGGTGACCTGCCACTAGTTTGAGAGCAGCCTCCCCCCTGGGCCAACCCCTGGTAGGCCTCTGGCCTGGGCCCGGGGGGAGGTCTCGGGTCCGTCTGGGCTCGGTCAGCCGGTCCGCACGAGCGTGGTCGCCACCTCGCGTACGACGTCCGTCGACCGTCCGGGGGAGCGCAGCCGCATCGCGAGGTGCCCGCTGACGACGAGGAGGAGCTGCTCGGCCAGTGCGTCGGCGCGAGCGGGGTCGACGTCATGCGCGAACGACCGGAGCCGGGTGCGCAGCGTGGTGGTCTCCCGGTCCAGCGCCGCGGCCAGGGCGGGCGGCGGGTCCTCGTGCTCGGCGGCTCGGCTCCGCCGCCGTCGGCTGGTCGGAGGGACCGTTCGGGCCGGTGGGGGCGTTCCCGCTGGCTGCCGCGGTCGGACTGCTGGCCGCCCTGGTGCCGTGGGCGGCGGCCGTGGTCGGTGCGGGCGTCCGTGGGTCGTGCGCGGGCGCCGCGCGGGCAGGTGCCCGACACGGCTAGGCTGGTCGCCGGTCGCCCGCACCTCGACGACCACGACGAACGGCCTCGACGTGGGGCCTCCCGCCCCCGTAGCTCAGGGGATAGAGCAACGGTTTCCTAAACCGCAGGTCGCAGGTTCGAATCCTGCCGGGGGCACGGACCGTCTCGTCGAGGT
>CAZREF010000040.1:0-20536 GCA_964599245.1 uncultured Aeromicrobium sp. | reverse complement strand
GCACGAAGCACGCTCGTCCCTCGCGGCTCCGCGCTACTCGACCAGCGGTGGCCACCCGCCGGTCATGTCGAGACCCGCGCGGGCGGTCAGGGGCGCAGCGCGTCCGCGTCGGCGAGGAGCTGGCGCCAGCCGACGCGCAGGCCGTCCCACTCGTCCTCGCACTGGTCGGCGCGCTCCTGCGTGAGCGGGTCGTCGTCGACGAGGCCGTCCCAGCGCTCGGGGTCGGAGCCGTAGAGGTAGCAGAGGTAGTTGACGGCGCGGGCGGCGTCGGAGGCGTGCTCGTCGTTCGGGTCGGCCTCGTAGGCCGACGCCAGGATCGTGTACTCGTACGCCGACGACAGCAGCGCCTCGGTCGACGCGTCGTCGCCGGACTCGGCGAGCCGCCAGGCCGCGAACTGGTCGGCGACGTCCTCCTCGCGGCCGGTGAACGGCAGGTCCAGCAGGTCGAGCACCGCGTGCCCCGACTCGTGGAAGAACGTCTCGCGCCAGATGCCCTCGAGCGTGGCCTCGCGGTCCTCCGCCTTCGCTGCGCGCAGCTCGTCGTCGCTGGCCTTCACGTCCTGCAGGCAGAGCTCGACCAGCGCCTCGCCCTGGAGGTAGCCGGTGCCGTCAGAGCACGACGTGACCTCGACCGTGAGCGTCCGAGGCAGGGCGACGACCGCGGTGAGGTCGCGTGCGGCGTCCTCGAGCACGCCGCTCTCACGGACGCGGTCCTGCCAGGCGCGCCACTTCCGGGGGACCTGCGGGTAGACGACCTCGACGGGGTCGCCGGCGGCGGCGTCCCCGGTCGGGGCCACCACCTCGTCGTCCGACCCGAGCGAGCCGACGACGAAGCCGCCGACCGCGGCGACGAGGACGAGGACGACGACGAGGACCCTGCGCACCAGCAGATCGTAGGTCGCGCGGGCTCGCGCCGGGATCGATACGCTCGGACCCATGAGCTGGAGCACCCAGGACATGCCCGACCTCGGCGGACGGCTCGCGGTCGTCACCGGGTTCACCGGTGGCCTCGGCTACCACACCGCGCTCGAGCTGGGCCGCGCCGGCGCAGACCTCGTCGTCACGGCGCGCAACCCCGAGAAGGCCGACGACCGGCTGTCGAGGCTGCGCGCCGAGCTTCCCGACGTGAGCGTCGAGACGCTGTCGCTGGACCTCGCCGACCTCGCCGACGTACGCCGCGCGACCGACGAGCTGGCGGGCCGCCACGACCGGATCGACATCCTGGTCAACAACGCCGGCATCATGATCCCGCCCAAGAGCGAGACCAAGGACGGCTTCGAGCTGCAGATGGGCACGAACCACCTCGGCCACTTCGCCTGGACGGCCCGGCTGTGGCCCGTGCTGCGCGACAGCAGCGCGCGGCTCGTCACCATCTCCTCGCTCGCCCACACCGCGGTCAAGGGGATCGACCTGCGCGCCCTGACGCCGGAGGGGTCGCCGCGCCGGTACCGTAGGTGGCAGACGTACGGGGAGTCCAAGCTCGCGAACCTCTCGTTCGCGCTCGAGCTCGACCGCCGCGCGAAGGAGGCGGGCCTGCCCGTCGTCAGCGTCGCCGCCCACCCCGGCTACGCCAACACCGAGCTCCAGCAGACCGGCATCTCGATGGGCAACCCGCTGCTCGGCTTCGGCCTGCACCAGATCAGCCGCGTCGTCGGCCAGTCGGCCGCGGCCGGCGCGCTCCCGACGCTCCGGGCAGCCACCGACCCCACCTTCACCGGCGGCGAGTACGTCGGCCCGCACCTGCTCGGCCAGACCCGCGGGCGGCCCGTCCTGGTCGGCGCGACCCGGTGGGCCCGCGACGAGCAGCTCGCCGACGACCTCTGGGCCGCGTCGGAGACGGCGACCGGCGAGTCGTTCGACGTCACCTGAGCCTGCCTGGGCGGCGGGACGTCGGCCTCAGCCGAGACGACCGCGCCAGCGCTCGCGCGCGTCGGGGTCCTCGGCGAGCAGCTGCGCGCGGGTGCGTCGGCGCAGCCGCCAGACCTGCACGATCCCGAGCGCCCACAGGACGTACTGCAGCGACATCGCCCAGCGGAACGCCTCGGGCGTGTAGTTCGTGCCGGCCCCCGGGGTCCGCCAGTCGAGGACGAGGCCGACGCCCACCACCAGCAGCAACGACGCGACGAAGCCGCCCTGGTTGATGATCCCCGTCGCCGCCCCCAGCCGGTCGGGCGGGTTGAAGGAGCGGCCGAGGTCGAAACCGATCATCGAGGCCGGGCCGCCGACGCCGACGACCACCACGAGCACGACGAGCAACCACGTCGGCGCCGCGCCCGGCCACGCCAGGACGGTGGTCCACACCGCGACGATCGACCACACGATCCCGAGCACGATGCTCGAGCGCTGCCACGGGTCGCGGGTGATCGCCCACGCCAGGACCGGGCCCGCCACCATGACCGCCAGCACGAGGAGCGTCAGCAGCGCGCCGGCCTCCGCCGACGTGCGGCCCTCCGCGCGCACGAAGAACGGGTAGCCCCAGAGCAGGCCCAGGGTCGTCGCGCTGAACTGCGTGGTGAAGTGCACCCAGAAGCCGAGTCGAGTCCCCGGGTGGCGCCAGGACTCGGCGAGGCTCCTCCGGACGACCGTCCACGACAGCGGGGCACCGATCACCCGCGGGGCGCCGGGGCCGTCGTGGACCACCAGCAGCAGCGCCACCAGCAGGAACAGGCCGAGCGAGGCCGCCGCCAGGTACGTCGGCGTCCAGCCGAGCTCGCGCAGCGACCACGTCATCGGGGCGGCCGCCACGATCGCACCCGTCTGGCCGAGCACGCCCGTCAGCTGGGTGATCAGCGGGATGCGCCTCGACGGGAACCAGGTGGTCACGAGCCGCAGCACGCACACGAAGGTCATCGCGTCGCCGAGGCCGACCAGCACCCGCGCGACCAGCGCGAGGGCGAAGCTGTCCGCGAACGCGAACGTCGCCTGCGCGACGGTCAGCACGACGACGCCGATCGTGAGGATCCGCCGCGGGCCGAACCGGTCGAGCAGCAGGCCCACCGGCACCTGCATGCCGGCGTAGACGACGAGCTGCAGCGTGACGAAGGTCGACAGCGCGGCCGCGGAGATGCCGAACCGTTCGCTCGCGGCGAGCCCGGCGACCGCGAGCGAGGAGCGGTGGAAGACCGCCAGGAGGTAGAGGGAGAGGCCGACGAGCCAGATCGTCACCGGCCCCCGGCCCACCGTCCTCGTCCGCACTCGCCCCAGTATGCGCCCGCTCGACGCCGGGCCCTGGCGCGGGCGTCGGTTGCGGTTCCCGTCGACGGCCCTAGCGTGGCGGGGGTGCTGACACTGGTGGACTGGCGGGTGCGGGTAGCCGCGCTCTACGAGCAGGTACGGGCCGACGAGGACCCCGAGCGCGGGCACGCGGCGTGGCGGGCGGGGCGCGACGAGCTGTTCCGCAGCCACCCGCAGTCACCGCTGCCGGCGCGCGACCCGCTGCGCGAGACCGGCCTGCCGTACTGGCCCTACGACCCCGCGTGGCGGTTCGAGCTGCCGCTGCTGCCGCCCCCGACCGAGGCCGTCGACCCCGACGAACGGGTCGTCGACGGCGGGGGCGACGGTGACGTGGCCATGCTGCGCACCGGTCAGCTGGCGCTGCCCTCGGGCTCGACCCTCGACGTCTGGACGTTGCGCCAGTACGCCGGCGGGATCTTCGTGCCGCTGCGCGACGCGACGTCCGGTCGCGACGGCGGGTCCTACGGCGCCGGTCGGTACCTGCTCGACACGGCGAAGGGGTCGTGGCTCGGCGGGGGTGCCCCTCGACAGGCTCGGGGGGCGGACGAGGCTCGGGGGGCGGAAGCGGCCCCTCGACAGGCTCGGGGGGCGGACGAGGGGGTGCAGGAGGTCGTCGTGCTCGACCTCAACTTCGCCTACCACCCGTCGTGCCGCTACGACGACCGGTGGCGCTGCCCGCTGGCCTCCCCGGGCAACACGGTCACCGACGTCGTGGAGGCGGGCGAGCGGATGGGCTGAGGTCGTCAGCCGACGACCACGTGCTCCTCGGGGAAGGTGTAGCGCCGCCGTCGCGCCGACAGGGCGAGGGCCGCCCCGACCGTCACCACGCCCACGCGGCCCACGAACATCAGGACGATCAGCACCAGCTCGCCCGAGGCCGGCAGGTCTCCGGTGACACCGGTCGACAGGCCCACCGTCGCGAACGCCGAGATCGCCTCGAACAGCAGCGGCTCGAACGGCAGGTCGGTCGCGACGAGCATCGCCATCGTGCCGCTGATCACCGCGCCGACGGCCAGCAGCGCGACGGTGAGGGCCTGCCGCTGGACGGTGCCCGGGATCGTCCGGCCGAAGACGAAGACGCCCTGCTCGCCGCGCAGCTCGTTCCAGATGATGAGCGCGAGCACCACGAAGGTGCTGACCTTCACGCCACCGGCCGTGCCGGCACTGCCACCGCCGATGAACATCAGCACGTCGGTGAGCAGCAGCGCCTCCGAGCTCGCGGAGCCGTAGTCGATCGTGTTGAAGCCGGCGGTGCGTGGCATGACGCCACCGGTGATCGACGCGAGCACCTTGCCACCGGTCGACAGCGGACCCAGGGTCGCCCCGTTGGACCACTCGGCGAGCGCGAAGCCGACCGTGCCCACCACCAGCAGCACCGCGGTCCCGTAGAGCGTCAGCCGGGTGTGCACGCTCCAGCGACGTCGCCCGCGCCGCATCATCTCGACGACGACCGGGAACCCCAGCCCGCCGAGGACGACCGCCACGCAGAGCGGCAGCATGATCCACGGGTCGGCCACGAACCCCACGAGGTTGTCGGAGTAGAGCGCGAAGCCGGCGTTGTTGAACGCCGACACGGCGTGGAACACCGCGTGCCAGGCCGCGCTGCCGACGTCGCCGTCGTCGTAGGCGGCGAGGAAGCGGGGGAAGATCATCGCGGTCACGCTCGCCTCGGCGACGAGGATGACCACCGCGAGCCGGCGCACCAGCGTCCGCACCTCGCCGAGGGAGATCGCGTGGGTCTCGGTCTGGGCGATGAGGCCGTTGCGCAGCCCCAGCTGACGTCCCACGACGATGAGCAGCACCGAGGCCAGGGTCATGATGCCGAAGCCGCCCACCTGGATCAGCCCGAGGATGATCGCCTGCCCCGCCGGCGTCCAGAAGGTGGCGGTGTCCACCGACGTCAGGCCGGTGACGCACACCGCGGAGACGGACGTGAACAGCGCCGGGAGGAAGCCGCCCGAACCGGGCTGCGTGCTCGCGAACGGCAGCGACAGCAAGACGGTGCCGATCGCGATGGTGCCGAGGAACGCCAACGGCACGACGCGCGTCGGCGTCAGCGGGCCCCTCACGACGTCCGACTGTAGACCGCCCGACTGTCCACCGCGCGGGCCGCGCCCGCCCTCAGTAGGTGAGGGCGAGCGCGGGGTCGCGCAGGATCGCGGCGACGTCGGCGAGGAACCGCGAGCCCTGCTGGCCGTCGACGACGCGGTGGTCGAAGCTCACCGCGAAGGTCGTGACCCACCGGGGCTCGATGCGTTCGGTGCTTCCATCAGGGGATCCGACGACCCACGGCCGCCGGTCGATCTGCCCGACGCACAGGATGCCGGTCTCGCCGGGGTTGAGGATCGGCGTGCCCGCGTCGACGCCGAACACGCCGACGTTCGTGATGGTGAAGGTGCCGCCGCTCATCTGGGCCGGCTGCGTGCGCCCGGCGCGGGCCGTGGCCGTGAGGTCGCCGAGCGCATGGGCGAGCTCGACCATGCTCATCCGGTCGGCGCCGGGGATGTTGGGCACGACGAGGCCGCGGTCGGTGGCCGCGGCCACGCCAAGGTTCACCGAGCCCTTGAGCACGATCTCCTGGGCCTGCTCGTCCCAGCTCGCGTTGAGCTCGGGCGTGCGCGCCAGCGCGAGGCACACCGCCTTGGCGACGACGAGCGTCGGCGAGACCTTCACGTCGGCGAAGCGTCGGTCGGCCTTGAGGCGCTCGACGAGATCCATGGTGGCCGTGACGTCGAGGGTGACCCACTCGGTGACGTGCGGCGCCGTGAACGCCGAGCTGACCATGGCCTGCGCCGTGGCCTTGCGGACGCCCTTGACCGGGACGCGGGTGTCGCCGTCGGTCGAGACGACGCGGGACGGCGCCGGCGCGGGAGGGGCGACGTGTCCCGGCTCCGGCCGGCGACCGGCGATGAAGGCCTCCACGTCGGCGCGGGTGACGACCGGGCCGTCGCACGGGACGTCGAGCAGGTCGACCCCGTGGTCCTTGGCCAGCTTGCGCACGGGCGGCTTGGCCAGCGCGCGCACGTCGCCCGACGTCGCCACGGGGCGGGACGGACGCTCGATGGTGGTCGCCGTGCCGGCGGGCGGGACAGCGGCGGGCGCGGGAGCCTGGTCGTCACCCTTGCGCCGACGACGACGCGTGGACGCCGTGCGGACGCCGTAGCCGACGAGCACGGGCTCGCGCTCCTGCTCGGCCGGCTCGGCGGACTCCTCGAGGTCCTCGACCTCCGCGGCCGCCTCGGTCAACGACGACGCGTCGTCGGGCACGACCGGGCCCGTGGGTCCGCCGATCGCGATGATCGGCGTGCCGACCGGCACGGTGGTCCCCTCGCGCACCAGCAGCGCCGTGACCTCGCCCGCGAACGGGCTGGGCAGCTCCACGACCGACTTCGCGGTCTCGATGTCGACGATGACCTGGTTGACCTCGACCACGTCGCCGACCGAGACGTGCCACGTGAGCACCTCGGCCTCGGTCAGTCCCTCGCCCACGTCGGGCAGCTTGAACTCACTCATGAGATCCCTCCCGCTCTCTCAGAACGCCATGGCGCGGTCGACGGCGTCGAGCACACGGTCGAGGTCGGGCAGGAACTCCTCCTCCACCCGACTGGGCGGGTAGGGCATGTCGTAGCCGGTGACGCGCAGCACCGGCGCCTCGAGGGAGTAGAAGCACTCCTCCTGGACGCGGGCGGCGATCTCGGCGCCGAGGCCGAGGGTGCGCGACGCCTCGTGCACGACGATCGCGCGGCCGGTACGGCGGACGGACTCGTGCACCGGGCCGAGGTCGAGCGGGCTGAGGGTGCGCAGGTCGATGACCTCGAGGTCGACGCCGTCCTCGGCCGCCGCCTCGGCGGACTCCAGGCAGGTGCGGACCATGGGCCCGTAGGCGAGCAGCGTGGCGTGGCGTCCGTCGCGGACGACCTGGGAGGCGTGCAGCGGCGTGTTCTCGGCGCCGACGGGGCCGGCGTCCCAGTAGCGGCGCTTGGGCTCCATGAAGACGACCGGGTCGTCGCTGGCGATCGCCTGCTGGATCATCCAGTAGGCGTCGTGGGCGTTGGACGGGCTGACCACGCGCAGGCCCGCGGTGAGGCAGAACTGCGCCTCCGGGCTCTCGGAGTGGTGCTCGACCGCGCCGATGCCACCGCCGAACGGGATGCGGATGACGGCGGGCATCCGCACGACGCCCTGGCTGCGGGCGTGCAGCTTGGCGACCTGGCTGACGATCTGGTCGTAGGCGGGGTAGACGAAGCCGTCGAACTGGATCTCCACCACCGGGCGGTAGCCGCGCAGCATCATGCCGACGGCCGCGCCGACGATGCCGGACTCACCCAGCGGGGTGTCGATGACGCGGTCCTCGCCGAAGTCCTTCTGCAGGCCCTCGGTGACGCGGAAGACGCCACCGAGCGGGCCGACGTCCTCGCCCATGACGAGGACCTTCGGGTCGGCCTCCATGGCCGCCCGCAGGCCGGCGTTGATCGCCTTGCCGAGGCTGAGGCGCTGGCCGACGGCCGACGTGCGCTCCGGGGTCACCGCGCTCATGCCGCACCGCCCTCGGTCTCGAAGGAGTCGCGGTAGGCGAGGAACTCGGCCTTCTGCGCGGCGAGCTCGGGGTGCGCGTCGGCGTAGACGCCGTCGAAGAGCGCGCCCAGGTCGGGCTCGGGGAGCGCGCGGCACGCCTCGCGCAGGTGGGCGCCGAGGTCGTCGGCCTCCGTCTGCAGGTCCGTGAAGAAGGACTCGGGCGTGTCGTGCTCGCGCAGGTAGGCCTCGACGCGGGCGAGCGGGTCGCGCTGCCTCCAGACGTCGACCTCGCCGCTGTCGCGGTAGCGCGACGGGTCGTCGGAGGTGGTGTGCGCGCCCATGCGGTAGGTGACCGCCTCGACGAGCGTCGGGCCCTCGCCGTCGCGAGCGCGCTGCAGCGCCGCCTCGGTGACGGCCTGCACCGCGAGCACGTCGTTGCCGTCGACGCGGACGCCGCCGAAGCCGTAGCCGGCGGCGCGCTGCACGAGCGGCGTGCGGCTCTGGCGGGCGAGCGGCACCGAGATGGCCCAGTGGTTGTTCTGGCAGAGGAACACGACGGGCGCGTTGAACGAGGAGGCCCACACGAACGCCTCGTGGACGTCGCCCTGGCTGCTGGCCCCGTCGCCGAAGTAGGCGAGGGTGGCGGCGTCGCGGTCGGCGTCGCCGGTGCCGACGACCCCGTCACGCTGCAGGCCCATGGCGTAGCCGGTGGCGTGCATGGTCTGGGCGCCGATGATGATGCTGTAGAGCGCCATCCCGGTCTCGGCGGGGTCCCAGCCGCCGAGCTCGACGCCGCGGAAGAGCCCGAGCAGCTTGGCCGGGTCGATGCCGCGGCACCAGGCGACGCCGTGCTCGCGGTAGGTGGGGAACGCGAAGTCCTGGGTGCGCAGCGCGCGGCCGGAGCCGACCTGCGCGGCCTCCTGGCCGAGGCACTGCGCCCACAGCCCCAGCTCGCCGTGGCGCTGCAGCGCGTGCGCCTCGTGGTCGATGCGTCGCACGAGCAGCAGGTCGCGGTAGAGCGAGCGGATGCTGTCGTCGTCGCCCTCGAAGGCGTAGCGCTCGTGCTCGACGCGGCGGCCCTCCGGCGTCAGGAGCTGGACGAGCTCGGTACTGACGGTCGCGGGGGTGATCACCCGACCGGAGGTGCTGGAGGTGTGCAGGGGTACGGTCATGCGCTGTTCCTCTCGCTGCCGTCGCGGGGTCTCCACGACGGGGGGCGGTGCGGGACCGGTGGCCTGCAGTGGTGGCGCAGACGTCGCGGTCGGGTGCGGCGTGACCGCAGTCACACCGCACACCCACGGTAACCGGTCGGGCCGACGAGGGCCAACTCCGCGGCGCTCCTCCGTAGGATCGAGGTGTGGACGACCCGGTGATCCTGATCGCGAGCCTCGAGCACGCCTCGCACCTCGACGACGAGTTCCGTCGCTACCACCGCGACTACGACGTCCGCGTCGTGCGCACGTGCGCCGACGCCACGGCCATGCTCGAGCGGCTCTGCGAGCAGGACCGCCAGGTCGCGCTGCTCGTGCAGGACGCCGCCCTGCCCGACGCCACCGTCTGGGAGTCCTTCGCCGCGTGGCGGCGCGTGGTCCCGACCGCCCGGCGCATGGTGACCGTACCCTGGGAGCACTTCCTGGAGCGCGGCGAGCAGCTGCGGCCCGGGCTCCTGCACGGGAAGTTCGACGCGTTCCTGCTCATGCCGCGCGGCGTGCGCGACGAGGAGTTCCACGCCGCCGTCGTCGAGCTGCTCTCGGACTGGGGCTCGACCGTCGCCCGACCCGAGGTGGAGACGCTGCGGATCGTCTCGGGCCCGGCGAACCCGCTCACCACGGCGGTGCGCGACTACGCGCAGCGGATGGGGCTGCCCGCCGGGGTGCACCACCCCGACAGCGACGTCGGCCGCGAGATCACGGCCGAGCTGCTCGAGGCGGGCGGCGAGGTCGGCGAGCCCATCGTCGCGAGCGTCTACCGGCCCCCGTTCGTGCCGACGTCGGTGCGCGAGGTCGCGCAGGTCATGTACGGCGCCCCCGGCGAGACCGTCGTGGAGGACGTCGTCGACGTCGCCGTGGTCGGTGCCGGGCCCGCCGGGCTCGCGGCCGCCGTGTACGCGGCGAGCGAGGGGCTGAGCACCGTCGTGCTCGAGTCCGAGGCGGTCGGCGGCCAGGCGGGCACCAGCTCGATGATCCGCAACTACCTGGGCTTCCCGCGCGGCATCTCGGGCATGCGGCTCGCACAGCGGGCGCGCAACCAGGCCATCCGCTTCGGGGCCCGCTTCCTCACCGGCTGGGAGGTCGAGTCGTTGGAGCCGTGCGAGGCGGCGCTCCCGCCCGACGAGCGGGAGCACGTCATCCGCACCGTGGGCGGCGGTGAGGTGCGGGCCCGCTCCGTCGTCATCGCGACGGGCGTCGCCTACCGCCACCTCGGGGTCGCGTCCGTCGAGGAGCTGGTGGGCCGTGGCGTCCACTACGGCTCGGCCATGACCGCCGCGCAGGAGGTCGAGGGTCAACCCGTCGTCGTGGTCGGCGGCGGCAACTCCGCGGGCCAGGCCGCGCTGCACCTCTCCCGCTTCGCGTCGTCGGTGACGATCGCCGTGCGCCGCGACCTCACCGAGACCATGTCGCAGTACCTCATCGACGAGATGCGCTGGAACGACCGCATCACCGTGCGCGTGGGCGTCGAGGTCGTGGAGGGGGGCGGCCAGGGTCAGCTCGAGTGGCTCGACCTCTGCGAGCGCGCGAGCGGCCGGGTGGACCGGGTGCCGGCCGCCGGCCTGTTCCTGCTCATCGGCGCCCGCCCGACCTGCGGCTGGCTGCCGTCGTCGGTGCGGCGCGACGAGAACGGCTTCGTCCTCACCGGCCGCGACGTGCCCAAGGAGGCCTGGCTCGGCCCGGGGGGCGTCCCCGGACCGTGGGCCACCGATGCGATCGTGCCGCCCGAGGGACTCACCACCACCGCCCCCGGCGTCTTCGCCGTCGGCGACATCCGGGCCGGCTCGATGAAGCGCGTCGCGTCGGCCAGCGGCGAGGGCGCCTCCGTCGTCCCGCTCATCCACTCCTGGCTGGCCCCCTGAGGTCGTCCCGCCCTGCGGCTGCGCCTCCTCTGCTGGGCCTCGACCTGCGGCTGCGCCTCCCCGGCCGGTGCTCGACCTGCGGCTGCGCCTCCTCGGCTGGGTCCCGCCCTGCGTCCCGAAGGGGCCTCGACCGGCAGGCGGGTGCGGGCCGGCTCGGGATCTCGGGGCCCGACCCCGGCGAGCGGTGACTTCTCCACCGAATGGCGGACTCAGCGCTCGGGCGGTGGGTTCTCCACCGTCCCAGCCCTGAAACGGTGGATTGTCCACCGCCCATCCGGCCATCGGTGGCTCAGCAACCCCAGCCCAGCCCCTGCGGTTGCCCAGCCACCGATCCCCCACCACCGCGCACCCATCCGCGGGTCGAGGCCCTCCCGAAGCGCAGGTCGAGACCCAGCGGACGGCGGCGTAGCGGCGAGTCCGACCCCGGCCGCAGCAGCGCAGCCGCAGGCCGCAGCCCCTACTGCCCCGTCAGGTGCCGCGCCGCGGCGTCGAGGAAGCGCTCGGTCGCAGCAGGGGTGCCGACGCTGATCCGCACCCCGCCGCCGTCGGCCACCGCCCCGGGGAAGGGGCGGGTGGCGACGGGCCAGAAGGCCTCGGCGAGGGCGGGTGCGGTGTCCGAGGGCAGCCACACGAAGTTGGCCTGGCTGTCGGGGACGGTCCAGCCCTGGGCGCGCAGGCCGTCGAGCAGCACCGCTCGCCCGTGCACGACCTCCTCGACCCGCGCCGCGAGCTCGTCGGCGGCCTCGAGCGACGCGACGGCCGCGGCCTGGGCGACGTCGGTGACGCTGAACGGCGGGGTGGCCTTGCGCACCGCGGCGGCCACGTCGGGGTGGCCCACCAGGTAGCCGACACGGAGACCGGCGAGGCCGTACGCCTTGGAGAAGGTGCGCAGCACCACGACGTTGTCGAACCGCTGCTGCAGCGCGAGCCCCCGCGCGGCGTCGGGGTCGCGCACGAACTCGACGTACGCCTCGTCCACCACGACGAGCACCGAGGACGGCAGGCTCGCGACGAACCGCTCGAGGTCGTCGTGCCGCACCACGGGGCCGGTCGGGTTGTTCGGGGTGCACACGACGACGACGCGGGTGCGGTCGGTGACGGCCGCCGCCATCGCGGCGAGGTCGTGGGTCGCGTCGGCCCGCAGCGGCACGGTCACGTGCGTCGCGCCGGTGACGGTGACGGCGATCGGGTAGGCCTCGAACGAGCGCCACGCCGTCACGACCTCGTCGCCCGGTCCGCAGTACGCGTCGAGCAGGGAGAAGAGCACCGCGACCGAGCCCGTGCCGGACGCCAGCGTCTCGACGTCGCGGTCGAGGTGCTTCGCGAGCGCGTCGTGCAGCCGGGTCACGCCGGCGTCGGGGTACCGGTTCACGCGCGCCAGCTCCGCGGCTGCCCGCTCGACGACGCCGGGCAGCGGCGGGAACGGGTTCTCGTTGCTCGAGAGCTTCAGCTCGTCGTCCTCCGCGGGGCGTCCGGCCTTGTAGCCGGGGATGGCGTCGACGACGGAGCGCGGCACGGGGACGGTCATGGCCCCGAGGGTAGTCCCGCCCGGCCGGGCGACGATGATGCTGCCGTGAGCACCCCGGCCGCCGTCCGCTCGCCCGTCGTCGGGTACGCGCTCGTGCTGACGGCCGCCGTCCTCTTCGGCGTCAACGCCGGCGCCTCACGCATCCCGCTGCGGTCGGGCACCGACGAGGCCACCTTCACGACGCTGCGCATCACCGGTGCGCTCGTCGTCCTGGTCGTCGTCGCGCTCGTGGCCGACCGGTCGGCCCTGCGGCCGCCGCCGCTGCGTCGGCTGCCGCTGCTCGTCGGGCTGGGCGTGGTCGGCATCGCCGGCCTCCAGGGGTTCTACAACGTGGCGATCAACCGGTTGCCGCTCGGCATCGCGCTGCTGCTCGAGTACACCGGCCCGGTCCTCGTGGTGCTGTGGGTGCGGTTCGCGCGACGCGAGCGGGTGCACGCCCGCATGTGGCCCGCGCTCGCGCTCACCCTCGCCGGCCTCGCCGTCGTCAGCCAGGTGTGGTCCGGCCTCGCGTTCGACGGGCTCGGCGTCGTCATGGCGCTGCTCGCCGCCGTCTGCTTCGCCGCCTACTTCCTCCTCGGCGAGGACGCCGGGGTCTCGGCGCGGCCCCTCCACCACATCCTCTGGGCGTTCGCCCTGGCCACGGTGCTCATGAACGTCGTCGCGCCGGTGTGGCGGGCCGACGCACTCGGGACGGACGCGTCGATGCTCGGGCGCCTGGACGGCCTCAGCGTCCCGGCCTGGACCGTGATGGCGTGGATCGTCGTGCTCGGCACCGTGACCCCCTTCTTCCTGCTCCTGCTCGCGCTGCGGTCGCTGCCCGCGACGATCGTCAGCGTCGTCGCGATGCTCGAGCCGGTCGTCGCGACCCTGGTCGGTTGGGGCTGGTACGCCGAGTCGCTGACGTCGGTGCAGGTCGGCGGGGTCGCGATGGTGCTCGTCGGCATCGTCCTCGCCCAGACCGCCCGACCCGAGCCGTCGACCGACCTGCCTCCCGTCACCTGATGCACGGTTTCCTCACGGACGCACGGGAAGCTCTCCGTGCATCCGTGAGAAAGCCGTGCGTCCCGGAAGATTCCCAGGTCGACCTGGGAGTCTTCGCCGGGAGCGGGGCGGAACGTGTTCCGCCGCGCGTCGCCCGGGTCGGCGGGCGGCTGACATGATCGGGGCATGCTCTCCCGACTCCTGACCTCCTGGGTCCTCGGTGCGGCGGCGCTCGCGACCGCCGCCTGGCTCCTCGGCACCCACATGAGCATCGGCACCGCGAGCGACACCACGTCCGACCGGCTCGTGACGCTCGCGATCGTCGCGGCGATCTTCGCCGTCGTGAACACGTTCATCGCGCCGGTGATCAAGGTGCTGTCGCTGCCGTTCATCATCCTCACGCTGGGCCTCGCGCTGCTCGTCATCAACGCGCTGCTGCTCCTGCTCACCTCGCGCATCGCCGACGCGTTCGACGCCCCCTTCTTCATCGACGGGTTCGGCTGGGCCCTGCTCGCCTCGGTCGTCATCTCCGTCGTCAACGCCGTGCTGGGGTCGTTCGCCGGTGAGTGAGCGCCGCCCGCTGCACGTCGAGGTCACCTGCCTCGGCAACATCTGCCGCTCCCCCATGGCCCACGTGGTGCTCGAGCAGAAGCTCGCCGACGCCGGGCTCGCCGACGAGGTCGTCGTGACGTCGTCGGGCACCGGCGGCTGGCACGAGGGCGAGCCGATGGACGAGCGCGCCGCGTCCACGCTCGCCGCGGCCGGGTACGACCCCACCCGGCACCGCGCCCGGACGTTCACGCGCGACACCTACGCCGACGCCGACCTCATGCTCGCCATGGACGCGCGCAACCACGCCGACATGACCGACCTCGCCCCCACCGTCGCCGACGCCGACCGCGTGCGCATGTTCCGCTCCTTCGACCCGGAGGCCGCGCCGGGCGACGAGGAGGTCGACGATCCCTGGTACGGCGGGCCCGAGGGCTTCGAGCGGACGCTGCGCATCGTCGAGCGCACGAGCGACGCGATCGTCGACGCCGTGCCCGACCTGCGCGCCGAGCTCACCAGGTAGCCTCGCGGCCATGGCACGGATGGCAGGCACGGCGGCACGGGCGGAGGCACTCCTCGGCCACGGCGTCGTCGCGACGACCCCCGTCGCGGGCGGTGACATCTGCACCACCACCCGGCTCCGGCTCAGCGACGGACGCACGGCCCTCATCAAGACCCGGCCGCAGGCCCCCGACGGCTTCTTCGCGCGGGAGGCGGCCGGCCTGCGCTGGCTCGCGGAGGTCGAGGACGGCGCCAAGGTCCCCACGCTGCTCGGCGCCGACGACGACTGCGTCGTCCTGGCCTGGGTCGAGCCCGGCAAGCCCACGCCCGAGGCCGCGGAGCGGTTCGGTCGCGCCCTCGCCCGCACGCACGCGGCGGGCGCGCCGACGTTCGGGGGCGACGTCGACGGGTTCATCGGCCTGGCGCCGCTGCCCAACCGGCCGCTCCCCTCGTGGCCGGAGTTCTACGCCTCGCGGCGCGTCATGCCCTACGTCCGCGCGGCCGTGCAGCGCAAGGCGCTCACGGTCGAGCAGGCCGACACCATCGAGCGCACCATGAGCCGCATCCACGAGGTGGCCGGGCCGGCCGAGCCGCCCGCCCGCGTGCACGGCGACCTGTGGTCGGGCAACGTCGTCTGGGGCTCCGACGGCGACGCCTGGATCATCGACCCCGCCGCCCACGGCGGGCACCGCGAGACCGACCTCGCGATGCTCGCCCTCTTCGGGCTGCCGCACCTGCAGCGCGTCCTCGAGGCGTACGACGAGGAGGCTCCCCTCGCCGACGGCTGGCAGGCGCGCGTCCCCCTGCACCAGGTGCACCCGCTGCTCGTCCACGCCGTGCTCTTCGGCGGCACCTACGGCGCCCGGGCCACCGCAGCGGCGCAGGCGGCCCTCCAGCCGCCCACCGACTGACCGGCGGCACTCCCGGGGCGACCTGACCCGCGCCCGGCCGCAGGTTCAGCGGATTCTCACCGACGTTCGGCACACTGGGGCCATGCGCATCCTGGTGGTCGACGACGACCGCGCCGTCCGCGACTCGCTGCGGCGCTCGCTGGAGTTCAACGGCTACACCGTGGAGATCGCCTCCGACGGCGCCGAGGCCCTCGCGGTGGTCCCCCGCAGCGACCCCGACCTCATCGTCATGGACGTCATGATGCCGCGGCTCGACGGCCTCGAGGCCACGCGCGCGCTGCGCAGCGCCGGCAACGACGTACCCATCCTGGTGCTCACCGCGCGCGACGCCGTGAGCGACCGCGTCGACGGCCTCGACGCCGGCGCGGACGACTACCTCACCAAGCCGTTCGCGCTCGACGAGCTCCTGGCGCGGGTGCGGGCGCTGCTGCGCCGGTCCGCGCGCCAGGCCGAGCTGGAGGCCGACGAGAAGCCGCTCGAGTTCGCCGACCTCACGCTCGACCCCGTCACCCGCGACGTCACGCGCGGCGAGCGCGCCATCTCGCTCACCCGCACCGAGTTCGCGCTGCTCGAGCTGTTCATGCAGCGGCCGAAGCGCGTGCTCGAGCGCTCGTTCATCCTCGAGGAGGTCTGGGGCTTCGACTTCCCCACCACCGCCAACTCGCTCGAGGTCTACGTCGGCTACGTGCGGCGCAAGCTCGAGGCCGAGGGCGAGCCCCGCCTCCTCCACACCGTGCGCGGCGTCGGCTACGTGCTGCGCGAGACCCCGCCCTGATGTCGAGCCCCCGGACGTCGAGCCCGCAGGGGTCGAGCCCCGAGGAGCCGGGCCCCGAGACGTCCCGCACGACCGCCGTGGTCGATGCGGCACGCCGGCGGATCCACCCGTACACCGCGCGGGCCTCGCTCGCGCTGCGCGTCGCGCTGCTCACCACCGGGGCCGTGGCAGCGGTCCTCGCCATCGCCAGCGCCACGGTCTACGTGACGGTCCGGGCCGAGCTGGAGTCCTCGCTCGACCAGTCGCTCGTCAAGCGGGCCGACGCCGCGGTCTCGGCCGGCTACTCCCCGTCGTCGATGTCGGCCGCCGACGTCGACCTCCTCGCGGTGTTCGGCATCCGCTTCATCTCGGTCGAGGGCGGCAAGATCTTCACCGCCCAGACCCGCTCCAACGTGCCGTACGACCAGCGCGAGATCGCCGTGTCCCTCGGTGAGGAGAAGACGTCGCAGCGCACCGCGCGCATCGGCGGGGTCCCCTACCGGATCGTCGCCGTGCAGGCCGGCCCCGGGCAGGCGCTCGTGCTGGCGCAGTCGATGGAGTCCACCCAACGCTCGCTCGAGCGGCTGAAGGTGATCCTGCTGCTCACGAGCGCCGCGGGCATCCTGGTGGCCGGCGTCGCGGGCTGGGTGGTGGCCACCAACGGCCTGCGTCCGGTGCGGCGCCTGACGGCGGCCACCGAGCGCGTCGCCCGCACCGCCGAGCTCACGCCGATCGGCGTGTCCGGGTCCGAGCACGACGAGCTCGCGCGCCTGACGCACTCGTTCAACCAGATGCTCCTCGCGCTCGACGCGTCCCAGCAGCGGCAGCGCCAGCTCGTCGCCGACGCCGGCCACGAGCTGCGCACCCCGCTGACGAGCCTGCGCACCAACATCGAGCTGCTGGGGCAGGCCACCGAGCGAGACGACCGCAGCCTGAGCCTCGAGCAGCGGCGCGAGATCATGGACGACGTCCGCGCGCAGCTGGGCGAGCTCACGACCCTGGTCGGCGACCTGGTCGAGCTGGCGCGCGACGAGCCGCTGCACCGCGCGCCCGAGCCGCTCGACCTGGTCCAGGTGGTGGAGCAGGCGCTCGAGCGGGTGCGTCCGCGTGCCGGTGGCCTGACCTTCGACGTCGGCCTGGAGCGCTGGGAGGTCATCGGCGAGGCCCACGTGCTCGAGCGTGCGGTGACCAACCTGCTCGACAACGCCGTGAAGTGGAGCCCCGAGGCCGGCGTGGTCACCGTGCGCCTGGCCGACGGCGTCCTCACCGTCCGCGACCAGGGCCCCGGCATCAGCGCCGAGGACCTCCCGCACGTCTTCGACCGGTTCTTCCGGTCCACCGAGGCACGCACCATGCCCGGCTCCGGACTCGGCCTGTCGATCGTCCAGCAGGCCGCCGTGCGCCACGGCGGCTCCGTGCGGGCCGAGTCGCCGCCCGGGGGTGGCACGGTCGTCACCTTCACCCTGCCCTCGGCCGCGGACCGCGACGACGAGGCCTGACGGCCGACTCCCCGTGGTTCGCGGACTTCTTCCGTCGCTCACAACCGCCGCTCAGCGCATCCTCAGTGATCGGGGAGAATCTACTTCCATGACCGACCAGAACGATCCCTTCGCCGATCGCCCCTACACGCCGCCCGCCCAGCGCGGTCCGGGCGACACCCCCGCCCCGGGCTCGGAGGGTGCCTCCGCGGCCGGTCAGCAGGGCCCCGACCAGGGCTCCGCCCCCCAGCAAGCAGCCCAGTCCCACCCGGCACAGCCGCAGCAGCCGGCGCAGAACCCTGGTGGACAGCCCACCGTGGAGCAGCCGGCCGCGTCCCAGGCGCCCCCGCAGTCCGCCGCCGGCCCGCAGGGCGAGCAGCCGGCCGCGTCGGTGCCGCCGGAGTACCAGCACCGCTACGAGGCTCCCGCGCCGCCGCAGGGACCGTCCGGCCACGAGCCGACCGTGGTGATGCCCGGCGGCGCCGGGGCGCCCCCCGCCTTCACGGCGCACGAGGCCCCCGCCGCGGAGAAGCCGCGCCGCCGACCCAGCCGCACCGTCGCCGGTGTCGCGGCGATCGCGCTCCTCGCGGCGTCCGCGGGTGCCGGCGGGGCCGCGCTGTACGACGTGTTCGGCGCCGGCGACGCGAGCACCAGCCCCGTCGTCAGCTCGCTCGACTCCACCAGCACGGACGCCCAGGCCACGAGCGGTCAGGTCGAGAAGGTCGCCAAGGCCGTCCTGCCGTCCGTCGTGCAGATCAACGTCGCGGGTGGCCAGGAGGCCGGTTCGGGCACGGGCATCATCATCAGCAGCGACGGCGACATCCTCACGAACAACCACGTCGTCGAGGCGGCTGCCCAGCAGGGCACCATCACGGTGGCCTTCAGCGACGGCACCACCACCCCCGCGAAGATCCTCGGCCGCGACCCGAAGACCGACCTCGCCGTGATCAAGGTCGACAAGAACGGCCTCACGCCCGCCACGTTCGGCAAGTCCTCCGACCTGGCGGTCGGCGAGGAGGTCATCGCGATCGGCTCGCCGTTCGGCCTGGAGAGCACCGTCACGAGCGGCATCGTCAGCGCGCTCAACCGGCCGGTCTCCTCCTCCGACGGCACCGGCCAGAACACCACCGTCTTCCCCGCCGTGCAGACCGATGCAGCGATCAACCCCGGCAACTCCGGCGGCCCGCTCGTCGACCTGTCCGGGCGCGTCGTCGGCATCAACTCCGCCATCCGCTCGGGCGGCACGACGTCGGCCAGCGCGGGCTCGATCGGCCTCGGCTTCGCCATCCCGATCGACCTCGCCAAGAGCGTCGCCGACCAGCTGGTCAAGGGCGAGACGGTGCAGCACGCGCTGATCGGCGTGACGGTCCGGCCGGCGGTCTCCTCCGACGACATCACCGGCATCGGCGCCGAGATCACCGAGGTGGGCGACGGCAGCGCCGGCGCCAAGGCGGGGCTGGAGCCCGGCGACATCGTGACGGCGATCAACGGCCAGCCGGTCGGCAGCTCCGACGCCCTCGTGGCCGGCATCCGTGGCTACCGCCCGGGCGAGAAGGTCACCCTCACCTACCTGCGCGACGGCAAGAAGAACGAGGCGCAGGTGACGCTCGACTCCGACGGCGGGAACACCGCCGACTGAGCCGACCCCCCGACCGGCGGCGCCCGCCCCACTCCCCCCGAGGGCACCCGCGCTGCCACCCACCACCTCCCCGGACCCCCGACGCCGCACCGCACCTCGGGTCCGGGGAGGTGGTGCGTCTGGCGGGAACTCGCAGCGACGTGTCCGGATCTCGCGGGACGTCGAGGTCCTGCCAGCCCTAGCGTGGGTCCGTGACCACGGAGACCTCCCACCCCCCGACAGCCGCCTCGACGCCCGCCTCGACACCCGGCGAGCGGGACTGGTCGGTCGCGGCGCTGGCGGTCACGGTGGTCCTGTGGGCGTCGGCGTTCGTGGGCATCCGGGCGGTGGCCGACGTGTTCGAGCCCGGTCCGCTCAGCCTGGGTCGCCTCCTCGTCGGGGCGCTCGCGCTGGTGGTGCTCGCGCGGCCGTGGCGTCACCGCCTCCCGCGGGGGCGCACGCTCGGCCTCGTGGTGGTCTACGGGGTGCTGTGGTTCGGCGCCTACAACGTGGCCCTGAACGGCGGCGAGACCTACCTCGACGCGGGCACCGCGGCGCTCGTCGTGAACATCGGGCCCATCCTCATCGCGCTGCTGGCCGGCATCGTCCTGAAGGAGGGCTTCCCGCGGCCCCTCGTGGTGGGCATGGCCGTCGCGTTCGCGGGGGTCGTGCTCATCGCCACCAGCACGCGGCACGACGACGCGGTCGAGACGGCGAGCACCACCGGGGTCCTGCTCTGCGTGCTCGCCGCGGTGCTCTACGCGGTCGGCGCCCTCACCCAGAAGCCGACGCTGCGCACCGTGGCCCCGGCGATGTCGGTGTGGATGGCGTGCACGATCGGCGCCGTCGTCTGCCTGCCGTTCGCGCCCGCGCTGCTCGACCAGGTCGGCGACGCGTCCGCCGGTGACGTCGCGTGGCTCGTCTACCTGGGGGTCTTCCCGACCGCGATCGGCTTCACCACCTGGTCGTACGCGCTGCGCCGGCTCTCCGCAGGCCGGGTGGCGTCGACGACCTACCTCGTGCCCGCCGTCGCCACGCTCGTCTCGTGGGCGCTGCTCGGCGAGGTGCCGGCGCCGCTCGCGTTCGTCGGCGGTGCGCTCTGCCTGGCGGGTGTGGCGATCACCCGCCTCCGTCGCCGCCCACGAGGTGCGCCGACCGCCTGAGCGCCCCACCCTGGAGCCATGTCGAAGAACATCGAGGTCGGGGACAGGGTCAGCTGGGACAGCCCGCAGGGCCGGACGCAGGGCAAGGTCGTGGAGCGCAAGACGAAGGACTTCCAGCTCGACGGCCGGCAGTGGAAGGCCAGCGAGGACGAGCCGAAGCTCGTGGTCGAGAGCGAGAAGACGGGGTCGAAGGCGGCGCACGAGCCGTCCGCGCTCAACAAGCTGAAGAGCTGA
>CAZREF010000039.1:0-20657 GCA_964599245.1 uncultured Aeromicrobium sp. | reverse complement strand
GGAGGCGGAGCCACCGTACCGGCGGCACGGCCGCGCCCCCCGTCCGGGTGGCGGCATGTCGCTCGATCACCTGCGGCCCCCCGATCGGGCGTCGTGGTGATCCCGGACGGAGCGGCCTTCGCGGTGCCCTTGCATCGCGCGACGTGACGCGGCACACTGTCCATCAACATTGTATAGAATGTAGGACAGATGCCCGCCTCTCCCGCCTCTCCCGCGCCCGGTGCCGTTCCCGGCAGACCCGCCGCACCCCTGCTCCTGCGGTGGCACGACGACGTCCTGGAGCTCCGGCTCCACCGCCCCGCCCGGCGCAACGCCATCGACCGGACACTGGCCGAGGCCCTGCTGGACGCCCTCGCCTCCGAGGCCCGCGGAGCCCGCGCGGTCGTGCTGACCGGTGGCGACGAGCACTTCTCCTCCGGCGGCGACGTCGCGTCCATGCCGGGCCCGGCCGACGGGTTGTTCGGACCGGCCGGTCGCCTCGAGCTGAGCCACCGCGTCGTCCGCGAGCTGCGGGGCGGCCCCGCCCCGACCGTCGCCGCTGTCGAGGGCTACGCGATCGGCGTCGCCTGGGGGCTGGCGCTCGCGTGCGACGTCGTCGTGGCCGCCGACGACGCCTTCTTCCTCGCGCCCTTCGCCCGACGCGGTCTCGCCGCCGACGGCGCGGTCGCCTGGCACCTCACCCGCGCGCTCGGGCGACAGGGCGCAGCGCGCCACCTGCTGCTGGGCGAGCGCCTCGCTGCCGAGGACGCCCGTGCCGCGGGGCTCGTCACCTCCGTCGTGGCGCCCGGCGCCGCCACGGCCGCGGCGCTGCAGGTCGCCGCGACCCTGGCCGCGGGGCCCGTGGAGTCGACGGCGGTCACGCGCTGGATGTGCGACACCGCGGAGCAGCAGGGACTCGAGTCGTTCCTGCGCGACGAGCGCATCGGCGTCTCGCTCGCCGGCCACGGCCGCGACGCCGCAGCGGGCCACGCGGCCTTCGCCGAGCGTCGCGAGGCGGTGTTCCGGTGAGCGCGGCCGGGGCGCTGCACGGCGTCGACGTCGTCGAGTGCGCGACCTTCGTCGCCGGTCCCACCTGCGGCATGACCCTGGCGCAGCTGGGCGCCTCCGTCACCCGCGTCGACCTCCCGGGCGGAGGCAGCGACTTCGGTCGCTGGCCGCTCAGCCGCAGCGGGGCGAGCCTCTACTGGACGAACCTCAACAAGGGCAAGCGCTCGGTGGCGCTCGACTACCGCACGCCCGAGGGCCGTGAGCTGCTGCTCGCCCTGGCCACCCGACCCGGTCCCGGCCGCGGGATCTACCTCGACAACGTGGTCGGCCGGACCCGGCTCACGCACGACGACCTCGCGAGCCGTCGGGCGGACGTGGTCTCGGTGCACGTCGAGGGCTTCCCCGGCGGACGACCCGCCGTGGACTACACCGTCAACGCCTCGGTCGGCATCGCGCACATGACCGGCCCCGACTTCCTCGACACCCCCGTCAACCACGTGCTCCCCGCGTGGGACCTGCTCACCGGCCTGCACGCCTCGGTGGCCGTGCTCGCGGCCCTGCAACGACGCCGCGACACCGGCGAGGGCAGCCGGATCGACCTCGCCCTCTACGACGTCGCGGTCTCCTCCGTCGGCGCGCTGGGCTGGTTCGCCGAGGCGGAGGAGGCCGGACACCCCCGACCGCGGCACGGCAACCACGTCTACGGCAGCTTCGGCACCGACTTTGCGAGCCGCGACGGTGAGCGCGTCATGGTCGTGGCGCTGACCGAGGGCCAGTGGCACGCCCTGTGCGCCGTCACGGGCACGCTCGACGTGTTCGCCGCGCTCGAGAAGGCGCTCGACGTCGACCTGCGGCAGGAGGCCGCCCGCTACGAGCTGCGCGAGACCATCGCCTCCATCCTGCGGCCGTGGTTCGCGGCGCGACCGATGGACGCGCTCGCCACGGTGCTCGACGAGGCGCGCGTGCTCTGGGCGCCGTACCTCACCGTCGACGAGGCGGCCCAGGTCGCCCGCACGGCGGAGCACCCGGTGCTGCGCGACATCGACCAGCCCGGCATCGGGCGCATGCCGGCCTCCGCGTCGCCGCTGCGCTGGGCCGACGACGACGGCGGCCCCGTGGCCGCGCCGCTGCTCGGCTCCGACACCCTCCAGGTGCTCGCCGAGGACCTCGGTCTCGGCGACGCCGAGATCGGTGCCCTCACCGAGGCGGGCGTCGTGGACCGCCAGGACGTCGCGTGAGCGTCGCCACCGCGAGCACGTTCCTGTTCGTCCCGGGCGACCGGCCCGACCGCTTCGCACGCGCGCTCGCCTCCGGCGCGGACGTGGTGGTCTGCGACCTCGAGGACGCCGTGGGACCGGCGGCAAAGGACGAGGCACGCGACCAGGTCGCCGCGGCTGCCGCCGGCGGCGCGAGGGTCGCGGTCCGCGTCAACGCCGTGGGCACGCCGTGGCACGACGCCGACGTCGCCGTCGCCGTGGAGCACGGCCTGCCCGTCGTGCTCCCGAAGGCCGACCTCTCCTCCGTCTCCTCCCTCCACGGGCGCCAGGAGGTGCCCATGGTCGCCCTCGTCGAGACGGCTCGCGGGCTGCTCGACGCAGCGGGGCTGGCCGCCCTGGCGGGGGTCGACCGGCTGGCGCTCGGCCACCTCGACCTCGCGGCCGAGCTGGGGGTCGACCCCGACGTCCGCGAGGTCGTCGACGCCGCCCGCACCACGCTCGTCGTCGCGTCGGCCGCGGCAGGGCTCGTGGGTCCCGTCGACGGCGTGACGCCGCAGGTCCGCGACACCGACCGGCTCGCCGCCGACGCCGCACACGCCGCACGGCTCGGCCTGCGCGGCACGCTCTGCATCCACCCCGCGCAGGTCGCCGTCGCGGCGGCCGCCCACCTCCCAGCCGGCGACGAGGTCGCCTGGGCCGAGCGCGTCCTGGCCGGAGCCGCCGACGGTGTCGCCCTCGTCGACGGCCGCATGGTCGACGCCCCCGTCCTCGCCCGGGCCCGGCAGGTCCTGGCCCGCACCCCCGCCCGTCCCGCACCCCTCACCCCAGGAGAGACCCCATGACCCTGCTCGACTCCCAGGTCGCCGTCGTCACCGGTGCCGCCCAGGGCATCGGCCTGGCCATCGCCCACACCTTCGTCGACGCCGGCGCACGTGTCGTCGTGGCCGACCTCGACGCCGACGCCGCCGCCAAGGCCGTCGCCGAGCTCGGGGGCGACGACGTGGCGGCCGCCGCCACCTGCGACGTCGTCGATGCCGGTGCCGTGCAGGCCGCCCTCGACCTCGCGCTCGAGCGCTGGGGCCGGCTGGACGTCATGGTCAACAACGCCGGCATCACCCGCGACGCCACGATGCGCACGATGAGCGAGGAGGCGTTCGACCAGGTCGTCGCCGTCCACCTCAAGGGCTGCTGGAACGGCACCCGTCTCGCCGCGGCCCACATGCGCGAGGCGAAGCGCGGCGCCATCGTCAACATCTCCTCGCTCTCGGGCAAGGTCGGCATGGTCGGGCAGACCAACTACTCCGCCGCCAAGGCCGGCATCGTCGGGCTCACCAAGGCCGCGGCGAAGGAGATGGCCCACCACGGCGTGCGGGTCAACGCCATCCAGCCCGGGCTCATCGCCTCGGCCATGACGCGTGCCATGCCGCAGAAGGCGTGGGACCAGAAGATGTCCGAGATCCCGATGCAGCGTGCCGGCGAGCCCGACGAGGTCGCCCAGGTGGCGCTGTTCTACGCCTCCGCCATGTCGTCGTACATGACGGGCACGGTGGCCGAGGTCACCGGCGGACGGTTCATGTGACCGACCCCGACACGTCTGCCCGCACGGGCCTTCGCACCGTCGACCCGCGCCACGTCGCCGGGCTGGCCGACCTGCTCGGCGCCGAGGACGTCGACACCGCCCCCGGTGCGCCGCTGCCGGCGCTCTGGCACTGGGCGGCCCTGGCGCAGTGGGCGCCCGCGGGCTCCCTCGGGCCCGACGGCCACCCGGTCGACGACGGGCTCCCCCGCCGTCTCGACCTCCCGCGGCGGATGTTCGCCGGGGGCGAGGTCACGGTGCGGCGCCCCCTGCGCGTCGGGGCACAGGTCGAGGTCCGGCGGACCGTCGACGAGGTGCGCGACACGCAGGGCCGCTCGGGCCCGCTGCGCTTCGTGACCGTGCGCGACACGTTCCACGACGAGACCGGTCCCGCCCTCGAGGAGCGGCTCGACCTCGTCTACCGGGCCGCGGCGGTCCCCCGCGCCGGCGCCGCGCCCGAGGCAGGACCCGACGAGGGTGACCCGGGACTGACGCGCCACGGCGAGGCCTGGCGACTCCTGGCCGATGCACCGACCCTCATGCGGTTCAGCGCCCTCACCTGCAACAGCCACCGCATCCACTACGACCGCCCCTGGGCCACGCTGACCGAGGGCTACGACGACCTCGTCGTGCACGGTCCCCTCCTGGCGATCGCGCTCGCCGAGGTGGCCCGACGCGCAGGCGGACCGCTCCGCAGCGTCGTGCACCGCGGCACCGCACCCCTGCTGCGCGGCGAGGTCGCCGACCTCACCCTCACGACCGCCCCCGACGGCGGCCCCGCGGACGACACCGTCGTCCGCGCCCACCGCCCCACCGACGGCGAGCCCCGGCTGCTCTCGTCGGTCACCGTCCACCACCAGCACGAGGAGACCCCGTGAACGACGCCGTCATCTGCGCCCCCGTCCGCACGCCCGTGGGCCGCTACGGCGGCTCGCTCGCCGCCGCCACCGCCGCAGACCTCGCGGCCACCACGCTGCGCGCCCTGGTCGAGCGCACCGGGCTGCCCGACGACGCCGTCGACGACGTCATCCTCGGCCACTGCAACCCCAACGCCGAGGCCCCCGCCATCGGCCGCGTGGCCGCGCTCGACGCCGGCCTGTCCATCCGCGCCGCCGGCCAGCAGGTCGACCGTCGCTGCGGGTCCGGGCTGCAGGCCGTGCTCAACGCCGCGATGGCCGTGCAGACCGGCGCCGCCGACCTCGTGGTCGCGGGCGGCGCCGAGAGCATGAGCAACGTCCCCTTCTACTCCACCGACATCCGGTGGGGCGGCGCCCGCACCGGCGTGACCATGCACGACGCCCTGGTGCGCGCCCGCCAGACGGCCGGCGGCAGGAACCACCCCGTGGCCGGCGGCATGATCGAGACGGCGGAGAACCTGCGCCGCGAGCACGCCATCTCCCGCCACGACCAGGACGCGCTCGCCGTGCAGTCGCACCAGCGGGCCGTGGCGGCGCAGCGCTCCGGCGTCTTCGCCGAGGAGCTCGTGCCCGTCACCGTCGGCCGGGGGCGACGCGCGACCGTCGTCGACGTCGACGAGCACCCCCGCGCCGACACCACGCTCGAGTCGCTCGGGGCCCTGCGCCCGATCATGGGCGCCGTCGACCCCGACGCGACCGTCACCGCCGGCAACGCGAGCGGCCAGAACGACGCCGCGGCGATGTGCGTCGTCACGACCCCGGAGCTGGCCGCCCGGCACGGGCTCAC
Source organism: uncultured Aeromicrobium sp. (assembly GCA_964599245.1). Classification (GTDB taxonomy): domain Bacteria; phylum Actinomycetota; class Actinomycetes; order Propionibacteriales; family Nocardioidaceae; genus Aeromicrobium. The sequence continues at coordinate 15,173 of CAZREF010000039.1, read as the reverse complement.
CCCGCTCGTGGCCCTGCGCAGCTGGGCCGTCGCCGGCGTGCCCGTCGAGACCATGGGCATCGGCCCCGTGCCCTCCACCGCGGAGGCCCTGCGCCGCGCCGGCATCGGCTTCGACGACCTCGACGTCGTCGAGCTCAACGAGGCGTTCGCCGCCCAGGTGCTGGCCGTGCTCCGCACCTGGGGAGTCGAGCCCGACGACCCGCGCATCAACCCGCACGGCTCGGGCATCTCCCTCGGCCACCCCGTGGGCGCGACCGGCGCGCGGCTGGTGGGCTCGATGGCTCAGGAGCTCGTGCGCCGCGAGGGGCGCTACGGCCTCGTCACCCTCTGCATCGGCGGCGGCCAGGGTCTGGCCGCCGTGTTCGAGCGGGTCGGCGCATGAGCGTTCCCGCGGTCATCGACTCCCCGGAGACGCTGCACGCGCTGGTCGGCAAGGACCTCGGCACCAGCGCGCCGCTGACGATCACGCAGGAGCGCATCGACGCGTTCGCGGACGCCACGGGCGACCACCAGTGGATCCACGTCGACCCCGAGCGCGCCGCGAGCGGCCCCTTCGGGACGACGATCGCGCACGGGTACCTCACGCTGTCGCTCGTCCCGGCGCTCGCGCCCGACCTGTACGACGTCGCGATGGGCACCGCCCGGGTCAACTACGGCCTGCAGCGCGTGCGCTTCCCCTCGGTCGTGCCGGTCGGCTCCGTGCTGCGCCTGTCGGGCACCGTGCTCGAGGTGCAGGACCGCGACGCCTCGTGGCTGACGACCTTCCGCTTCACGATGCACCGCGAGGGCGCCGACCGCCCCGTCTGCGTGGCCGACAAGCTGTCGCTGATCCTGGCCTGACGCACCCCCGCGCCGCGCGCCCCCCCCCCCGGCACCCGGGGGGGGGCGCGCGTCCGCCTGCCCCCGTGTCGCCGCTGCTCACCCCCCCCCCGCCGCGTCGACCCGACGGGACGACGAGAAGGGCGGGTGGCCGGTCTCTCGACCGGGCACCCGCCCTCCGTGCGCCGCCTGGACGGCGTGCGTGTCAGCCGCTGTAGCCGAACGCGCGGTTCCAGCGCGACACGACGTCGGCGCCGATCTCCTTCGCCTCCTGGGGCGTGTACAGCGTGAACTGGTCCGAGTCGGCCGCCGGGAGCTGGTAGTCGCCCACCGGGGTGTCGGGCGTGTCGGTGCGCGACGGGACGAAGCCCTGCGCGGCCGCGAACTTCTGGCCGGCCGTCGACATCGTCCAGTTCTGGAACACCTTGGCCGCGGCGCTGTCGGCGCCGGCCTCGGTCAGCCCCTGCATGTTGTAGGTGCCCGAGACACCGGCCGGCGGGACGACGAGGGTGATCGGCGCTCCCGCGACCTCGGCGCCGTAGGTGCTGTTGAAGCCGGAGGTCACGACCTCGATCTCACCGCGCGCGAGCGCCTCCAGCTGCACGCTGGTCGTGTCGAAGATGCGCGGCTCCTGCGCCGCGAGCTTCTCCCAGTAGTCGTCGCCGAGCTTCGTCTCCTGGAAGCGGGCGAGGCCCTGGACGGTGCCGCCGGCACCCGCGTTGACGATGCCGAGCTTGCCCTTCCACTTCGGGTCGAGCAGGTCGTCCCAGTCCTTCGGAGCGTCGTCCTCGCCCACCGCCTGGTCGTTGTAGGCGAACGAGTACGCCGAGTAGTACGGCGCGTAGTAGAGGCCGTCCTCCCAGACCACGCCGTCCATGCCGGTGAGGGTGTCGTAGGACGCCACCTCGTAGGGCGTGTAGACGCCCTCGTCCGCGAACTGCTCGGCCAGCACCGGGTCGGTGATCGTCACGACGCCGGCCTCGAGCCGACCGGCCCCGGCCTCGCTCAGCACCCGCTCGGACAGCTTGCCCGAGGGCATGCGGGTCATGTCGACGTCGATGCCCGTCTCGGCCTCGAAGCGCGCGGCCGTGACCTCCGCGCTCTCGGCGCCGGAGGCGGTGTACCAGGCGACGGAGCCCTCCTCGCGGGCTGCCGCGAGCAGGTCCGCGTCGGCGACCTCCTCGCCGTCGATGACGAGTCCGTCGGAGTCGTCGATCTCCGGCATCGCGAGGATCTCCTCGGCGGCCGAGTCGGCACCGGCACCGGCACCGCTGCCGTCGCCGCTGCCGCCGCACGCGGCGAGCGTGAGGGACACCGCCGCGACCGCGGCCACGGCGAGGTTCCTGGTGGTCTTCTTCATCTCGTCCTCCTTGGACGTCCTTCGGGGGTTCGGGGGGTGGTGGGTGGGTTCAGCGGTTCGCGAGCCGTCGGGGGATGTAGGACAGGACGAACATGACGACGCAGTAGAGGAGGCTCATGGCCGCCGCCCCGCGCAGGGCACCGCCGTTCTCGAAGGCGTCGTAGATCGCGATCGAGAGGATCTTGGTGTCGGTCGTGTACAGGAACAGCGGCACCGTGAGCTCGCGCATGCTGAGCATGAGCAGCAGCACGAACGTCGACAGCAGGCCGACCTTCATGAGCGGCACGGTGACCGCGAGGACGGCACGGGTGCGGCTGGCGCCGAGCATGACGGCGCTGTCCTCGAGGTCGCGGTCGGTCTGCAGGATCGACGACGCGATGCCGCGGAAGCCCTGAGGTGACTGCACCGCGACGAACGCGACGGCCATGACCGCGAGCGTCCCGTAGAGCGGGATCGGCATCACGAGCCAGGTCCAGAGCAGGCCCATGCCGAGCACGACGGCTGGGATGGCGAGCGGCACCATGGAGATGCCCTCGATGAGGCGCCGGCCGCTGACGGTGGTGCGGTAGACCGCGTAGCCGCACAGGAACGCGAGCACGGTGCCGGCGGTGGCCGCGACCAGGCTGACGACGACGCTGTTGCCCGTCGCGTCGAGGAAGCTGCTCGACTGCAGCACCGTGCCGATGATCGACAGGTCGAACGCGCCCGGCTGGAACAGGTCCCCGATCGAGGTCATGTACGGAGTCGCCCGGCCGGCCGTCACCACGAGGGCGAGCAGCGGCAGCAGGATCGAGAGGGTGAAGAAGCCGAGGACGCCGAGGAGTGCCGGCGTCCGCCACCTGCCCAGCGCGATCTTCTTGTTCTTGACGCCCTTGCCGGTGACCGTGGTGAACGACCGCTTCGCGATCACGCGGTTCTGCAGCGTCGTCGCGATGATGACGACGGCCACCAGCACGACCGCGATGGCGGCGCTCTCGTTGCCGCGCGACGGCGTCGCGTTGAGCAGGCGGAAGATGAAGGTCGGCAGCGTGTCGACCCCGCCGGGGGTCCCGAGCACCTGCGCCACCGGGAAGTTCTCGAAGATCAGCGTGAAGGTGAGGATCGCCGAACCGAGCACCGCCGGCAGGGCCAGCGGGAAGGAGATGCGCCGCAGCATCGTCCGGGTCGAGGACCCGTGGATCTGGGCCGCCTCCTCCAGGTCGGGGCTCATGAGCGACAGCGCCGCGTGGACCATGAGGAAGGTGTAGGGCGCGTAGTACATCGCGAACACGAGCACGAGGCCCGGCATCGAGTACATGTTCACGAAGGCCGGGAGACCGACGTCGCGCAGACCGATGTTGAGCAGGCCGGCGTTGGGGCTGCCGAGCATCGACCACGCGAGTGCCCCGACGTAGGACGGTAGGAACATCGGCATCAGGCCGACGAGGTAGACGAGCTTCGGCAGGCGGATGTCGGTGCGTGCGGCCAGGAACGCGAGCGTGCCACCGATGAGTCCGGCGAGCAGGGTGGCGGCGATGGCCATGACCATCGAGTTCACGAACGCCTGCCGCACCTCGGGGACCCCGAGGACGCCGAAGTTGCCGAGCGTCGGCGAGAGGCTGATGTTGCCGGGGCGCGGGACCGAGTCCGTCATGGAGGCCAGGAGGACGAAGCCGGCGGGCACCAGGATGAGGAACGCGAGGAAGGCGATCAGCAGGCCCGAGCCGAGCCAGCGCCGCGCGACGCTCCTGCGGGCGCGCGGGGTCTCGGGAGCGGACGGCGACGGGGTGGGGCCCTCGGCGGGCGCCTCGACGAGCGTGGCGGCCACGTCACTCACCCGCCCGACCGGCGCCGACGAGCTCGGACCGCGGGGCCTCGACCGGCGCCGCCGGCACGATGCCCGGCACCTCGTCGGGCAGGACCTTCACGTCGCGGGCGTCGACGTGCACGTGGACCCGGTCGCCCGGGTGGAAGACCTTGATGGCCGAGCCGGCCACGGTGGCCTCCACGACCGGGCCGGCGTCGAGCCGGACCGAGCACCGGGCGGTGGCACCCTGGAAGACCGTCACCTCGACGACGCCCTCCCAGGCGTTGTCGACCTGCTCGTCGCGGTCCACCGTGACCCGCACGTGCTCGGGGCGGATGCTGACGCTCGCCGGGACGTCCCCGAGGCCGGCCGACTCGCTCACCAGCTCGAGCGGGTGGTCGGCGGCCTCGAGCCGGTGACCGGTGCTCGGCCTGACCGCGAAGATGTTGAGCACGCCGAGGAACGCCGCGATCGACGCCGACGCCGGGTTCTCGTAGATCTCCGTCGGGGCCGCCAGCTGGGCGATGCGGCCGTGCTGCATGACGGCCACGCGGTCGGCGAGCGCCAGCGCCTCGCTCTGGTCGTGGGTGACGTAGATCGACGTCAGCCCGAGCTCGAGCTGCAGGCGGCGCAGCTCCACGCGCAGGTCGTCGCGCAGGCGGGCGTCGAGGTTCGACAGCGGCTCGTCCAGCAACATGATCGCCGGCTCCATCGCCAGGCTGCGGGCGAGCGCCACGCGCTGCATCTGCCCGCCGGAGAGGGCGCTCGCGCTCTTGTCCGCCTGGTCCTCCAGGCCGACCGTGCGCAGGGTGGTCAGCGCCTTCTCGCGCATCGCGGCCTTGCCGACCTTCTGCATGCGCAGCGGGAACGCGACGTTCTCCAGCACGGTCAGGTGCGGCCAGACCGCGTAGGACTGGAACACCAGGCCGACGTTGCGCTTGTTGGCCGGCACCCGGGTGCCCGCCGCCGCGTCGAAGACGGTGCGTCCGCCGATGCTGATGCTGCCGGCCGAGGGCTCCTCGAGCCCCGCGACGCAGCGCATCGTGCTGGTCTTGCCGCAGCCGGACTGCCCCAGCATGACGACGGACTCGCCGTCGGCGATGTCGAGCGACAGGTCCTTGACGGCCTGGAAGTCGCCGTAGTGCAGCGACAGGTTCGCGATGGTGACGTCCATGTCAGCGCTCCTTCGGGGTGGGGGTGGTGCGGACGGTGACGAGCGCGTCGAGCGCGACGACACCCTGGCCCTCGGGCAGGACCGCGACGGGGTTGATCTCGGCCTCGACGACGTCGGGGCGCGCGTGGGCGAGCCGCGAGACGGACACGACCAGGTCGGCCAGCGCGTCGAGGTCGCCGAGCGGTGCCGAGCGGTAGCCGCGCGAGAGCGCCGTGGCCCGGACCTCGTCGATCATCGCGAGGGCGACGGACCGGTCGACGGGTGCGAGCCGGACGGCACTGTCGCCGTAGAGCTCGACGTTGACGCCACCCGCGGCCAGCACGACCAGGGGACCGACCGCCTCGCTGACCCGGTACCCGACCAGGACCTCCTGCACCGGGTCGGTCACCATCTCCTGCACCAGCACGGTGTCGGCGCCGACCTCGGGACGGTGCTCGGCGACGGAGGCGAGGATGCGCTCGCGCGCAGCCGCCACGCCCTCGGCGTCCGTGAGCCCGACCTCGACGCCGCCGACGTCGGACTTGTGTGCGATCTCGTCGGACAGCACCTTCACGACGACCGGGTACGGCAGGTCCGACGGCACCGGCTCGTCGGCGCCCAGGACGAGCGAGGCCGGGAACCGGGCACCGACGGTGGCCAGCACGTCGGCCGACGCGTGCTCGTCGAGCGCGGCGACGGCGTCGCGGTCGGGGTCGTGGTCGGCGTCGGGGGTCGGGACCGACGGCACCGCGAGCGCCTCGGTCCGCGGCGCGGCAGCGCGGAGGGTGGCGGCCACGGACTCCGCGCAGGACTCCACGGTGCGGAACGCCGGCACACCGGCCCGGTGCAGCCGGGCGAGGGTGGTGAGGGCGTCGGGCAGGGCCCACGCGACGACCGGCAGGTCGCGTCCTGCGAAGTCCTCGATCGCGCTCGCGGCGAGCTCGGGGTTGAGCCGCGCCGACGACCCGATCACGAAGACGAGCAGGTCGAGCTCCTGGCTGGCCTCGAGGATGCCGAGCACCGACGTCACCTTGTCGTGGCGCGTCCCGGCCAGCGTCAGGTCGACGATGAGGCTCTCGGCCACGGCCACGCCGGCCTCGTTGATCGCCTCGAACACGGCGCTCGACGGCTTGGTGACGGTGAGGCCCCGCATCTCCAGCTCGTCGACCGCGATCGCGGCCCCGCCGCCGGTCGACGTGATGACCCCGACCCGGGGCGGCGTGCCGTCGGTCCGGCGCGGGACGTCGGCGAGGCGACGCTGGACGGCGCCGCACTCCACGAGCGACTCGAAGTTCTCGACGCGCACGAAGCCGCACGCCTCGAAGAACGCCGAGGCCTCGCTGTCCTCGCCCGCGAGCGCCCCGGTGTGCGAGACCGACAGCTCCGCGGCCGCGTCCGAGCGGCCGAGCTTGTAGACGGTGACCGGCTTGCCGCGCTCGTGCGCGAGCCGCGCGAACTCCGCGAGCGGCCCCGCGTTGTCGAGGGACTCCAGGAACAGGCAGTACGCGTCGACCTCGGGGTCGTCGATGGTGGCGGCGCAGATCTCGCCGACCGTCAGGTCGATCTCCGAGCCCGTCGACACGAGCCCGGCGAACCCGATGCCCACGGCCTTCGCGCGGGTCATGAGGGCGCCGATGACGCTCCCCGACTGCGACGCGACGAACGTGCGGCCCACCGGGATGTCGTCCTCGGCGAACGCCGCGTTGGCGGTCAGGAGCATGCCGGCACCGGGGTTGACCACACCGATGCTGTTGGGCCCCACGATGCGGACACCGTACCGACGCGCCACCTCGAGCAGCTCGCGCTGGCGCTCCGCACCCTCGAGGCCCGCCTCGGCGAAGCCGCCGGCGAGCACGGTCACGACGGGCACGCCGCGCTCGCCGCACTCGCGCACGGCGTCGACGACGAAGCGGGTGTCGGCGGCGACGAACACGTGGTCCGGCGTCTCCGGCAGGGCCGAGATGCTGGGCCACGCCTTCTCGCCGAGCACGGTGTCGCGGCGCGGGTTGACGGGGTACACCCGGCCCGCGTAGCCGGCCTTGCGCAGGAACGCGAGCGGGCGGGCGCCGGTCTTGGTGATGTCGTCGGAGGCGCCGATGATCGCGACCGACTCCGGGTGGAGCAGGGCGCCGCCGAGCGTGGACGCGGACGTGGACAGGACGGTCACGAGGCGGTCTCCTCGGGCAGGACGACGTCGAGCGTCGTGCGGGCGCTGGGCGCGGTCCAGGTCTGCTCGGCCAGGGCCGCGGCGCGGTCGTGGCCGATCACGGGTCCGGCGAGGCGGACGAGCTTGGCCGTCATGTCCTCGTCGCTGACCGGGTTGGACGGCTCGCCGTAGGGCGTGTCGACCTGCTGCCTGAGCACCGTGCCGTCGTGCAGGGTCACCTCGAGCACCGCGCGGCGCAGACGCGGGTACGCCGCGTCGGCGTCGGCGTCGGCGACCACCGCGACGCGACCGACCAGGTCGCGCACGGCCGCGTCACGGCGCGCCTCGGGACCGAACTCGGTGAGCCCGACCTCGTCGAACGTGAGCGCGACCGTGACCGCGAACGGGATGCTCATCTGCGCGTCGAGGAACTCGTCGACGTCGGTGGAGGCGTGGTGCGAGGCGACCGTGTAGGTCCGCACCAGCACCGACGCGACGTCGTCGGCCTTGAGCCCGTGCTCGGCGCGCAGGGCCAGTGCCGCGTCGATCGGGCCGTGCAGGTGGCGGCAGCAGGGGTAGGGCTTCACGTACGTGCGCAGGAAGACCCACTCCTCGCCGAGCGCACCCAGCAAGGTGTCGGCGTCGAGCTCGCCACGGGTGAACGCCTCGGCGTAGCCGTGACGCGCCTCGAGGACGCCGCGCGGGCCGGTGACACCGGCCTGGGCCAGCTCGGCGCTCGCGATCGCGTCGCGGGCCGCCTTGCCGGGGTGCAGGCGCTTGACCTCGGCCGCCTGGCCGAGGAACGCGAACAGGCCGCCGGCGTGCGACGCCGCGATGCCGAGCGCGTGCTCCATCCGCTCGGCGTCGAGGCGGTGCAGCACGCCGACGGCGAGGGCCCCGGCGAGGACGCCGGTGAGCGGGGTGTTGTGGAAGTGGTTCCGCCAGGTGGCGGGGTGGCCGGCGGCGGCCAGGCGACAGACACCCTCCAGGCCGACCGCGAGCGCCCGCTCGGTGAGCTCGTCGTCGCTGCCGGCGGCCTGTGCGGCGGCGAGGACGGCCGGGAACACCACGGTGCTCGGGTGGACGCTGCCGGGCGTGTAGCCGTCGTCGACCTCCAGGCAGTGGGCGCTGGTGCCGTTGACGAGCGCGGCGCCCAGGGCCGAGAGCCGGCCCGTGCCGACCGCCTCCGCCGCGTCGCCGGGGTACTGGACCCGCGCGTGCGCCGCGACCTGGCGCGACGTGGGCGCGGTCGACCCGGGGATGACGGCGGCGAGGTAGTCGACCCAGAGCCGACGCACGTGGTGCCGGGCCGCGTCGTCGAGCGGCCGGTCGGCCTGCGCAGCCGCCCACGCGGCGACCTGCGCGGTGGCGCCGGCGAGCGCGGGGCTCGCCGCGTCGGGGCCGGTGGAGGTGGTGGTGGCGCTCATCGGCTGGCTCCTGCCCGCTGGTCGAAGCGTCGGCCGAAGACCGACTGGGCGATGGTGTTGCGCAGGATCTCCACGGAGCCGCCGGCGATCATCCAGCCCCGCGTGCGGCGCACGATGTACTCCATCGGGAACTCCTGGGAGTAGCCGCTGGCGCCGAAGACCTGCAGCGCGTCGTTCGCGACCTTGAACGCGGTCTCGTTGGCGTGCAGCTTCGCGATGGCGGCGTCGGTGGAGTCCGGCGTGCCCGCGTCAGCGTCGGCGACGGCCCGGAAGAGCAGCATCTTCGACGCGTCGAGCTGGACCTTCATGTCCGCGAACTTCCACTGCAGGCCCTGGAACTCGCACAGGTTCTTGCCGAACTGCGTGCGCACCTGCGCGTGCTCGACGGCGCGCTCGTAGGCGCTCTCGGCCAGCGCCAGTGCACGCGAGGCGTTGCCCATCCGCTCGACGCCGAAGATCGACAGCATGGAGCGGACCGCACCGGACTCGGCCAGCACGTAGTCGCGTGGCACGCGGCACTCGTCGAAGTAGAGCTGGCAGTGGGACTCCCCCGACATGTGCCGCTCGGTCTTGCCCCGGGAGAAGCCCGGGGAGTCGAAGGGCACGAGCACGGCGCCGATGTCCTTCGTCGTGGGGCCGAAGCGGCACCAGACGACGGAGTAGGAGGCCTCCGGGCCGTGGGAGTTCCACACCTTCTGCCCGTTCAGGACGACCTCGTCACCCTCGATGCGGGCCGACGTGCGCAGCTCGGTGAGCGCGCTGCCCGCCTCCGGCTCGCTCATGCCGGCGGTGACGATCGCCTCGCCGGCGAGCAGCCGCGGCAGCACCTCGCGCTTCACCCGGTCGGACCCGAAGTTCGCGACCTGGCGGATGGCGCCGAAGTTGCTGGCCTGCAGCGCGTCGGCGCTGTGGGGGCACACCTTGGTGATGGCCATCATCACGAGCACGGCGTCGAGCAGGGAGGCGCCCTGGCCGCCCACCTCGGGGTCGAGGGTCAGGCCGGTCAGGCCGTGGTCGGCCAGCACCTTGAGGCTGTCCCAGGCGAACTCGGTCCGCTGGAACGCCTTCGGGGCGAACTCCTTCTCGGCGAGCTTCGTGACCGAGTCGACGAGGGCGGTCTGCTCGGGGGTCAGGGAGAAATCCATCAGTGTCCTTCGGTGGGAAGTGGGGTGTGCGGTCAGGGGGTCACGCCACGGGCTGGCGTGCCGGGGTGAACTCGGAGAGGGCGCGGCGCAGGCCGCCGGCGTCGAGGTCGGCGACCCCGTCGACGAACGCCCACGTGCGGTCGACCTCGACGTCGGCGTCGAGGCCGCCGACGGTGAAGCAGGAACGGAGCTTGGCCGTGACGGCGTCGCGGTCGAGCGGGGCGGCCGGTCCGCCGGGCATCGGCGCCTCGACCACGTGGACGTCGCCACCACGCAGCAGCTCGACCGTCGCGCCGCTCATGACGGTGCTGGCCGGCAGGTCCTGGCGGACCTCGACGTGAGCGGCCGCCGCGGCGATGCCCGGGTCGACGACGTCGGGGCCGGCGAGCGTCGTGACGTCGTAGCGACCGGTGGTCCAGACGGCGGCCACCTGCCACGGCACGGAGAACTGGGCGTCGATGATCGGCTCGCCACGGTCGGCGAAGGGACGCGAGACCATCGCGTAGGAGGCACCCTCGGGCAGGTGCACGACGATGCGGTCGTCGGCCTCGGCACCGTGCCGGCGGTACAGCTCCTCGGCCGCAGCGATGGCGGCGTGGCCGTAGCGGCAGGCGGGGTAGGGCTTGATGGCGAGCTCGGCGCCGGCGAACGAGCCGTCGAGGACGTCGGCCACGGTCAGGGTCGAGCCGGGCACGAGTCCGTGGTCACCGGTGAGCCAGCCCGCGGGCCCCTCGATGCCGTGGGCGGCGAGCGCCGCGGCGTACAGGCCGGCCTGCACCGCGAAGCCCGGCTGCACGCGCTTGAGCAGTGAGCTGTCGACGACCGCCTGGCGCGAGCCCGGCGCGAGGGCCGAGCCGACGGCCAGCGACATCGCGTTCTCGATGCCGGCGCGGTCGAGGCCCCACGTGGCGGCGGCAGCCGCGGCGGCGGCCGGCGCCCCGAGGCCGGCCGTGCGGATGACGCCGGCACGCGGGCCGACGAGTCCGCCGAGCCGCGCGAGCACCTGCACGCCCACCACGACGCCGTCGGCGAAGCGGGCACCGCTCACCGGCCGGCGCTGGGCGGCCACGAGGGCGGCCGGCACGGCCACCGCGGCCGTGTGCACGACCGCCTCGTCGTGCGTGTCGTCGAAGTCCCACGCGTGCACGAGCGCCGAGGAGACGGCAGCCGCGGCCGACGGCGACCAGCGACGCCCGGTCCACGGCACCACGACGTCGCCGTCACCCAGCTCGTCGGCCGCGAGCAGCATCGCGCGCAGCCCGGGCGCCTCGCTGCCGGCGGCCATGAGGCCCCACGCGTCGGCGAGCAGGATGCGCCAGCGGTCGAGCTCGGCAGCGTCGAGGGAGTCGAGGTGGCTCACGGTCGAGGGCTCCTGAGGGGAGGGGGACGGGTCTCACGGTGACTGGCGTCACGTGCTCCACGTCACTCTAAGAACGGATCTCGCCGATGTCTAGATATTCTATAGATTCTTTTCTGCCTGATATCTGTGTCACACTGTGAACGGTCCACCCCCCTCGCACCAGTACGGTGCGACCACGGGGACGCGCCCCGCACAGAGAGGAGCCGGCATGCGCAGCGACGACGTGACCCTTCCGGGGAGCCGCACCGCCTACGTGCTCGAGCGGCTGCGCACGGATCTGCGCAACGGCCTCATCAACCCCGGCGACCAGCTCCGCCAGGTCGAGATCGCCCGCCGGTACGGCGTCAGCGCCACCCCCGTGCGCGAGGCCCTTCGTGTCCTCGAGGCCGACGGCATGATCGACTACCACGCGCACCGCGGTGCCACCGTCCGCGACTACACGCCGCAGATGGCCAGCGACCTCTACCGCATGCGTGCCGAGATGGAGGCGCTCGCCGTGAACGTCGCCATGGAGCGCATGACGCCCGAGGTGCTCGCCGGCATCCGCACCGCGAACGAGGAGCTGCTGGCCGCCACCGCGTCCGACGCCTCCCCCGCCGACCTGTCGCGCCTCAACAAGACGCTGCACTTCGCCATCTACCAGGCCACGTCGCCGGTGATGATCGAGTGCATCGAGATGCTGTGGAGCCGGTTCACGCCGTCGGTGACGCTCTGGAGCGTCTCCGGGTTCACCACCGAGCTGCGCCACGACCACGAGGCGATCCTCACCGCCATCGAGGCCGGCGACGCCGCGGCCGCCAGCGCCGCCATGCGCGACCACATCATGCACGCGTGCCACCTCCGGGAGACGCACGCGGGGCTCCGCCCGGCCGGACCCACCGACGACGCCGCGACCGAAGCCTCGTGACGGCGGGTCGACCGGGCTGGCTCCGCCGGCCGTCCTGGTTCACCTGCCTCGTCCTCGTCTCCGTCGTCTCGCACGCCGTCCTCAACGGCGTCCGCACGCTCATCTCCTACCGGGCGATCTCACTCGGGGGCGACGCGCTCGCGGTCGGTGTCATCACCGCCGCCTTCGCGGCCCTCCCGCTGCTCGTCGCCCTGCCCATCGGCCGCGCCATCGACCGCGGCCACGGCACGCGCGCCCTGCGCGCGGGCCTCGTGCTCACCGTCGCGGCCGTCGCCCTCGCCGCCACCAGCCAGCACCTCGCGATGCTCGCCGTGGCAAGCGCCCTGCTCGGCTTCGGCCAGATCCTGCACACCGTCGCCTGCCAGAGCCTCATCCCGCTGTGGTCACCTCCCGACGCGATGGACCGCCGCTTCGGCCAGCTGACGCTCGGCGTCTCCACCGGGCAGTTCCTCGGGTTCCCCCTCGCCGGCCTCATCGCGACGGTGAGCAACCACGGCCGCACCGGCGCCGGGGTCGACACCACGGTCGCCCTGCTCGCGTTCACCGTGATCGCCGCGCTCGCCGTGCCGCTGGCCTACCTCTTCCGACCCGCCACGCGGGAGACGCGCAGCCGCAAGGACCAGGCCGCCACCAAGGAGTCGAGCCTCGCGATCCTCGGCCGACGCGGCATGAAGCCGGCCATGTACTCCTCGATGACGGTGCTGTCGGGGCTCGACCTGCTCACCGCCTACCTCCCGCTGCTGGGCGAGCAGCTGGGCCTCAGCGTCGGCGTGGTCACGACGCTCCTGACGCTGCGCGCCGTCGCGTCGGTGCTGTCGCGCATCGCGCTGCCCGTGCTGCTGACCCGCTACGGCCGCCGGCCGCTCATCATCTCGGCCACGCTCGTCTCCGCCGTGCCCATGGCCCTGGTGCCGCTGATGAGCCACGTGGCCGTGCTCGGGCTGGCCATGCTCGTGGTGGGCTTCTTCTGGGGCATCGGCCAACCGCTCACGATGGTCTGGGTCACGACGGTCTCGCACAGCGACAACCGCGCCTCCGCCCTCGCGATCCGCCTCGCCGGCAACCGCGTCGCCCAGTTCGCCGTGCCGCTCGGCGCGGGTGCCGTCGCGGGCGCCACCGGCGTTGGCGTCATCTTCTACCTCACCGGCGCCCTCTTGGCCTCCTCCGGACTCATCTCCTGGAGCGCCACCCGCGCCCTGCCCGACGAGGCCTGACCGACGTCACACCGAACGTCACCTGCCCGACACGTGGCTCGCCTACGCTGGCGACCATGAAGATCGCAGTCGTCGGCACGGGCTACGTGGGCCTGTCGAACGCCGTCGTCCTGGCCCAGCACCACGAGGTGGTGGCCGTCGACATCGACGCCGACAAGGTCGCGCTGATCAACGAGCGGCGCTCGCCCATCGAGGACACGGAGCTCGAGCAGTACCTCGCGGAGAAGGAGCTCGACCTCACTGCCACGACCGACGCCGACGCCGCCTACGCGGGCGCCGACTTCGTGGTCGTCGCGACCCCGACCGACTACGACCCGCGCACCAACTACTTCAACACCCGCAGCGTCGAGAGCGTCGTGGAGGCGGCGGGCGCCGCCAACCCGTCGGCCGCGATCGTCATCAAGTCGACCGTGCCCGTCGGCTACACGTCGACCCTGCGGGAGCAGCACCCCGGGCTGACGATCATCTTCTCCCCGGAGTTCCTCCGCGAGGGTCGCGCGCTCTACGACAACCTGCACCCGTCGCGCATCGTCGTCGGCTCCGAGACCGCCGAGGGCAAGGCCTTCGCCGAGCTCCTGAAGGAGGGCGCCCTCGACCAGGACGTGCCGGTGCTGCTCACCGGCTCCACCGAGGCCGAGGCCATCAAGCTCTTCGCCAACACCTACCTCGCGCTTCGCGTGGCCTACTTCAACGAGCTGGACACCTACGCCGCGCTCAACGGTCTCGACACTCGCCAGATCATCGAGGGCGTCGGCCTGGACCCGCGCATCGGCAGCCACTACAACAACCCGTCGTTCGGCTACGGCGGCTACTGCCTGCCCAAGGACACCAAGCAGCTGCGCGCCAACTACGACCAGGTGCCGCAGAACATCATCGGCGCCATCGTCGACGCGAACACCACCCGCAAGGACTTCGTGGCCGAGGACATCCTGCGCCGCAAGCCCGGCACGGTCGGCATCTACCGCCTGGTGATGAAGGCCGGCTCCGACAACTTCCGCGCCTCGAGCATCCAGGGCGTCATGAAGCGCCTGAAGGCCAAGGGCGTCGAGGTGATCGTCTACGAGCCCCTCCTCCCCCAGGAGCCGTTCTTCGGCTCGGAGGTCCTCGACGACCTCGACGAGCTGAAGCGCCGCAGCGACCTCATCCTCACCAACCGCCGCACCGACGACCTCGCCGACGTGGCCGACAAGGTCTACACCCGCGACCTCTTCGGCAGCGACTGACCCTCCCCACCGGTATCCGTTGGTCGAGTAGTCACGACGGCGAGCGCCAGCGAGCTCGTCGGGGCGTATCGAGACCACTCCGGGCGGCTCAGCGCAGGGTAGGGCCAACGCTGAGCCGTTGCCGAGCGGTCTCGATACGCGGTTCCGAGCTCGTGCCTCGCCGGAACCGCTACTCGACCAGCGGTAGGTGTCCGCTGGTCGAGTAGTCACGACGGCGAGCGCCAGCGAGCCCGTCGGGACGTATCGAGACCACTCCGGGCGGCTCAGCGCAGGGTAGGGCCAACGCTGAGCCGTTGCCGAGCGGTCTCGATACGCGGTTCCGAGCTCGTGCCTCGCCGGAACCGCTACTCGACCAGCGGTAGGTGTCCGCTGGTCGAGTAGTCGCGACGGCGAGCGCCAGCGAGCCCGGGCAGAGAGATCGAGCGCTTCTCGGAGGCCTTCTCGATCGCCTCGACCTTCGACCTCGGCAGGTAGCCAGGTCCACCTCGACAAGCTCGGCGGGCATGAACGCTCCCCGAGCCTGTCGAGGGGCCGAGGGGCCGAGGGGCAGACCAGATCCACCTCGACAAGCTCGGCGAGCGGGTGGGCTCGGCGGGCATGAACGCTCCCCGAGCCTGTCGAGGGGCCGAGGGG
>CAZREF010000038.1:21149-23423 GCA_964599245.1 uncultured Aeromicrobium sp. | reverse complement strand
CCCCACACATCATTTCGAGTGATGCACCTTCGGCCGCTCGGACACGCCACCGCCGGGTACCTTACCGGACCGTGGGCGGCCGCCCGCGGGGAGGTCAGGCGCCGATCGACGCCCTGTTCCGGACCGCCACGCCGGAGCGGAGGGCCTTCCAGGAGGCGTCGGCGGCCTCGGCCACGACGACGAGCAGGGCGCCGACGACGAGGGCCACGAGCGCCGCTGCACCGGCCCTGGTGTGCCTCGACGCGCGTCCACCCAAACGGCGTCGTGCCGATCTGCGATGAGCCCCGGTGCGGGAGGATGACCGGCGTGGACCTCGCCAACCTCGCCGCTCGGGCGCGATCCCTCGCCGACACGTCGGGCGCACGTCGCCTGGTCCTTGGCGTGGCGGGGGCTCCGGGCAGCGGCAAGTCGACGCTGGCGCGGCGGCTCGCGAACCGGCTGACCGCCGAGGGGCTGCCCGCGGTGCGCGTGCCCATGGACGGCTTCCACCTCGCCGACGCCGCCCTCGCCGAGCGCGGCCTGCTCGACCGCAAGGGCGCGATCGAGACCTTCGACGCGCACGGCTACCTCGCGCTGCTGCGGCGCCTGCGCGCCGAGGCCGACCACGACGTGCTGGCACCCGGCTTCGAGCGGGACCTCGAGCAGCCCATCGCCGCCGCGGTCACCGTGGCGCCCGAGCACCGCGTCGTCGTCACCGAGGGCAACTACCTCCTCGACGACGCCGACCCGTGGCCGGCCGTGCGGGCCGAGCTGGACGCCGTCTGGTTCGTCGACCTCGACGACGGCCGCCGCCGCTCCCGCCTCGTCGACCGGCACGTGAAGCACGGCAAGTCGCGCGAGGCCGCGCAGGCGTGGGTCGACGACGTCGACGAGCCGAACGCCCGCCGGGTCGTGGCGCGCCGCGACGCCGCGGACCTGGTCGTCCCCTCCCCCTGACCTCTCCCGCGTCGATCGGTGGATCTGCAACATCAGCGCGGGACGGCCCGCTCATCGGTGGGTGGGCAACCTCAGCGCCCGGCCTGCGGTTGCTGAGCCACCGATCAGCACACCGGCCGGGCCAGATGTTGCCGATCCACCGATGAAGGGGGGATCAGGTGGGGGGAAGGGTCAGGCGAGGGCGCGGCCGAGCCGCTCGAACGCCTCGCGGAGGACGTCGGGCGGGGTCGCGTAGGTGAGGCGGGCGAAGCCGTCGCCGACGCGCGACGACCCGCCGAACGTGGGCCCCGGCGCGAGGGCGACGCGGGCGCGCTCGAGCAGCACGGCAGCCGGGTCGTCGCCGAGGTCGAGTGCGCGCAGGTCGAGCCAGGCCGTGTAGGTCCCTTCCCCGGCGAGGACCTGCGCGCCGGGCAGGTGGGTGGCGACGAGCTCGTGCAGCAGCGCCCGGTTCGCAGCGACGTCGGCCTGCAGCGCGTCGAGCCAGTCCCGACCGTGGGTGAGAGCGGCGACGTGCGCGATCGTGCCGAGGTGGCTCGGGCCGTGGCTGACGATCTCGGGCACGGACGCCCGCTCCGCGTCCGTGCCCGCTCCCCCGACCACGACCGCCGCCTTGAGACCGGCGAGGTTGAACGCCTTCGACGCCGACAGCACGGCGTAGGCGTCGTCCGTGCCGTCGACCGACAGGTACGGCGTGAAGGCGGAGCCCGGCAGGGGTGCCGGGCCCTGGGCGGCAGACGAACCCGGCAGGGGTGCCGGGCCCTGGGCGGCAGACGACGAGGGCGCCAGCGGAGCGTGGATCTCGTCGACGACGACCCGGACCCGGTGCTCGGCGGCGAGGCGGGCGACGGTCGCGAGCTCGTCGTGCGTGTGCACGACCGCGGTCGGGTTGTGCGGGCTGCACAGCAGGTAGGTGGCGCCCGGGTGACGGGCGAAGGCGTCGGCGAGCGCGTCCAGGTCGAGCCGGCCGTCGGCGGCGAGCGGCACCTCCACCACCGACCGGCCCACGTGCGCCACGGCGTCGAAGAACGGCGGGTAGACGGGCGGGTTCAGCACCACCGGCACTTCGGGCCCACCCGTGAGGCGCAGCACCTCCTCGATGCCGACCATGACGTCGGCGACGTCCAGCGTGCGGTCGGGGTCGAGGCCGTCCCAGCCCCAGCGGTGGGCGGCGAAGTCGGCGAGGGCCTCCGCGTACACGCGCGGCTGCGGGTAGCCGGTGTCGCCGCGCGCCACGGCGTCGCTCAACGCGCGGGCGACCGGCTCGGCGAGCGCCACGTCCATCTCGGCGACGAACATCGGGATCACGTCGGGCGCGTGCATGCGCCACTTGATGCTCGT
>CAZREF010000038.1:0-21049 GCA_964599245.1 uncultured Aeromicrobium sp. | reverse complement strand
CGGCGACGAACATCGGGATCACGTCGGGCGCGTGCATGCGCCACTTGATGCTCGTGCGGCGTCGCAGGTCGTCCAGGCCGACCTCGTGGAGCGGGTGCATGGCCCCAGCCTGCCAGCACTCACCCTGGTCCTCCCTCACCCACCATGGGACGCATCCGAGGGTGAGCGAGGGATGACCGAGGTGAGCTGCTGGTTCCCATCAATTGATGGGAACCAGCATCGGTGAGGAGGGGCAGGGGAGAGCCTCCTACGGTGGAGACATGGACGTGACGCTCGGCATCCTGCTCACCGAACCCGCGGCCCGGGAGGCGGTGGCGCTGGCGCCGCTCGTCGACGGGCACGACGACCTCGCGTGGGAGGCACGGGAGAGCGCTGGCTACACGGTGGAGGGCCTCGACGTCGACCGCGCCGCCGCCGGCCACGAGCCGACGTTCCACACCGACCTCGCGCGCCTGCGCGCGGCCGGCGTCGGTGGTCAGTTCTGGTCGGTCTACGCGCCGTGCGAGCGGCGCGGCGCCGACGCCGTCACCTACACGCTCGAGCAGGTCGACTGGGTGCACCGGCTCGTGGCCCGCTACCCGGAGCACACCGCGCTGTGCTGGACGGGCGACGACGTGCGCGCGGCTTGGGCGTCAGGGCGGTTGGCGTCGTTGCTCGGCGCCGAGGGCGGCCACAGCATCGACGGCTCGCTCGCCGTGCTCCGCCAGCTCGCCCGTCTCGGGGTCCGCTACATGACGCTGACCCACAACGAGAACACCCCGTGGGCCGACTCCGCGACCGACGAGCCGGAGCACGGCGGGCTCACCGACGTCGGCCGTGACGTGGTGCGCGAGATGAACGCGCTGGGCATGCTCGTCGACCTGTCGCACGTGGCCGCCACGACGATGCACGACGCCCTCGACGTCACGAGCGCGCCGGTGATCTTCAGCCACTCCTCCTGCCGCGCCGTCACCGACCACCCGCGCAACGTCCCCGACGACGTGCTCGAGCGGCTGCCCGGCAACGGCGGCGTCCTCATGGTCACGTACGTGCCCGCCTTCGTGAGCGCCGAGTTCGCCACCTGGTTCGCCCACCGCGAGGTCGACCCCGCCGGCGCCGGCGAGATGCCGGAGGTGACCGTGCAGCACGTGGCCGACCACGTCGACCACGCCCGCGAGGTCGTCGGTGTCGACCACGTCGGGCTCGGCGGCGACTACGACGGCTTCCCGTTCCTCCCGGCCGGCATGGGTGACGTCACCGGGCACGCGACGCTGCTCGACGAGCTCGCCCGCCGCGGGTGGTCGGCTGACGAGCTCGCGCGGCTGACGGGCCGCAACGTGCTGCGGGTGCTCGACGCGACGTCCTGACCCCCGCCTCGGGGGCCGTGGCAGACTCGACACCACGGAGTGACCCAGCACACACCGCCACCGCCCGGTCCGCTCCACACCGCGACGTCGAGGGGGAACGATGCAGCCCGAGCCGAGCCACACCGCGAGCCACACCATCGGGGGCACCGACGTGCCGCTGCTGGAGACCACCATCGGCGCCGACCTGGTCGCCACCGTCGCGCGCGTGCCCGACGCGGAGGCGCTCGTGGAGTGCGCGACCGGCCGACGCTGGACCTACGCCGAGCTCCTCGCCGACGTCGACGTCGTCGCGCGCGGACTGGCGTCCCTCGGCGTCGCAAAGGGCGACCGGGTGGGCATCTGGGCGCCGAACTGCGCGGAGTGGACGCTCGTGCAGTACGCCACCGCCCGGCTCGGCGTCGTGCTGGTCAACGTCAACCCCGCGTACCGCGCCCACGAGCTGTCGTACGTCGTCGGCCAGTCCGGCATGCGCGCGCTCGTGGCGGTGCCGGAGCTCAAGGGCAGCTCGTTCGCCGACATGATCGAGCAGGTCCGGCCCGACCACCCCGCCCTCGCAGACATCGTCCTCATCGGGACTCCCGGCTGGGACGCTCTCGTCGAGGCGGGCCGGTCGAGCGACCTCGACGTCCACGCGGTCGAGGCGACCCTGGCGCCCACCGACCCGATCAACATCCAGTACACGTCGGGCACGACCGGCTTCCCGAAGGGCGCCACGCTGTCGCACCGCAACATCCTCAACAACGGGTTCGCCGTCGGCGAGCTGCTCGGCTACACCGACGCCGACCGCATCGCGATCCCCGTGCCCTTCTACCACTGCTTCGGCATGGTCATGGGCAACCTCGCGGCCACCTCGCACGGCGCGACGATGGTCGTGCCCGCGCCGATGTTCGACCCCGCCGCGACGCTACGGGCCACCGCCGAGGAGCGCTGCACGTCGCTGTACGGCGTGCCGACGATGTTCATCGCGATGCTGGCCGACCCGACGTTCGACGAGCACGACCTGTCGGCACTGCGCACCGGCATCATGGCGGGCTCCCCGTGCCCGGTCGAGACCATGAAGCAGGTCATCGGCCGGATGGGCGCCGAGGAGGTCTCGATCTGCTACGGCATGACCGAGACGTCGCCCGTGTCCACCCAGACCCGCACCGACGACTCCCTCGACCGTCGGGTCAGCACCGTGGGCCGCGTGCACCCCAACCTCGAGGTCAAGGTCGTCGACCCGCTCACCGGCGAGGTCGTGCCGCGGGGTGTCGCGGGCGAGCTCTGCACGCGCGGCTACTCGGTGATGATCGGCTACTGGGAGGAGCCCGAGAAGACGGCGGAGGCGGTCGACGGCGAGGGCTGGATGCACACCGGCGACCTCGCCATCATGGACGACGACGGCTACCTGGCGATCACCGGGCGGATCAAGGACATGGTCATCCGCGGCGGCGAGAACATCTACCCGCGGGAGATCGAGGAGTTCCTCCTCACCCATCCCGACGTCCTCGACGTGCAGGTCGTCGGCGTGCCCGACGACCGCTACGGCGAGGAGCTGATGGCGTGGGTGCGGCTGACCGATGGCGCCGCGCCCCTCACGGCGGAGGCGGTACGGGAGTTCTGCACCGGCCGCCTCGCGCACTACAAGGTGCCCCGGTACGTCGAGGTGGTCGAGGAGTTCCCCATGACCGTCACCGGCAAGGTGCGCAAGGTGCAGCTGCGCGAGGACGCGCGCGCCGTGCTCGGTCTCGGCTAGTCCGCGTCGCCGCCCTCCCCGGTGCGCACCCAGCGGTCGGCGTCGATCGGGTACACCCACCGACGGCCCGGCCACTCGGTGAGCGACCACAGCTCCCCGCGCTGCGGCCACCAGGTGACGTCCTCCGGCCCGGTGGGCAGGACCCCGCGGCGCCGACGCAGCTCGCCGGGACGACCGACCCAGAGGTCGCCCGGATTGCCCTCCCCCGCGCTCGCGGTGATGACCCAGGTCCCGTCGACCAGCACGGCTCCCTGCATGCGCGGCGCGACCGCGTCGTGCACCTCGACCGGCGAGGCCGGCTCGCTCTCCCCCGTCCGGAGCAGGTGCGTCTCGCGGTCGAGCTCGTAACGGACCATGCGGTGGCTGCCGCCCTTGCGGCCGTACTCCCCCGCCACGAGGTGGTCGACCTCGCCCGCACGGTCGAGCGACATGAACGAGTAGGTCATGGGCCGCACGCCCTCGTCGGTGTCGGCGGCGTAGGTGGTCAGCTGCGGCAGCACGTACCGGTAGCCGCGCGTGCGCCACCGGTTGCGGACCCGGACCACGTCGTCCAGGCGGAACACCCGCACGCCCCGCGAGCTGCCCGCGACGAACAGGTGCTCCCCGTACCAGACGATGCCGCCGGCGTGGACCCGCACGGGCCGCAGCCGGTGCACGCCCCAGCGGCGCCGCGGCTCCACGAGCAGCACGTGGCGGTAGCGGGGCTGCTCGCCGCCGGGCTCCTCGACCACCGAGATCCGCGAGCCGAGCAGCAGCCAGCCGAGGGCACCGTGGCCGTACCAGCTGACCAGCGCGACCGCTCGTCCCTCGTACGTGCCCGACTGCGGGTCCGGCCCGTAGGCGTCGGCCGACGTGGTGATGCCCTGGGGGTACCAGCGCGACGTGCGGGAGTCGCGCTCGTCCCACCGCATGCCGTGCCCGGCGGCGTCGCCGGGCACCTGCTCACGCCTCCCGCGACGGTCGAGGTCGGCGAGGACGCCGCGAAGACCCACCCGGCGGAACCGGCCGAAGAAGCGCTCGGACAGGTGCCGGTGGGGCGGGTCGGGCACGAGCCGGTACGGGGCGGGGGGCACGTCCCCACGGTAGGCGGGCGGCACCGCGCCGCGACCCGGCGACCACCTCACGGCTAGGGTCGAGCGGCGGACGACGAACGAGGAGCACCGGGTGCGGAGACGGATCGCCAGGCTGGCCGGCCGGGTGGTGCGCTTCGGCGTCCGCGCGTGGTTCGGCCTCCTGCTCCTCGTGACCGCCGTCGGCCAGCTGGCCGCCTGGACGCCGGCGTCGTGGTGGGTGCCGCTCCTGCGGCTGTGGCCGCTGCAGTGGCTCGTCACGGGCAGCGGCGCCTGGCGTGACGCCCTGGGCGCGTGGAGCATCGTCGCCGCCGTCGTCGTGCTGACGCTCGTCGTGGTCGAGGGCCGTACGGCCGGCCGGCGACTCGTGCGCGCCACCGTCGTCGTCGCGGGCGCCGCCGTGGTCTCCTCGGTCGTCCTGTGGGGCTACCAGGTGGTCGACGCGCGCCAACGAGGCGTCGACGTCGGCCTCCTCTCGCCTGCGGTGCCGTTCCGTGCCGGCACCGTCGAGCCCGACCGGCGTGTCGAGGTCGGGTCCGTGGACGGCTCCGACCTGGTGGCCCACCTCTACCTGCCGCGTGGCGCCGGCGCGGACGTCCCGGTGGTGGTCAACGTGCACGGTGGCGGCTTCACCAGTGGCGCGCCCACCCCGACCCCGTACTTCCCGACGTTGCTCGAGCGTGGGTACGCGGTGCTCGACGTCAGCTACCGGCTGGCGACGCAGGACCGTCGGACGTGGGACCTCGCCGTGCGCGACGTCGGCTGCGCCCTCACGTGGGTCACCCGGCGCGGTCCCGAGGTCGGCATCGACCCCGACCGCGTCGGCACCATGGGCGACTCGGCGGGCGGGCAGCTGGCGATCAACGCCGCCAACCTCGGACCCGAGCTGGACCCGTCGTGCGGGTCGAGCGACGAGCTCCCCACCGTCTCGGCCGTCGTCGGCCTCTACCCGGCCGTGGACGGCACGGCCGCCTACGACCAGAGCGCGCTCGGGCGCGCCTACGGCGACCTCTACGTCGGCGGCCCGCCGTCGCGCTACCCCGACCGCTACGCCTTCACCGACTCGGCCACCCACGTGCGCCGGGACGCTCCGCCCCTGCTGGTGGTGCAGGGCGGCGCCGACCACCTGATCCTCCCCGGACCCGTGCGGCGGTTCGCCGACACCTCGCGCGAGGCCGGCACGCCCACCCGCTACGTCGAGCTGCCCGGCCAGGACCACACGCTCGGACGCGCGTTCGGCACGCTCTCGTTCGGCACCCTCGTCGCCCGCGAGCTCGCGGTGCGGTGGTTCGAGGAGCACCTGCCCGCTCGGGGCTGACCCACCTAGGACGCGGCGCCGGTGCGGATGCGCACCTCGCGCTGCATCCGCTTCTCGTGCCGCTCCCGGCCCTTGACCGCCTCGACCTCGCGGTCACGGGGCGGCGCGCTGGTCGTCAGCCCGTCGAGCAGGCGGCGGGTGGCCTCGGCGATCTCGTCCACGGCCCGCTCGAACGCCTCGGTGTTGGCCTTCGAGGGGCGGGTCGAGCCGCTGACCTTGCGCACGAACTGCAGCGCGGCCTCGCGGACCTCGTCGTCGGTGGTGGGCGGCTCGAAGTTGTGGAGCCGGCGGATGTTGCGGCACATGCCTCGACCGTAGCCCGCGCCCGGCGACCGGGGAAGGATCGACGAGGACTCAGGACGGCGGACCGGCGGCGCCGCGCCTCGGGTCGGAGATGCTCAGCATGGTGTCGCTGAACAGGTCGATGTCGTCGTCGCGGCTGCGCCCCGTGCCACCACCACCGAGCAGCGAGAACAGCTCGGCGACGGCCCGGTCGACACGGGTGGTGAGCGCCCCTTCACCCTCGGCGCTCCAGTCGTGCGGCGACGCGAAGACGCCCGTGGGGACCGGTACGGCCTGCAGGTAGGCCATGAGCGGACGCATCGCGTGCTCGACGACGAGCGAGTGGCGTGCGGTGCCGCCGGTGGCGCCGAGCAGCACGGGCTTGCCGATGAGCTGGTCGGGCTCGAGCACGTCGACGAACGACTTGAAGAGCCCGCTGTAGGACGCCTGGAAGACGGGCGTGACGAACCCGACCGCGTCGGCCGCGTCCACCAGGTCGACCACGTGCTGCAGCCGGGGCGGCGCGAACCCGGTGAGCACCGCGTCGACCACGTCGTGCGCGAGCGGCCGGAGCTCGACGATCTCGACCGAGGCCGTGGCCTCGACCCGCCGCACGGCGGCCGCCATCTGGTCGGCCAGCAGCCGGCTGCTCGACGGCGAGCCCAGCCCGGCGGAGACGATGACGACGCGGGTCATGCGTGGGCCCCGGCGTCGAGCTCCTCCTCGGCCTGCGCGGCGTCGCGCGCGGCCACCCGCGACGCGTGCGTCGGCGCGTCGGGCACGCCGGCCGGGCGGCGCGACTCGAACTCCGCACGCAGGGTGGGCAGCACCTCGCCGATCATGTCGATCTGGTGCAGGACCTCCTTCTGCGGCAGTCCGGCGTGGTCCACGAGGAACAGCTGACGCTGGTAGTCGCCGAAGTAGTCGGCGAACGTCAGCGTCTTCTCGATGAACTCCTGCGGGCTGCCGACGGTGAGCGGCGTCTGCGCGGTGAAGTCCTCCAGGCTCGGGCCGTGGCCGTACACGGGGGCGTTGTCGAAGTACGGCCGGAACTCCCGCATGGCGTCCTGGCTGTTCCTGCGCATGAACACCTGGCCGCCCAGGCCGACGATCGCCTGCTCGGGCTCGCCGTGGCCGTAGTGCGCGTAGCGCTGGCGGTAGAAGTTGATGAGCCGGATGTAGTGCTCCTTGGGCCAGAAGATGTTGTTCGCGAAGTAGCCGTCGCCGTAGTAGGCCGCGAGCTCGGCCACCTCGGGCGTGCGGATCGACGCGTGCCAGACCATCGGAGGGACGCCGTCGAGCGGACGCGGCGTCGCGGTGAAGGAGCGCAGCGGCGTGCGGAACCGCCCCTCCCAGTCGACGACCTCCTCGTCCCAGAGCCGGCGCAGGAGCTGGTAGTTCTCGACCGTCAGCTCGACGGCGCGCGTGGGGTCTTGGCCGAACCAGGAGTACACGGGGGCGGAGTTGCCGCGGCCGAGCATGAGGTCGACGCGCCCGTCGGAGAGGTGCTGCAGGACGGCGTAGTCCTCGGCCAGCTTCACCGGGTCGTTGGTCGTGATCTGCGCGATCGCGGTCGAGAAGACGATGCGCTCCGTCTGCGCGGCCATGTAGGCCATCAGCGTGGTCGGCGACGTCGTGACGAACGGCGGGTTGTGCTGCTGCCCGCTCGCGAAGACGTCGAGCCCGACCTCCTCGGTCTTCCTCGCGATCTCGACGAGCGCCTTGATCCGCGCGTTCTCGGTGGGCACGGACCCGTCGGTGGGGTCGGGCGTCACGTCGCCGACGGTGAAGATGCCGAACTGCATGCTGCTCATGGTGGGAGCCTCCTGTGCGTCCATGCTCCCAGCAACTAGTTCAATCTTCAACTTGTTCCCGGTCACGTCCTCCCCGTGGCCACGCACGGACGTGCCGCGGTCCCGCCCCTCTCCCGGGCGGGACCGCGGCACGAGACCGCGCGGGTCAGTCCTGCTCGGGCGCCTCGACCTCCGGGGCGTCGTCGTCGGACGCGGACGCCGCGCAGTCCTCGGCGAGCACGCGCTGCTCGTGCAGCGCCTCCTTCGCCTCGTCCCACGCCTCCTTCAGGGCGGAGCGCTCGGCCCTGACCAGCCGCACCAGGGTGGCCGAGGACGCGCGCTGGACGCGTGCGGACTCCTTGGCCTCCGCTCGTGCCGCGGCCCGGGCCGCCTGGGCGGCCTTGCGCAGGGCCGGGTCCTTCGCCGCCGCAGCCGTCAGCCGCGCCGCCTTCCGCGCGGCCGACCTCGCCTCCGCGGCCTCGCGGCCCTTGTACTGCGCGACGAGGGTCTTCATCGCAGTCCGCGTGTGCGTGACGTAGGCCCGCTTGGCGGCGTCGGCGTCGGCCTGCGCCGCCGTGAGCGCAGCCTGGACGATCGCCGGGTCGCAGCTCGGGGCAGTGTCGTCGGCGTGCGCCGGAGCCGAGGCTCCGGCGACGCCGACCAGTGAGATCACGGCCGCCGCACAGGCGCGGCCGATGGTGGTGGTGTTCACGGTTCTCCCTCCCGTGGTGGACAGTTCACCTCACGATGACACGAAGGGACTGCTTCGCGAGGCGCGTCGACCGAACCTGGAAGTGCTTCCAGCGCAGCCGGGCTAGCGTCGCCCGTGCTCGGCGAGGAGGAGCTGGTAGCGACCGCCCGCGGCGATCATCTCCTGGGTGCGGTCGTTCAGCCGCTCGCCCTGGAGCACCAGGTCCTTGGCCCTCACCGTCACCGTCGCCGCACGCCAGTCGACCTCCATCTCGTCCCAGCGCTCGACGGCGGTCGAGATGCCGGGGACCGTCAGCAGGGGCATGCCGTTGCTGACCTCCCCGCGCCAGAACCCCGGGGAGAACGACTCCGCCACCACGCCGACGATGCCCTCGTTGCGCATCGCGGTCATGGCCACGTAGTGCGGGTGGCCGTACCCGAAGTTGCGTCCACCGACGAGCCAGTCGCCGTCTCGCACCTTGTCGGTGAAGTCCTCCTCGTAGGCCTTCATGCAGACCCGGTGCAGGTGCTCAGGATCGGTGTACTTGATGTTCTGCACGCCGATCATGAGGTCGATGTCGTGGTCGTCGCCGAAGATCCAGGCCACGCGCCCGGTGAGGACGTCGGGCAGCACCTGCGCCGCCTGCGGTGCCGCCGTCACGGGGCCACCACCTCTCGCGGGTCGGTCAGGCGACCGGTCAGCGCGCTCGCGGCCACGGTCGTCGCCGAGCCCATGTAGATGTCGGCGTCGGGACTGCCCATGCGACCGGAGATGTTCAGCACCCCGGTCGACACGCACGCCTCGCCGGCCTCGAGCGGCTTGGCGTACCCGAAGCAGAAGTCACAGGTGGACTCCACCACGTGGGCTCCTGCCGTGCGCAGGGTCTCGAGCAGCCCCTCGGACTCGGCCTGCTCGTAGATGCGCCGCGACGTCGGGACGACGTTGAGCTCGACGCCCGGCGCCACCTTCTCCCCCTTCAGGATGCCGGCGGCCGCACGGATGTCCTCGATGCGTCCGCTCGCGCAGGAGCCGATGAAGGCGCGCTGGATCTTCTGGCCGTGCACCTCGTGGACGTCGCGCGTGTTCGCCGCCCGGGCCGAGCCGGGCATCACGATCTGCGGGCTCAGCGCGTCGAGGTCGATGTCGTAGCGCGCGGAGTACTCGGCGTCGGGGTCGCTGTAGAGCGGCTCGAAGTCGCGCTGGGCGACCGAGCGGCTGTACTCCAGGCTCATCTCGTCGGGGTTGAAGATGGCCGAGACACCGCCGGCGAACATCGCCATGCCGCACAGGGCCTGGCGCTGGCCGAGGGCCATCGACTCCGCCCCGGGCCCGGTGTACTCCATCACCTGGAAGGCCACGCCGTCGGCGCCGATGTCGGAGATGATCCGGTGGATCAGGTCGCGACTCTCCACGCCGGGCGCGAACGACCCGGTCAGGTGGAAGCGGGTGCTGGCCGGCACGTCGAGGTGGATGCCTCCGGTGACCCAGCCCTCGAGCAGGTCCCGGCGCACGCCCATCCCGAGCGCGCCGAACGCACCGAGGCTGGAGATGTGGCCGTCGAAGTGGATGAGGAAGGTGCCGGGCATCGCGTAGCCCAGCTCGGCCGCAACCTGGTGGCCGATCCCCTCGCCCTCGTGGAAGTGGACGCCGTTCTCGTGCGCCCAGTCGCGCGTGACCTGGTGGACCTCGGCCTCGCGCTCGTTCTTGTTCGTCAGCATGTGGTCGATGAAGAGGACGTACCGGTCCGGCTCGGCGACCTTGGTGACACCGAAGTCCTCCTTCATCTGCTTGAAGAAGCGGTCGGTGTAGCCCGGGAAGTCGTAGGCGATCATGTAGTCCGGACGGACGGGGTAGTTCTGGCCCGGCGTCACCGACTCACGGTCGCCGACGCGCGCCAGGATCTTCTGGGTGATGGTCTGGCCCATGGCTCAGGCCTCCTCGAGGGTCTCGGGCAGGTACAGGGACTGCTTGTGCAGCACCTCGTCGAAGCCGATGAGCTTCAGGAAGTCGTGGTGCTCCATGTAGTCGCGGCTCACGTCGGCGGGCCGCTCGCCGGCCGCCAGGCGCTCCAGCGAGGCGCGCGTGGCGGTCGTCGCGGCGAGCAGGATCTGCGTCGGCAGCAGCGCCAGCCCGACGCCGATCTCGCGGAGCACGTCGCTCGTGAACTGCTCGGCGGTCCAGGTCCAGGCGGTGAGCGAGCACATCAGCGGCACGCCGACCTCGGCGTGCAGTCGCGCCCACGACGCCGCGTCGGGGAAGCCCTTGGAGATCGGCATGATCATCTCGGCGCCGGCCTCGACGTACGCGAGCGCACGTCGGATGGCGTCGTCACCGATGCCGTCGGTGCGACCGATCAGCACGAGCTCGTCGCCGATCTCGTCGCGCACGGCACGCACCTTGCCCGCAGCCTCCTTGACGGGCAGCAGCGTGGGGACGCCGCTCGTGGCCGCGGGGCAGCGCTTGGGGGCGAGCTGGTCCTCCATGAAGACAGCCGAGACGCCGGCGTCGGCGAACATCCGCGCGGTCCGGGCGGCGTTGACGGCGTTGCCGTAGCCGGTGTCGATGTCGGCGACGACGGGGAGCCGGGACGCGCCACGGATGCGGCGGACGGCGTCGAGGTTCTCCGACATCGAGTACATCTCGGCGTCGGGCAGTCCGAGCGACGCCGAGATCGCGAAGCCGGACGCGCAGAGCGCCGTGAAGCCGCTCTGCTCGGCGATGCGGGCGGTGAGACCGTCCCACACACCCGGGGCGTAGACCAGGCCGTCGGCGAGCTGGTCCCTGAAGTGGTTCGTCATCCGTGTTCCTTCCGTGGTGTCAGCGCAGCGCGGGCGCACCGAGACGCTCGGAGAGCGCCCCGCACGCGTCGCGCACCGCGGCGACGATGTGGTCGAGTCGATCGGGGCCGAAGCCCTGGGCCGCTCCGCCGAGGCTGAGCGTGCAGGTGATGGCGCCGCTCGGGCCGAAGACCGGCGCACTCACGACGGCGACGCCGTTGTTGAGGTCCTCGTCGGCGAAGACGTAGCCCTGCTCGCGGATGCGGGCGAACTTGGCCTCCAGCGCCTCGCGGCTCACGTCCGTGCGGTCGGTGAACCGCTTGCGAGGCGCCGCGAGGACACGCTCGCGGATGGCGTCGTCCCACGCCGCCATGACGGTGGGCCCGCCCGCCACGTGGTACGGGATGACCGTCCCGAGCGTGACGGTGTTGACCTTGAGCGGGCTCTCCCCCTCGACCATCTCGACCACCACGGCGCCCTCCTCGGAGGGGACCAGCAGGAACGCGGTGTCGCCGAAGTGGCCCGCGAGGGACCGCAGGTGCGGGAGGGCCTCGTTGCGGATGCTGAACTGGCGCTGCGACGCGTGCGCGAGCTTGAGCATGCGGATGCTGAGCCGGTAGCCGTCGCGTGGTCCGCGCTCGACCCAGCCGGCCATCTGCAAGGACGACAGGAGCCGGTGCACGGTCGTCTTGCCGAGCCCGGTCGCGGCCGCGATCTCCCCGAGGCCGTACTCGCTGTCGCCACCGCCGAGGACCTCCACGACGTTGCACGACTTGATGACCGACGCGACGTAGTTGCGCGGGTCGACCTCCTCCGAGGCCCCCGTGACGTCCTTCATCCGAGGTAGGCCTTCTGGATGTCCTCGCTGTGCGCGAGATCCGCCGGCGTTCCCGCCATCTGGACCTCGCCGCGCTGCAGGAGGTAGGCGTGGTCGGCCACCTCCAGGGCTCGGGTCGCGTCCTGCTCGATGAGCAGGATGCTCTGGCCCTCGCGGTGGAGCGCGGCGATGGCGCCGTAGATGACGTCGATCACCGAGGGCGCGAGCCCCATCGACGGCTCGTCCAGGAGGAGCACCTGCGGGTCCGTCATCAGCGCCCGTCCCATCGCGAGCATCTGCTGCTCGCCGCCGCTCATCGAGCCTGCGGCCTGCGTGCGTCGCTCGGCGAGCCGCGGGAACAGGTCGTAGACCCGCTCGAGCAGCTCGGGCCGGGACCGTCCGGAGAAGGTGCTCAACGCCAGGTTCTCGGCCACCGTCAGCGGCGAGACGACGTGGCGGCCCTCGGGCACGAGCGCCAGGCCGAGCCGCGTGATGCGGTGCAGCGCCAGCTTCTGGACCGGACGACCGTCGAGGACGATGTCGCCGGTCTTCTCGCGGTGGACGCCCGCGATGGAGCGCACCAGCGTCGACTTGCCGGCGCCGTTCGCCCCGAGGACGGCCACGAGGTTGCCCTCGGGCACCTCCAGGCTGACGTCACGGACGGCGCGGATCGCTCCGTAGCTCGCGCAGAGCCGGGATACCTGAAGCATCGTTCTCCTTTCCGAAGTAGGCCTTCTGGACGGCGGGGTCGTCGACGCACTCCTGCGGGGTGCCGTGCGACAGCACCTCGCCGAAGCTCATGACGTAGGCGGCGTCGCAGTAGTCGAGGATGAGTCGCATGTTGTGCTCGACGACGAGGACCGTGAGGCCCTGGTCGCGCACCGAGCTGATCAGCTCGCCGACGGCGACGGACTCCTCGCGGTTCATGCCGGCCGTGGGCTCGTCGAGGAGCACCAGCCGCGGGTCGGTGGCGAGCGCACGGGCGATCTCCACCCGGCGCTGCGTGCCGTAGGGAAGGGTCTCGGCGAGCTCGCGCCGCTCGGTGACCCCGACCCGGGCGAGCAGCGCGTCGGCCCGCTCCAAGCACTCGCGCCGCTCCCGCCGCTCGCCCGGCCAGAGGACCAGGCTGGACAGCGACGAGGCCCGACGCGAGGCGTACATGCCGGCGACGACCTGCTCCAGGACGCTGAAGCCGCTGAGCAGCCGCACGTTCTGGTAGGTACGCGTGATGCCGCGGCGACTGATCTGGTGCGGGGCGAGCCCCGCCATCTCGTCGCCACCGAACACGACCGATCCCTCGTCCGGGGTGTAGAACCCCGTCACGAGGTTCACCAGGCTCGTCTTCCCGGCACCGTTGGGACCCATGAGGCCCATCACGGCCCCCTCGGGCACGACCATGTCGACGCCGTTGACCGCCGTGACGCCACCGAAGCGCTTCGTCAGTCCCTGGATGGACAGCAGCGTGGTGCTCATCGGGCCACCTCCGGCTCGCGATCGGGCGCCGCGGAGGCCTCGTCGGCACCACGCCGCCGCCGGAACCACTGGCGGCGTGGGTCGATGAGCCCGCGAGGCATGAAGACCATGATCAGCACCAGCAGCGCGCCGGTCATGAGCTCGTCCACGCCGTCGACGTAGGAGCGGACGACCTCGGGCAGGCCGACGAAGACGATCGCCCCGACGATCGGCCCGGCCCAGTGGTAGGTGCCTCCCAGCACCATCGCCGCGACCATGGTGAAGGCCAGGGTGATGAAGAAGGTGTCCGGTCCGATGTATTGCAGCAGGTTGGCCAGCACCACACCGGCCATGCCCGCCACCAGGCCGCTCGCCGCGAACGCGACTGCGCGGACCGTGAACGGGTTGACGCCGAGCGCGGCCGCCACGGCGGCGTCCTCGCGGACCGCGTGGGCGGCCATGCCGTACCGCGAGCGACGCAGCCGGGCGAGGGCGTAGCAGACGATCGCGACCAGCACGACGACCGTGAGCAGGTCGATCCTGCGCGTCACGCCGATGCCGACGCTGCCGCCGGTGTACTCCTCGGCGGAGAGGACGACCACGCGGGTGATGAGCACCAGCGCGACCGTCGCCATCGCCATCCAGTGGCTCTCCAGCTTCAGGAGGAGCACCGAGAGGATCCCCGCGACGGCGAGGCCGAGCCCGGCGCCGACCAGGAGCTGGACGACGATGCCGGCCCCCATGTGCAGGTCGAGGTAGGCAGCACTGAAGCCGCCGACCGCGCCGAACGACGCGCCGGCGAGGCTGAAGACGCCGGCCCACATGGCGATCCAGCTGCCGAGGGCGAAGAGGGCGTTGGCCATCGCGAACTCGACGACGGTGCGGTACTGGTCCCAGAGGCCGGCCATCATGCCCTCACCGTCTGCATCGAGGTGGCGGAGCCGAACAGGCCCCGTGGTCGGAACACGAGGAAGGCGAGCAGCAGCCCGAAGGTCACCGCGTCGCGCAGGCTGCCCGACACGTACTGCGCGGTGAGCACCTCGGCGACGCCGATGAGCAGCCCCCCGAGGACGGTGCCGCGCACGTCGCCGAACCCGCCGATGATGACGGCGGCGAAGCCCTTGAGCAGCAGGGCCTCGCCCAGCATGAAGTTCACGGTGCTCGTGTTGAGGCCCATCGTGATCCCCGCCAGCCCGGCGACCGCACCGGAGAGGAACGCCGTGGTCGCGACGATCAGCACCGGGTTGACCCCGCCGAGCGACGCGGCCATCGGGGAGTGGCCGACCGCGCGCATGGCCGCGCCGACCTTGGTGCGGTGCAGCAGCGCGTACAGGCCGAGCCCGACGACCGCGACGGCGACGAGGCTGACGATCTGCGTCCGGCCGAGCGTGAGCCCGAGGACGCTGATCGACCCGCTCGGCGCGGCGTCCGGGGAGAACCGCGACGTCGTGGCGCCCGTGACCATCCGCGCGAGCGCGAGGAGGAAGATCCAGACCCCGATGCTCGTGATGAGCGCCGGCAGCAGGTCACCCCCGCGCCGCCTGATCGGCTGGAAGGCGACGAAGTCGACCACCACGGCCAGGAACCCGGAGACCAGCACCCCCGCGAGGAGGGCCGGCCAGAAGCCGATGCCCGCGTCGTTGACGAGGAAGAGCACCGTCAGCGCTCCCCAGGTGGCGAACGTCCCGTGCGCGGCGTTGAGGACGCCGAGGGTGGCGAGCATGAGGCCGAAGCCGACGCCGAACACGGCGTAGACGGACCCGAGCGCCAGCCCGTTCAGGACCTGCTGTGCGAGGACGTCCATGTCACCGCCTCCTCTCCTGGTCGTGGTGGTCGGGGGTCACGCGCCCGCGCCCGTCCAGAGCTGCGGGACGCCGGCGTCGTCGATCTGGACGATCTGGAAGTCCTGGCTGACGCCCTGGCCGTCCTCGAAGGTCAGCGGGCCCCACGGGGAGTCCATCTCCGAGATCGCGGCGAGCGCCTCGGCGACGGCGCCCGCGTCGGCGCCCTCACCCGCGTCGGCCGCACCCTTGGCCGCGTACTTCACGGCGACGTAGCCCTGCGACGCGAAGAGGTCCGGCGTCTCGTCGTACTTCTCCTCGTACGCCTTCGTGAACTCCTGCGCGGCGGCGTTGTCGCTCGCGGGGGTGTACTCGACGGAGAAGTAGGTGTCGGCCAGCGTCTCGCCGAAGGACTTCAGCAGCGGAGCCGTGGCCACCGCGTTGTTGGCGAGGATGACGCCCTCGTAGCCCTTCTCGCGCAGGGACTTCGTGATCGTCGCCGCGGCCTCACCCAGCGTGTAGACGGTCACCATGTCGGCGTCCTTGGACAGGATCTCCGTGACCGCACCGCTGAAGTCGGTGTCGGCGACGAGCGTCTTGACGGTGCCGAGGTCCTCGGCACCGGCCTTCTCGGTCGCGCTGCGCGCGGCCTCGCTCTGGGCGACGAGGCCGTCGTTGTCGCTGGCGGTCACGTGCACGGCGCTCTCGATGCCGAGCTCCTCGACCAGCTGCGTGGCCACCGGGGCGATGCCCTGCTGCGGAAGGAGCGCGGGACGCAGCACGTACGGCGGGTCCTCGAGGTCGGGGGTGGTGGCGCCGTACACGACGAGCGGCACCTTCTTCTGCGTCGCGAGCGGCTTCATCGCGCCGGCGACGGCGCTGGAGATGCAGCAGACGACCTCGCTCACACCCTCCTGGCCGGTGAGCTTGTTGAAGGCCGTGATGCTCTTGGCGGGGTCCTCCGAGCCCTCCTCGACGACGAGCTGGACGTCCTCCATCTCGGCCGCGAGCTCCGCGCCCTTCAGGTAGGAGGATCCGGCGAAGGCGAAGGGGCCCTGCTCGGCGGCGATCAGGCCGACCTTGACGTCGGAGTCGGAGCCGGACCCGTCGGAGGAACCGCACGCGGCGAGGACCGTGGCGGTGAGGGCAGCGACGGACAGGGTCGCCAGGCGGCGCAGGTGGGGGGAACGAAGCATGGTCATCCTTCTGTAGGTTCCGTATTGCGGAACGCGTACCGCTATCCGGATGACGCTAGGGATGTGACCTGGCTCATGTCAAGGGCCGAATGCGAAATACTCGGACGTCCACGCATCGGGCGTGGCGACGAGACCGGCGGACACCGGATGCCTCGGCAGCGGGTCAGCGGCGGGCGGCGAAGAAGGCGCGCAGGAGGGCCGACGACTCATCGGCGAGCACGCCCGACGTGACCTCGGGGCGGTGCGGGAGCCGGCGGTCGCGCACCACGTCCCACAGCGAGCCGACCGCGCCGGCCTTCTCGTCCCACGCACCGAGCACGAGCCGGCGCACGCGCGACGAGACGATCGCGCCCGCACACATCGTGCAGGGCTCGAGAGTGACGACGAGGGTGCAGTCGTCGAGGCGCCAGGAGCCCAGGGCCGAGGACGCCGCGCGCAGGGCCACCATCTCGGCGTGCCCGAACGGGTCCTCGTCGCGCTCGCGGGTGTTGAACCCCTCCCCGACCACGGCGCCCGATCCGTCGAGCACCACGGCGCCGACCGGGACGTCGCCGGCCACGAGCGCCTGCTCGGCCAGCGCGAGAGCCTGGCGCATGGCGTCGACGTCCCGGGGGGTCATGGAGCCGATCGTCCCAGACGCCGACCTCGCCGGTGCCGTGTGACCATGGATCGTGACCACCACCCCTCGCGCCACCAGCTGGTCCGGCACCGTGCCCTACCACTTCGCCGCGGAGCACCGGCCCGCCGACCTCGACGCACTCCGGTCGCTGGTCTCCGGGAGCCGCGCGCTGCGCCCGGTCGGCACCGCGCACACGTTCAGCGACCTGCCCGACGGCGCGCAGGCGGTGAGCCTGGCCGCGTTCGACTCCGTGGAGGTGGCCGAGGACCGGGCGTTCGTCCGCGTCGGTGCGGGGATGACCCACGCGACGCTGGCCGAGGCCCTCGCGCCGCACGGCCTCGCCCTCGAGAACCTCGCATCCCTGCCGCACCTCAACGTCGTCGGCGCCGTCGCCACGGCCACCCACGGGTCGGGCGCGCGGACGCGCAACCTCGCCACCCAGGTGCGGGCCCTCGAGCTCGTCCTCGCCTCCGGCGACCTGCTCACGCTGCGTCGCGACGAGGTCGACTTCGCCGGCGCCGTCGTCGGGCTGGGTCTGCTCGGCGTCGTGCACGCCGTCGAGCTCGACGTCGTGCCGGCCGCCCCGCACCGCCAGCTCGTCCTGCACGACGCCGACGTCGAGGGGCTGCCCGATCGTCTGCTCGCCCTGCTCGACCTCGGCCGCAGCGTCAGCGTCTTCACCCGCTGGGACGGCACGCCGCACCGCCTGTGGGTCAAGTGGCGCGACGACGACCCCGCGCCCGACCCGCACCCGCTCGGCCTCCGCGTCGCCGACCAGCCCGAGCACCCCATCGCGGGCCTCGACACCATCCACTGCACGCTCCAGGGCGGCGTGCCCGGCCCGTGGGTCGAGCGGCTCCCCCACTTCCGGCCCGGCTACCTGCCGAGCGCGGGCGACGAGGTGCAGTCGGAGTACCACCTCCCGCGCGAGCACGGCCCGGCCGCGGCCCGCGCGCTGGCCGACGTCGGTCACCTGCTCGACGCGGCCCTGCTCACGAGCGAGATCCGCGCGGTCGCCGCCGACGACCTCTGGCTGAGCCCGCAGTCGGGCCAGGACACCTGCTCGTTCCACTTCACGTGGACGTCCGACACGACGCTCGCGAGCGCCGCGGCGCTGGTCGTGGAGGAGGCCCTGGCGCCCTTCTCTCCCCGCCCGCACTGGGGCAAGCACTTCAGCCTCGACGTCTCGGGCGCCTACCCCCGCCTCCCGGAGTTCCTCGCCCTCCGCGAGCGCCTCGACCCCGACCGCACCTTCGTCGGCCCCTGGGCCGAGCGCGTCCTCGGCATCTGACGTCCCCGCGTTTCGGAACACCATCGCCCATTTCGCGCACGGCAACGGGCGATGGTGTTCCGAAACGCGGGGATGGGAGGGGCGCGCCGAACCACTAGGCTCGGCGTCATGCACGTCCACGTCGCCGACCACCCGCTCGTCTCCCACAAGCTCACGGTCCTGCGCGACGCGTCGACCGACTCGCCGACGTTCCGGCGCCTGGCCGACGAGCTCGTGACCCTGCTGGCGTACGAGGCCACGCGCGACGTCCGGGTCGAGACGGTGTCGGTGACCACCCCGGTGGCCGAGGCGCAGGGCGTCCGCCTGGCCGACCCCCGACCGCTCGTCGTGCCCATCCTGCGCGCAGGCCTCGGGATGCTCGAGGGGATGCAGCGCCTCCTGCCCACGGCGGAGGTCGGCTTCCTCGGCATGGTCCGCAACGAGGAGACGCTCGAGGCCGACACGTACGCCGAGCGCCTCCCCGACGACCTGTCCGGTCGCCAGTGCTACGTGCTGGACCCGATGCTCGCGACCGGCGGCAGCCTCGCCGCCGCCATCCACTTCCTCGTGAAGCGCGGCGCCGACCACATCACCGCCGTCTGCCTGCTCGCCGCTCCCGAGGGCATCGCCCGCATCGAGCGCGAGATGGAGGAGGTCGGCGTCCCGGTGAACCTGGTCGTCGCGGGCCTCGACGAGCGGCTCGACGAGAACGGCTACATCGTCCCCGGCCTCGGCGACGCCGGCGACCGGCTCTACGGCGTCGCGGACTGACCACACCGCCGCGAAGCGCACCTCTCGGGACCCAGGACGAGTCGATCGGGTCGAGGTCCGCACGCACGATGATGCGTCCGGGGCGCCCTGGCAGCCCGAAGGCATCGTCGTCGGTGCGCTCACGGCCGACTGCATCGGCGTGCGTCCTTGCGCCGTTCGGCTTGCCGACGTGACACCGTCGGGCACCCTGAACGAGTGCACGAGGAGCCCGTCGAGACCCGCCAGGACCGTCCCGCCGAGGTCGACGAGCCACACCCCCACCGGTGGCGGATCCTCGCGGTCACCCTCGTCGTCGGGTTCATGTCGCTGCTCGACGTCACGATCGTCAACGTCGCGATCCCCTCGATCCAAGCGGGGCTCGACACCACGGCGGGCACCGTGCAGTGGGTCGTCTCCGGCTACGCGCTCACCTTCGGCCTGACCCTCGTCGCCGGCGGGCGGCTCGGCGACGCGTACGGGCGACGTCGGCTGATGCTCGTCGGGCTGGCCGGCTTCGTGCTGTCGAGCGCCGCGGTCGGGCTGGCGCCGACGGCCGAGCTGGTGGTGGTCGCGCGGCTGGTGCAGGGTGCGTCGGCCGGGCTCCTGACGCCGCAGAGCTCCGGGCTCATCCAGCAGCTGTTCTCCGGCGCCGAGCGCGGGAAGGCGTTCGGCTACTTCGGTCTCACCGTCTCCATCGCGTCGGCCACCGGACCGCTCCTCGGCGGACTCATCATCGGCCTCGTCGGCGAGGACCTCGGCTGGCGGCTGGTGTTCCTCGTCAACGTGCCCATCGGCGCCGTCGCGGCGATCGCGGTCGCGCGGATGGTGCCGGGCCGCGAGGACGACTCCGGGCCCGGCCGGATCGACGTGCCGGGTGCCGTGCTCCTCGGGCTGGCGGTGCTGTGCCTGCTGTACCCGATCGTCAGCCTCGAGTCCGGGTCGCGGCTGCCGCTCGTCCTGCTCCTCGGCGTGCCGCTGTTCGGCGCCGCGTTCGTGTGGTGGGAGCACCGCGCCCTGCGTCGCGGGCACGAGCCGCTGCTCGACCTCGACCTGCTCCGCACCCTCCCGGGCTACGGCAACGGCATGCTCGTCGGCACGGTCTACTTCACGGGGTTCACCGGGGTCTTCCTCGTCGCGTCGGTCTGGCTGCAGGACGCGCGCGACGTCAGCCCCCTGCACGCCGGGCTGCTGCTCACGCCGTTCGCCCTCGGCTCGGCGATCTCCTCCCCGCTCGCGGGGCGCTTCGTCTCCACCATCGGGCGACCGATCACCATCGGCGCCCTCGCCGTGATGATGGTCGGCGTCCTCGGGGCCGCGATCGTCGCGCCGGGCGCCGCGACGGGCGACCTGTGGTGGTCGCTCTCACCGTTCCTGCTCCTCGCGGGGCTCGGTGGCGGCGCCGTCGTCTCGCCGAACATCACGCTGACGCTGCAGGAGGTGCCGCCCCGCATGGGCGGCGCCGCGGGCGGCGCCCTGCAGACCGGTCAGCGCATCGGGTCCTCGCTCGGCGCTGCCCTGCTCGCCACCACCTACCAGGTCGTGGCGGGCGACTCCGGCGGTGACACCGGCATCCGGGTCTCCCTGCTGGTCGCGCTCGGTGTCCTCGCGCTCGCCCTCGGTGCCGCCGTGCTCGCCCTGCGCACCGCCCGCCGCACGACGGCCACCCCCGCCCCCCGCTGACCATGTGACACCCAGCGGGGCAAGGGCAGCGCTCAGAGGGCGCGGAGGATGTCCTCCACGCGCTCCTTCGCGTCGCCGAACAGCATCTGGCTGTTCTCGCGGAAGAACAGCGGGTTCTGCACGCCCGCGTAGCCGGCGGCCATCGAGCGCTTGAAGACGACGACGTTCGAGGCCTCCCACACCCGCAGCACCGGCATGCCGGCGATGGGGCTCGACGGATCCTCGGCCGCGGCCGGGTTGACCGTGTCGTTGGCGCCGATGACGAGCACGACGTCGACGTCGGCGAGGTCGTCGTTGATCTCGTCCATCTCGAGGACGATGTCGTACGGCACCTTCGCCTCGGCCAGCAGCACGTTCATGTGGCCGGGGAGGCGGCCGGCGACCGGGTGGATGCCGAAGCGGACGTCGACACCGCGGTCGCGCAGCTTGCGGGTGAGGTCGGCGACGGGGTACTGCGCCTGCGCGACCGCCA
>CAZREF010000037.1:0-23628 GCA_964599245.1 uncultured Aeromicrobium sp. | reverse complement strand
GGCGAAGCATCCTCTGTCATGAACGCCAGCAGTGAGGTGACGGCCATCAAGGCGGCAGCGGATAACCACAGCCGCAACCTAGGTGCGGGCATAGTGAGGCACCTCAGGGCTCCTGCCGCTCCTATAGGGGTTGCGGCTCTCGGTTGAGAGTCGCGTAGTGGGCCTGCTCGTGCTCGGCTGGGGTCATCATGCCAAGGCTGGAGTGGAGGCGCGGCAGTTGTTCCACCAGTCGACCCAGCCGGCGCATGCGTACTCGACGTCGGCGAGGCTGCGGTAGGGGCCGGGGTGGAAGATCGTGGTGCGGATGCGCTCGGTCTTGAACAGTTCGATCTCTCACCCCATCGGGGCGCAGTCGTAGGCGTCGGCGGCGGTGCCGATCGAGGTCCGGATTCTCTCGTCGGCGAGATGGTCGGTGAAGGTGATCGACGTGTATTGACTTCCAGCGTTTGCCTGGCCGACTACCCGCGGACGACGGGACTGCAACTGCGGAACGTCCACCTGACTGGCCGGCACCGAAAGGTTGGTCTTGCTTTCAACGACTCATCCTCTCAACCTGAAGAATTGCCATGTCAGCAAGCCCATCACTAGCGCCCCTACGCCGAACCCGGCCGCGTACTCGAGCTCTTTCGCGTTCAGGGCCGCCCCCGCGCCTAGAAGGCAGAGCAAGCATGACGCTGCCAGCGGGACACCGTAGAAGAACGGAACTTTGCGCTCACTCATTTGGTCTGCTCTCGTAGTTGATCTTCGTACAGGCT
This sequence comes from uncultured Aeromicrobium sp., assembly GCA_964599245.1. Lineage (GTDB taxonomy): Bacteria > Actinomycetota > Actinomycetes > Propionibacteriales > Nocardioidaceae > Aeromicrobium. The sequence continues at coordinate 22,873 of CAZREF010000037.1, read as the reverse complement.
GCCAAGGTATCCAGCGCCCGTCCCGCAACCGACCGCAACGGCCAAGCCTCCAGCGCCGCCAGTAGGGAGTCCAGCGAGAACCGCGCCCGCGCCGCACGCTGCGCCTAGCGCCGAGCCAAGGGCGAATGTCGCAGTCCTGATACCGACTTCCTTGAAATCGCCGTTATAAAGCGCCTTTCCGATCCCGCAAATATTGAAGACCTCCCCGATTGCGCCGGAACCTTTGTAGGCCTGCGTGAGTTCATCGAAGAAGTACCCAGTTGGATCTGCTTGGTTGATGGGGTCTCCGCCGGCGTAGTTGTACGACGTCATCGTGCGGGGGTCGCCGAGGTTGCCAGTCAGCGCGTCGGGCTGGGTGAACCTGCCACTGGTGTTGTAGAAGCGTGCGCCGAGCTTGTAGTGACCCGGGTCGCCGGCGGCGTTGGTCTCCTGCCATGAGCTGAGGTACCGGAACGGGTTGAACACCCCCAGACCCGTCACCGACGTCTTCCCGTACGGGGAGTACTGGTAGGCCGCGACCAGGTAGCCGAACGGATCGGTCGCGCCGGCGACGTTGCCGTTGGGTTCGCTCAGGTAGTACAACGACGTGCCCGTGGAGGGCCTGAACGTCATCAGGTTCCCGGCCGGGTCCCGCGACAAGAACACCGTCTGACCCGCCGTCTTGTACGCCGTCACACCCAGAGGCCCATTCAGTATCCGGGTGCCGCCGGTGGTGGTGCGCAGGTCGTTGCCCTGATCCAGGTAGTCCTGCGCCAGCCCGTCGATGTTCGTCACCTGGTTCCGGTCGTTGTACGTGACATCCGTAAAGGACAGGCCCTGATTGTTGCCATCGGCGTCACGGACGTAGGCCGTGGACCCGGATGGGCCGGTCGCACACGCACGCGACAGCTTCTGCGCATCCGTGCCGGCCGTCGGGCCGGTCCAGCACCGTTCGCCGGCCTTGTTGTAGCCGTAGTGCGTGGTCGTCGAGCCGACCTTCTCCGAGAGGATGTTGTTCACCTTGTCGTAGGTGTACTCGTAGTCGGTGCCGCCGGTATCGGTGGCTTTGGTCAGACGCTGACCCTCGTACGTGTAGCTGCGAGTGCCGGCACCGAGGCCGGTCGCGGAGGTCGTGACCTTGCGGGACTGCAGCTGCGGGACGTCCACCTCACCGAACGGCGCCGGCAGGCTGATCGTGTAGTCGTAGTCCCACGTGGCCTGCGTACTCGCACCGCTGGTCGTCCACTTCATCTGCTTCGGCCGGCCGTTGCGCTGGTAGTCGTAGGTCACGGTCGTGCCCGGGTAGCCGGACTGCGGCTCGTACTTGACCTTCGTGGTGCGGCCGTCGTCGTCGACGGTGAAGTCGATCGTGCCGAAGCTGTTGATCATCGTCTCGGGACGGCCGGCGTCGTCGTAGGAGTAGAAGGTGACGTCCTGTGGCGTGGTGCTCTCGAACGCCTGGCTGTGGCCGATCATGTTGCCGGCGGCGTCATAGGCCATGCCGACCGCATCGAAGGTAGACCCCGCCGGTGTGTCGATCTGCGTCTGACGACCGATCCGGTCGTAGAACAGGTAGGTGCTGCGCAGTGCCCCTCGAACGGACGGAAGTCCCGGGATTCTGGAAGATCGTCCGGGAGAGGGCAGGAATGTGGTCTGATGACCTGGACATCCCTCTGACCGAAAGACGAGCCGACCGTGCGCCGACTCCTCCTGCCCCTCTTCGCCCTCGCCCTCGCCGTGGTCGGCATCGCCGCCCCGGCGAGCGCCGCGCCGGCGATCACGACCTTCACCGCCAACGGCCAGACGGGCACCGTCACCGTCGCGCCCGGCGCCGACGTCGCCCTCGCCTGGGACGTCGCGGGCGACCAGGACCTCACGGTCCTCGCCTCCGGCGACTGGGACGGCCCGCGTCAGGCCACCGGCACTGAGACCGTCGACGGCCCCGCCGCCGGCGAGAGCCTCACCTTCACCCTCACGGCCACCGACGGGTCCACCGAGACCCCCACCGCCAGCACCATCACGGTCAGCGCCCCCGCGCCCGAGGGCTCCACCCCGCCGCCGGTCGTCGTCGCGGACTGCCAGGTCACCGTCCCCGCCTCCGACGACTTCGACTACGAGATCGTCTACGACGGTGACGACGACGACACCGAGCCGATCGACCCGGGCACCTACGGCGTCGGCGAGCTGACGTTCGACGGCTTCGTCGACATCGTCATCGTCGCGATCCCGGGCGACGGTGTCACCGTCGCCGACGGCGCGCAGACCGAGTTCCCCGTGCCGTACTCCGACGACTGCGAGAGCCCCTCGCTGATCGACGCCACCGGCGGCACCTGCAGCTTCGAGGTGCAGAACCTGAGCCCCGCGACGCTGACGATCCTCTACGGCAACCCGGGCGAGAACGAGGCCGACGGCATCTTCGACCTGGCCGCCGGCCAGACGCGCACCGTCAAGACCGCTCGCACGTCCCTCATCGTCGTGGCCGTCACCGACATCGAGGACGACGACGCCGACTTCGAGGTCGTGCCGGTCACCGTCTCCCAGGACGGGTGCGACGGCGCCAGCGACGCCGGCGAGGGGTCGGGACCCCGCTGGCCCGTGCCGGTCTCGGCGCCCGCCGCCGGCGTGACCGCCTCCAGCGACGGGTCCGGCTCGGCCCCGTGGATGCTGGCCGCACTGCTGCTGGTCGGCCTCGCCGCCGGAGCCACGCGGACGCGTGCCACGTCCTGACCGTCGCCTGATCGCCGCCGCCGTGCTCCTCGTGGGCGCGGCGGCGGTCGGCGGTCTGGCGCTCCTGCGCGACGGCGCACCGACCGACCCGCAGGCCGGTGCCGCGCCGACGAGCAGCAGCCCGGCGGCCACCGCCACGCCCACGGGAGAGAGCGCGCCGACCGGGTTCGCGCCCGAGCGCGTGCGGATCGACGCCATCGACGTCGACGCGCCCGTCCTCGATCTCGGTCGAGCCGACGACGGCTCCCAGGAGGTGCCGGAGCGGTTGGACGCCACCGGCTGGTGGCGCAACGGCGCGCTCGTCGACGGGCCCGGCAGTGCCGCCATCGTCGGCCACACGTCGTCGCGCGGCGGTGCCGTGTTCGACCGGCTCAGCGACCTCGAGCCCGGCGACGACGTGACCGTCGACGGCGCCGACGGGGAGGCGGCCACCTTCACGGTCCGCAAGGTCGAGACCGTTCCCGTCGAGGAGTTCGCGCGGGTCGCCGCGCGGGTGTACGCGCGGCGCGGGCCGAGCCTGCTGGCCCTGATGACGTGCGGCGACTACGAAGGCGGGGCGTTCCGCTCCACCGTCATCGCCTGGGCGACGCCGCGGCGCGGCTGACGTCGGCCGGTAGGGTCAGCCCGCCTGGAAGAACCAGCGACGGCGACCTCCACCGAGCAGCTCGCCGTCGACGACCTCGTCCGCGGCGGTGCTCGACGGCTCGTCGACGAGCTCGCCGCTGATCGGCTCGTCGTGCCGGGGATCCTCGTGCGACTGCGGCTCGGCCGTGGGCGAGGGCGCCTCGCCGACGGCGCGGCGGGCGAAGTCGGCCGCGAGCCGCAGGGCCTGGCGCGCCTCGGGGATGGTGTCGGCCAGCACCGGGAAGGCGTGCACCTGCCCGCGCCACAGGTGCGTCTCCACCTCCACGCCGCGCTCGGCGAGCAGCAGCGCCATCGCCTCCACCTCGGGGCGCAGCATCTCGTCCTCGACCGCCACGAAGAAGGTCGGCGAGGAGATCAGGTCGGCCGCGTCGAGCGGCGAGTCCTCCCCCTCGATGACGGTGCCCTGCGGCAGCCAGCGCGGACGGATGAGCCGCACCCTCCGGACCGGCAGGTAGGCGTCGCGCACGCGGGCCACCCGCTTCACGCCCTGCTTGTCGACGCGGTCGGGGTCGAGGCTGAGGAGCGGGGAGAAGGTGAGGAGCGCGGCGGGCGCGGGCAGGCCTCGACGCGCGGCCAGCTCGGCGATCTTCATGGTCAGGTAGCCGCCGGCGGAGTCGCCCGCGACGACGATCTTGTCCGGCTGGTCGCTCATCTCCACCAGCGCCGCGTACGCGGTGATGGCGTCCTGCACCGAGTCGGCCACCGATCCCTCGGGCAGCTGGACGTACTCGACGGAGATCACGGTGGCGCCGGTGTAGAGCGCGAGGCGCTCGCAGATGCGACGGTGCGTGTCGATGCCGCAGGAGAAGAAGCCGCCACCGTGCAGGTAGAGGACCGTCATCTCGCTCTCCGGCCCGTAGCGGTGGGTCATTGACTCCACGTGCACGCCGCCGAGCTCGAAGGGGACCGGCTCGACGAAGCGGGACCGCGGGCCGCGGGCGGACAGCCTGTCGAGCGAGCGCAGCGTGGCGAGGGTGCGGTCGTTCAGGGGCGCGAGGCGCAGCACCGGCTTGAAGACCAGCCGGGTGACCCGGCCGAGCATGCGACTCTTCAGGCTGACCGTCTCGTGGACGACGGCCTCCTCGTAGACGACCTGCATCGGACGGCGGCGCAGCGGCAGCCCGACGTGCACCTGGTGCTCGCGCTCCGGCTGCTCGGGCGGCGCCAGACCGGGCACCAGCCCCCGCAGGCGACGCAGCAACGATCCGACCGACATGCAGCCCACCATACTCGCGGTATGAGCCGCGGCAAGGAGGGGAGAGCCCTACGACGTCCCGAACACCGGGCTGCGTTTGCGCAGGTCAGCGCGCTACCGGGCGACGAACCGCGCGTCGACCTCGGCGCGGACCGCGATGTCGCCGGGGACGAGGTCGAGGGTGCCGGCGGCGTCGCGGGCGGCCACCGACCACGCACGGTGCTCGACGAACGGGGCGTCGCCGCCACGGCCGAGCATGCCGGGGTCGGCGATCTCGACCGCGCTCACCCGCCCGCGGCGGACGGCGTCCGCGTACGCCTGGGCCTTGGCCACCGCGTCGTCGACCGCCCGCCTGCGGACGTCGGCCTCGTAGGCCTGTCGGCTGCGCGGCGCGAGGTCCCACTCGAGGCCGTGGACGTCGACGCCCTCCCGGCCGGACCACAGGTCGACGAAGCCGGCGAGCCGCTCGAAGTCGACGAACTCCGCCGTGACCTGCACCCGCGCCGCGTGCACGACCCGCTCGGTCGTGACGCCGCCACCGTCGAGCACCTCGCGACGGGACTGCACGTGCACCTGGTCGCTCGACCAGGTGGTCACCGCTCCGGCGTCCTGCAGGTCGGCGAGGTGGGACAGGAGCGGACCGTGCGCGGCCGCGACCCGGTCGCGCACGTCCTCGCGGTCGAGGCCCTCGACGGCCGCCGCCATCCGCACGAGGGCGCGCTCGGCCGTGTAGCGCGCCTCGGCGGCTCCGCGGACCGTGATCTCCACACCCATCCCTCCATCGTGCCGCGCGGGTGGGAGTGACGCGGCGTTTCGCCGCGACCGCGCGGGGTCCTTCCCCCTCAGGGCCTTCACCCGGGTGGAGAGTCGCCGGGTCGCCGAGGCTGACGCGACTGCGCCCTGCGTGACGGGTCACGTCCGCCGCCGTCGCTCGGGCCGGAGGCCGAACCCGAGGTTTCCCTCACCCTAGGATGGTCGTCATGGTGACCCTCGCGGAGCTTCAGGTCCGCACCCTCGGTCCGTGCACCGTCCCGTCCCCCCTTGCACAGTACGTCGGCGCGCGCGCCACCAACGAGTACTACGTCGGCGAGGACGACCGCATCCTCTTCGACGACACGGTCGAGCTGATCAAGCGTCGCGGCCTCCCGCTGGAGGAGCTGCCCTCGTTCGAGACCGGTGGCCCCCGGGCCCAGCTGTTCTTCGACCCGTCCACCGTCCGCGTCGGGATCGTCACGTGCGGCGGGCTCTGCCCCGGCCTCAACGACGTGATCCGCGCGCTCGTCATGGAGCTGCACGAGCACTACGGCGTGCAGGACGTCGTCGGCTTCCGCAACGGGTACGCGGGCCTCGTGCCGGACCACGGTCTCGAGCCCGTGCAGCTCACCCCCGGCTTCGTCGCGAACATCCACGAGCGCGGCGGCACCGTGCTCGGCTCCTCGCGCGGCGCGCAGGACGTTGCGGTGGTCGTCGACACGCTCCAGGCCCGCGGCATCGACGTCCTGTTCGTCATCGGTGGCGACGGCTCCATGCGCGGTGCGCACCGCATCGCCGAGGAGGCCCTTGCCCGCGACGCGCGCATCGCCGTGGTCGGCGTGCCCAAGACGATCGACAACGACATCCCGCACATCGGCCAGAGCTTCGGCTTCCAGACGGCCTACTCGCGGGCGGCGCAGTCGATCAAGGCCGCGAAGATCGAGGCCGAGGCCTCGCTGAACGGCATCGGTCTCGTCAAGGTCATGGGTCGCCACGCCGGCTTCATCGCCTGCTACTCCGCGCTCGCCGGCCACGATGCCGACTTCGTGCTCATCCCCGAGGTGCCGTTCGCCCTCGACGGCGAGAACGGCCTGCTCGAGCACGTGCGGCGCAAGGTCCGGGCCCAGGGGCACGCGGTCCTCGTCGTCGCCGAGGGCGCCGGCCAGGAGCACCTGCCGAGCCACGACGAGACCGACGCCTCCGGCAACGCCCGCCTCTCCGACATCGGACGGCTGCTGCGCGAACGCATCACCGACGACTTCGCGTCGCGCGGCACGGAGGTGCTCTTCCGCTACTTCGACCCCGGCTACTTCATCCGCTCGGTGCCGGCCGAGCCGTCGGACTCGGTGTACTGCTCCCGCCTCGCCCAGACCGCCGTCCACGCCGCGATGGCTGGCCGCACCGACATGGTGGTCGGGCGACGTCGGCACCGGTTCGTCCACGTGCCCATCAGCTACGTGACGCACCGCCCCCATCACGTCTCCCCCGACGGCGACCTCTGGCTCAGCGTGCTCGAGTCCACCGCGCAGCCGTTCGACATGCGCTGACGCACCGAGCCGCACTGACCCGCCCGGAGTGGTCTCGATTCGTCGAGCCCGCGCTCGTTCCTCGCGGTGCTCGACTACTCGACCAGCGGAATGCTTCCGCTGGTCGAGTAGCGATCGCGGCGACGGCTCCATCGTCGAGCCGCGGGATGGTCCCGCTGGTCGAGTAGCGATCGCGGCGACGAAGGAGCCCGCGATCGCGTATCGAGACCACCCGGCAACGGATCAGCGTGGGCTGCGGCTGTACCCGACCTCGGTGGGGAACGGCTCGAACTCGCACGGCTGCGAGCGGCCGTCGAGGCGCCAGCCGTGCCGCTCGTAGAAGCGGCGGGCCCGCGTGTTGGCCTCGAGCACCCAGAGCCGGTCGACGGTGGGCGGGAGGGCCGCCATCACTTCGTCGGCCACACCGGTGCCGCGGTGGCGGGCGACGACGCCGAGGTGGCGCAGCGTACGGGCGTCGTGCGCGAGGTAGCCCACGCCGACCCCGTCGACGACCACGACGAAGGAGCGGACGGCCGCCTCGGCGAGCAGGTCGGCCCAGCGGTCGCGCACCGCGGTCCAGGGGTAGGGCGGTACGAAGACGTGCGCCAGGGCGTCCTCGTTGGTGGCCTGCTCGATCGAGGCGAGCAGTCCCTCGTCCCCCGTCGTCGCGGCCTTGAGCTCCATCGGGCCCATCGTCGCACGGTCCGCATGGTGAGACCTCCGCCCGCTCCGCGGACCACGGTGCGACGGTGAGGACACCACCACCCGCGACACCCAGGAGCCCACCATGAGCGATCAGTGGTCGTTCGAGACGAAGCAGATCCACGCCGGCCAGACGCCCGACCCCACCACGGGCGCGCGGGCGCTGCCGATCTACCAGACGACGTCGTACCAGTTCCGCGACACCCAGCACGCGGCCGACCTGTTCAGCCTCGCCGAGCCGGGCAACATCTACACCCGCATCATGAACCCGACGCAGGACGCCGTGGAGCAGCGGCTCGCTGCGCTCGAGGGTGGCGTCGGCGCCCTGCTGTTCGCGTCGGGCCAGGCGGCCACCACGGGTGCGCTCACCAACGTCGCCGAGGCCGGCGACCACGTCGTGGCGTCGGCCAGCCTCTACGGCGGCACGGACGCGCTGCTGCGCCACACGTTCCCGAAGCTCGGCATCCAGGTGACGTTCGTCGAGGACAACAACGACCCCGACGCCTGGCGCGCCGCCGTGCAGGACAACACGAAGGTCTTCTTCGGCGAGACGATCGGCAACCCCAAGGGCGACATCCTCGACCTCGAGGCGATCTCCGCCGTCGCGAAGGAGGTGGGCGTGCCGTTCATGGTCGACAACACCGTGGCGACGCCGTACCTGCTCAACCCGCTGAAGCACGGCGTCGACACCGTCATCCACTCCGCCACCAAGTACATCGGCGGCCACGGCACCACCATCGCCGGTGTCGTCATCGACGGGGGCACCTTCGACTACGGCGCCCACGGCGCGAAGTTCCCCGGCTTCACGACGCCCGACGAGAGCTACCACGGCCTCGTGTTCGCCGAGGCGCTCGGCCCGGCCGCCTTCATCGCCAAGCTGCGCGTGCAGTACCTGCGCAACGTCGGGCCGGCCATCGCGCCCTTCAACGCCTTCCTCATCGCCCAGGGCCTGGAGACCCTCAGCCTGCGCGTCGAGCGGCACGTCGAGAACACCCGCAAGGTCGCGGAGTGGCTGCAGGCGCGCGAGGACGTCTCGAAGGTCACCTGGGCGTCGCTGGAGGGCAACCCCTACAAGGAGCTGGCCGACAAGTACGTGCCGAAGGGCTCCGGCGCCGTGCTGACATTCGAGCTGCCCGGCGGCATCGACGCAGGCCGACGCTTCATCGACGCCCTCGAGCTGTTCAGCCACGTCGCGAACATCGGCGACGTGCGCTCCCTGGCCATCCACCCCGCGAGCACCACCCACTCGCAGGGCACGCCGGAAGAGCACGCGGCCACGGGCGTCACGCCGGGCCTGGTGCGCCTGGCCGTCGGCCTGGAGGGGATCGACGACATCCTCGCCGACCTCGAGGCGGGACTGCGCGCCGCCAAGTGAACGACCCCCTCACGACCCTGGACCTCCCTCCCGTCACCGGTGCGTGGCGGGAGGGAGATCCCGTCGGGTCGCGGCACTTCGTCGACGTCGGCGACGTGCTGCTGGAGTCGGGCACGACGCTGCCCGACGTCCGGATCGCGTACGAGTCGTGGGGCACGCCGCGCGGCGACAACTCCGTGCTCGTGCTGCACGCCCTCACCGGCGACAGCCACGTCGTCGGCCCCGCGGGCGACGGCCATGCCACACCGGGCTGGTGGGACGGGCTCGTCGGGCCCGGCCTGCCGATCGACACCGATCGGCTGCACGTCGTGTCCGCGAACATCCTCGGCGGGTGCCAGGGCACCACGGGCCCGGCGTCCATCGCCCCCGACGGCGAGCCGTGGGGCGGGTCGTTCCCCGCCCTGACGGTCCGCGACCAGGTCGCGGCCGAGGTCGCCCTCGCCGACCGCCTCGGCATCGGGCGCTGGCACACCGTCGTCGGCGGCTCGGCCGGCGGCATGCGGGCCCTCGAGTGGGCCGTCAGCCACCCCGACCGCGTCGAGCGGCTCTTCCTGCTCGCGACGTCGGCGCAGGCGTCGGCCGAGCAGGTCGCCCTGTCGTCGATCCAGCAGGCCGCCATCACCGCGGACGCCCACTTCCACGACGGCCACTACTACGACGCCCCGGTCGGACCCGTCGCCGGGCTCGACGTCGCACGGCGCATCGCGCACGTGGCCTACCGCAGCGAGGCCGAGCTGCAGCAGCGTTTCGGCCGCGAGGTCCAGCCCGACGGCCGGTTCGCCGTGGCCTCCTACCTCGAGCACCACGGCACCAAGCTGGCCCGCCGCTTCGACGCCAACGCCTACCTCGTCCTCACCCGCGGGATGGACAGCCACGACGTCGGGCGCGGCCGCGGCGGCGTCGCGGAGGCGCTCGCCCGCGTCACGGCCGACGTGCTGGTGGCCGGCATCGACACCGACCGGCTCTACCCCCTGCACCAGCAGCAGGAGCTCGCCGACCTCCTCCCCCGCGCCGACCGCCTGCACGTCGTCACCTCCCTGCACGGCCACGACGGCTTCCTCGTCGAGACCGAGCAGGTCGGCACCCTCGCCCGCCTCCTCCTCGGCACCTGACGTCCCCGCGATTCGGAACACCATCGCCCGTTTCCTCGCCCGGAACGGGCGATGGTGCTCCGAATCGCGGGGAGGGAGGGGCCGGTCAGAGTCCGGCGGCCTCCGCGAGGGCGGCGACGTGGACGTCGAGGAACGCGACGGGGTCGGTGAGGGTGTCCGGACCGTACTGGCCGAAGACGTCGAAGACCACGGCCCCGACCACCGCCGACCACAGGCCCATCCCGCGGGCGAGGTTCGTGGCGGGCAGCGTGAGTCCGTACTCGGCGCGGATCGCCTCCATGTCGGCGCGGAGTGCCCGCGGCAGCGGCCCCGGGACCGCGCGCAGGCGTCCCGTCCGGTGGGCCTCCTCGAGGATGCCCGCGAGGGCGACGACGACGCGCGTGCCCGGCTCGTTCGTCGACGCCGCCGGCGCCGCGTACCCGGGCACCGGGGTGCCGTACAGGAGCGCGAAGCGCGACGGCTCGCGGTGGCCCCAGGCCCGCATGGCCTGCGCCGCCGCCTGCACCTGCTTCGTCGGTGACCGGCGTGACGCCGCTGCCACAGCCTGTTCCACCTCGGCACCCAGCTCGTCGTAGGCGTCGACGATGAGCAGCGTCAGCAGCGCGTCGCGGTCCTTGACGTACCGGTAGACCGCCGACGAGACCAGCCCCAGCTCGCGGGCGACCGCGCGCAGGGAGAGGTCGGCGGGGCTGGAGGTGGCGAGCTGCTCTCGACCGATGCGGACGATGTCGCGCAGGGTCTGCTCGCGGGCGAGCCGGCGGGAGGTGGGCACGTCCCGAGCCTAGCGCTCTCGTTGTCGTCATGTCGATACGGAGAGCACCGCTCTTGACTTCGCTGACAAGCGGGTGCACACTCGAGAAAACGAGAGCACTGCTCTCTCAATGTCAGGAGTCACCATGCGCACCCTCGTCATCGGAGCCGGCCAGGTCGGTCCCCACGTCGCCCTCCACCTCGCCGAGCGCGGCGAACCCGTCCGCGTCGGCACGCGGTCGGCCTCCGGGCCGGAGCACCCGCTCGTCGAGCGCGTCCACCTCGACGCGACCGATCCCGCCGCGCTCGACCGCGCCTTCCGCGACGTCGACGTGGTGCACCTGTGCATGCACGCCTCGGCGTACCGACCCGACGTGTGGCGCCGCGAGCTGCCCTCGCTGGAGCAGGGCGTGCTCGCCGCCGCGGCGGAGCACGGCGTGCACGTCGTGTTCCCCGAGAGCGTCTACGCCTTCGACACCTCGGCGCCGCTCGCGGACCTGCGGGTCGCACCCCGCTCGGAGCTGGGTCGCATCCGCGCCAAGCTCCTCGCCCAGCGAGCGGCCTCCCCGGCCCGCACGACCAGCGTCGTCGCGTCGGACTTCTTCGGGCCCGGCGCGTCCATGGCCCACGGCGGCGACCGCGTGCGCGAGCCGGCCGAGGCCGGTCGGACCGTGCGGCCCCTCGGCCGGGTCGACCTGCCCCACGCCTGGACCTACCTGCCCGACCTCGCCGCGGCGATGGTCGCGGCGGCGGAGCTCCCCGCGGCGCCCGATCGCGTCCTGCTGGGGCCGGTCGTGCACGCGACGCAGCGCGAGCTCGCCGCGGCCTACGCCCACGCGGCCGGTCGCGACGACGTCCGCGTCGGCCCCGTCCCCGCCTGGGCACTGCGCGCCCTCGCGCCGTTCAGTGCCGACCTGCGGGCCATGGCGTCGATGTCGTACCTGTTCACCGAGCCGCTCGTCGTCGACGAAGACGCCTGCCCCACCGCCCTCGGCGTCCACCCCACCCCGCTGGCCGACGCCACCCGCGCCTCCGTGCACGTGTGATCCGCGCGTTTCGGAACACCATCGCCCGTTCTCGTCGTGAGAACGGGCGATGGTGTTCCACAACGCGGGGAGGGGAGGTGTCGGCTCAGACCATCCGACGCACGACGCCGCGGGGGGCGTGCTTCATGACCTGGCCGATCGCGGCCCAGGGCCAACCGGGGGTCGCCGCCGTGTCGACCTCCTTCTGGATGGCCTTCACCATGGAGCGGACGCCGGTGGCGGTGTCGACCATGAGCTTCTGCTCCTGCTCGACCTGCTCGTTCATCTCCGAGGCGATGTAGCCGGGGTAGAGGGTGGTGACCTTGATGTCGAGGTTGGCGCGTCCGACGAGGTCCATCCGGATGCCCTCCGCCAGGTGCGCGATCCCGGCCTTCGTCGCCGCGTAGGCGGCCATGGTCGAGGGCATCCCGCGCATCGCCGACATCGACGACACCACGACGAGGTGACCGGCACCGCGCTCGTAGAAGTGCGCCATCGCGGCCTCGCACTGCGCCATCGCCGCGACGAAGTTCGTCTCCGCGGTCTCGCGGTTGGCCGCGAAGCCGCCCGTGCCGATGCGGGCCCCCTTGCCGAGGCCGGCGTTGACGATCACGCGGTCGAGCCCGCCGAGGTCGGAGACGGCGGCCTTGAACACGCTGAACACCGCGTCGTGGTCATTGACGTCGAGCGCGTGCACGACCACGCGGACCTCGGGGTGCGCGGCGGTGATCTCCGCGGCGAGCGCCTCGAGCCGGTCGACCCGGCGGGCCGTCAGGGCGAGGTGGTGGCCCTGGGCGGCGAGCTGGCGGGCCATCTCGGCGCCGAGCCCGGAGCTGGCGCCGGTGATGAGGACGTTGGTGCGCACGATCAGTCCTTCCGTCCCATGCGGACGGCCGCCTTGGCCATCTCGCGGTAGTACAGCGGGCGCAGGAAGCGCTTGGCCGCGTACGCCATCCTCCCCTCACGGTCGGTCAGGACGATGTGGCGACCCTTCTCGACCTCCGACAGCACGATGGCGGCGATGTCGGCGGCCGTGCGCTTCGAGCCGTCGATGAGCTTGGCCGCCGAGGCTTGGGCCGACTCGTCCTTGCCGCGCAACGAGGCGGTCAGGTTCGTCTTGAAGAAGGTCGGGCAGACGACGCTCACCGCGATGCCCGACGGCTTGAGCTCGTGGAAGAGGGTCTCGCTCAGGGCGACCACCCCGGCCTTCACCGCGTTGTACTCGCTCATCCGCGGCGGGTGCACGAGCCCGGCCGCCGACGCGGTGTTGACGATGACCCCGCGACGTCCGTCGACCGGGTCCTGCTCCTTGAACAGCGGCACGAAGGTGCGGCAGCCCCGTGCGACGCCGAGCAGGTTGATGTCGACGATCCACTGCCACTGGTCCATCTCGGTGAGCTCGATGCGGCCGCCCGCAGCGACGCCTGCGTTGTTGAAGAGCGCGTCGAGCCCGCCCCACGTCTCGACGACGTGGTCGCGTGCCGTCTGCCAGTCGACGTCGGACGTGACGTCGAGCCGGCGGTAGTCGACGCCGTCGAGGGCGGCCAGCACCTCGGTGGCCTCGTCCTGCACGTCGGTGGCCAGCACGCGGCAGCCCTGCTCGGCGAGCTGGGTCACGAGGGCGAGGCCGAGGCCGGAGGCGGCGCCGGTGACGAGCACGCGGGTGCCCGGGCTGAAGATCGTCATGCTCGGATACTAACGGTATCCGAAACGGCGCCACCACGGGTCCGCGCGTGATCCCGTGCACGTCCGTCCACACCTGTGGACCAGGGTGGGGATGAATCACACCGGTGTTGTTCACAGGTGTGGACGAGCCTGGGGAGAACCACACCGGTGTGATTCGTCAGGTCGTGAGCTGGGCGGTGCGCACCACCACGGCCGCCACGACGGCCACCCACAGGACCGTGAACGCGGCCACCTGCACGAGGGTCCGCCGCTCCCTGGGGGCGTACGCGAAGACGTAGCCGAGCAGCAGGCCGGCCACGAACCCGCCGAGGTGGCCCTGCCAGCTGATGTTGCCGGTGAAGCTGATCGCCCCGTTGATCGCGAGCAGCACCAGGAGGCCGCGGACGTCCTGGCGGGCCTTCAGCAGCAGCACGAGGGCCATGCCGAACAGCCCGAACACCGCGCCGGACGCACCGGCCGTGCCACCGAGTGGCTCGGACAGCCACAGCACGAAGACGCCGGAGACCACGGCGGTCGTCACGTAGGCGGCGATGAACCGGACCGTTCCGAGCGCCCGCTCGACGAACGGGCCGAACAGGAACAGCGCGTACATGTTGAAGGCGATGTGCAGCACCGAGAGGTGCAGGAACGCCGACGTCAGGAGCCGCCAGTACTCACCCTGGGCGACGCCGTACGGCCAGAGGGTGCCCTCCTGGTAGATCGGGCTCCGCAGGTTGCCCGTGGCCAGCTGGAGCACGTAGACCGCGACGTTGACGCCGATGAGGACCAGCGACACGACGCCCTCGCGCGCCTGGATGCGCCCCCCGGCGACGGTGCGCGGCGTGCGCACCGCCTTCGCACCCTTGCTCACGCACTCCGGGCACTGGAACCCGACGGACGCGTCGCGCATGTCGTCGGGACAGATCGGCCGCTCGCACCGCTGGCACGAGATGTACGCCTCCCGGTCGGGGTGGCGGTAGCACCGGGCTGCGCCCTCGGGACGCGCGTCCGGCGCGGGATCGGCCATGTCAGCCGCGGTCGATGGTGACCTTCTCGACGACCACGGGGTCGATCGGGCGGTCGAAGCCGTCGGTGGGGACCTGCGCGATGGTGTCGATGACCTGCTGGCTCGCCTCGTCGGCGACCTCGCCGAAGATCGTGTGCTTGCGGTTCAGCCAGTCCGTCGGGACGACGGTGATGAAGAACTGCGAGCCGTTCGTGCCGGGCCCGGCGTTGGCCATGGCCAGCAGGTACGGCTTGTCGAAGCGCAGGTCGGGGTGGAACTCGTCCTCGAAGGTGTAGCCGGGTCCGCCGGTGCCGGTGCCGAGGGGGTCGCCGCCCTGGATCATGAAGTTGCTGATGATCCGGTGGAACGTGAGACCGTCGAAGAATGGGCGGGTGGCGACCTGGCCGGTGGCGGGGTCGAGCCACTCCTTCGTGCCCTCGGCCAGGCCGACGAAGTTCTCCACCGTCTTCGGGGCGTGGTCGGGGAACAGGCGCACCACGACGTCGCCGTGGTTCGTGTGCAGGGTGGCGCTGAGGGGGGAAGACACGTCGTTCCTTCGGGGGTCGTGCGGGGGGCGGGACGCCCCCATCCTTCCACGGCCCCCCAACCGGGGTGCGGCGACGCTCCGGCCGACATCCCCGCGGTACGCCCGCTACCGTGACCCCATGCGAGAGCACCCCCTGCGCCTGGTCCTGCTCCTGGTCGCCGCGGTCGTCGGCGTCGTGGTGGCCCGCAACCTCACGGCCGACCGAGGCGGCGTCTACGACCCCGCGGTCGACGCCCGATGAGCGGGGACGTGCGGGTCGACGTCACGCGCGACGACGGCGTCGCGGTGCTGACGTTCAGCGCGCCGCCGGTGAACCTCTACTCGCTCGCCCTGCACGACGCCTTCGACGCCGCGCTCGACGAGGTCGAGGCCGACCTGCCCCGGGCCCTGCTCGTGCGCGCCGAGGGCAGGCTCGTCTCCGGCGGTGTCGACGTCGCGCAGTTCCACGCGCAGCAGTCCGAGGCCGACACCAAGGCGCTCTACGACCGGATGCTCGAGCTCCCCGAGCGCGTCGCGCGCCTCGACGTGCCGACGTTCTTCGCCGCTCACGCCCTCACGCTCACCTGGGCCCTCGAGGTCGCCCTCGCCTGCGACCTGATCGTCGCCAGCGAGAAGGCGAGGTTCGGCCTGGTGGAGCGGGTCATCGGCCTCACGCCGACCATGGGCGGCACGCAGCGGCTCGCCCAGCGCGCCGGCGTGGGTCGGGCCAAGGAGGTCGTCTTCACGGGCGAGACCTTCGACGCCGCCACCTTCGAGCGGTGGGACGTCGTCAACCGGGTGCTGCCGGTCGACGGCTTCGACGACGCGGTGCTGGAGCTGGTGCGCCAGGTGGCCGCCGGACCGACCCAGGCGTTCGGCGCGGCCAAGCGGATCCTGCGGGTCTACGAGACCGAGGGCGTCCCCGGCGCCAACGCCGCCACCACCGCGATCGCGTCGGCCCTCTTCGCGACCGAGGACCTGCAGCACGGCATGGCCTCGTTCCTCGAGCACGGACCCGGCAAGGCCACCTTCACCGGCCGCTGACCCAGCCGAGGGCGGGTCAGCGGGGAGCGGGCTCGGCACGCAGGACGTGCGTGGTGCGGCGCTCGGCCCAGAAGCTGACGAACGGGACCGTCGCGAGCAGCATCGTCGTGATGGTGAAGACCGGCTTCCAGCGGTGGCGGTTCGCCAGGACGGCGATGATGACGACCAGCACCATGAACAGGAAGCCGTGCACCTGGTCGATGACCAGGAAGGTGTCCTGGTTGCGGTTCCACCAGGAACCCTCGTCGGTGAGGATCTTGCCGAAGAAGCCGGCGAACACGACGAGCAGGTTCACGCCCACGACCCAGGCCAGGACCCGGTAGGCGACAGCGAGGCGACTCACGCGCCCAGGCTATCGGCGGGTTGGTCGCGGCCGTGCACCGCGGCGGCGTGCCGGGCACGGGCGTCGTCGACCTGGTCGCGCGACATCCGCCACCACATGAACACCGCGAACAGCGCGAAGACCCACCACTGGAGCGCGTAGGCCAGGTTCTTCAGGCCCACCGTCCACGAGACGTCGGGGTCGGGGGGAGCGACGAGCGTCCAGCCGTCCGCCTGGGCACCGTCGGACGATGGCGTCGCCAGCAGGCCGTACCCGGACCAGAGCCGGTAGGGCAGCTCGTTGAGCAGCGACGGGGTGGTGATCGCGGTGGTGGTGCGGTCGACCAGGGGGGTGCCGCCGCCCTGGCTCGGCTGCAGCACGACGGTCAGCTGCTGTCGACCGTCGGGGACGGCGGGGATGACGGCGTCCCGGGGCTCCGAGGACTCGACGCTGCCCCGCACCACCAGGAGCGCACCGTCGGAGCCGTCGACCAGGAACGGCGCCACGAGCCAGGTGCGGCCGTCGGTCATCCGGCCCCGCACCCAGAGCTGCTGGTCGACGGGGGCGAAGCGCCCCTCCACCGTCACGCGTCGACCCTGCAGGTCCTCGCGGAACGGCTGCCCGAGGCCCCACACGTCGCCCACCGGTCGCGCCGGCTCGGCGGCCGTCTCCCGAGCGGCGTCACCCTGGCGCGACTCGTAGGCGTTGAGCTGCCAGAGCCCCCCGGCGATGCACAGCGCTACCGCGACCACCGCGAAGAGGTGCAGCGGCGTGAGGCGCAGCCACAGCCGCGCCGTCGAGGGCGCGGCCGGACCGCCGGGGGAGGACACGGTCAGGACGTGAAGCGCTGCAGGTGCGGGTAGAGCGGGAAGCGCTCCGCCAGCGCCGTGACGCGCTTGCGCAGGCCCTCGACGTCGACGTCGCCCGGCTTGAGGGCCTCGGCGATGACGTCGGCGACCTCGCGGAACTCCTCGGCGCCGAAGCCGCGGGTGGCCAGGGCCGGCGTGCCGATGCGCAGGCCCGACGTGATCATCGGCGGACGCGGGTCGTTGGGCACCGCGTTGCGGTTGACCGTGATGCCGACCTCGTGCAGCCGGTCCTCGGCCTGCTGGCCGTCGAGCTCGCTGTCGCGCAGGTCGACGAGCACGAGGTGGACGTCGGTGCCGCCGGACAGCACCTGCACGCCGGCCTCGCGGGCGTCGTCCTCCAGCAGCCGCTCGGCGAGCAGGCGGGCACCCTCGATGGTGCGCTCCTGGCGGTCCTTGAACTCCGGCTCGAGCGCCATCTTGAACGCCACGGCCTTGGCGGCGATGACGTGCTCGAGGGGGCCGCCCTGCTGACCGGGGAAGACGGCCGACTGCAGCTTCTTGGTCAGCTCGGCGTCGTTGGACATGATGACGCCGCCGCGGGGGCCGCCGAGGGTCTTGTGGGTGGTGGTGGAGACGACGTGCGCGTGCGGCAGCGGCGACGGGTGCAGACCCGCGGCCACGAGTCCGGCGAAGTGCGCCATGTCGACCCACAGGTAGGCGCCGACCTCGTCGGCGACCTCACGGAACGCGGCGAAGTCGAGCTGGCGCGGGTAGGCCGACCAGCCGGCGATGATGACCTTCGGCGAGTGCTCGCGGGCCAGCGTGCGGACCTCGTCCATGTCGACCAGGCCGGCGTCGTCGACGTGGTACGGCACGACCTCGTAGAGACGGCCGGAGAAGTTGATCTTCATGCCGTGCGTGAGGTGGCCGCCGTTGGCGAGGTCGAGACCCATGATGACGTCGCCCGGACGCGCGATGGCGTGCAGGACCGCGGCGTTGGCGCTCGCGCCCGAGTGCGGCTGGACGTTGGCGTAGTCGGCGTCGAAGAGCTGCTTGAGCCGGTCGATGGCGATCTGCTCGACCTCGTCGACCACCTCGCAGCCGCCGTAGTACCGCTTGCCCGGGTAGCCCTCGGCGTACTTGTTGGTGAGCACGCTGCCCTGCGCCTCGAGCGCCGCGACGGGCGCGAAGTTCTCCGACGCGATCATCTCGAGCGTCGTCTGCTGGCGCTCCAGCTCGGCGTCGAGCAGACGCGCGATGTCGGGGTCGAACGCGGCGAGCGACTGGTTGTGGTCCATGCCCACCAGGGTAGTGGGCGTCCTCGAAGGTCGGGCGCGTCCGGGTGTGACGTCGTCGCGGGTGGACCGATGGTGCCTCGGGTCGTCCGGGCCGTCCGGGCCGTCCGGGCCGTCGGAGGTAGGTCTCGCACCTGTCAGAGCGCTTGTCAGGTACGACACCTACCTTCGCCCGGCTCAGGCGGAGTCGCCGCCGGAGAGCCGGTGCTTCTCGGCGAGCACGGCCGCCTGGGTGCGGCGCTGCAGACCGAGCTTGGACAGCAGCTGGGAGACGTAGTTCTTGACCGTCTTCTCCGCGAGGTACATCTCGGTCGCGATCTGGCGGTTGGTCATGCCCTGGCCGATGAGGGTGAGGATGCGACGCTCCTGCGCGGTGAGCTCCTCCAGCGGGTCCTTCGGGGCCGGTGCGTTGCGGATCCGGTCGAGCACCTGGGCGGTGACGGCCGGGTCGAGCAGCGACTGGCCCTCGGCCACCCGCCGGACCGCGTCGACGAGGTCGTTGCCTCGGATCTGCTTGAGCGCGTAGCCCGCGGCGCCGGCCATGATCGCCGAGAACAGCGCCTCGTCGTCGTCGAAGGAGGTGAGGATGATGACGTTCACCTCAGGGTGGGACGCGCGGACGTCGCGGCAGACCTCGATGCCCGACCCGTCGGGCAGGCGGGCGTCGAGCACGGCCACGTCGGGCAGCAGCTGCGGGATGGCCTCGAGCGCCTCGCCGGCGGTGCCGGCCTCGCCCACCACCGTGAGGCCCTCCTGCGCCTCGAGGAGGTCGCGGATGCCGCGACGGACGATCTCGTGGTCGTCGAGGAGGAAGATCCTGACCGACTGGCTCATGGGAGGGGTCCTTCGTCTGGGGTGGTCACGTCACGTTCCTGGGAACCCGCCAGCGGACCTGGAGCCCGCCGTGGGACGGCTCGAGGAACTCGCAGGTCCCGCCGAGGTTCTGCGCCCGGTGGCGCAGGTTGCGCAGGCCGTTGCCGACCGGTTGGTCGGGGTCGAGGCCGAGGCCGTCGTCGGTGACGACGAGCTCGATGTCACGCGTGACGTCGAGCTCGATGACGACCTCGCCGGCGTGGGAGTGGCGCACGATGTTGGAGAGCATCTCCTTGAGCACCGCGACGATCTGCTCGGCGACGATGTCGGGCACGACGCTCTCGACCGGGCCGCGGGTCTCGACCACGGGCCGGTACCCGAGCAGCCGCTCCGCGTCGCCGACGATCGCGTCGATCTCGAGCCGCAGGTTCGCCGGCACCGTGGGCGAGCCGAGGTCGAAGATCGTGCGCCGGATCTCCTTGATGGTCTGGTCGAGCCCGTCGACGGCGTCGGAGAGGCGTTCGGCCACGGCCGGCGGCACGGAGGCGGACGCGCTGTCGAGGGAGAGCCCGATCGCGAAGAGTCGTTGGATGACGAGGTCGTGCAGGTCGCGGCCGATGCGGTCGCGGTCCTCGAAGATCGCGAGCGTGGCCTGCGTCTCCCGGGCGCGGACGACCTGCAGGACGAGCGCCGCCTGCTGCGTGAACGCCAGTGGGAGGTCGGGCTCGCCCGCCCAGCGCAGACCGGGCTGCTCGGCGAACCAGCCCAGGACGAGCACCGCGGTGCCGTCCTCGAACGGCAGGGGGTGCGCCTGGATGGCCTGCAGGCCCGGGAGCGCCGCCAGGAACTCGTCGTCGATGCGCTCGTCGACCATGACGTCGGGGATGACGAGCGAGCGGCCGGTGCGGGCCACCTCGCGCAGGAACGGGATGTCGGGACGGAAGCCGACGGGGTCGGGCTCGATGCCGACCGCGGCCGTGACGACGAACGGGCCCTGGTCGTCGGGCACGACGAGGGCCGCCGCGCCGGCGCCCGCGACGTCGCAGATGCGCTCGACGATCAGCTGGCCGGCCGCCTGGCGGGAGATGGGTCGCAGGAGGTCGGCGGCGATGTCGGACGTGACGCGCAGCCAGCGTCGTTGCCGCTCGCTCTCCTCGTAGAGCCGGGCGTTCTCGATGACCACGCCGGCGGCCGAGGCGAACGCGACGGCGACGTCCTCGTCCTCGGCGCTGAACGCGTCGCCGTCGACCTTGTCGGTGAGGTAGAGGTTGCCGAAGATCTGGTCGTGGACGCGGATGGGCACGCCCAGGAAGGAGGTCATGTCGGGGTGCAGGCGAGGGAAGCCGTGGCTCTCGGGGTGGTGCTTGAGGTCGTCGATCCGCAGCGGCACCGGCTGGTCGATCACGAGGCCGAGGAGGCCCTCGCCCTGCGGGAGCCGCCCGATCATGTCCTGGTGGGCCTCGTCGAGCCCGTGGACGGCGAAGGTGCCCAGCCGGCGCGACGACCGGCCGTCGAGCACGCCGAGGAAGCCGTACCGTGCGCCGACCAGCTCACTGGCCGAGTCGACGATGCGCTGGAGGACGTTCTCCAGCGACAGGTCCTGGGACAACGACACGACGGCGTCGAGCAGGTGACTCTGACGCTCCGACCCCACGCCGTGCTGCTTCATGGCTGACTCCCTCCAGGCGGAGGATAGTGGCCAGGCACCAGCCGCGGGGGCCGTTGACCGGAACAGGATCGACACACCCGGGGGTGAGTCCCGGGACCTCCGGCCATGACGCGAGACCCGTCCGAGCGTCCCGACGTCACCGAACCGCAACCTTTCCGGGGGTTCCGGGTCGCGGGACCCGCCACTAGCGTGCCGAGGAGTTGCGTGCTCGACGCAACGACTTCGGCTCAGCTCATGGAAGGCACTTCATGCGAATCCATCGGGGAGCATCCGCTCTCGCCGTGACGTCCCTGGCCGGCCTGGCCCTCGCCGCGTGCGGCGCCGGCAACACGGGCGACCAGGACGCCGGCATCCTCGTCGGCACGACGGACAAGGTCGTCTCGATCGACCCGGCCGGCGCCTACGACAACGGCTCGACCCAGATCCAGACCCAGGTCTACCAGTACCTCCTCAACTTCCCGGCCGGCAGCACCGAGCTGACGCCGGACGCCGCGGAGAAGTGCGACTTCGAGACGCCGACCGAGTACGTCTGCACCATCAAGGACGGGCTCACGTTCGCCAACGGCAACGACCTCACGGCCTCCGACGTCGCGTTCAGCTTCCAGCGGATCGTCGACATCAACGACCCCAACGGCCCGGCCTCGCTGCTGACCGCCATGAAGAAGGTCGAGGCGCGCGACGACTCGACCGTCGTGTTCACCCTCGCCGCGCCCAACGACCAGACG
Organism: uncultured Aeromicrobium sp.; assembly: GCA_964599245.1. GTDB lineage: Bacteria > Actinomycetota > Actinomycetes > Propionibacteriales > Nocardioidaceae > Aeromicrobium. The sequence goes on along the minus strand of CAZREF010000037.1, from coordinate 1,210 downwards.
TTCCCGCAGGTGCTCGTCACGTCGGCCGGGCCCATCGTCGACGAGGAGACCTACCCCGCCGACAAGGTGCTCGACGACGCGGCCGCGGTGAAGGCCCAGGGCTTCTCGGGTCCGTACACCATCGGCAGCTACACCAAGAACGAGCTCGCCGAGTTCGAGAAGAACGACGACTACGACGGCGCGTTCGGCGAGCCCAAGAACGACGCCGTGACGATGACCTACTACTCCGACGCCAACAACCTCAAGCTCGACGTCCAGAACGGCAAGATCGACGTCGCGTGGCGCTCGCTGACCCCCACCGACATCGCCAGCCTGGAGAAGGCCGACGGCGTGACGGTCCACCAGGGTGACGGTGGCGAGCTGCGCTACATCGTCTTCAACCTCAAGACGATGCCCGGCGACGACGACGAGCAGAAGACCGCGATCCGCCAGGCGATGGCCAGCTCCATCGACCGCGGCGAGCTGTCCGAGCAGGTCTACAAGGGCACGTACACGCCGGCCTGGTCGGCCGTGCCCGAGGGCCAGCCGGGTGCCACGGAGCCGTTCAAGGAGATCTACGGCGAGAAGCCCGACACGGCCAAGGCGCAGCAGTACCTCGACGACGCCGGCGTCGACACGCCCGTCGACCTGAAGCTGCAGTACAACCCCGACCACTACGGCTCCAACTCCGACCAGGAGTACGCCATGGTCAAGCGCCAGCTCGAGGCCACGGGCCTGTTCACGGTCGACCTGCAGTCGACGGAGTGGAACACCTACTCCGAGGAGCGCGTGAAGGACGCCTACCCGATGTACCAGCTCGGCTGGTTCCCGGACTTCCCGGACCCGGACAACTACCTCACGCCGTTCTTCGCGCCGAACAACTTCCTGCAGTCGCACTACGAGGACGCGACGACCACGAAGCTGCTCGACGAGGAGCGCACGCAGCCCGACGAGGCCGCGCGCGAGAAGACGCTCGCCGAGGTCCAGGAGCGGGTCGCCCAGCAGGTGCCGATCCTGCCGCTCCTGACCGGCTCGCAGGTGGCCGTCGCCGGTGACGACGTCGAGGGCGTGGACGACACGCTCGACGCGGCGTTCAAGTTCCGCTTCGGCTCGCTCTCCAAGGGCTGACCCTTCGACGGGCTCAGGGGGCGGTGCCCCCTGAGCCCGTCCCCGTCCCCGCCCGCCCCCCGAGCCGCACCGGCCGCACCGCGTGGGGGTGGCTGAGCAAGAA
>CAZREF010000036.1:0-24111 GCA_964599245.1 uncultured Aeromicrobium sp. | reverse complement strand
TCGGGGAACGAGACCGCCCGCCGAGCTTGTCGAGGTGGACCCTGCCTGCCCCTCGCTCCTCGACCCTCGCCCCTCGACAAGCTCGGGAAACGGGTCACTCGGGAACGAGACCGCCCGCCGAGCCTGTCGAGGCGCCCTCGACCCTCGCCCCTCGACCCCTCGACAGGCTCGGGGGAACCAGGCTCGGGGAACGGGGCCACTCGAGGAACGACCACGCCCGACGCCCGGCTACCGTGGCGTGCACGGACCCGGACCGAGGAGGAGACGTGCCCGACCCGACGACCGCACTCGTGGTGGTGGACTTGCAGAACGACTTCTGCGAGGGCGGCTCGCTCGCCGTCGCCGGCGGCGCCGAGGTGGCGCGTCGGGTCGCGGAGCTGGTGCGCGAGGGCGGCTACGAGACCGTCGTCGCCACTCGCGACCACCACGTCGACCCCGGCGACCACTTCTCCGAGACTCCCGACTTCGTCGACTCGTGGCCGCCGCACTGCGTGGTCGGCACGCGCGGCAGTGAGCTGCACGAACCCCTCGTGATGGAGATGTTCGACGCCGTCTTCCTCAAGGGCGAGTACACGGCGGCCTACTCCGGCTTCGAGGGCTTCACCCACGACGGCGAGGCCATGGCGGGATGGCTCCACGAGCAGGGCGTGACCACGCTCGACGTCGTCGGGATCGCGACCGACCACTGCGTGCGTGCGACCGCGCTGGACGGCGTGCGCGAGGGCTTCACCGTGCGGGTGATCGAGGACCTCACCGCCGCGGTCACGCCCGAGAACCTCCCGAGCCTGCGCCAGGAGCTGCGTCAGGCGCAGGTGGAGGTCAGGGAGCGCTGAGGACGGGCCCGGCCGACGGCGACTGCACCGGCTGGTCGGGAGCGGGCGGGAGGACGAAGAGCAGCGCGCCCAGCGCGATCACCGGGATCGAGGCGAGCACGTCGCGTCGGGTGATGGTGTGCTTCATGCCGCCAGCGTGGACCGGCCACCTCAACACGATCCTGCGAGCGGGTGAACGCCGGGTTGCCACCCGACGCACGCTTGCTTCACCCTTGCAGCAGCTCCTTGGCGAGCAGCTCGAGCGTCTCCTCGCGGGCGGGCGAGGTGCGGGGGTCGGTGCCGCGCCGGGCGGACCCGACCGGGTGCAGCATGACCTCGTCGACCTCGAACCGCTCGGCCAGCTCGCGCACCTGCGCGGCGGCCGAGGCGGGGTCGCCGACCACCGGGCGGGCGGCGCCGGCGTCGACCAACGCCTGCTGCTGGGGCGGCAGGTCCGCGGCCAGCGCGTCCTCGACCAGGTCGAGCGCGGTCAACGGTGCTCCGGTGCGCAGACGGGCCATGTTCTGCAGGTTGGGCAGGGCCATCGCGAGTGCCTCCTCAGCCGTGGGCGCCACCGAGGCGTTCACGGTGAGGAACGTCGTGGGCCGGTCGGCGAGGTCGGAGGGCCGGAAGTTGCGCCGGTAGTAGGCGAGCGCCTCCTCCGTGCCCTGGCCGGAGAAGTGGTGTGCGAACACGTACGGCAGGCCCTTCGCCGCCGCCAGCTGCGCGGAGTACATGGACGAGCCGAGGAGCCACAGACGTGCCGTCGACGCCGCGGCCGGCGTCGCACGCAGCACGTACTCGCGCTGCGGGATCGGCACCCGCACGCCCCGGCCGTCCATGAGGGCGACGACGTCGTCGAGGTACTGCGGGAAGTTCTCGACGTCGGTGTCGTCGCGGCCCGCCGCGCCCCGCAGCGCCCAGGAGGTCACCGGGTCCGAGCCGGGCGCCCGACCGATCCCCAGGTCGATCCGGTCCGGGTGCGCGGCCTCGAGCAGGGCGAACTGCTCGGCGACGGCCAGCGGCGCGTGGTTGGGCAGCATCACGCCACCCGAGCCGACCCGGATCCGCTCCGTGGCCGAGGCCAGGACGCCGATCAGGACGGGCGGGCTGGTGGCCGCGACGGCCGCCATGTTGTGGTGCTCCGCGACCCAGTAGCGCTCGAGGCCGAGACGGTCCGCGGTCTGGGCCAGCCCGATCGAGGCAGCCACCGCGTCGGCGGTGGTCTGGTCGGTGCGGACGGGGACGAGGTCGAGCACGGACAGGCGCATGGAGGGGTCAACGTCGTCGGCGAGTGCATTCTTCCCGGCCGGGCCTCCCCGAGACGGGGCCCGGTCGGGACTCACACCACCTTCCGCACCGTCCCGGCGGCCGAGAACGTCACGGTCCGCTTCGTCGTCGCGCCCTTCGTGGTGGCCGCGCAGTACGTGAACGTCGTGCCGAGGCGGCTGTGCGGCTGGCCCACGGTCCGCAGCACCGTCTTCACGGTCGTGCCCGGGCGCAGCCCCCTCACGGCGGCGTCGCGCGGCCGGGCAGCGCGGTCGCGGCAGCCGTCGTTGCGGACGCCCTCCGCGCGCTCCCACACCTGCAGGTAGGCCTCCGCGCCACGCGCCATGTCGTCGACGATGGCCTGGCCGCCCTGCTTGCGCAGGTCCTCGATCCAGTCGGGGTACAGGCCGTAGTGGGCGACGCCGTCGGTGTTGATGTCGTAGACGCGCTCGCCGCTGACCTGCTGGTCGATCGTGACCCCGCCGAGGCCCGTGAACGGGTAGGTCACCTTGTCGGGCACGTCGGCGCCGCGCGGGTCGCCCTGCGCACCCAGGCCGTTGATGTCGGCGCCGAACCCGAAGCCGAAGTAGTAGCGCGGGTCGGCCCAGTCGAGGTGCTGGCGCCACTTCTGGACGAACCCGTCGCTGTCGCCCGCGTAAGGGGTCACGAGACCGCCGGCGCGGTAGATGCGGGGGTAGGCGTCGGGCGTCGACCACGAGTGGCTCGACAGGACGCCGGCGTAGCCGATGCGCTCCACCAGGTCGAGCGACGCCTTGCGCGCCGCCACGCTCATGTGGTCCGGGTCGAACAGCATCTTCTTCTGCGCCATCCGCAGGATCGTGTGGTCCCCGAGCGAGGTGAGCCCACGGGCGTTGCAGTGCGGTCCGGAGGCGTACAGCGGCAGCTTCACCGGGATGTAGAGCTGGGCGATGGCGCCGAAGAGCGCGTCCTGCTCGGGGACGATCGTGGGCGCGGTGAGCTGGCTGCGGTCCTCCACCCCCTCCTGCCCGGCGGCGCACGTGCGCATGTCCCAGAACGACCCGGTCTCGAGGAAGTTGGCCCCGTTGATGAGCGGCGCGATGCCGCCGGTGTCCCCGGCCACGCCCGCGAGGGCGTTGTCGAACTTGTTGACCAGCTCCATCTGCCGCACTCCGAGGTCGTGCACCTCGTCGAGCTGGCGGTCGATCTCGGCCGTCGTGCACTGCGGCTGGTCGAGCTTGGTGGAGCACCCGAAGAGGACGCTCGTCTCGATCCCCATGACGACGGCGAGCTTGCCCTCGTTGATGACCTTCCGCGCCTCGAACGGGTCGGTGACGATGCGGTACCAGCCCTTGCCGGGACCGCCGTACTGTGCGTCGACGTAGCGCTCGAGGTTGCGCATCTGCTTCGCCTGCAGCCGGATGCTGTCCATGTCGTCGCAGGAGTTCCGCTTGAGCGGGTAGACCATGCAGAGCTGGTTGTTCTCCACGAGCAGGTTGACGAAGAGCCGCTGGCCGCCGCGCCAGGCCCGCTCCATCCAGCGGTAGTAGGTGCCCTCGTGGGTGAGGGAGTCCGGCGCCGGCCAGTCCCTGAAGGTGGGCCAGCCAACGGGGTCGTGGGTGCCGACCGGGGCGCCGCTGCGCATGAGGTTCTCCAGGAGGGCGCCGGCCCCGTTGGCGAGCTGGTGGTCGACGCAGTCGGTGAGCGCGGCCTTCACGCCGTACGGGCTCCAGGGGCGGCCGCAGTGCACCTGGCCGCCCAGGAACTCGAAGGCCATGCCGTGCGTGTGGGCGTCGAGGTAGCCACGGACCTCCTGGAACGGGGACGCGCCGCGGTGCGGCTCGCCCTCCACGTTCGTCGTGATCTCGGGCCAGGAGGCGCAGCCCGTCGTCAGCCGGAGGGCGAACGGCGTCGCGCCGGTGCGCGTGACCGTCCCGCGACCGTCGACGCCCAGCGTCGCGCCGTCACGGGTGAAGGTGAAGCCGCCTGAGGTGCGCTCCACGGTCCAGACCGTCCTCGCGGAGGCGGTCGGGGTGCGACCGACGGCGCCGAGCAGCCCGACCGAGACGAAGCTCTCGTCCTTGGCGAGGAGCAGGTAGGCGCCGAGGTCGGTCGCCTGGAAGTGGAAGGGCTCGGCGGCCGTGCGGTCGGCGGCCGTCGCGGCCCAGCCGCCACCCGCGCGGGTGACCCAGCGGCCGTCCGGCGCCTGCAGGGCGTAGCACCCGCCGGCCATGGCGTAGCGGTCACCGGGCACGCTCGCACGCCTCGCCGGCGCCAGGCCCGGCAGGAGGGTGGGATCCTTCTCGGCGCGCTGGGCCTCGACCGCGGCCCGTCCGGCGGCAGCACGTGACGCGCTCGTCGGGTCGGCGGTGCCGGGGCTCGCCGGGGTGCGGGAGATCGCGTTCTTCGTCGTGGGGTCGTTGTGGACGTGGTCGTGCCCGTCCGCGGACGCGCCTCCCTGCAGGACCGCGGCCGCCTGCGCGTCGGCGGCGTCGAGCCCCTCGGACGACGCGGCGACGTCGTGGAACTGCTCGGCCCACGAGACGTAGGAGGGCAGTAGCGCCGCCGTCAGGGCGAGCGTGGTGCCGACCACGACCGCGCCCCACACGTGCCGACGTCTGCGTGTCATGCCGGTCACAACGAGCCTCGTCTCCTCGGGTCACTCCCTCATCCGGGACGACCGTACCGGTTAGCGGCCGCTCGGACGAGACCCAGGTCACATCGGAGCGTCAGGCGGAGGCGCGCGTCGACGCCTCCTCGGGTCCCTCCCGGGAGGCGAAGGTGCCCAGCCGTTCGACCATGAAGCCCCCGGGGTAGCTGCGGATGCGGTGCGACCGGCGGGGGTCGTACGGGCGGCGCCGCGGCGGCAGCAGGCGCACCGCACGACCGCGGGCCCGCAAGGAGCGCCGGGCGAGGTGCTGGACCCAGCGCGGAGGGGCGTCGTACCGGAACGCCCTGCGCAGGTGGTCGTCGAGGAGGGCGATGGCGAAGACGCGCATCGCGGGGCGGAGCGGCCGCGGGTAGAACGTCGTGAAGAGGTCGAGGGTCGCGTCCGCCACGGCCCGCGCTCCCGGGTCGTACGCGAAGCGTCGCGCCTCGTGGACGTCGAGGTGGCGCTCGAAACCGGCGAGGTCGTCGGGCATCCCGCGGATGCCCATGAGCGCGCCGAGGCGCTTGTAGTACTCGACGCTCGCGACCTTCTCGGTCTCGGTCAGCGGCCGCCACCCGAACTCCTCGATCCAGCGCACCGGCGCCACGACGAAGGTGCTGAGCACGTACAGCATGTCCTCGTTGGAGATGTCGTAGCGCCCGTGCATCTGGTTCATGCGGCGGATCGCAGCACGGCCGTCAGGGTTCTCCATGCCGTCGTCCAGCACGGTCTCCAGGACGAGCACCGTGTCGTCGTGCCGCTTCTGCGTGCGGTCGGTGAACTCGTCGGTCTCGTGCAGCAGCCGACCGATCGACGGGACGGCGTAGGTGCGGAAGAGCGCGAAGCTCAGCGCCTGCTGGACGTCCCACGGGAACTCGTGGTGTCCGGTGATCCGGGAGATCTCCTCGAAGTCGACCTTCGGGTCGAGTCTCTCGACCTCCCCGACCCAGTGGTCGCGAGGGAGCAGTCCGGGCAGGCGCATGGGTCCTCCGTGTCGTCCGAGGTTCTTGTTGGCGTGGCGCCAACAAGCCTCCCACCGCGGCGGCGACGCGTCAACGGGCCCGGCGGCCGACACCGTCTGGCAGGCTTCGGCAGGTGACCACGAGCCCGGACCGACCGCGCTGGCAGCGTCTCGAGGCCGAGCAGCGGCGCGCCGAGATCCTCGCGGCCGCCACGTCCGCGTTCGCCGCGCAGCCCTACCCCGACGTCTCGCTGGCGGCGGTCGCCCGTGACGCCGGCGTGGCGCGGGGGCTGATCAACCACTACTTCGGCACGAAGCGCGCGCTCTACCTCGAGGTGGTCCGCGTCGCCGCCGAGGTGCCGCAGGTCGCCGTCGAGGAGCTCCCGGGCGGCTCGGTCCACGAGCGCATCGACGCCGCGGTCGCCTGGTACCTCGACGCACTGGAGGCGGCCGGGACGACCTGGCTCGCCGCGGCGGACCCGCAGGTCATGGGCCGCGACCGCGAGCTCGAGGAGGTCCTGACGCAGGCCGAGAGCACGACCGTCGACCGGGTCCTCGAGGCGGTGCGGCTGGACGGCGACGCCGACCGGATCGAGGTGCTCCGCGCGCTGGTGCGCACCTACGGGCACCTCGCGCGCTCCGCCGCCCGCGAGTGGCTGCTGCAGGGCACGCTCGAGCGCGCCCAGGTGCACACGCTGTTGCGCGCGACCCTCGTCACGCTCGTGGAGGACGTCGTGCCCGCGGTCGCGCCCGACTGACGCGACCGCGGCTCAGAGCACGTCGCGCAGGAACGTCGACGTCACCCGGACGGCATCCTCCGCCGCCGGGCTCACCCCGGGCAGGCTGATGAAGCCGTGCAGCGCGTCGGGGAACTCCTGCAGGACGACGTGCACGCCCTGCTCCCCCAGGCGCTCCGCGTAGCGCCGGCCGTTGTCGGCCAGGGGGTCATGACCTGCCACCAGCACGAGCGTCGACGGCAGCCCCGCGTGGGACTGCGCGCGGATCGGCGAGGCGCGCCAGTCGAGGGTGCCGTGGTGCTCGCCGAGGTACCGCCGGACGAAGCCGCGCATGTTCGAGGACGTGAGGACCGGCGCGTCGGCGAACTCGTCCTCGCTCGGCCAGCGGTCGTACATCTCCACGCCGGGGTAGACGAGCACCTCGGCCTTGAGCGCCGGTGTCGGCGCGTCGCGGTCGAGGAGGGCGGTGGTGGCGGCGAGGCCCCCGCCGGCGCTGTCGCCCATCACGGCCACGCGCTGCGGGTCGACGTCGAGCGCGTCGGCGTTCTCGACGATCCACCGGAGTGCGGCCCAGGCGTCGTCGACCGCGGCGGGGAACGGGTGCTCCGGAGCGAGTCGGTAGTCGAAGGACAGCACGACGGCACCCGTGCGTGCGGCGACCCGGCTGGCGAACCACGCCGACTGCTCGGGGTTGCCCTGCACCCAGCCGCCACCGTGCAGGTTCAGCACCACCGGCGGTGGACCGTCGACGGCCGGCAGACCGACCAGGCGGTGCTGCAGGAAGCGACGGGGGCGCCCGTCGACGTCGACGTGGTGCTCGGTGGTCCGCACGGCGGGGTCGGGCGTCCCGAAGAGCAGCCGGCCCGGGAGCGAGCGCTGCAGGCGCAGGCGGGCGGCGCGCCGCTCGGGGAAGTCGTCGACCTCCTCGATCGGGGTGGAGGACAGACGTTCGAGGACGCCGAACACGCGCGTCCGGCAGGGCAGGGCAGTCATGGCGCCACGCTAGCCCGCGAGGGCTACCCCGAGGCGCGCAACGCCCAGCGGCGAAGGAGGTCGATGCGCTGCTGGAGCTGCTCGACCGTCGCCTGGGCTGCCGCCGGCCCGCCGGCCTCGCTGCGCAGACGTGCGTGGGTGACGCCGTGCGGCTCACCCGTGCGCCGGTTCCAGGCGCCGACCAGGCCGTTGAGCTCGCGCCGCAGCTCGCTGCGGCGCTCGTGCGCGACGTCCGCCTCGGACGCGCGCGCCGCTGCACGGGGGGTCGCGCTCGCCGCCTTCGACCGCTTGGCGCGGAGCAGCTCGGCCACCTGGTCGGCCTCGAGGAGACCGGGGATGCCGAGGAAGTCGAGGTCCTCGTCGTCGAGCGGGTCGGAGACCGCCGCTGCGTACTCACCGCCGTCGAACAGGACACGGTCGAAGTCGGCCTCGCTGCCGAGCGCCTGGTAGGTGCCCTGCTCCAGCTCGTCGGAGGCCGACTCCCCCGCCTGGGCCCGTGCCAGCATCTCGGCCTCCGCGGCGAAGAGGTCGTCCTCGTCCTTGACCGGACGGCCGACCACGTGGTCCCGCTCGGCCTCGAGGTCCGCCGCGAGCGCGAGCAGACCGGCCACGCTCGGCACGAACACCGACGCGGTCTCGCCCCGTCGCCGGGCGCGCACGAAGCGGCCCACGGCCTGGGCGAAGAACAAGGGCGTCGCGATCGTCGTGGCGTACACCCCGACCGCGAGGCGCGGCACGTCGACACCCTCGCTGACCATGCGCACGGCGACCAGCCAGGGCGACATGGAGGCGGAGAACTCGGCGATCCGCTCGCTGGCGCCGGACTCGTCGGAGAGGACCACGGTGGGCTGCTCGCCGGTGATCTCGGCGAGCAGCCGCGCGTAGGCGCGCGCCGAGTCCTGGTCGGACGCGATGACGAGGCCGCCCGCGTCGGCGATGTCCCGCCGGACCTCCAGCAGACGCCGATGGGCCGCCCGCAGCACGGTGGGCATCCAGGAGCCGTGCGGGTCCAGCGCCGTGCGCAGGGCCTGCGCGGTGGCGTCGCGCGTGAGCGGCTCGCCGAGCCGGGCGCTCACCTCGTCACCGGCTCGCGTGCGCCACTGCATCTCCCCCGAGTACGCCATGAACAGGACCGGACGGACGACACCGTCGCGCAGGGCCCGCCCGTACCCGTAGGAGTAGTCCGCGACGCTCTGGCGCGTGCCGTCGGGCTGGGGGGCGTACGTGACGAACGGGATCGGGTTGTCGTCGGAGCGGAAGGGCGTGCCCGTGAGCGACAGGCGACGCGTCGCGACCTCGCAGGCCTCGCGGACCGCGTCGCCCCACGAGAGGGCGTCGGCGGCGTGGTGCACCTCGTCGAGGATCACCAGCGTCTTGCGGGCGGCGATGCGCACCCGGTGGGCGTTCTCGTTCACCGCGATGCCGGCGTACGTGACGCAGTAGCCGTCGAAGCCGGGTGCGAGGGCACCGGCGAGCTGGGGCTCCAGGCGGATGCCGAGACCGGACGCGGCGAGGGCCCACTGCGTCTTGAGGTGCTCGGTGGGCGTCACCACGACGAGTCGCTCGACGACCCCGCGGTGCAGGAGGTCGGCGGCGATCGTCAGGGCGAACGTCGTCTTGCCGGCGCCTGGCGTCGCGACCGTGAGGAAGTCGCGCGGTTGCGTGCGGGAGTAGAGGTCGAACGCGTCACGCTGCCAGGCCCGGAGGCGCTGGCTAGGCATCGGAGCCGGAGTCGCCCTCGTCGCCGGACTGCATGCTCTCCCAGATCTCCTTGCACTCGGGGCACACGGGGAAGCGCTGGGGATCGCGGCTCGGGACCCACACCTTGCCGCAGAGCGCGACGCAGGGTGTCCCCATGACCATGGCCTCGGTCAGCGTGTCCTTCGGGACGTAGTGGCTGAACCGCTCGTGGTCGCCCTCGTCGAGGCGCTGGTCGGTGCGCTCGTCATGGACCGTCTGGGTGCCGCTGCCGAAGAATCCCACGCCGCTCATCGTAACGGCTCCGACCACCGCGTCGGACCCCCCGCATATGGGTGGCGTCAGTTGTCGGCGGGCTCGTCGGGGAACGTCGCCCAGAAGCGCAGGTCGTCGACCTGGCGGATCAGCACGTCGTGCCAGAGCCGGTCGGGCACGGGCGACAGCAGGTCCTCGTCGAGGGCGTCGACGACGACCCACGACCCCTCCTCGAGCTCGGACTCCAGCTGCGCGGGGTCCCAGCCGGCGTACCCGGCGAAGACCCGCAGGCCGCGCAGCTGACCTTCTTGCGGCAACGGTCCGTCGAGGTCGACCAGCCCGACCCGACCGGTCATGGGCCGCCAGCCCTCCGGCGGCGCTCCCGCCTCCGGGCGGACCCCGACGGCCAGGGCGGCGTCGGTGGCCACCGGACCGCCCTCGAAGAGGCAGTCCGGCGCGTCGACGACGGCGGCCCAGTCGGGCAGCACGTCCTCGAGGTCGGCCTCCATCGGATGGTTGAGGATGACACCGAGCGCCCCGTCGTCGTCGTGGTCGAGGACCAGCACGACGCTGCGCCGGAACGGGCCGTCGCCGATGGCCGGGGTAGCCACCAGGAGCCGGCCGCGGAGCGAGTCCATGCCTCTATGATGCCCGCATGGCCGACGCCGACGTGAGCACCGAGCCGTCCGGCGAGCCCTCGGGCGACGTCGAGTTCACGGTCGACGAGCTGGCCGCCCGCGCGAACATGACGGTCCGCAACGTGCGGGCCTACGCGGCCCGCGGCCTCATCGACCCGCCGCGGCTCGAGGGTCGCACCGGCTTCTACCACCGCGGGCACCTGCAGCGGCTGCAGCTCGTGCGCGACCTGCTCGACCGCGGGTACACGCTCGCCGCCGTCGAGAAGGCGGTGCTCTCGAGCCCCGCCAGTGCCACGGCCCCCGCCCTTGACCTGCTCCACCTGCTCGACGAGCCGTGGAGCGACGTCGAGCCCGAGCTCATGAGCCGCGACGCCCTGGCCGCCCTGGCCCAGGTCGACCGCGACGACGGCCTCATCGACGCGCTCGTCGAGTTCGGCCTCGCTGCCTGGGTGGAGGACGACCACGAGTCGGTGCTGCTCGTGCAGCCGGCGATCGTGCGCAACGGGGCCGCTGCCGTGGCCCTGGGACTGCCCGCGAACGACATCATCGCCCTGTTCCCGCTCATGCGCCGCAACCTGCGCGAGATCGCGGACGCCTTCGTCTCCAACGCCGTGGAAGCGGTGGCCCAACCCTTCATCGACCGGGGCCTCCCGCCGGAGGAGGCGCCGCAGGTGCTGGGCGCGATCGAGAAGCTCCTCCCGGTGGCGAGCCAGGTCACCTACGCGATGTTCCGCCAGGAGCTGGCGGCAGCGATCGACGCCGAGATCGGCAGCCAGCTCGACGAGGTCGGGCTGCGGGCCGCGCGGCGCGAGCGCGACGGCTGACCCGGCGCCGCCGAGGCCGCCCGCACGACGATCACCCCGCCCGCGCAGGGAGGGAGGGAGATCGCGCGGGCGGGGTGACGAGGGAGGGCGCTCAGGCGGCGAGCGCGTTGCGCAGCCGCGCGATGAACGCGGTGGTGCGGTTCTCGGAGCGGCCGTCGACCGGCGGCAGGGAGTCGACGCTGGGGTACTCGACCCGCTCCTGGGCGGCGTCGACGAGGCGCTGGCCCTCGGCGACGAGGCGGGGGTGCAGGCTCGGGACGCCGGCGGAGACGGCGAGCAGCGCACGCTCCTTGGCGAAGGCCTTGGCCAGCTCCGGCCGGTCGGCGTTGGCGTCGAGGAGGGCACGGGCGCCGGGCATGTCGGCCGCTGCGGCGACCCAGGCCTCGACGGCGACGGTCGCGGGGACCTCGCCCTCGAGGACCGTGCGGTCGAGCTGACCACTCAGTCGCTGGTACCAGGCCATCTGGACGTCGAAGAGGAGGGAGAGGTCGTCCCCGAAGGCCTCACGAGCACCGGGCACGGCGTCGAGCAGCTGGTCGGCGGTGTCCTCGCGGTGGCGATCGGCCAGCGCCAGGACCTGTCGGAGGGCGGACTTGCGACGGTTGTAGGCATCCCAGGTCATGGAGGTGCTCCTTTCGGGGGACCGTCGTGCGAGGGAACATACCCTCGGTACGTACTTCGAGTATGTTGCGTCCGTGCAGGTCAGGCAACTCAGGCGCCTGTGAGGCTCACCACCCCTCGTGCGTAGGATGGATCGCATGAGCAGCCCCGCGAAGGTGCAGAAGAAGGTGCTGCGCGCCGCTCGCAGCACGACGCGTCGCACGGGCTACTCCTCGAGCACGAAGCGCGCCCTGCTCGACAACGCCGCGCGACTGTTCGCGGCCCACGGCTACGCCGGCACGTCGCTCGACGAGGTCGTCGCGGCGGCCCGTGTCACCAAGGGGGCGCTCTACCACCACTTCCCGAGCAAGCTCGCGTTGTTCGAGAGCGTCTTCGACCGGTTGCAGGAGCAGGCGACCCGGGACATCGAGAAGCGCATCGACACCGTCGACGACCCCTGGGAGCGTGCCCAGATCGGGTTGGAGGGCTTCCTCGAGGTGTGCCGCGAGCCGCAGTTCCGGCGCATCTGCCTGCAGGAGGGCCCCGTGGCCCTGGGCCACGAGCGCTGGGTCGTGGCCGAGCGGGCCGCCTCCTTCGGCATCGTCAAGCGCACCGTCGACGCCCTGCTGGACGACCTCGGCGGCGCGGGAGAGCTCAGCGAGGCCTACGCGGCCATCTTCTTCGGCGCCATCCGGTCCAGCTCGGAGTACGTCGCCGACGCCGAGGACGCCGACCAGGCCGCCGCCGAGGTGCTCGCCTCCATCAGCGGCATCCTCGCCGGCATGCGGCTGCTGCCGTCGCTCACCGACCCGCAGCCCGGCCCCGGCACCGACTCCTGAGCCCGGCAGGCCCCCGGCCCTCCCGCCTACCCGACGTCGACCGCGCCGTCGCCCTCGGGCACGAGCTCGATCCAGGTCTTCCCCGGGCTCACCGTGACCGGGGTGCCGTCCTTCGTCGCGAAGGAGAGCGTGGAGTCGTTCGCCTTCTTGGTCCACCTGACGTCGAGCGCGCCGTCGGCGGTGAGGAGCAGGGCGCGTCCCGAGCCCTTCATGGCCGTCTCAGGCACCGGGTTGCCGGCCGGGTCGAGGTAGCCGGCGTCACCGACCTTCGCGAACATCACCACGAGCGTGTCGGCCCGGAACTCCTTGGCGGCGTGGCCGTTCGTGCGCACCCACTGCTCCCCGTCCAGCTTCCACTGCGTCGTCGACGTCGGCGAGAACCGGACCGACGCGCGCGTGGCGGGCTTCGGGGTCGGCGGCGCCGGGGCGGGGCTCGACGCGGACGGGTCGGCACCGTCGCCGCCCGCCTCGACCTCGTCCCCCCCGTCGGCGGAGGACCACGAGAGGTATGGCCCGGGGATGGCGTCGACCTTCGCCGACCGGTCGAGGCGCTTCAGGTCGACCAGGCGGTTGTACGGCCGGACCTTGGCGGGATCGCTGCTGAAGCCGGGGGCGCCCTCGTCCTCGGAGAAGACGCGCAGGCCCGCCTTCTTCACCGTCCGGTACGTGCCAGACGCGCCTCCGGACGCGACGATCTGCCCGCCGACCGGCGAGGCGATGCCGACGTCGGTCGCACGCATGGAGCGGACGTGACCGACCGTCGACGGCAGCGTGGAGTAGTAGAAGGCCGCGAGGCGCGTGAGACCTCCCTCGACCAGCTCCTCGACGACGAGGTCGGCCTGGTCGAGCCCGACCTGGGGAGCACCGTTCGCGGTGTTCTCGATCTTCACCACGAAGACCGGGTTGTCCGGACGCCCCTGCGGCAGCGTCTCGCCCGTGACGGGCGAGACCTCGACGATCGTCGCCCCGGCACCCTTCGAGGCCGTCGGCTCGGGGGCGGGCTCCTCGTCCGACGAGCAGCCGGCGAGCACCAGTGCGGCGACGACGGGGACCAGCAGGACGGGACCGCGGAGCTGCATGTGACCAGCATGCCCCAGCCGCTCCGCGACTCCGCACACGACGCGCACGTGTCGGACCCGGCTGCCACCATGGGTCGGTGCCCGAGCCCTCCGCGTCCGACGTCGCCCCGGACGACGCCCTGCTCGCCGGCACGGACCCGCTCGCCACGGTCGCGCCGGCCACCCGGGAGTGGTTCGAGGGCGCCTTCTCCGCCCCCACGCCCGCACAGGCGGAGGCGTGGGCCGCGATCGCCGAGCGACGCCACGTGCTCGTCGTCGCCCCCACCGGGTCCGGCAAGACCCTCGCCGCCTTCCTCTCGGCCATCGACCGGCTCCTGCACGAGCCGACGCCGGAGAAGGAGCGGCGCACGCGCGTCCTCTACATCTCGCCGCTGAAGGCACTGGCCGTCGACGTCGAGCGCAACCTGCGCTCGCCCCTGGTCGGCATCACGCAGGTCGCCGCGCGACGCGGCGACGCGTTCTCGGAGGTCCGCGTCGGCGTGCGCTCCGGCGACACGTCCCAGCGCGACCGGCGGGCCCTGCTGACGAGCCCGCCCGACATCCTCATCACCACGCCCGAGTCGCTCTTCCTCATGCTCACGTCGGCCGCCCGCGACACGCTCCGCGGGGTCGACACGGTGATCGTGGACGAGATCCACGCCGTCGCCGGGACCAAGCGGGGCGCGCACCTGGCCCTGTCGCTGGAGCGTCTCGACGACCTGCTCGACGAGCCGGCCCGCCGGGTCGGCCTCAGCGCCACCGTCAGCCCGCACGAGGAGGTCGCACGGTTCCTCGGCGGTCGGGCGCCGGTGCACGTGGTGGCGCCGCCGTCGCCGTCGCGCCTGGAGCTCGACGTCGTCGTGCCGCTGGACGACATGACCGAGCTCTCGCGCCCACCGTCGGCCCGGGAGGAGGAGCCGGTCCGCGACGAGGGGTCCGGCGCACGCTCCATCAGCACCGCGCTCGAGGACGACAACGGCGGCAGCATCTGGCCGTTCATCGAGCACGACGTCGTCGAGCGCATCCTCGCGGTGCGCTCCACCATCGTCTTCTGCAACTCCCGGGGCCAGGCGGAACGGCTCACCGCGCACCTCAACGAGCAGTGGGCCGACCGTGAGGGCCGCGAGCGACCCGAGCCCGGCAGCTCGCTGCCACCGGCCGGCGTGGGCGGGGTCAGCGGCACGTCCTCGGGGCGCGGGGACGCGGCCGAGGTCGGGGCCCTGGCCCGGGCGCACCACGGGTCCGTCAGCAAGGAGCAGCGCGCCCTCATCGAGGACGACCTGAAGTCCGGCCGGCTGCGGTGCGTCGTGGCCACGTCGAGCCTCGAGCTCGGCATCGACATGGGCAGCGTCGACCTGGTCGTGCAGGTCTCGACCCCGCCGTCGGTGGCGAGCGGCCTCCAACGGGTGGGACGGGCCGGCCACCAGGTCGGCGAGGTCTCGCGCGGCCTGGTCTACCCCACCACCCGGCACGACCTGGTCGGCGCGGCCGTCACGGCCGAGCGGATGCGCGAGGGCGCCATCGAACGGCTCGCCGTGCCGGCCAACCCGCTCGACGTCCTCGCCCAGCAGACGGTGGCGGTGTGCGCGCTCGAACCCGTCGAGGTGGAGGCGTGGTTCGACGTCGTCCGGCGCGCGGCGCCCTTCGCCTCGCTCCCCCGCTCGGCCTACGAGGCCACCCTCGACCTGCTGGCGGGCCGCTACCCCTCCGACCGCTTCGCCGAGCTGCGACCCCGCGTGGTGTGGGACCGCGACGCCGGCACGCTCACCGGCCGCCCGGGCGCTCAGCGACTCGCCGTCACGAGCGGCGGCACCATCCCCGACCGCGGGCTCTTCGCCGTCGTCCTCGCCGACGGGATCGACGAGGGACCGTCCAAGCGGGTGGGCGAGCTCGACGAGGAGATGGTCTACGAGTCGCGCGTGGGCGACGTGTTCGCGCTCGGCGCCACCAGCTGGCGCATCCAGGAGATCACGCACGACCGGGTCGTGGTCACGCCCGCGTTCGGCGAGCCCGCCCGCCTCCCGTTCTGGCGCGGCGACGCCAGCGGCCGTCCGGCCGAGCTGGGCGAGGCCATCGGGGCCTTCCTGCGCCGGGTCTCCGAGGGCACGCTGCCGGACCACCTCGACGAGCGAGCCCGGTTCAACCTGCTGGCCTTCCTCGACGAGCAGCGCGAGGCCATGAGCACGCTGCCGACCGACCGCCAGCTCGTCGTCGAGCGGTTCCACGACGAGCTCGGCGACTGGCGCGTGGTGCTGCACTCCCCCTACGGCCGACGCGTCCACGCACCCTGGGCCCTCGTGGTCGCGGCTCGTGTGCTCGAGCGCTACGGCGTCGACGGCTCGGTGGTGGCCACCGACGACGGCATCGTCGCCCGCATCCCCGACACGTCGTCGCCGTGGGCGCCCGACGGCCCCGGCGGGGGTTCCGGGCCGTGGGCGGAGGACGGCTCCGGCGGGGGTTCCGGGCCGTGGGCGGAGGACGGCGCAGGCGCAGACGGCTCCGGGGTCCCCGGTGCCGACCTCTTCGTGCTCGACGTCGACGACCTCGAGCGCGTGGTCACGGCCGAGGTGGGCGGGTCGGCCCTGTTCGCGTCCCGCTTCCGTGAGTGCGCGGCACGAGCCCTGCTGCTGCCGCGGCGCAACCCGGGCGCGCGGGCACCGCTGTGGCAGCAGCGCCAGCGCGCGGCCCAGCTGCTCGACGTCGCGCGCGAGCACCCCGACTTCCCGATCCTGCTCGAGACCGCCCGCGAGTGCCTGCAGGACGTCTACGACCTGCCCGCGCTCACGCGCCTCGCCGAGAGGATCGCGCAGCAGGAGGTGCGCATGGTCGAGGTCGAGACCTCCACGGCCTCCCCCTTCGCCCGCACCCTGCTCTTCGGCTACGTCGCGACGTTCCTGTACGAGGGCGACACCCCGCTCGCCGAGCGTCGCGCCGCCGCCCTGTCCCTCGACCCGACGCTGCTGTCGGAGCTCCTCGGTCGTGCCGAGCTGCGTGAGCTGCTCGACCCCGAGGTCATCGAGCGCACCGAGGCCGAGCTGCAGCGGCTGGCCGAGGACCGCCGGCTCTCCGGCGCCGAGGGCGCCGCCGACCTGCTGCGCCTGCTCGGCCCCCTCACCACGGCCGAGGTCGACGCCCGCCTGGTCGACGACGCGGCGCCGGCGCTCGCCACGCTGCAGGAGTCGCGTCGTGTCGTGGAGCTTCCGGTCGCCGGGGAGCTCCGGTGGGCCGTGGTGGAGGACGCCGGTCGTCTGCGCGACGCGCTCGGCGTCGTCGTCCCGCTCGGCATCCCCGACGCGCTCCTGCAACCGGTCGCCGACCCGCTCGGCGACCTCGTCTCCCGCCACGCCCGCACCCATGGTCCGTTCACCGTCGACGAGGTCGCCGCCCGGTTCGGGCTCGGCCGGGCGGTCGTCCTCGACGTGCTCAAGCGCCTCACGCACGACGACCGGCTCGTGGAGGGCGAGTTCCGCCCCGGCGCCTCGGGCACGGAGCACGTCGACGCCGACGTGCTGAGGCGGCTCCGGAGCCGCTCGCTCGCGGCCGCCCGCCAGCAGATCGAGCCCGTCGAGCCGCGGACCTTCGCCCGCTTCCTGCCGGCGTGGCAGGAGGTCGGTGGCTCGCTGCGCGGTCTCGACGGCGTGCTCACGGTCGTCGACCAGCTGGCCGGGGTCCCGCTGCCCGCGTCGGCGTGGGAGTCCCTCGTGCTGCCCGGCCGGGTGCGCGACTACTCCCCCGCCCAGCTCGACGAGCTGCTGGGTGCAGGCGAGGTCGTGTGGACCGGCGCCGGCACCCTCGCCGGTCACGACGGATGGGTCCAGCTGCACCCGGCCGACCTCGTGCTCCCCGCCCGCCGCGACCCCGTCGAGCCCGATGCACTCGGCCTGCGCCTCCTCGACCTGCTCGCCGACGGAGGTGCCTACCTCTTCCGGCAGCTGACCCAGGCCCTGCAGGCCGAGCAGGAGTCGCCGCCGTCGGACGACGCGGTGGTCGAGGCGCTCTGGCAGCTCGTGTGGTCGGGCCGCGTGGCCGGCGACTCCTACGCACCCGTGCGCGCACGGCTGGGTGGTCGCGGGGCGCACCGCTCCCGCGGGGGCTCCACGCCCCGCGCCCGGGTGCGCGCCCGGCGCGGCCTCGCAGCCTCGCCGCGGGCCGCGCGACTGGGTCCCCCCGTCGCGTCCGGCCGGTGGTTCCTCGTCGAGGGCCCGGGCGGCGACCCCGAGCAGCAGGCCGCGCTGCAGGTCGCGCGCACGGAGGCGCTCGTCGCACGGCACGGCGTGGTCACGCGGGGCGCGGTCGTGGCCGAGCAGACGCCCGGCGGGTTCGCCGGGGCCTACCGGGTGCTGCGCGAGCTCGAGCAGAACGGCTCGGTGCTGCGCGGCTACTACGTCGACTCCCTCGGGGCGGCCCAGTTCGCCTCCTCCGCCACGGTCGACCGCCTCCGGTCCTTCGAGCGCCCCGACGACGAGCAGGCCGACGTCGACGCCGTGGTGCTCGCCGCCACCGATCCTGCCCAGCCGTTCGGCGCGGCCCTGCCGTGGCCCGACGTGGTGGACGCCGGCGAGGACCTCAAGCACCGGCCGGCACGCAAGGCCGGCGCGCTCGTGGCCCTCCACGACGGGCGCGCGGTCCTGTACCTCGAGCGCGGCGGGCGGTCGTGCCTCGCCTTCACCGACGACGCCGACGCCCTCGCGCGCTCGGCCCACGCGATCGCGTCCCTGGGCCGTTCGGGCCGGATCCCGCGTCTCACCGTGGAGTCGGTCAACGGACGACCGGCCGGCACGACGGCCCTCGCCGACGCCCTGCTCTCCGCCGGGTTCGAGCGCCACCCCAAGGGGCTGCGGCTCGACGTGCGCCGCGGCAGCGACACCGCCCGCCGCGCCCCCTCGTCCGCGCGGTCCTCCCATGCGTGACGGAGGTCCCGATGCCTGAAGGGGATACCGTCTGGCGCACCGCGCACCACCTGCGGGAGGTGCTGGAGGGCCGTGAGCTCGTGCGCTCCGACATCCGTGTGCCGCAGTGGGCCACGCTCGACCTGTCGGGCCGCACGGTCGAGGAGGTGCTGAGCCGCGGCAAGCACCTGCTGATCCGCGTCGGTGACGCGTCCATCCACTCCCACCTGAAGATGGAGGGGGCGTGGCACGTGCTGCGCCGGGGCAGCCGGTGGCGCCGTCCGGCACACACGGCGCGCATCGTGCTCGAGACCGAGCAGCACCAGGCCATCGGCTTCCAGCTCGGCCTGCTGGAGATCCTCAAGCGCGAGCACGACGAGGACGCGCTGGCCTACCTGGGTCCGGACCTGCTCGGGCCCGACTGGGACCTCGAGGAGGCCGTCCGGCGCACCTCCTCCGACCCCGACCGTCCGGTCTTCGTCGCGCTGCTCGACCAGCGCAACCTCGCGGGACTCGGCAACGAGTACGTCAACGAGCTGCTGTTCCTGTCCGGCCTGGCACCCACCCGACCCGTCGGCGAGGTGCCCGACCTCGCCCGGGTCATCGACCGCGGGCACCGCCTCCTCGACCTCAACAAGGCGCGCGTCGAGCGGACCTTCACGGGCAGCACCCGTCACGGGGAGGACCGCTGGGTCTACCGGCGCGAGCACGCCCGGTGCCGCCGCTGCGGCACACCGCTGCGCGACGGTGAGCTCGGCGACGAGCCCGGGCGCGAGCGGATCATCTTCTGGTGCCCGCACTGCCAGACGTAGGACGCGACGCGAGGCGCAGCAGGAGCACGGCCAGACCGACCCAGGCCACGACGAGCGCGATCCGCTGCCAGAGCCCGACCGCCGGCAGCACCCCGTCGCGCGCGAGGGAGTCGGCCAGGGAGGCCCAGAGCGAGGCGACGGCGACGCCGAACGCCACCTTGGCCGAGCCGGACGTCGCGTCCGCTCGACGCCAGCGGGCGGCCTGGACGATCGCGGCGGCGGGGAGGAGCGTGGAGACGAGCAGCAGGGCGAGCGCGTTCGCCGCGTTCGAACCGGAGGCCTCGGCCTCGAGGACGACGCCGTCGCCACCGCCGGAGCCCAGGACCTCGGTGGGGCTCGTGGTGGCGAACAGGACGAGTGCCAGCCCGACGATCCCGAGCAGCACGGGTACCGCGCGGCGTCCACGCTCGGGATCGAGGAGCCGACCGACCGTGACGGCGGTCAGGACGACGAGCACACCGGCGCCTGCTGCGGCGAGGCGGAGCACCCAGCCGAGGCCGCCGAGCAGCAGCTGGTCCAGCGGCCGCTCGAGGACGTCGGCCGGCGCGGCCAGCACCACGACGGCGGAGAGCAGCAGGAGCGACGCCGCCGCTGCCCGCATGATCAGCTGGTCGACGCGCACCCGCCCACCCTAGGGTGCGCCCGCGTCAGGAGGCCGTCGCCCGCCGGCGCGCGACGTCGTCGGCGCGGGTCCAGACCATCTCCTCGTCGAGATCGGTCCGCCGGATGTCCCACGCGTCGAGGAACCAGTTCTGCCGGACGGTCCAGGGGCGGTGACGTCCCTGCTGCGGCAGCTCCCGGACCGCGCGCTGCACGTAGCCGGACTCCAGGTCGAGCGCGGGCGCGGCCTCCCCCCGGACACCGGCGGGGTCGGGCATGCCGGCGACGTAGCCGTGGCTGCGCATGTGCTCGAGCAGCCGCGCCACGTACTGCCAGGACAGGTCGGCGCGC
The DNA here is from genome assembly GCA_964599245.1 of uncultured Aeromicrobium sp. Taxonomy (GTDB): domain Bacteria; phylum Actinomycetota; class Actinomycetes; order Propionibacteriales; family Nocardioidaceae; genus Aeromicrobium. The sequence continues at coordinate 4,146 of CAZREF010000036.1, read as the reverse complement.
AGGGTCCACGAGGCGTTCGTGTAGCCGATGCACCAGGCGAGGTTGGGCACGCCGCTGAGCATGAGCCCCTTGTAGACGAACCGGTCGTGCGGGTCGACCTTCTCACCGTCCACGTCGATCGCGACCTTGCCGAGCGAGACCACCTTGAGCCCGGTGGCGGTCACGACGACGTCGGCGTCGAGGTGGCGGCCGGACGCGAGCCGGATGCCCGTCTCGTCGAAGGTCTCGACGTGATCGGTGACGATCGAGGCCTGGCCACGTCGGAGCGTGCGCCACAGGTCGCCGTCGGGCACCACGCAGAGCCGCTGGTCCCACGGGTCGTAGCGCGGCGTGAGGTGCTCGGGCTCGAGGCCCGGAGCGGACCGGCCGGCGCGCGTGAGGAGGATCTTCTTGGCCGCCCCGGGGAAACGACGGCAGAACTCGTAGAACCCGATGGCGACGGCGGCGTTCTTGACCCGCGTGGCGCGGTGGGCGAGGCCCGCGGGGAGCACCTTCCGCAGGAACGCGGAGATCGCGTCCTCCTGCGGCAGGGAGGTGATGTAGGTGGGCGAGCGCTGGAGCATCGTCACGTGCTCGGCGTCGGCCGCCATGGACGGCACGAGGGTGATGGCGGTGGCCCCGGAGCCGATGACGACGACCTTCGCTCCGGAGTGGTCGAGGTCCTCCGGCCAGAACTGGGGGTGCACGACCGTGCCGCCGAAGTCCTCGATGCCCGGGAAGTCCGGGGTGTAGCCCTCGTCGTAGTCGTAGTACCCGCTGCACATGAACAGGAAGGAGCAGGTCTGCTCCACGAGCGCGCCGTCCACCTCACAGGTGAGCGTCCACCGTGCGTCATCGGACGACCAGCTCGCGCTCAGCACCTTGTGCCCGAAGCGGATGCGGTCGGCGATGCCGTGCTCGGCGGCCGTGCTGCGGATGTACTCGCGGATGTCGCTGCCGTCCGCGATGGCCTTGCGGTGGCGCCACGGGCGGAACGGGTAGCTCAGCGTGTACATGTCCGAGTCCGACCGGACGCCCGGGTAGCGGAAGAGGTCCCAGGTGCCACCGATGCCGTCGCGCGCCTCGAGGATCGTGTAGCTCGTGCCCGGGCTCATCGTGCTGAGCCGGTGGGCGGCGCCGATGCCCGACAGCCCTGCACCCACGATGACGACGTCGACGTGCTCCATGCCCACACCTTTCGGATACCCTCGGTATCCGAAACCGTACGGTCAGTACGGCCGCGCGTCAAGGGACCGCCGAGCGCAGGTGTCGGGCCGGCGACCGCCCCTCCCCTACCATCGAGGGGTGACCGACGTGCTCGAGACGACCCCCGACACCGCAGCAGCGGACGCCGACCTGCGCGATCCCCGCTGGATGATGATCGTCGCCGGCGCGGTGGGCCTCGCCGCCGCCGTCGTGCTCACGATCGACAAGGTGAAGTTCCTCCAGGCCGAGGCCGCGGGCGAGAGCACGGCGCTCAACTGCGACATCAACGCGTTCGTCAGCTGTGGCGGTGTCATCAACACCGACCAGGCCTCGGCCTTCGGCTTCCCGAACCCGATCATCGGCATCGTCGGCTTCTCCGTCGTGCTGACGCTCGGGATCCTGCTCGCCTCCGGCACGCGGCTGCCCGGCTGGTTCTGGGGCGGCCTCCAGGCCGGCGTGCTCTTCGGCATCGGCTTCGTCACCTGGCTGCAGTACCAGAGCATCTACGAGATCCAGAAGCTGTGCCCCTGGTGCATGGTCGTCTGGTCGATGATGATCCCGCTCTTCGTGCTGGTCACCGCGCGCAACCTGCGCGCGTTCGCACCTCGCGCCGCGATCACGCGGTTCCTCAGCGACTGGACCCTGCTCGTCGTCGTCCTCTGGTACGTCGCCGTCCTGTCGGCGATCTGGTTCCAGTTCGGCAGCGACCTCTGGGCCTGAGCCCACGGCGCGACCGGCGGGGGTGCCGGGCCCTGGGCGGCCAACGACAACCCGGCGGGGGTGCCGTGCCCTGGGCGGCCCAGGACGGCCCGGCGGGGTGCCGCGCCCTGAGCGGCAAGGAACTCAGCTTGCCGCAGCGCCCGCGAGCTCGTCCAGCACCTCGGCCAGCCGCACGTCCCGACCGCTCACGCCGTCGACGTCGTGGCTGCTGAGGCGCACCTCGACCCGGTCGTAGACGTTGGTCCACTCCGGGTGGTGGTCCATCTCGTCGATGCGGGGCGCGGCCGCGGTCATGAACGCGATCGCGTCGGTGAAGCTGTCGAAGTGGTAGGTGCGGGTGAGCCCCGTGACGTCGCCGGACCAGCCCGGGAGGTGCTCCAGGGCCTGCGTGACGCGGGCGGGGTCGAAGGGCTCGTCCATGAGCCGACCGTACGCGTCAGGCTGCGGCGGCGCGAGCCCGTCGCGTGATGGCGTCGACGAGCACCTGGGGCTCGTGGTCGGGGATCCAGTGGCTGACGCCCTGGAGGACGACCAGCTCGTAGGGGGCATCCACGTACCGCGGCGTCAGGTCGATGCCCTTGCGACCGAGGGCCACGTCGCCGGTGCTCCAGACCATCGTCGTCGGCACGCGCACCGTGCCACCGATCGAGGCCATCGAGAACGGGAGCCCGCGGTAGTAGCCGAGGCCGCCGGGCAGGGCCCCACCGTCGATCATCTCGGCCTGGAAGCGTTCGCGCAGGCGTCGGTCCATCCCGGCGTGCGCCAGGAACCGGTCGCGGGCCCCCCTCGCCCGTGAGAGCACCAGCTCCGGCAGCACCGGCAGCTGGAAGAAGCCCATGTACCAGCTCTTCAGGAGCTGCGTGCTGCGTGACATCGACGCCATGAAGGCCGCCGGGTGGGGCACCGAGACGGCCGTCCAGGACAGCAGGAGGTCGGGACGCGACCCGGCGACGTACCAGCCCACCGCGGAGCCCCAGTCGTGCCCGACCAGGTGCGCCGGACGCCCGAGCCGCTCGAGCAGGGCGACCACGTCGCCGGCCAACAGCTCGCCCGCGTAGGCACGACGCCCCGACGGCCGCGCACCCGGGGAGTAGCCCCGCAGGTCGGGGGCGAGGGTGCGGTAGCCCTCCTCGTGCAGGAGGGCGCTGACGCGTTCCCAGGACGTCGACGTCTGCGGGAAGCCGTGCAGCAGCACGACCGGCTCGCCGTCGGCGGGACCTGCGTCGGTGACGTCGAACGTCAGGCCGTCGTGGGTGTACGTGCGGATGCGACGCGGAGTGGCCATGGCCGTGAGCATACCGACGGTACGCGTGGATGTGCTCCCGTGCCGCCCGCAGCGCGTGCTGACCCCACGCACAGGTTCGTCACAGGGAGCGCAGTGATGCTCGAACGGTCCGACCACGATGGAGGGAACACCATGAACAGATCGACAGCGGCGCGCATCGGCGTCGCCGGCCTCGTCGCCGGGGCCGGCCTCATGGCCGGCGGTGTCGCGATCGCGTCGGCGGACGACGCGGCGACGAGCACGACCACCGCCCACGACCGGCACCCCGGCGGTCCTCTCGGCGGTCGGGGCGTCGTCGCGAAGACCCTCGCGGACGAGCTCGGCATCGAGCAGTCCACCGTCGAGAAGGCGCTGCGCACCGTCGCGCAGGACCTGCGCCCCGATCGTCCCGCCCGGGGCGAGAAGCCGACCCCGCCGACCGACGCCGAGCGGGAGCAGCGCGAGGCCGCCCTGGCCGAGGCGCTCGCGAAGGAGCTCGACGTGGCGCAGGCCAAGGTCGAGGCAGCCCTCGAGAAGGCACGCGACCAGGCCGAGTCCGAGCGGGAGGACCGCCGGGCCGACGTCCGCGCGGCCCTCGTCGAGCGGCTCGACGCCGCCGTCGAGGACGACACCCTGACCGAGGCCGACAAGACCTCGGTGCTGAAGGCGTTCGACGCCGACCTCCTCGGCGGCGGGCGCGGTCCGGGCGGCCCGGGTCCGGCCGGGCCGAAGACCGACAGCGAGTCCTGAGCGTCCAGCCTCACGCACGAGGACCCCGCACCGTCGACGGACGGTGCGGGGTCCTCGCCCGTGGGTGGAGCTGCCGGGATCCCTCGCAGGCGGCTTCGCCGCGAAGGGGGGCCCGACTCGATTGCTCTGCCCGATGCACGTCCCGCCAGGACCCCAGACGAGGAACGCACAGGACCCCCGGCCTCGCGAGAAGTCGGGGGTCCTGTCGTGACGTGGAGCTGCCGGGA
>CAZREF010000035.1:0-25758 GCA_964599245.1 uncultured Aeromicrobium sp. | reverse complement strand
AGTCAGGCGGGCCCTGCCGGCAGACCAACCGGGGATCGTCGCGGCGGGCCGCGACGGCACGGCCAGGCTACCGGAGGGGGCGCCTGGCCACGGCGAACGTGCGGCGGAAGGGCAGCACCGTGCCGAAGGGGCGGCGGGGGTAGGCGCGGCGCAGCTCGAGCCGGTACTCCTCGACGAACTCCTCCCGCACCCCGTCGGGGAGCGCCTGCAGGATCGGACGGAGGCCGGTGCCCCGCACCCATTCCAGGACCGGGTCGTCGCCCTGCAGCACGTGGAGGTACGTCGTCTCCCAGGCGTCGCACGACCAGCCGAGGTCGGCGAACAGCGCCAGGTACACCTCGGGACTGGTCCCACGGACCCCGAGCACGCCCGCTGCGTGCTCGGCGAAGCGTGGCCGTCCGGCGACCTCCCGCATGAGGGCGTGGCTGGGCGCATCGGCGTTGTTCGGCACCTGCACGGCGATCGACCCGCCCGGCACGACGTGCCCGGCCAGGCGCTTCAGCACCGCCTCCTGGTCCGCGACCCACTGGAACATGGCGTTGGAGGTGATGACGTCGACCGGGCCCTCCGGCGCCCACGCGGCGACGTCGGCGAGCTCGTAGCGGCTGCGGGGGTCGGTGTCCTCCACCCGCGCCCGCTCCACCATCTCCGGCGAGGAGTCCACCCCCACGACCGCCGCGTCGGGCCAGCGCTCCCGCAGGACGGGCGTGAGCGTGCCCGGGCCGCAGCCGAGGTCGACGACGGTGCGCGCCTCGCCCTGCACCCGCGCGACGAGGTCGACGAAGGGGCGCCCCCGGTCGTCGGCGAACCGGAGGTACTGCGTCGGGTCCCAGCGGACGTCAGCCACGAAGCAGCGCCTCCACCTCCGCAGCGACGGACATGAGCAGGGCGTCCTGGTCGCGACGGGCGACGAGCTGGACGGCGAGCGGCAGGCCCTTCTTGCGCGAGACGCCCACCGGCAGGGAGACGGCCGGCACGCCGGCGTGGTTCCACTGGGCGGTGTACGGGTAGAACGCGTTCATGCCGAGGACCGTGCGCAGGCCCCCCTTGCCGGCGAAGCGCCCGACGGGCAGCGCTGGCCCACTCATCGTCGGGGTCAGCAGCACGTCGACCCCGAGGCGGTCGTGCACGGTGGACCCGAAGCGCAGCCCGGCGCGCTGCGCCCACGCGACGGCCGACGGCCCGAACGGCCGCCCGAGCCGGGCGACCTGGCGGGTGCGGTCCTCCAGCATGGACGGGTCGTCCACGCCGCGCGCGACCTCGGCGATGCCGGCGAGGTAGCGCACGGTCAGCGCCTTGGCGTCGAGGCCGTACGGGACCTTCACCGTCCGGACGTCGTGCCCGGCGTCGGCCAGCAGGTCGGCGACGTGCTGCAGCGCGGCGCGCACGTCTCGGTGCAGCGGCTCGGCGCGACCGGCAGCGGCCGTGCTCGTGCTGAGACCGATCCTCAGGCGCGGGGGCGGGGTGTCGGCGGCGTGCGCGAGGGCTCCCGCGGGTCCGCTGCCGACGGCGTCGAGGTAGACGGCGGTGTCGCGCACCGTCGGGGTGACGCAACCCTGCGTCGAGAGCCCGTGCCACCCTCCGGACCCGGGGAGCCGGCCATGGGTCGTCTTGAAGCCGACCAGCCCGCAGCTCGCGGCCGGGATGCGGATCGACCCCGCGCCGTCGGAGGCGGTGGCGACGCCGATGGCACCCGAGGCCACGAGCGCGGCGGACCCGCCCGACGAGCCCCCCGGCGACCGGTCGAGGTGGTGGGGGTTGCGCGTGATGCCCCGCGCGAGCGACTCGGTGAACCCGTAGACGGCCAGCTCTGGAAGCGTCGTGGTGGCCACGGGCACGGCACCGCTCGCCAGCAGCGCACGCACCAGCGCGCCGTGCTGTGCCGCGGGCCGCGTGATCGCCCGGCTCCCGAGACCCGTCACGCGCCCGGCGACGTCGAGGTCGTTCTTCAACGCGACGGGCACCCCCAGCAAGGGGGCGTCCTCGCCCGCGGCGCGTCGCTCGTCGGCCTCCGTGGACGCGTCGAACGCCTCGTCGGCCAACAGCTCGACCACGGCGTTGACGCGGGCGTCCTCACGATCGATCGCGTCGAACGTCGCGATCGTCAGCTCGCGGGAGGAGACGACCTTGTCGCGCAGCAGCGGGACGGTGGTGGCGGGGCCCTTGCCCACGAGGTCGGCGACGTCCATGCCGTCACCGTAGGGCCAGGACGGCGGCCAAACAATCTCGACATCAAGAATCTTGACGCAGTACCCTGGAGGCATGGGCCCGGAGGAGCGTGACGAGGTCGACCACATCGTCGACGCCTGGCAGCGCGAACGTCCCGACCTCGACACCCGCCCCATGCAGGTGCTGAGCCGGGTCAGCCGGCTCGCCCGCCACCTGGACCGCGCGCGCCGCGCGGCCTTCGCCGCGCACGCACTCGAGCCGTGGGAGTTCGACGTCCTCTCCGCGCTGCGCCGCTCCGGGCCGCCGTACCAGCTCTCCCCCGGGCGGCTCGTCACCGAGACCATGGTCACGAGCGGGACGATGACCAACCGCGTCGACCGGCTCACCGAGCGCGGGTTGGTCTCGCGCGAGCCCGACCCCGCCGACCGCCGTGGCGTGCTCGTCACACTGACCCCCGCCGGACGTCGGGCCGTCGACGGCGCCCTCGACGAGCTCCTGGAGCAGGAGCGCGCCCTCCTCGCGAGCCTGCCCAGCGACTCCGCCGACGCCCTCGCCGACGCACTACGCGTGCTGGCCCGGCACGTCTGAGCCGCGACCCCTCCCCTCCTACTCGGCGACGGCGAGCCAGCGCTCCTCGAGGGCCTCGCGCTCGGCGACGACGGCGGCGTGCTCGGCGGACAGAGGGACGAGCCGCGACGGGTCCGTCGCCGCCTCGACCATCTGCCGCTCGAGGTCGGCCTCCCGCTCCGTGACCTTCTCGATCTGCCGCTCGAGCCGGGCCGCCTCCTTGCGCGCCTGGCGCTGCTCCGCGGAGCCGCCGCCGGACGAGGGTGCCGGGGTCGACACGGAGGACGTCGGGCGGGTCGCCGCTGCCGGTGCGGCGTCCGCGGCCGCGCGGCGCAGCCGCAGGTACTCGTCGACGCCGCCCGGCAGGTGGCGCAGGCGGCCGTCCATCACCGCGTACTGGTCGTCGGTGACGCGCTCCAGCAGGTAGCGGTCGTGGCTGACGACGAGCAACGTGCCCGGCCACGTGTCGAGGAGGTCCTCGACCGCCGCCAGCATGTCGGTGTCCATGTCGTTCGTCGGCTCGTCGAGGATCAGCACGTTCGGCTCGTCGAGGAGCGTCAGCATGAGCTGGAGACGGCGTCGCTGACCACCCGACAGGTCCTTCACGCGTGTCGACAGCTGGGCGCTCGAGAACCCCAGCCGCTCGAGCATCTGCGACGGGGTGACCTCGGAGCCCTCGGCCTGGTAGCTGGCGCGCCGCGCCGCGACCACGTCGCGCACGCGGTCGTCGGCGATCGCGTCGAGCTCGCCCAGGGCCTGGGTCAACGTGGCGACCTGCACGGTCTTGCCGCGCCGCACCGTGCCGCGCGTGGGTCGGACGCGGCCGTCCACCAGGCCGAGCAGCGTGCTCTTGCCGGCCCCGTTCGCCCCGAGGACGCCGACCCGGTGGCCGGGCGCGATGCGCCACTCGACGTGCCTCAGCACCTCGCGCTCGCCGTAGGAGACCGACACGTCGAGCAGGTCGACGACGTCCTTGCCGAGCCGTGCCACGGCGACCCGCTGCAGAGCGACGCTGTCGCGCACGGGCGGTTCCCGCTCGATGAGCTCGTTCGCCGCGTCGATGCGGAACTTCGGCTTCGACGTGCGCGCGGGCGCACCGCGCCGCAGCCACGCCAGCTCCTTGCGCAGCAGGTTCTGCCGGCGCGACTCCGCGGCCGCGGCCTGACGGTCGCGCTCGACCCGCTGGAGGACGTAGGCGGCGTAGCCTCCCTCGAACGGCTCGACGACGCCGTCGTGCACCTCCCAGGTGTCGGTGCACACCTCGTCGAGGAACCAGCGGTCGTGGGTCACGACGACGAAGGCGCCCTGGCCGCCGGCGAACCGCGCGTTCAGGTGCGCCGCGAGCCAGGTGACCCCTTCCACGTCCAGGTGGTTCGTGGGCTCGTCGAGGAACAGCACGTCGTGCTCGCCGACGAGGACCGCCGCGAGCGAGACGCGCCGACGCTGTCCCCCGCTGAGGTCGCCGACCCGGGCGTGCCACGGCACGTCGCCGAGCAGCCCCTCCACGACGTCGCGGACCCGCGCGTCGCCCGCCCACTCGTGCTCGGCGACCTCCCCGACGACGACGTGCTGGACGATGGCGTCGGCAGCGAGCACGTCGGACTGGTCGACGAAGCCGACCCGCAGGTCACGCCGCCAGGTCACGCGCCCCTCGTCCGGCTCGAGCCGACGGGCCAGGACCCGCATCAGCGTCGACTTGCCGTCGCCGTTGCGGCCCACTACGCCGACCCGCTGGCCCTCGGCGAGCCCGAGCGTCACGCCGTCGAGCACGTCCTTGGTGGGGAACGAGAGCTCGAGCCCCTCCCCGCCGATCAGCGGGGCGGGGCTGCCGGGCCGTGGGCGGCTGGAGTGACCGGTCATCAGGAGATGAACCGCACGCCCGGCACCGGCCCGGTGGACTGGACGACGTCGGCGCACCCACCGGTCCCGGCGAGCGCGACGGCGATGTCGAGGCTCTGCTGCTCGTCGGCGGCGAGGAAGAGGCAGGTGGGGCCGGAGCCGGAGATGATCGCGCCGAGCGCACCCGCGGCCCGGCCGACGTCCAGGGTCGACTCCAGCTCGGGCCGCAGCGAGAGCGAGGCCTGGGTCAGGTCGTTCGACAGGGCGGCGCCGAGTGCGACGGCGTCACCGGAGCGCAGGGCGGCCAGCAGCGCGTCGGGCACCTGCGGGTCGGGCACCTCACGGCCTGCGGTGAGGCGGTCGAACTCGGCGTAGACGGCCGCCGTGGAGAGTCCCTCCGCCGCGACGGCGAAGACCCAGTGGTAGGACCCGCGGGCGAGCACCGGGCTCACCGTCTCGCCGCGACCGCCGCCGACGGCGTTGCCCCCGTGCAGGAGGAAGGGGACGTCGCTGCCGAGCGTGGCGGCGACGGGCTCGAGCTCGTGACGGGAGTAGCCGAGGCCCCAGAGGTCGTTGCACGCGACGAGCGCCGCCGCGGCGTTGGAGGATCCACCGGCCATGCCCCCGGCGACCGGGATCACCTTGCGCACGGCGAGGTCGACGCCGGCGTCCGTGCCGGCGTGCTCGCGCAGCGCGAGCGCCGCCCGGACCGCGATGTTGTCCGTCCCCTCGGGGACCTGGGCCGCGGCCCCCTCCACGCCCTCGACGTCGACGTGGGTGGTGATCGTCACCTCGCCGGAGTCGTTGGTGCTGGCCCGGAGCTCGTCGTGCAGGTCGACGGCCTGGTACACGGTCGCCAGCGGGTGGTAGCCGTCGTCGCGGACCGGACCCACGCCGAGGCACAGGTTGATCTTCGCGGGCACGCGCACGCTGACGGAGGTCACCGCCCCAACCTACCGACGCGCCGTGGTCGACGCGCCCGGGGAGGGACGGGCCGCCTCAGCGAGCGGCGAGGGCCTTGGCGATCCGGGCGAAGGCCGTGACGTCGAGCTGCTCGCCCCGTGCCTGGGGGTCGACGTCGGCGGTGCGCAGCACCTGCTCGGCGTCGGCTCCGGAGCCGGCGAGCCCGGCGAGGGCTGCGCGCAACGTCTTGCGGCGCTGCGCGAACGCGGCGTCGACGACGGCGAACGTCGCGCGCCGCAGGGCATCGTCGCCGGGTGTCGCGCGCCGGTGCAGCGAGACGAGGGCCGAGTCGACGTTGGGGACGGGCCAGAACACCTGGCGACCGACGGTGCCGGCGAGTGCGACGTCGCAGTACCAGGCCGCCTTGACGCTGGGTACGCCATAGGTACGGGACCCCGGGCCGGCCGCGAGCCGGTGCGCGACCTCGGCCTGGACCATCACGAGCACGGAGTCGATCGAGTCGAACCGCTCCAGCAGGTGCAGGAGCACCGGCACGGACACGTTGTAGGGCAGGTTTGCGACCAGGGCCGTCGGGGTGGGACCTGGGAGCTCGGTCACCCGCATCGCGTCCGCGAGGACGAGGTCGAGCCGGCCGACGTGGTCGGGCGCCTGCTCGGCGACGGTGATGGGCAGGCGTTCCGCGAGCACCGGGTCGACCTCCACGGCGACGACGTGCCGGGCGACGTCGAGCAGGGGGAGGGTCAGCGACCCGAGCCCGGGGCCCACCTCGACCACGACGTCGTCGGGGCCGATGCCCGAGGTGCGGACGATCCGGCGGACCGTGTTGCCGTCGACGACGAAGTTCTGGCCACGCTGCTTCGTCGGACGCAGGCCGATGGCGTCGGCGATGCGACGCACGTCGGCAGCCCCCAGCAGTGCCGGGGGCCGCGACGCGGTGCCGCTCAGCCGACACCCACCTTGGAGGCGCAGGACCACTGGCCCCAGCCGGAGCGCTGCTGCAGGATCTTGGCGTACTTGATCTGCACCTCGCGGCTGTGCTCGTGCGGCAGGCCGGGCCCACCGACGCTGTGCCAGGTGGCGGCCGAGAACTGCAGGCCGCCGTAGTAGCCGTTGCCGGTGTTGATGCTCCAGTTGCCACCGGACTCGCACTGGGCGATGCGGTCCCAGACGCTGCCGTCCTCGACGGACGGCGCCTCGGCGGTGCCGCGCGCCACCACCCGGGGCTCACCCGTCGAGACCGTGCGCGAGGTCAGGACGAGCCGGTGCCGGGTCTTGCCGTCGGCCTTGGTGATCAGCACCTGCTGCTCGAGGCGTGCGCCCTGGCCGGGCTCGAGCACCTTCTGCGTGCCCTTCTCCATCGAGTCGTCGTCGCGGTAGACCACCTTCGGGTCGCGCTCGACCTCCTCGGTCCGGTCGACCATGTCGATGCGGACGGCCTTGACCTCGTCGCCGGGCTTGACGAGCACGTCGCGGCCGATGGCCTTGCCGGCGACGACCTCGTCGGCCGCACCGAGGCGCACGCCGGCCTCCTCCAGCACCTGCTCGGCGGTGGGGGCTGCCGAGGTGATGGTGCGCTCGTCGCCGTCGGCCTCGACGGTGAGGCGCTTGGGGTTCGAGACCACGACCGCACCGCCGGTCTCACCGAGACGGGTGTCGCGGTCGGCGTTCATCTCGGCGCCCTGCTCCGGCGCGACGTCGAGGTCGTCGAGCACGTCGCCGACGGTGGCGGCGTGGACGGTGCGGCGCTCGACCTTCCCGTCGACGGCGAGCGTGACGTCCTTGGCGTAGCGCACGCGGATCGTGTCACCGTCCGCGACCGGCTCGGTGGGTCGGGCGCTGACGGCGGCGTCGCGGGTGCTGACGTCCTGGCTCTCGAGGAGGGAGCCCACGGAGGCGCCGAACGTGCGGACGGTGTCCTTGCGGCCGTCCACGTCGAGCGTCACGGTCTTGCCGAGGACGCCGTACGCGGTGGCACCGAGTCCGATGACCAGCAGCACGGCCAGGTTGAGCGCGATGACGACGCGCCGCGTGGTCTGGCGGTGGCGGTTGCGGGGCGAGGATCCGGGGGTCTGGCGGGGGGTGGTGGAACGAGGGTGGTGCACTGCTTTCCTCTGGTCGGGGACAGGGACGGCTGGAGATGGGCAGCCCGTCCACCTTGCGCGGCGACCCCGGGTGCGTCAAGCAGCGGCACCGTGCCGGGGCCACGTCCCGCCGAAGGCCCGGTCGGTGTTCTCCTCGATCGCCCGGCACAGGTCATCGACGGTTCTGCCCAGGAACTCAGCCATGAAGCGGACCGTGTGCGGCACGAGGAACGACGCGTTCGGCCGTCCCCGGTGGGGCGTCGGTGTGAGGAACGGCGCATCGGTCTCGACGAGGATCCGGTCGGTCGGCGTGATCGCCAGGGCCTCGCGCAGCGGCTCGGCGTTCTTGAAGGTGACGGTGCCCGCGAACGACAGGTAGGCGCCCTGGTCGAGGCACCGCCGGGCGACGTCGGCGTCGCCGGAGAAGCAGTGCATGACGGTGCGCTCGGGAGCTCCGACGTCGGCGAGCACGGCCAGCACGTCGTCGTGGGCGTCGCGGTCGTGGATGACCAGCGTGCGGTCGTGGCGCTTCGCTATGGCCACGTGCTCGCGGAACGAGCGGTGCTGCGCGTCGCGGCCGTCGGGGCCGGTCCGGAAGTAGTCGAGCCCGGTCTCCCCCACGGCCCGGACGGCGGGGTCCTGCGCGAGGGCGTCGATCTCGGCGAGCGCGGCGTCGAGGGTGCCGTCGCGCTCGAGCAGCGGCGCCTCGTTGGGGTGCAGCGCCACGGCGGCGACGATCGCGGGGTGCTCCCGCGCCGTCTCGACGGCCCATCGGGACCCCTCGAGGTCGCAGCCGACCTGCACGATGCGCGCCACGTTGACCGCGGCGGCGCGGTCGAGCGCGTCGTCGACGTCGATGAGCAGCCCGCCCTTGATCCTGTGGTCGAGGTGGCAGTGGTTGTCGACGACGGGCGAGGGCAGCGGCGCGGGCGCGTCGGGCCAGGGCCAGTCGTCGCTCACGAGAGTCCCCCCACGCGGCCCGCCTCAGGCATCCGTGTCCTCGATGCGCGGGAACAGGCTCGGCACCTTCGTGATCGTCGTGCCCTCGGGCAGCCGGCCCCACTGCGCGGCGGTCGCGATGCGCTGGTCGGCGAGCGCACCCAGTGCAGGCTCGGCGCCGAGCGACTCCCACAGCGACGCGCAGGCCTTCGGCATCACGGGGTTGAGCAGCACCGCGAGCACGCGCAGGCCCTCCGCGGCGGTCACCAGGATCGTCGCCAGACGCTCCCGCTGGGACTCGTCCTTGGCCACCTGCCACGGCGCCTGCTCGGTGAGGTAGCCGTTGAGCGCCTCGACGATGCGCCACACCTGGGCGAGCGCGTCCTGCGGGGCGATGCGGTCGATGGCGCGGTCGGCCTCGAGCGTCGCCTCCTCGACGAGCGCGACGAGCGCGTCCTCGGCGGCGGTGCGTGGCCCCGCCGCCGGGAGCGAGCCGTCGAAGTACTTGCCGATCATGGCCGCCACGCGGGACGCCAGGTTGCCGAACCCGTTCGCGAGCTCCGCGTGGTAGCGGGCCCGCAGGTCCTCCCACGACACCGAGCCGTCGGCGCCGAAGGTCAGGGCGCGCGAGAAGTAGTAGCGGTACGCGTCGGAGCCGAACACGTCGACCAGCTCGTCGGGACGGATGCCGTTGGCCTTGGACTTGCTCATCTTCTCGCCGCCGACCAGCAGCCAGCCGTGCGCGAAGACGCGGTGCGGCACGGGACGGCCCGCGGCCATCAGCATCGCCGGCCAGATCACGGCGTGGAAGCGGGCGATGTCCTTGCCGACGAGGTGGACGTCGGCGGGCCACAGCTCACCGAAGCGCTCGTCGTCGACCCCGTAGCCGGCGGCCGTGACGTAGTTGAGGAGCGCCTCGATCCAGACGTACATGACGTGCGACTCGTCCCACGGGACCGTGATGCCCCAGTCGAACGTCGACCGGCTGATGGAGAGGTCCTTGAGCCCACGCTTCACGAACGACACGACCTCGTTGCGGGCCGACTCGGGCTGGATGAAGTCGGGGTTCTCCTCGTAGAGCGCGAGCAGCCGGTCGGCGTACTTGCTGAGCGGGAAGAAGTAGTTCTCCTCCGTCATGTGCTCCACGCGCGAGCCGTCGAGCGCGGAGACCTTGTGGCCCTCGTCGTCGCCAGCGCCGTCGACCACGTCGTCCTCGGCGACGAACTCCTCCGAGCCCACCGAGTACCAGCCGCTGAACTCGCCCTTGTAGACCTCGCCGCGGTCGTGCAGGTCCTGCCAGAACGCCTGCGCGCCGGCCTCGTGGCGGGGCTCGCTCGTGCGGATGAAGTCGTCGTTGGCGATGTCGAGCGTCTCGAGCATCGGCTTCCACTCCGCCTCGACGAGGCGGTCGGTCCATTCCTGGGGGCTTACGCCGTTCTGCTGCGCCTTGCGCAGCACCTTCAGGCCGTGCTCGTCGGTGCCCGTGAGGTACCAGACGTCCTCGCCGCGCTGGCGGTGCCACCGGGTCAGGACGTCGCCGATGACCGTCGTGTAGCCGTGGCCGATGTGCGGCGCGTCGTTGACGTAGTAGATCGGCGTGGTGACGTAGTAGGACACGCCCCGATCCTAGTGACCGGCGCCGTGCCCCTCGGTGCGGCGTCAGCGGGTGTGGGCTGCGTCGTAGACGACGCGCTTGCGCATGCCGGTGTCGGCGACGACGCGTGCGATCGCGTCCTTGCGGCTGAGCCCCGTGGCCTCGGCGTCGGCCACCAGCGCACGGAGGGCGTCGGCGTCGAGGTCGACCGCGACGGGGACGTGCCCGGCGACGACGAGCGTCACCTCGCCGCGGACGCCGTGCTCCTGGGCGTCGGCCCAGGCGACGAGCTCGCCGAGGGTGCCGCGGGCGACCTCCTCGTAGGTCTTGGTGAGCTCGCGGCACACGGCGGCCGACCTCTCGGCACCGAGCGCGTCGGCGAGCGCCGCCAGGGTCGCACGGGTGCGGTGCGGGGACTCGAAGAAGACCATCGTGCGGGGCTCGGTGGCCAGCGCCCCGAAGGCGCGGTCGCGCTCGCCGGCCTTGCGCGGCGGGAAGCCCTCGAAGCAGAAGCGGTCGACGGGCAGGCCGCTGACGGCCAGGGCAGTCAGCACCGCCGACGGGCCGGGGATGGCGTGCACGTCGACGTCGGCCTCGAGCGCCGCGACGACGAGCCTGTACCCGGGGTCGGAGACGCTGGGCATGCCGGCGTCGGTGACCAGCAGGACGTCGCGACCGGCTCGCAGGTGCTCGACGAGCTCGGGCGTCCGCTCGCGCTCGTTGCCCTCGAAGTAGGAGACCACCCTCCCGCCCACCGTCGCGCCGAGGTCGGAGGCGAGCCGCTTGAGTCGCCGCGTGTCCTCCGCCGCGACCACGTCGGCGCTCCCGAGCGCCGCCACCAGCCGCGGCGACGCGTCGTCGGCCCGCCCGATCGGCGTCGCGGCGAGGATGAGCACCCGCCCATCCTCGTACATCGGTGGATCCGCAACATCAGGGCCCGTGGCGGCGCCGATCGGTGGATCCGCAACCCCAGCACGGCTGCTGAGGTTGCGGCGGCACCGATCGGCGATGCCCACACCCGAACCGAGTCGGCGGCCCGCGCGGGAGCTCGCGTCCACAGGAACCGTCGAGGAGCTGGAGCGTGCGCCGTCCGGTCGATGGACTGGCGCCATGGGATCCGTCCGCCGCGCACCCGACGCCCTGCTGGGCCGACCGTTCCACCGCGCCGAGGCTCTGGCCCACGGCGTCACGCCGCGCCAGCTCCAGCACCCGCGCTTCGTCCGGATCTTCCCGTCGGTCTACCGACTCGAGGACACCCTCATGACACCCCGGGCGTGGGTCCAGGCGGGACGCCTCGCCCTCCCGGCCGACGCTCGCGCCAGTCACCAGACCCGGCTGCTCGAGCTGGGCGTCCAGCTCGGGCCACTCTTCCCGCTCCACTTCACCGTGCCGCGCGACCTCCATCTCGCTGCGACCCCCGATCACCTGTTCCTGCACCGCACGGTCCTCATGCCCCGGGCCGACGACCTCGGCGTCGACGTCCCCGCTGCGCTCCTCGGCGCAGCGAGCCTGTTGCGGCTCGTCGACGTCGTGAAGCTGGCCGACTGGCTGCTGCACCGCGAGCACCTCGACCTCGAGACGCTGCGCCATCGGGTCGAGACGGACCGTTGGCGCCCCGGCGCTGAAGCGCTCCGACGAGCACTCGACCTCGTGGACCCCCGGTCGCGCAGCCTCCCCGAGAGCGAGGTGCGCTGCGTCCTCGTCGCCGCAGGGCTGCCGCGTCCGGAGGTCAACGCCGACGTCCACGACGAGGCCGGCGTGTTCCTCGCGTGCGGCGACCTCGTCTACCGCTGGCTCAAGCTGCTGATCGAGTACGAAGGACGCCAGCACGCCTTCGACGTGGCGCAGTTCGAGCACGACATCCACCGCTACGGCGCCCTGCGTCTCGGCGACTGGGTCGACCTCCGCGTGTCCGCGTCGATGCTGCGTGCTCCGTCGACCCTCGCCACGACCGTCCACCGCCTGATGCAGCGTCAGGGCTACGAGGGGCCGCCGCCCTCCTTCGCCGGCGCGCGATGGCGCGAGATGTTCGAGGCCCCCGGTCCCTTGCGTCATGAGCGTCATCGCACGACGGGTCGGGCGGTGGCTCAGCAACCGCAGGACCGCCGCTGAGGTTGCTGGGGCACCGATGACACTCCGCGGTCGGCCAGATGTTGCTGAGCCACCGATGGAGGGGCGGGCTGGCAGGATGGCGGGGTGCTGCGACGCGAGCGAGTGCTGGGGTGGGTCGGGCCGCTCGCGGTGGCCACGCTGGCGCTCGTGCTACGGGTGTGGCACCTCGGGCGGCCGAACCTGCTCGTCTTCGACGAGACGTACTACGCGAAGGACGCCTACTCGCTGCTGCAGCACGGGTACGTGCAGGACTTCGTGCGCGACGCGAACGACAGGATCGTCGCCGGTGAGCTCACGGGGCTCACCGACGGCCAGCCCGCGTACATCGCCCATCCCGACGGCGGGAAGTGGCTCATCGCCCTCGGCGAGCAGCTGTTCGGGATGACCTCGTTCGGCTGGCGCATCTCGGCGGCCGTCGTCGGAGCGCTCACCGTCCTGATCCTCGCCCGTCTCGTGCTGCGGCTGACGGGCTCGGTCTGGGTGGGTTGCCTCGCCGGTCTCCTGCTCTGCCTCGACGGCCTGCACCTCGTGATGTCGCGCACCGCGCTGCTCGACGTCTTCCTCACCTTCTGGGTCGTCGCGGGCGTCGCCTGCCTCGTCGCCGACCGCGACGCGGTCCGACGCGACCTCACCCGCCACCGCCCCTGGCGACCGTGGCAGCTGGCGGCGGGACTCTGCTTCGGCATGGCGACGGCGACGAAGTGGAGCGGGTTGTACGGGCTCGCTGTCTTCGGGCTGCTGGTGGTCACCTGGGAGGTGCTCGCCCGACGACGCCACGCACGCGAGGGAGCGGACGGACCCCGGTTCGGCTGGGTGCGCACCACGCTCGCGGCAGGGGTGCCCGCCTTCGTGACGATCGTCGGCGTCGCCCTCGTCGTCTACCTGGTCAGCTGGACGGGCTTCCTCCTGCACCACGAGGCGTACGCCGTGCGGTACGGGCTGGGCGACCCCGGCTGGGGCTCCTACGTCAGCACGCCGACCCCCGGTCCGTTCGGCGGCGTGCTCGACGCCTTCCGGTCCCTGTGGCACTTCCACGTGATGCTCTACGACTTCCACACCGGCAGCTACCTGGCGGGCAAGACGCACCCGTACGCCTCGAACCCGATCGGCTGGCTGGTGCTCGAGCGGCCGGTGGCCTTCGACGCCCAGAACGACCTCCCGGCGGCCTCCTGCGGGGCACCCGCCGACTCCTCCTGCATGCGGGAGATCACCGCCCTCGGCAACCCCGCGATCTGGTGGCCGGGCGCCGTCGCGGTGCTGGTCGCCCTCGTCGCCTGGGTCCGCACCCGCGACGGACGCTGGGCAGTCCCGGTGCTGGGCGTCGCGTCGGGCTGGCTGCCCTGGTTCCTCAGCACCGATCGCCCGATCTTCAGCTTCTACGCGGTGGTCGTGGTGCCCTTCACGATCGTGGCGCTCTGCCTGCTGGTGGACCAGGCCCGACGTCGGGTCGCGACCCCCCGCCAGAGGTACGTGCTCGGACTGGCCACGGGCGGCTACGTCGTGCTCGTCGTGATCTGCTTCTGGTACTTCCACCCCATCTGGACCGACGCGCTCATCCCCTACGACGCGTGGCTCGACCGCATGTGGTTCAGGCGGTGGATCTAGCCGCGACCTCGCGACCGGCGAGCGCGAGCTCGAGAATCCAGGCGATCTCCCGAGCGGCGTCGGCGGCGGGCTTGGAGGGCCGGGTGATCGAGGAGAGCACCAGACGGACGACGGCCTCGACCGCGACGTCGAGCTCGGCGTCGTCGAAGGGCAGCGGGGAGAAGTGCTCGACGAGCTCGGCCTTGACGACGAGCGAGGCGGCCTCGACGATCTCGCCCGACTCCGTGGTGAGGATCGCGAGCAGGTCGCCGTCCTGCTCGGACGGGACCGACGTGACGATCGTGCGCACGAGCAGGCTCCTCTCGCCCAGCTCGAGTGCGCCCTCGCACGCCGACCGCACCGCCGCGACGACGTCGTCGGCCGCGCGCAGGCGGTCGCGGACCACGGCGAGGAAGCGGTCGAGCTCGCGCAGCGCGAGCGCCTGGGCGAGCGCGTGCTTGGTGCCGAGCTCGTTGTGGACCGTCTGGCGGCTGACACCGGCGAGCCGGGCGATGCGCGCCATCGTGACGGCACCCCACCCCTCGGTCTCGACCACGTGCTGGGCCGCGTCGAGGAGCCGTTCGCGCGTGGAGGTCACACGGGAACGGTACGCGGCGGGCTCCAGCACCGAGGTCACGCCGTGACCTCCTCCACGGCCGACGCGAGGTCGTCGGCGTCGACGAGGGCCGACGTCGACGGACGGGCACGCTCGCCGATCCACCGGCGAGCCAGCCGCACCTCGGCGGGCCGACCGATCGACACGGCGCCGCGCACCACCCCGTCGTCGAGGAAGAAGGCCGTGAAGTCGCGGTCGCCGAGCGAGCCGCGGACGACCAGCTCGTGCTCGGCGGCCGGCCACCCCGCGACCTGGAGGGTGTGGCCGTACTGGTCGGACCAGCACCAGGGCACCTCGTCGAAGGCGACGTCCTGCCCCGCCACGACCCTGCCGACCGCGGACCCGTGGTTCTGCGCGCCCTGCCAGTGCTCGACCCGGTGCATGCCGCCGAGGACAACGCTGGGCAGCACCGCGACGTCCCCGGCGGCGTACACGTCGGGCGCGCTGGTGCGGCCGTGGTCGTCGACGACGACGGCTCCGCGGTCGACGCGGAGGCCGGCCTCCGCCGCGAGCTCGCCGTTCGGCTGCATGCCGACGGCGACCACGACGATCGGCGCGGCCCACGACGACCCGTCGGCGGCCACGACCCGGGTGAGTCCGTCGGGTGACGGCTCGATCGCCGTGACCTCCACCCCGAGCCGCAGGTCGGTGCCGTGCTCACGGTGCAGCGTGGCGTACATGTCGCCGAGGACCGGCGGCAGGAGGTGCACCAGGGGCGACGCGGCGGCCTCGAGAAGGGTCACCGCCGCGCCGGCCTCGCGTGCGCTCGCCGCGATCTCCGACCCGATGAGTCCGGCGCCCACGACGACGAGGTGCGCGCCCGGCTCCAGGCCCGGCAGGACCCCCTCGACGTCGGCGAGCGTGCGCAGCGTGCGGACGCCGAGAGCCTCATGCGACGTCACGGCGTCGAGCGTCCGCGGACGACCGCCCGTGGCGAGCAGGAGGCTGCCGTAGCCCAGACGCTCCCCGCCGGCGAGGACCACCTCGTGCGCGTCGAGGTCGAGCGCCTCCACCCGCACGCCGGTGCGCAGGTCGATGCGGTTCTGCTCGTACCAGTCGGCCTTGCGGATGCGGATGTCGTCGGCGGACTTCTCCCCGCGCACGACCTCCTTGGACACCGGCGGCCGGCGGTAGGGCAGCTCGGGCTCGTCGCCCAGGAGGACGATGTCGCCCTCGAACCCGGCGAGCCGCGCGGCGCCCGCCGCGCTCACGCCGGCGACCCCCGTCCCGACGACGACGAACCGGTCGGTGTCGCTCACCGGCTCAGCCGACCTGGACCATCGTGAAGTCGGCCTTGGCCGCGCCACAGTCGGGGCAGGTCCAGTCGTCGGGGATGTCCTCCCACCTCGTGCCGGGCGGGAACCCCTCCTCCTCCCACCCCTGGGCCTCGTCGTAGACGAATCCGCACTGCTGGCACTCCCACGTCTTCACTGCTGCGCTCCCTGCTCGGCCTGGCGTGCCTGGGCGGCCCGCGTCTCGGCGCTGATGATGTCGCCATCCTGGTCGTTGTGGGTGAACTCCGCCTCCGGGACGAAGTCGACCTGCTCGCGGACGCCGCAGTCGGGGCAGGTCCAGTCGGGGTCGACCTCGGCGAAGGGCGTGCCGGCCGTCCAGCCCTCCCGGGGGTCACCGGCGGCCTCGTCGTAGACGTACTCGCAGTTCGGGCAGACGAAGCGGGCCATCAGGCGGCCGCCTCGGTCTCGAGGTCGCGACCGTCACCGAAGCGCGCGCGGTACCTCTCGGCCATCCGCGGGTGCAGGTTGGTGCGGTCGACGTCGCCGTCGTAGTGGGCGAGCACCCGGTGGTCCATCACCCGTCGCCAGATCGCCGGGACCCAGGTGGCGACGATCATGCCCGCGTAGCCCGTGGGCAGCACCGGGGCCTCCTTGAAGTCGCGCAGGGCCTGGTAGCGCCGGGTGGGGTTGGCGTGGTGGTCGCTGTGCCGCTGCAGGTGGTACAGCAGCACGTTGGTGCCGATGTTGTTGCTGTTCCAGCTGTGCGAGGGGTTCACCCGCTCGTAGCGCCCGGACTCGAGCTTCTGGCGCTTCATCCCGTAGTGCTCGAGGAAGTTGACCGACTCCAGCAGCCAGATGCCGAGCACCGCCTGCAGCACCAGGTACGGCAGGATCTCCGGGCCGAAGGCCACGGCGAGGGCACCCCAGAGCACGACGCTGAACGCCCACGCGTTGATGACGTCGTTCTTGAGCGAGATCGGGCTCTTCCCGAGGCGTGCGAACCGCTTCTTCTCCAGCGACCAAGCGCTGCGCAGGCTGCCCCAGACGGTGCGCGGCATGAACTCCCAGACGTTCTCGCCGAGACGGCTGCTGGCGGGGTCCTCAGGGGTGGCGACCCGGACGTGGTGGCCACGGTTGTGCTCGATGTAGAAGTGGCCGTAGAAGGTCTGGGCGAGGGCGACGCGGGCGAACCAGCGCTCGTGCTCCTCCTTCTTGTGGCCGAGCTCGTGGGCGGTGTTGATGCCGATGCCGGCGACCATGCCGAGGCCGGTGGCGAGGCCGATCTTCTCGACGACGCTCAGCGGGTCGGGGATGCCGGGAAGGGTCCCGCCGCCGAGCAGGTACGCGCCCCAGACGAACCCGACGAGCTGCAGCGGGATGAACGCGTAGGTCACCCAGCGGTAGAAGCGGTCCTCCTCGAGGGCCTCGATGAGCTCGTCCGGCGGGTTGTTCGGGTCGAGTCCGGCCAGCAGGTCGGCGATCGGGATGATCACGAACACGAAGAACGGTCCGAAGAACCACACCGCGCTCCAGCCGGTGGCGGCGTACATGCCCCACATGCTCAGCGGGATGAGCGGGATGATCGCGCCCATGATCCAGAGGTAGCGCTTCCTGTCCGTCCAGGTGACGGTCTGCCCGTCGACGGTGGCCGAGATCGCCATGGTGCCTCCTGCGTCGGTCGATGCCGCGGCGGGTGGGACGCCGCTCACTTGACACGACCGTACCGAGTGTCAAGCAACTTGACAAGTGATCGCCACCTGTCAAGTGCGCCACGTCACGACGAGGGGGTGGGTCGCCCCCGCACCACGCAGCGGGGGCGACCCTTCGCCGGGGTGGGTGGGAAACGGTCCGCACCCCGACGGCTCGGGTCCACGTCTCGACGGACGTGGGGCTGGGGGTCAGAACATCGCGAAGGCGTTGATGATGCCGGGCGCCAGCACGACGATGAACAGCACCGGGAAGATGCAGGCCATCAGCGGGCCCAGGAGCTTGACCGAGACCTTCCCGGCCTTGGCCTCGGCGCGGAGCTTGCGCTTGGTCCGCATCTCCTTGCTCTGGATGCGCACCATCGCCGACATCGACGAACCGTGCTCCTCGGCCTGGATGACACCGCGGACGAAGGAGATGAGGTCCTCCGAGCTCGTGCGTCGCTGCAGGGCCTCGTACGCGTCGCGCCGCGCCATCCCGAGGCCGACGTCCTGCACGGTGCGCACCAGCTCCTCGGACAGCGGGCCGGTCCCCGAGCGAGCGGTCTTGGCGAGAGAGGCCTCGAAGGCCAGCCCCGCCTCGACGGAGATGACGATCTTGTCGAGCACGTCCGGCAGGTCACGCTGGATCTGGTCCTGGCGCTCGGTGGCCTTGCTGTAGATCAGCAGGTCGGGCACGAAGTAGGACACCAGCACCCCGACGCAGCCCATGACGAGCAGGAGCGTGGACCCCCGGCCTGCCAGGAAGGTCGTCACCATCAAGAGCATCCCGAGCGGCGCGACGACCTTCGCCAGCGCGATGTTGCGCGTCGTCCAGGGTGCCGGGTGCCCGGCGAGCACGAGGTTGCGCTCGATCCGGCGGAACATGCCGCGGGACATGACGTAGCGCTCGGTCCCCTCCAACCGGTCGACCTGCTTCATCCGGCGCGCCCCCGCGTCGTCGCTGCCCACGAGGTCCTCGAGCCGCATCCGCGAGCGGACCGTCCGATCGGGCAGGGCGACGAGCCCGGCTGCGAGGGAGAGGCACACCAGCGAGAGCGCCACCAGGGCGATGCCGACCACGATCATGACGTCCTCCTAGACCTTGATGTCCACGACGTTGCGCATCCACACGAACCCGATCGCGTACAGCACCGCCGAGATCCCGAGCAGCAGCCGACCGATACCGGTGAACAGCAAGGGGTCGATGTAGCCCGGCCGCATGACGGAGTAGGCCACCCCGAGCCCGATCGGCAGGGCCATGAGGACCCACATGGACGCCTTGCCCTCGGAGGCGTACGCGTTGATCTTCTCGCGGATCTCGGCGCGGTCGCGGAGCGTCTCCGCGACGACGTCGATGATGTCGTTGAGGTTGCCGCCCGTGTCGCGCTGCACCTCCACCGCCTCGGCGAACCACCGGAAGTCCTCGCTGCGCATCCGCTCGGCCGACTCCAGCATCGCGGCGACGAGGTCGCGGCCGACCCGGTTCTCGTTCACGATCCGGTTGAGCTCCTCGGCCATCGGGTCCTCGGCGTCGCGGGCGACCGAGGAGAGCGCGATGGTCAGGCTCTGGCCGGCTCGCAGCGCCGAGGCCAGGATGCGCAGGGTCGGGTCGAGCTGCTTCTCGAACGCCCGGCAGCGACGCGTCGTCAGGACCCGCACCGCGACCTTGGCGACGACCGGCACGAGCAGTGCGAGCAGCAACCCGCCCAGCAGGCTCTGGAACAGCAGCAGACCGACCAGGAAGGCGACCACGACGCCGAGCAGGATCCAGGCGAGCACCGTGCTCGCGGAGCGCCGGATCCCTGCCTGCTCCAGCTCGCTGCGCCGAAACGGGATCCACCCACGGGCGCGGACGACGCCGTCGACGCCGTCGACGAAGCCGCGGTAGGCCCGCACCGCGAGCGGAGCAGCCGGCGCGGCCGTTCCACGCCGACGGTCCGCCGAGATCCTCGGCACGGCCGAGCCGAGCACGGCATAGGCGATGGCTGCGACGGCAGCGGCGACCAGGCCGGTACCGACGACCAGCAGACCCGTCGGGCCCATCGTCACCACCCCCGCGCCGGCGCCGCGAAGGAGCCGAGGTCGAAGTCGATGCCCATCTCCTCGAACTTGTCCGAGAAGCGCGGACGCACCCCGGTCGGCCTCTGCACGCCGAGGTAGCGGCCCGAGGCGTCGACGCCGGCGGAGAAGTCGAAGAGGAAGGCGTCCTGCAGCGTCACGACCTCACCCTCCATGCCGATCACCTCGGTGACGTGGGTGATGCGTCGTGTGCCGTCGCGGAGACGTTGGATCTGCACGATGAGATCCACCGCGGAGGCGATCTGCTCGCGGATGGCACGGAGCGGGAGGTCCATGCCCGCCATGAGCACGAGGGTCTCCAGTCGCGCGATGCAGTCGCGCGGTGAGTTGGAGTGCAGGGTGCTGATCGACCCGTCGTGACCGGTGTTCATCGCCTGCAGCATGTCCAGCGCCTCGCCGCTGCGGCACTCGCCGACGACGATGCGGTCGGGGCGCATGCGCAGGGAGTTGCGGACGAGGTCGCGGATCGTGACCTCTCCGTTGCCCTCGATGTTGGGCGGGCGGGACTCCAGCTGCACCACGTGGTCCTGCTGCAGCTTCAGCTCGATGGCGTCCTCGATCGTCACGATCCGCTCGCCCGTCGGGATGAAGCTCGACAGGACGTTGAGCAGCGTGGTCTTGCCGGTGCCGGTGCCACCGCTGACGAGGATGTTGAGACGGGCCTCGACGGCGGCGCGCAGGAGGTCGGCGATCTGGTCGGTCATCGACCCGAAACCCACCAGGTCCTTCACCGTCAGAGGGGTCTCGGAGAACTTCCGGATCGTCAGGGAGGAGCCCTTCACGGCGAGCGGCGGCACCACCGCGTTCACCCGCGAGCCGTCGGTCAGACGGGCGTCGACCATCGGGGAGGACTCGTCGATGCGCCGCCCCACCTTGCTGACGATCCGCTCGATGGCCCGTCGCAGGTGCTGCTCGGAGGCGAAGCGCGAGCTGCTGAGCTCGATGCGTCCGCCGCGCTCGACGTAGATCCGGTCGAACCCGTTGACCATGATCTCGGTGACGGAGCCGTCGTCGAGAAGCCGTTGCAACGGTCCGAGCCCGAGGGCGTCGTCCTCGATGTCGCGCACGAGACGGACCCGCTCCTCGGTGCTGAGGAGCAGCTGCTCGTCGTCGATGATCGCAGAGAGCTCCTCACGCACCACCTCGTGCAGCGCCTCCTCGGTGAGCGAGGAGTCGTTGATGCGCGAGCCGATGCGGCGGAACAGCTCCTCCGTCGTGCGGGCCTTGACCGCGGCGAGCGCGTCGGTGACCGCGGGCACCGGGTCGGCCGGGGTGGGCGTGGACCGACGAGCCGGAGTCGTCTCGTCGGACTCGACCGCCGGCGTGCGTGCCTGGATCGTGGCCAGGCGGTCGGAGATGCTCATGCGACCTCCAGTCGTCGGTGCTTGTTCTCCTCGACGGACTGGGTCCGTTCCAGACGGGCCACGAGGCGCTGCACGGCCTTCACGAAGGGGCCGCCGCGCTTCTTGCGCAGCATCAGCGGGCGCCCGTGGTTGGCCGCGAGCTGCACCTCGCTCGAGCGGGGGATGACCACGTCGACGGGGATGCCGACGACGGCCTCGACGTCCTTGACCTTCATCCCACTCTGCTTGTCCGCCAGGTTCAGGGCGAACGTGCGCGAGGCGGGCAGCAGGCCCAGCTGGGAGAGCAGGTCGACCTCGCGCCGGACGCTGCGGACGCACGCGACGTCCATCGTGGAGACGACGACGACGTCGTCGGTCACCTCCAAGGCCGCCAAGGTCGCCTCGCCGAGCCCTGCCGCGGTGTCGACGACGATGCAGGAGAACTGGGTCGCCAGCTGCCGCAGCAGTCGATGCACCTGTTCACCGGTGACGTCCTCGTTGGCCGCGGGCGACTCGGCCCCGCAGAGGACGAAGAAGCCCGCCTCGTGGACGGTCAGCATCGTCTTCAGCACGAGGGTGTCGGCCGCAGCCTCGGCGGTCAGCGCGTCCTCCATGGTCCGCACGGGAGCGAGGTCCAGCGTCGCCGCGACGTCACCGAACTGCAGGTCGAGGTCGACGAGCACCACGTCCTGCGGGTGTACGTGCGCCAGGCCGATCGCGAGGTTCGTGGCGATGCTGGTCTTGCCCACCCCTCCCTTGGGAGAGACGACGGTGATCGTCCGGCTGCTGGTGGGCGCTCCGGCCGGCGACACGGGGGCCGACGAGTCGGCGCCCGGCGACTCGGGGGCGGGGCGAGCACGCTCGGCGCGGCGCACGAGCTCGAGCAGGTGGCTCTCGGGGTGGTCCGGCGCGACCATGTCGCGGATGCCCGCCCGCATGGCGTCGACCGCCACGTCGACCGGGTGGTCACCGACCAGGACCACGTCGACCTGGGGGTAGGCCCTGTCGAGCGCGGTGGCGAGGGCCAACGCCTCGGCCAGCTCCAGCTCCGTACCCAGGAGGACGAGCTCCGGGATCGCCGCGGCGTCCAGGTCCCGGACGAGGTCGAACGACGGCGACCGCACCTCCTCGGCCCGGAGCACGACGACCTGGGTAGCGGGGAGCACGTTGACCCGTGCGACGAACGCGTCGTCGGTCCCGACGAGCAGCACGCGCGTCACGGGGTCACGTCCTTGCGGTCGATCACGCCGTCCTCGGTCTTGGTGGTCTCGTTCTGCTTGGTCAGCCAGACCTTGCCGAAGATCCCGGCGTGGGCGATCTTCTTCGCCGTGTCCTGGGTGACGGCCAGCCGGACGATCGCGGCGCCGGCGGCGTTCTCGTCGATGTTCGCCTGGCTGACACCGAGCACCAGCACCTGGTCGTCGATCATGACCGTCTGGTCCGGGTCGACCCAGCCGCCGATCACGCCCACCCGATCGCCCGGCTCGATGTCGCCGGAGACCAGCTGGGCCGTCTCCAGGGAGACCGCGATCTCCTGGAGACCCTCTGGCACGCCGCCGAGGTCGGTGCGCTTGGCTCCCGGTTCGGCGAGTCGCGAGGACAGCAGCACCTCTCCCGGCTCGAGCGCGACCGTCGTCTCCATGCCACCGATCGCGGCCAGGTCGCGGACCGCGCTCTCGGGCACCGTGCTGGAGGGCACCTCGACGGTGCGGACGGCCGCGACGAGGTCCGTGGCGGACGTGCCGGCAGGCACGGCCTTCTCGACGCGCACGACCTCGGTGAGCTTCGCTCCCTCGTAGGCCCTGGTCTCGGCCCCCTGCGCCCAGACCAGCAGGACGACGACGCCGGCGACGGCGAGGGCGCCGGCCGCGAGCACCGCGATGAGTCTCTTGTTCATATCGATGGTTTCCCTTCATCGATGGATGGCGTGGTGGTGCGTCACCTCACGAGTGACGCGTAGCTGGCTCCGAGGTCCTCCCCCCCGGCCTGGTACTCGAAGTGGGGGTCCTTGGTGAAGGACTTGGTGAAGTAGCCCTGGAGGCCGTTGCACGAGATGGTCGCGGTGAGGTTCGTGGGGACCACCAGCCCGAGCAGGAGGTTGACGACGGTCTCGAGGACGCCGAGGACGTTGGCGATGAGGCTGCGCAGGTTGAGCTTGAGCGGGATGTCGGCGCAGCCCACGGTCCCGTCGACGTTGGAGGGGTTGCCGGGGTACTTCCACCCGGTCACGTGGAACGGCGCGAAGCCGACGACGTCGACGCCGATCTTCGGGGGGACCTGCGCGCACGTCCTGCCGCTCGAGAAGAGGCTCGTGCAGGCCGTGAGCTTCAGGTCCAGTCGGTCCGCGAGCTGCGACCGCGGCTTGAACACGGGCAGCAGGATGGTCTTGCCCTTCGCGACGAGCTTGTCGTCGCCGAACTGCGACGGACATCCCTGCGGCATGAAGCCGGAGTTCTCCAGGCCGCCGAGGAAGCTCTCGAGGTCGCTGTCGACGTCGAGCTCGCACTTCGAGGCGTCCCAGCCGAAGAGCCCCTTGATCACGCTCGTGGCCACCGTCTCCCCGGTCAACCAGCTGGCGCCGTTCAGCGTCAGCACCTGGTTGCCGTCGCCGTCGGAGCACCGCTGCACGGCGTCCGTCCCCAGCTGGTCGGTGAGGCCCTTGGTGTCGACGGTGCTGAGCAGGCCGCCGGTGATCGGTGAGAGCAGGTTCTCCACGCCCTGCAGGGCGTCGGTCCGCAGCGTCGTCTTGCGCGTCGCCTCCTGGGCCGTGCCGGCCAGGTTGCTCCAGTTCTTCCACGTGCAGTAGTGCACGCCGAGCGGCAGCACCTTGTAGGCAGCCTTCGGATGCATCACGCCGACCTTGGCCGTGGCGGAGGCGAGCACCGGCTTGGACCGGACACCGACGAGGGCCAGGAGGTTGGTGTCGACCGACTTGCCGACCGACACCGTCACGGCGTTCGCAGCGGAGTCTCGCGTCGCGGTGACCGCGCCACCCTGGATCGAGTCGCCGGCGATGCTCGTGGCGCTCGAGCTCAGCGACGAGCACGCACTGCCCGTCGGGTAGCGCGCGCACTGGTAGGCGAGCTGCCGGGCGGCGGAGTCGGCCGCGTGCTGGGCCCGCGTCCTCTCGTAGGCGACGTTGCCGACGTCGACGCTGAGTCCGAGCGCACCCACGAGCACCGTGAGCGAGAGCCCGACGAAGACGGTGCTCACGCCTCGGTCGTCCCTCGACGGACGACGGCCGCGCATCAGTTCTCGCACCGGGCCACCCCCCGTCCCGTGAGCGTGTAGGTACCGAACATGCGCGTGGGCGACTGCTTGGTGGCGGTGACGGTGACGGTCACCGAGGTGGCCCCGCCCGTGCACTTCGTCGTGGGGGTCGAGGTGACGGTGTAGGCGGTCGTGTCCGAGCCCTTGAGCGTGCCGACGATGGTCGTCGCGCTCTTGGTCGGGTCGATCGCGAGGTCCCGCGCCGCGACGAACGCCCAGTGGTTCACCTGGCTCTGCTGGGCGTAGCGCGTGCCCCCCTCGACGATGCCGAAGAGGAACGTGACCAGCAGCGGGACCACCAGGGCGAGCTCGACGGCTGCGGCACCACGTTCGCGTGGTGCGTGCATGGTCGTCCTGCCCTGTTGCCTGCCGTGCGTGGACGAGGAAGGGGTGGGCCCGCGTCGGGCCCACCCCGCTCCTCGTGGGTGACGGCTGCCCGAGCAGCCGTCCTCAGCAGCCGGCGGCCCGAGCCACCGGCCAGACCGAGATCAGCTGAAGCTGACGCCGTTGACGAACGCGGTCAGCTTGGGGCCGAAGGCGGCCAGCAGACCGACGAGCACGATCGAGACGAGGCCGATGACGAGTGCGTACTCGACGGCGGTCGCGCCCTTCTCCTCGCGCTTCGGAGCGGCGAGCACGGCCAGGACGTAGGCGATGGCGTGGTTGAACATGGTGGTCTCCCTCTGTGATTCTTCGTCACCAGCGTGGTGACGACTCCCTGCACATGAAGGTAGGAAGGCCCGGGACCTTTGTCACCGCATTTCACGAAAGATAGTCACAAAGAACTACTAACCCCTCGCGATTCGGCTCGTTGGCGGGTCCATTTGGGCCGAAGTCCCAGGACTCAGAGGCTCGTGGACACCTGCGTCAGGGCCACCAGGACGAGCTGCGACTGCGAGATGCAGGTCTGCAGGACGACGTCCGCCTCGGGGCGCAGGTCACGCACGTACACGTCGCGCCGCTGGTGCCGGTCGACCACCTCGACCTCGTAGAGGCCGGGGTCGACACCGGGGCCGTCGAGCTCCACCACGTCGCCCTCACCCAGGGCGGGGATCCACGCGGCGCCCCCGCAGTAGTCGTGCTCGGAGACGAGGACGGGGCGCCCCTCCTCCTGCACGTCGATCGCCACCGGACCGCGACAGGCGTCCAGGGGCGCCTCGAACGTCGACAGGGTGGCGGCCGCCGACGTCGTGCGGCTCACGTCGGGCTCCGGCGGCGGCTCCGGCCGCGGTGGCGCGGTGAGGAGCGGGAGCGAGGCTGCCTGGAACTCCTCTCCCCCGCCCGGCTCCGGCGACGACGTGCACGCCCCGACCAGTGCGAGGCAGGCCAGCGCCGGCACGCCGATACGAAGGGGCGACATGGGTCGATCGTAGTTCGGGAGGCCGTGGGCGAGCACGCCGGCGACGTCCGGTCGACCACCGCAGTGCCGGCGGACGCCCCGGACGCCGTCCCGGCCCCGATCGAGCTCAACCCCGCTCGAACCAGGTCACCAGGGCACCGTCGTCGAACGACACGGTCTCCGTGGGCCGGAAGGCCGTGGGAGCGAAGGGGCCGTCGAGCATCGGGCGGCCGCGTCCCGCCACCACGGGGTAGCGCTTCAGCACGATCTCGTCGATCTCGGCCAGCAGGGCCCCTGCGAGCCGCCCTCCTCCGCACAGCCAGACGTCGAGCCCCTCGTCCTCCTTCAGCGCCCGCACGCGTGCGAGCGGGTCGTGCCG
>CAZREF010000034.1:0-27495 GCA_964599245.1 uncultured Aeromicrobium sp. | reverse complement strand
GGCGACCACACCTCGACGGGCTCGGCGACCACACCTCGACGGGCTCGGCGACCACCGGGCCGCGGCGGGGGAGGGCCGCCCGCCACGCGGTTCGACTCGGCCGGGGCGCACCCCGTACACTGGACGGACCGGTGAGATCTCACGCTGTCTCGTCATGCCCTCGTCCGTTCCGGACGGCTGGTGCGGCGGGCGCGCGCACCGGTGGACGGCACTAGCTCAACTGGCAGAGCATCGGTCTCCAAAACCGAAGGTTGGGGGTTCAAGTCCCTCGTGCCGTGCCAGCCCCACCCCGCACCACCAGACCAGCCCGAACGGACGAAGGGACCACCGTGAGCGATCGCCACGAGACAGCCACGAAGGAGCAGCGCACGTCGCCGCTGACCTTCTACCGGCAGGTCGTCGCGGAGCTGCGCAAGGTCGTCTGGCCGACCCGCCCGCAGGTCGTCAACTACTTCTTCGTCGTGCTCGTCTTCGTCCTGATCATGATGGCGTTCGTCGCCGGCCTCGACTACGGGTTCGGCCGGGCCATGTTCGCCGTCTTCGCGTGACGCTATCCAGAGGAATCCAGTGACCGAACAGTCCCACGAGTCGAGCTCCGTCGAGGTCGAGGAGCTCTCCGACGTCGAGGCGTCCGAGGAGTCGCCCGCCGACGAGGCCGCCACCGAGGCTCCCGTCGAGGAGACCGGTGAGGGCTCCGACGAGACCGTCGACGCGTCCGAGGCCGAGGAGGCCGACGTCGACGCCTCCCTCGACGACGCAGCGCCGGCCGAGGACGACGCTCCCGTCGACGCGCTCGCGGAGTTCCGCGAGCGGCTGCACAGCCAGATCGGCGACTGGTACGTCGTGCACACGTACTCCGGCATGGAGAAGCGGGTCAAGGCGAACCTCGAGAACCGCATCACCTCCCTCAACGCCGAGGACTACATCTACGAGATCGTCGTCCCCACCGAGGAGGTCGCCGAGATCAAGAACGGCCAGCGCAAGCTCGTCAAGCGCACCGTCCTGCCCGGCTACGTCCTGGTCCGCATGGACCTCACCGACGAGTCGTGGGGCGTCGTGCGCCACACGCCGTCCGTCACGGGCTTCGTGGGCAACTCCCACCAGCCCGTCCCCCTGAGCCTCGCCGAGGTCGAGCAGATGCTCGCCCCGGCGGTGGAGGCCGAGGTCGCCCAGCAGGCGGCCGACGCCCCCGAGCAGCAGGCCGCCGCCTCGGCCCCCAAGGTCGAGTTCGCCGACTTCACGACGGGCGACTCCGTCATGGTCGTCGACGGTCCGTTCGCCACGCTGCACGCGACCATCACCGAGATCAACCTCGACGCCCAGCGTGTCAAGGCCCTGGTCGAGATCTTCGGTCGCGAGACCCCGGTCGAGCTGAGCTTCACCCAGATCCAGAAGGTGTGACGCGCGGGCCGGCCCGCCCGGCCCCCGGCCACTCGACCAGCACCACCCCATCCATCAGAAGGACCCGAAGAAGAATGCCTCCCAAGAAGAAGGTCGCAGCGCTCGTCAAGGTGCAGCTGCAGGCCGGCCAGGCCAACCCCGCGCCGCCCGTCGGCACGGCGCTCGGCCCGCACGGCGTCAACATCATGGAGTTCTGCAAGGCGTACAACGCCGCCACGGAGTCCATGCGCGGCAACGTCGTCCCCGTCGAGATCACGATCTACGAGGACCGCACGTTCGACTTCATCACGAAGACGCCCCCCGCGGCCGAGCTGATCAAGAAGGCCGCCGGCCTCAGCAAGGGCTCGTCCGTCCCGCACAAGGACAAGGTCGGCAAGCTCAGCAAGGACCAGATCCGCGAGATCGCCACGACCAAGCTGCCCGACCTGAACGCCAACGACCTCGACCAGGCGATGAAGATCGTCGAGGGCACCGCGCGATCCATGGGCGTCACGACCGACTGACGCCCCTGCCGACCTCGTCGGCACCACCCGTGGCAGGGCCAGCTGGGCCCGACCGACCACACCTGGTAGCACCACCACCATCAGAGAGAAGCCAGTCATGACACAGCACAGCAAGGCGTACCGCGCCGTCGCCAAGAAGATCGACCGCGACGCGGTGTACACCCCCCTCCAGGCCACCACGCTGGCCAAGGAGGCGGGCAGCAAGAACTACGACTCCACCGTGGACGTCGCGGTCCGCCTCGGCGTCGACCCCCGCAAGGCCGACCAGATGGTGCGCGGCACCGTCAACCTCCCGCACGGCACCGGCAAGACCGCCCGGGTCCTGGTCTTCGCCACCGGCGCCAACGCCGAGGCCGCGCGTGAGGCCGGTGCCGACCACGTCGGCGCCGACGAGCTCGTCGACAAGGTCAACGAGGGCTGGCTCGACTTCGACGCCGTCGTCGCGACGCCCGACATGATGGGCAAGGTCGGTCGCCTCGGCCGCGTCCTCGGCCCGCGCAACCTCATGCCGAACCCGAAGACCGGCACCGTCACCACCGACGTGGCCAAGGCCGTCGGCGACATCAAGGGCGGCAAGGTCCAGTTCCGCGTGGACCGCCACGCCAACCTGCACTTCGTCATCGGCAAGGCCTCGTTCTCGGCCGAGCAGCTCGCGGAGAACTACGGGGCGGCGATCGAGGAGATCCTGCGTCTCAAGCCGGCCAGCTCCAAGGGTCGCTACCTGAAGAAGATCACGGTCTCCACGACGAACGGCCCCGGTGTGCCGGTCGACCCGACGCACCTGCGCAACTTCGCCTCGGCCGACGAGGCCTGAGCCTCCGGTCCACGCAGCCGAACCCCCTCCGCCGCCACGGTGGAGGGGGTTCGTCGCGTCCGGGCCACTGCCGTCCCGCTCACGGGGTCGGATCAGGCGGCGTCGGACCAGGCGGGGTCGGATCAGGCGGGGCGGTGGGGCAGCACGAGGGACAGGCGCGACCGCGCGCCGTCCTCAGCGGTGAGGTAGCCCCCCACCGACTCCGCGGCGTCGGCGGCGTCGGCCAGGCCGGCCGCACGCGTGTCGGCGTCGTCGCCGTGCAGGATCCCGGACGCCACACGGCGTGCGCCCTCGTCGCCGACCCTGACGCGCAGCACGGTACGCCGGACGGCCAGGTCGACCACCACCGTGCCATCGCCGTGCACGGTCGCGTGGTCCAGGAGGGCCTCGAGGACCTGACGCACCGGCTGGACGGCGGCCCGGGCGACGACGGCGGGGCCGGGCCGGAGGAGCAGGTCGCGTCCGAGGTCGGCCAGGCGGGTGCGCCACGGTTCCGCGACGTCCTCGACGAGGCTCCGTAGGTCGACCTCGACCTCCGCCTCGAGGGCGTCGACGCGGCGCTCCTGCAGCAGCCGCGAGACCGCGTCGCCCAGGCGGTCGACCTCGCCGATCGCGCGCTCCAGCTCCGCGGCGACGTCGGCCGGCACGCCCTTCCACAGCGTCAGGTCCTCGAGCGAGAGCCGCAGCGCCGTGATGGGGGTGCGCAGCTCGTGCGAGGCCTCGACGGCGAACGCGCGCTCACGGCGGACCAGGACGTCGAGCCGTCCCGCCGTCTCACCGAGGGTGCGACCGAGCTCGTCGGCCTCGCGCACCCCGAAGCGCGGTACGGGGGTCTCGAAGCGCCCCGACCCGATGGCGGCGGCGACGTCGGTCAGCTCGCCGAAGGGACGCGCGAGACGTCGGGCGACGGCCGTGCCGAGCACCCCCGCGGCGCAGGCGAGCACCAGCGCGAGCACGGCCAGCGGCAGCACCTCGTCGGCGACCTGGTCGGCCACGGAGCGCTGCGACCACCCGATCGTCACCGTGCCCCCGCCCTCGAGCGACTCGGTGCTCCGCAGGCGTGCGTCGGCCACGTCGCCGGCGACGGCGCTGGTCCCGTCGGCGGCCGTGTAGACCAGCCGTTCCCCGGGCTGCAGCAGCGTCGCCAGGTACGCCGGGTCCACCGTGCGGCCGGCTGCGAGCCGGTCGTCGAGGGCCGCGGCCACCAGCGCCACGGTGCGGTCGGCGCGCGTCTGCTCCTGGTCCTGCACGACGTCCGCCACCACGTAGGCGGCCGGCAGCGCGAACAGCGCCAGCACCAGCAGGGTCAGGCCGACGAACGTCGCGACCAGGCGGTCACGCATCGGCGGTGCCGACGTCCCACCGGAACCCGACGCCGCGGACCGTGACGAGGCGAGACCTCGCCGACACGTCCTCGAGCTTCTGGCGCAGACGGCCGATGGTCGTGTCGAGCGTCTTGGTGGAGCCGAACCAGTTCTCGTCCCAGACCTCGTCCATCACGTGCTCGCGCGTGACGACGCTGCCGCCGGCGGCCTCCACGAGCGC
Organism: uncultured Aeromicrobium sp.; assembly: GCA_964599245.1. Taxonomy (GTDB): domain Bacteria; phylum Actinomycetota; class Actinomycetes; order Propionibacteriales; family Nocardioidaceae; genus Aeromicrobium. The sequence continues at coordinate 23,232 of CAZREF010000034.1, read as the reverse complement.
CAGCACGTCGAACTCCTTGGCGGTGAGGGTCAGCTCGAGGTCGCCGACCCAGGCGCGACGCGTCCCGCGGTCGACGCGGACGTCGCCGACCGGCGTGGCCGCGGTCTCCTGCTGCTCGGGCCCGGTCGCCGCGGGCCAGGAGGTGCGTCGGAGCAGGGCACGGACCCGCGCCAGCAGCTCGGCGAGCGCGAAGGGCTTCGCGAGGTAGTCGTCTGCACCGACGTCGAGGCCGACCACCCGGTCGAGCTCACCACCACGGGCCGTGAGGATCATGACGCCGCCGGTGAAACCGTCGGCCCGGGCGCGCCGGCACACCTCCAGCCCGTCGACGTCGGGCAGGCCGAGGTCGAGGAGGACGAGGTCGACGTCGCCGTCCGCGAGGCGCGCGAGGCCCTCGCCGCCCGTGGCGACCCGCTCGACGGCGTAGTCCTCCCGCTCCAGCGTGCGGACGAGGGGCGCGGCGATCTGGTCGTCGTCCTCGACGACCAGCAGGGTGTGGGGCACCTCATGAAGCATAGGGGTCGTCGACCGTGGGCCCGACGCGTTCGTCGAGGGCGACGAGCACCACGACCGCGACCGCCACCAGCAGCAGGGCGACCGCAGGGAGGTCGACGGGGCGCGGTGCCGAGCCCGGCAGCCCCACGGTGCTCGTCAGGAGCACGCCGGTCGCGGAGAAGGCCCCGACGGCGGTGGCGGCCACCCGGGACTCCATGCACCGCGCCGTCCCCATGCGGACCGCGGCCAGGAGGGCGACGGCGGCCAGTGCGCCGAGGAGCAGCGGCGCGTGCCGCACCGCCGGGGACGCGGCCGAGGCCCAGGCGAGCAGGAGCCCGAGCTGCGCCGTCGCCGCGGGGGCGAGCCACGAGGCCGCGGACCGCGAGGGAGGGAGCGTCGGTCGCCCGGTCGAGGACGTCATCAGAAGTCCCGGTCGGCCGTGCCGGACTCGGTGGCCGGCGCCGGCGAGCAGCGCTGTCCCGCGAGGTCGGTCACGGCGGTGGACGGCGACCAGACCATGGTGGCGGCCGGGCTGACCGTCCGGAGGCCCGAGCCGGAGAGGACGGTGCCCAGACGGAGCGTCACGACGGTGCGGGTGGTGGTGCCGACGGCGACGGTGGAGCCCGTCATGGTCCCGTTCCACTGCACCGTCTTGCCGCTCTTGACGTAGTCGGCCCTCAGGTTGACGCTGCCGAGGTTCACCCCGGGGACGTCGAGGGTGTCGTCCTTCGCCCCGCCGCCGACGCCGGAGACATTGCCGTCGCGGAGCCGCAGCGTGACGGGACGAGCGGCGCCGTCCCACCCGGCCACGACGGAGGTGAGGTCGACCTTCTCGCTGAAGGTCAGGGTCACGGTGTCGCCGTTGTCGAGCCGCCCGACCGTGCCGCCGCCGTTGGCGGCCTGCACGTCCAGCGCGCGCACCGGGCTGTTGTCGACGGTCCGTGCCGCGACGACCGCGGACGTCGTGCTGGTGCCCCGTGCGTCGAGCAGCACCGCGCGCAGGTCGTAGCTCCCGTCGGGGACGGTGGTGGAGTCGAAGCCGCAGGCGTACGGCGACGTCGTCGTCGTGCACACGTCGGTCCACGTGGAGCCGCCGGCCGGCGCGCGCTGGATGCGGATCGAGGTGACGCCCACCGGCGCGTTCGCGTCCGCCGTCAGCGTGACGGTCCCGGTGAGGTACGTGCCCGGGTCGGCGAGCGAGACGGAGGAGACCGTGTTGTCGACCACGCGGTTCGTCACGGCGGTCGAGGTCGCCTGCAGCCCGACCCCGTCGGTGGCGACGGCACGGAAGGCGTAGGTGCCGCCCGCCAGGGTCGTCGTGTCGTAGCGGCACGACCACGGCGCGGCCGCCACGGTGCACAGCGTGCGCCAGGTGCTGGTGCCGGCGGGGAGGTACTGGACCTCGACGGTGTCCACCCCCGACCCCGCGTCCGTCGCGGTAGCGGAGAAGGTGCGGACACCGCTCAGGGGCGTGCCGGGGTCGGTCATCGCGACCGTGGGTCGCGTGTTGTCGACGAGGACGTCGGCCTGGACCGCCGAGTAGTACCGGGTGAACCCGGCGACGGTCGAGGCGCGCAGGTCGTAGCTGCCGTCCGGGACGGAGCTGGTCGACCAGTCGCACGTCACCGTCGAGGCGACGAGCAGGAACCCGGAGCAGGCGGTCGACCACTTGGCGGTGCCCGCCGGCGCGTACTCGAGCCGGGTCGAGCCGAACGCGACGCCGGCGTTGTAGACGGTCATGGTGGCCGTGGTCGTGCCCGAGAGGGCGTCGCCGAGGGGCGCGAGCACGATCGCGAAGCTGTTCGCGACGTAGGTGCGGACCACGTCGGAGGTGGTGCTGTAGCCGGCCTTGTCGGTGGCGATCGCCCGCAGGTCGTAGGGGCCGTCCGGGGTCCCGGTGCGGGTGTCCCACGAGCAGGAGTACGGCGCGGTCGCGTCGGTGCACAGCGTGGTCCAGCTCGAGGCGTCGGCTGCCTGGTACTGCAGCACCACCTGGGCGACACCGGACTGCGCGTCGCTGGCGGTGGCCGTGATCGTGGCCGTGCCGCTGACGTTGCCGCCGGCCGGAGGCGTGACCGCGACCGTGGGCGGCGTCCAGTCCGACGCGGCGGTGACGGTGCTCGCGGCGTTGACCGTGCGGGCGGTGTAGGTGGCCGACGAGAAGCCGGTCGCCGAGAGCGCGGCGACCGCCAGCACGACGAGCACGGCCACGAGCGCGAGCATGCGCCGGCGGGGCGGCGACGGTGCGCGGTGGCGGGCCTTCATGCTCATGTCCTCAACGGTAGGCAGGGATGCTCCACGGGGACCCCACGCGAAGGTCACGCGACCTCCACGAGGTGGGTCAGGAGCGGACGGGTGCGGGGGTCGCCACGGGTACGGCGGGGGAGTGCGGCCCCGTGGACCCCGTCGACGCGCTGCCGGCCGTCGGGAGGGCCACGGGTGCGGGCACGAGGTCGTCCTCGACGTCGCGGCGACGGGCGCGCCGTCCGTCCCGCAGCGCGCCGACCAGCTGGACGGCGCTGACCAGGGCGATGACCCCGGCGGGGATGCCCATGGCAAGCACCCGGACGTCGCGGTCGGCGAGGGCGATGAGGACCCAGCCCACGTGGGGGACGTGGTGGCGGACGACCGGCTGGTCGGGCGCGGTCAGCGAGAACGACCACGGGTCGGGCTCGGGGTTGGCGTCGCCCTGGGTGCGGAGGAGGGGGGCGCCCGTCTCGCTCGTGCCGATGCGGATGATCCGGTGGGTGACGAGGTTCGTGACCCCGCTGTCCGGCGGGGGGAGGTAGGTGATGACGTCGCCCACCGCCAGGTCGTCGACGGGGACGTTCCTCTCGAACACGACGGAGCCCTTGTCGATCGTGCCGGTCATGGACCCGCCGGTGATGACGTAGCGCTCGTAGCCGAGGAGGCTGGGGGCGAGGTAGGCCAGGCCTGCCACGGTCGCCACGAGCAGGAGGACGTTGACGGTGGCGGCGGCGACCCTGCGTGCGGCGTGTCGCGGGGGGCGACGGTGCTGGGTGGTGCTGCTCATGGCGTCGATCTCTCCTGCTCGTGGCGGGTGGTGCCGCGGACGTCCTCCTCGTCCAGGACCTCGGCGGTCGTGCTCCCGGCCGTGGGTCGCGTCCCGTCTGCTCGAGGCGCGACCCACCCCTGGTGGCCGGGGGTGGGCACCCGGACGCCGCCTCCCTCGCGCCGGCGTCCGGGTGGGTCTCACTGGTTGGTGGTGGTCGCCGACAGCTGCGTGGAGTCCCAGCTGTACGCGGCGGAGGCGGTCTTGCCCTGCTGCGTGTTGTCGGCGGTGTCGGCGAGACGCACCGAGAACTGGTAGCTGTTCGCGACGCCGGGCTCCACGGTGCCGAGGGCGTTCTTCGCGCCGTCGGTGAGGCCGCCGAAGTTGCCGTCGTAGACCTTCGTGCCGGTCGTGGTGTTGGTGATGGTCAGCGTCAGCGCGTTGTCGGCGAAGCCGTTGGTCGAGGAGGTCTCGGTGAGGCTGAACGCGGCCGGCAGCGTGCCGGTGTTCGTGATGGTGAGCGAGCCGTTGACGACGTCACCGGGCTTGATGTTCGCCAGGGTGAAGACGGCGGCGTTGTTCTTGGAGTTCGTGTGCGTCAGCGTGCCGGAGGTGACCGAGCTGATCGTGTTCGCCGTGGTCGAGCTGAACGTGGCGCCCGAGCCGATCGCGACGGCGCCGGCGGCGACGAGGGTGGCGAGGGGGACGAGGATCTTCTTGCTGGTGTTCATGGTGGGGCTTCCTGTGCGGGACCGGTGGTCTCGACGGTGGTCGAGGTGATGTCCACGACGCTACGGAGCCCAGATCCACACGTTCCCCCCACGAGATCCCCACGCGATCCACAACTGGGAACGGATCCGCCGGGAGGGTCCCTAGCCCGCAGGGAGCTCGAACCAGACCGCCGCGCCGCCGTCGGCGGAGTCCCCGACGCCCACGCGACCGCCGTGCGCCTGCACCAGGCGTCGCGTGGTCGCCAGGCCGATGCCGTGGCCGTCCGGGTCGTCGCCCCGGTCGAAGAGCTCGAAGACCTCGTGCCGGCGCGCGGGCTCGATGCCGCGGCCGTTGTCGGCGACGACGACCCGCCAGGCGTCGCCGTGCTGCTGGGCGGTGACGGTGACCTGCGCCGGCACGCCGGGCCGGGTGAACTTGAGCGCGTTCGTCAGCAGGTTGAGCACGACGGAGTAGAGCATGTCGGCGTCGACGGGCAGGGTCGGCAGCGGCTGGACCGTGACGGTCGCCCCGCCCTGGCGGACCACGGGGTCGAGGTCCGCGAGGGCGAGCGAGAAGACGTGCTCGAGCGGGGTCTCGACGAGCGTGAGGCGACCGCCCTGCACCGCGAAGTCGAGCATCTCCTCGATCATGCGGTTCATCCGGCGCCCGGCGTCGGAGACCGCACGGACGACGCTCCCGAGGTCGTCGTCGGTGGCGACGGCGGGCTCCGTCGCGAGGAGCTCGACGTTCGCGAGGATCGCCGTGAGGGGGCTGCGCAGGTCGTGGCTGACCTGGCCGGCGAACAGCGCGAGGTGGTGGTTGGCCCGCTCGAGCTCCCGCGTGCGCAGGCGCAGCTCCAGGACGTCCATCACCTGGTCGGCCACGGTGCGCAGCGACGTCTCCTGCTCCGGCGTCAAGGTGCGGGTGGACTCGTCGAAGAGGCACAGCCGACCGAGGTGCACGCCGTCCGGTGTGACCAGCGGCGAGGACGCGTAGAAGCGGACGTCGCCGATGACGCCCGTGACGAAGGGGTTCTCGGCGAACCGTGCGTCCTGCGTGGCGTCGGGCACGACCACCGCGCCGCTCTCGGACAGCACGGCGGCACACATCGAGTCCGAGCGCGCGCAGACGGACGGCTCGATGCCCGCCGTGGCCACGATCTGGTGCTGGTGGTTGCGCGAGATCACGTTGATGGCGGCCTTCGGCACGTCGCAGGCCTGGGCGACGAGGTCGACCAGCGCCTGGAGGTCGCGCCCGACCGGCTCGGTGAGCACCCGGTAGCGCTCGAGCTCCTGCTCCTGCTGATCGATCGTGCCCCCGACGACGGTGTCCACCGCTCCTCCTCGCATAGGTGCCCCGACCATGCCACACCGGCGGTCCTGCGTCCTGGACCGCGGGACGCGGGAGGCCTCGGCAACCTTCGCGCTCCGGGAGCGGGGCGTCAGGAGTGAGAGGTATGGTCAGGACCATGAACCTGCGCCTCAAGAAGTCCGCCGCCGCGGTGGCCCTGGTCCTGTCCGCCGGCCTCACGCTCGCTGCCTGTGGCGGCGACGACGGCGACGCAGGCAAGAGCGGCGACACGTCCTCCGTCGGGAAGGATGCCTCCACCGAGCTCACGAAGGAGAACTTCTTCACCGAGGTCACGAAGGCACAGCAGGAGGCGGGAACCAGCCACGTCGAGATGGCCTTCGGAGTCGGCGGCCAGGAGGTCAAGGCCTCCGGCGACGTCGCGGTGGGCAAGACGCCGGCCGAGTCCGCGATGTCCATGACCATGGACCTCGGCGGCCAGGGCACGGTCGACATGCGCCTCGTCGACGGCGTGCTCTACATGAACATGGGCCCGATGACGGAGAACAAGTTCACCAAGATCGACCTCACCGACGACAGCAACCCGATCGGCAAGGAGTTCGGCGGCCTGCTCGACAGCGTCGACCCCTCCAAGCAGCTCGAGCAGCTCCAGGAGGCCATCACCGGCTTCGAGCAGAAGGGCAAGGTCGAGAAGCTCGACGGCGTCGAGGCGACGCCGTACGTCGTCACCGTCGACTCCTCCAAGATCTCCGAGGAGCTCGGCGCCGCCGCCCAGGGCGCGCAGGTGCCCGACACGCTCGTCTACACGATGTACGTCGGCCCCGACAACCTGCCGCGTCGCATCTCGATGGACGTCTCGGGCACGAAGATGACGATGGACTACAGCAAGTGGGGCGAGGACGTCGACATCAAGGCCCCCGCCAAGGACCAGGTCTCCGACGTCGACCTGTCCCAGATGGGCGGTGCCTGAGCCCGAGGGCGCCCGCGCCCGAGCGGCGAAGGCAGGTCGAGTGGTACGCGCCGAAGGCGCCCCGCCTGGAGCCGCCGCACCGAGGGCGTAGCCGCGGCGGAGATCGAGACCTCTGAAGAAGTCGCGAGAGCCACGTCCAGGCGTCCGTCACGAGCCCCCGCCGCACCGATTTGGTGCGGCGGGGGCTCGTGCGTAGACTGGCCGGTGCCGAAGACCGCTGGTCGGGCCCCCGGGTCCGCGAAGTGCCTCGAACGGGGCGGCCCGCGCAGGTGATCTCATGGTGGTGGGTTCGACGAGCCTCCCGACGTGTGCGTCCCTGCACCGGAGTCGGTCGACGGCATCGACCACCTGAAGGAGACCCATGGCCAACGCGGAGAAGGTCGCCGCCGTCGCCGAGCTCGCGCAGAGCCTGCGCGACTCCGACGGCATCGTCCTCACCGAGTACCGCGGTCTCACCGTGAAGCAGCTGCAGGAACTGCGGCGCTCGCTCGGTGAGGGTGCGAGCTATGCCGTCGCCAAGAACACGCTGACCAAGATCGCGGCCCGCGAGGCCGGGGTCGAGCTGTCCGAGGACCTCCTGACCGGTCCGACCGCCATCGCCTTCATCAAGGGCGACGTGGTCGAGGCCGCGAAGGGTCTGCGTGACTTCGCGAAGGCGAACACCACCCTCGTCATCAAGGGAGGCTTCCTCGACGGGAAGTCGCTCGATGCCGACGAGGTCAAGAAGCTGGCGGACCTCGAGTCGCGCGAGGTCCTCCTCGCCAAGCTCGCGGGCGCGATGAAGGGCAGCCTTCAGAACGCCGTGTCCCTCTTCAACGCCCCCCTCGCCCAGACGGCCCGCCTCGTGGCGGCCCTCGAGGCGAAGAAGGCCGAGGAGGCACCCGCTGCCACCGACACCGCCGACGAGGCCCCCGCGGCCGAGGCGGCACCCGAGGTCGAGGCTCCCGCCGAGACCGACTCCGAGGGCTGAACGCCCGATTCACATCGGGACCCCCTCGGGGTCTCACCAACGAAAGGACGCCACTCATGGCGAAGCTCAGCACCGACGAGCTGCTCGACGCATTCAAGGAACTGACCCTCATCGAGCTCTCCGAGTTCGTGAAGGCCTTCGAGGAGACCTTCGAGGTCACCGCCGCTGCCCCCGTGGCCGTGGCCGCTGCCGGCGCCCCCGCGGCCGCCGGTGGTGACGCCGCTGGCGGCGACGCCGCCGAGCAGGACGAGTTCGACGTCGTCCTCGAGTCGGCCGGCGACAAGAAGATCCAGGTCATCAAGGAGGTGCGCGGTCTCACGAGCCTCGGCCTGAAGGAGGCCAAGGACCTCGTCGAGGGCGCTCCGAAGCCCGTCCTGGAGAAGGTCAACAAGGAGACCGCCGACAAGGCGAAGGAGGCCCTCGAGGCCGCCGGCGCCACCGTCACCCTCAAGTGACCAGGCTCTCCGCCTGACGTCGATCCCGACGTCGTCGAGGACCCCCGCACCCCCGGTTCGCCGATGGGTGCGGGGGTCTCTCGCGTGTGGGGCTGCATGGGCTCCGTCCGTAGCCGTGGCCGGGCCGGAGGACGCAGCGTGAGGCAGATGGGCCGCTCCGGCGACCCGACGGCCGCGTGGTGCGTCCCGCGTGGGCCACGTGCGGAGGCCGAGCGCGGACGGTGCCGGGGCAGCGCAGCCGAAGGCCGAGCAGCAGCCACGTCCCCACGGCGACGATCCACCGGCCCGGGACCTTCGTCCAGGACCGGAATCCCGGGGAGTCCTGGTGCGAGACGTGACCGAGGCCACCTTTGTGACGGGCAGTTGCATGAGGTACGGTCGCTGAGACCCGCGACACGTTACTCGCGAGTCACCGGAGAGCGACGAACTCGTAACCACGTCGCTCGAAGTTCGTTAGGCTGGGTGGTCCGGGTCACACGACTCGGACCGCTGGTCGCAGCAGGGTCGTGCCGGAGTGGAGGAGGGGTCCGTGGGCGTCGAGGTCAAGGTCGAGAACCTGACGAAGAGCTTCGGGTCGCAGCTGATCTGGGGCGACGTGTCGCTGACGCTGCCGGCGGGGGAGATCTCGGTGATGCTCGGTCCCTCGGGCACCGGCAAGTCCGTCTTCCTCAAGACGCTGATCGGTCTGCTGAAGCCCGACGAGGGCCACATCCACATCGAGGGCGTCGACATCGCCACGTGCAAGGAGAAGGAGCTCTACGAGGTCCGCAAGCTGTTCGGCGTGCTGTTCCAGGACGGCGCGATGTTCGGCTCGATGGACCTGTACGACAACGTGGCGTTCCCGTTGCGCGAGCACACCCGCAAGTCCGAGTCCGAGATCCGCCAGATCGTCATGGACAAGATGGACATCGTCGGTCTCGCCGGTGCGGAGAACAAGCTGCCGGGCGAGATCTCCGGCGGCATGCGCAAGCGTGCCGGTCTGGCGCGTGCGCTGGTGCTGGAGCCGGAGATCCTGCTGATCGACGAGCCGGACTCGGGTCTGGACCCGGTGCGTACGGCCTACATCAACCAGCTGTTCATCGACCTGAACGCGCAGATCGACGCGACGTTCCTGATCGTCACCCACGACATCAACTCCACCCGCACGGTGCCCGACAACATCGGCCTGCTCTACCACAAGCACCTGGCGATGTTCGGCCCGCGGGAGATGCTGCTGTCCTCCACCGAGCCGGTGGTGGCGCAGTTCCTGAACGCCCAGCGCGTCGGCCCGATCGGCATGTCGGAGGAGAAGGACGCCGACGAGCTGGCCGCGGAGGCCGAGATCGACATGCCGCCGCTGCCGCCGATCCCGCGCCAGCTGGAGCCCTCGGACGGTCGTCCGCGTCGAGCGCAGCGCGAGCCGGGTGCCTGGTGCCGCGAGAACGGCATCACCCCGCCCCCCGGCTCGTTCGACGAGAACATGAGCATGGCCCCGGGCAGCACCACGTGAGCGCCGCGAAGGTCACCGCGCCCGCTCGGGTCGCGGGCGGGCTGTTCGCGTTCATGCTCGACGTCACCGTCGCGCTGTTCCGGCGGCCCTTCCAGCTCAAGGAGTTCCTGACCCAGGCGTGGTTCATCGTCACCGTGACGATCGTGCCCACCGCCCTGGTCTCGATCCCCTTCGGCGCCGTGATCGCGCTGCAGGTCGGCGGACTCATCAAGCAGTTCGGCGCGCAGTCGTTCACCGGCTCCGCCGCCGTCCTGGCCGTGGTGCGCGAGGCCGGCCCCATCGCCACCGCGCTGCTCATCGCCGGTGCCGCCGGCTCGGCCATCGCGGCCGACTTCGGCTCGCGCAAGATCCGCGAGGAGCTGGACGCCATGATGGTGCTCGGCATCGACCCGATCCAGCGCCTCGTCGTGCCCCGCGTCCTCGCCGCCATGCTGATCGCCGTGTTCCTGAACGGCCTCGTGACGATCGTTGGCGTCGCCGGCGGCTACGTCTTCAACGTCGTCCTGCAGGACGGCACGCCGGGGGCCTACCTGGCCTCCTTCACCGCACTCGCGCAGCTGCCCGACATCTACCAGGGCATGGTCAAGGCCGTGATCTTCGGCTACATCGCCGCGATCGTCGCCGCCTACAAGGGGATGAACGCCAAGGGCGGTCCGAAGGGCGTGGGCGACGCGGTCAACGAGGCCGTGGTCATCACGTTCCTGCTGCTCTTCGTGGTGAACTTCTTCGTGTCCTCGATCTACATCCAGCTCGTGCCACCGAAGGGGATGTGAGATGGCCACCAGGCTCAGCGCCGTCTACGAGCGCCCCTCCGCCGCCCTGGAGTCCCTCGGGACCCAGATGCTGTTCTACCTGCGCGTGCTGCGCGCAGTGCCGTTCACCATCAAGAACTACAGCCGCGAGATCGTCCGCCTGCTCGCCGAGGTCGCGCTCGGCTCTGGCGCGCTCGCGGTCATCGGCGGCACCGTCGGCGTCATCGTCGCCATGTGCTTCTTCACCGGCACCGAGGTCGGCATCCAGGGCTACGCGGCCCTCGACCAGCTCGGCACCGCCGCGCTGTCCGGCTTCGTCTCGGCCTACTTCAACACCCGCGAGATCGCGCCCATCGTCGCCGGCATCGCGCTCGCGGCCACGGTCGGCTGCGGCTTCACCGCCCAGCTCGGTGCCATGCGGATCTCCGAGGAGGTCGACGCGCTCGAGGTCATGGCCGTGCCCTCGATGCAGTTCCTCGTCACCACCCGTGTGCTCGCCGGCCTGATCGCCGTCATCCCGCTCTACGTGGTGGGCCTCCTGTCGTCCTACTTCGCCACCAGGCTCACGATCACCCAGTTCCTGGGGCAGAGTCCGGGCACCTACGACCACTACTTCTCCACCTTCCTGCCACCGGGGGACGTGCTGTGGTCGTTCGGCAAGGTGCTGATCTTCGCCGTCGTCGTCATCCTCATCCACTGCTACTACGGCTACTACGCCTCGGGCGGTCCCGCGGGCGTCGGCGTGGCCGTGGGCCGCGCCGTCCGCACCTCCATCGTCGCCGTGAACGTCGTCGACCTCCTCGCCTCGATGGCGATCTGGGGCACGACCGTCACCGTCAGGCTGGCTGGTTGACGTGGCCGCCACTCCGTTCGCCGAGCGCCCGACCAGCCTGAAGGTGCTGGGGGCCGCCCTCATCGCCCTCATGCTGTTCTTCGTGTGGCTGACCTACGCGTTCTTCAACAAGACGTTCGTCTCCACCGACGACGTCATCGTCGACACGGGCACCGCCGGCCTCAACCTGCCGCAGAGCGCCGACGTCAAGCTGCGCGGCATGATCGTCGGCGAGGTCAAGGAGATCGAGCCCCGCGACGGCGGCGTCCGCCTCGTGCTCGGCATGAACCCCGACCTCATCGACGAGGTCCCGCGCGACGTCAGCGCCGAGATCATCCCCAAGACGCTGTTCGGCGAGAAGTACGTCGCCCTCATCCCGGCCGAGGACGCCGGGAGTGAGAAGCTCCAGGCGGGCGACGTGATCGAGCGCGCCGACGTGCCGATCGAGGTCGAGACGCTGCTCAACGACCTCTACCCGTTGCTGCAGGCGGTCGAGCCCGCCGAGCTCTCCTACACGCTCACGGCCGTCTCGCAGGCGCTCGAGGGTCGCGGCGAGAAGCTCGGCCAGACCCTGGTCCAGGCCAACGAGTACCTGACGGCGCTGAACCCCGACGTGCCCCAGCTGGTCGACGACGTCACCAAGCTCGGCACGGTGGCCGACGGCTACGCCCAGCAGATGCCCACGCTCGGCCGTCTGCTGCGCAACACCACGTTCACCGGCAACACGGTCGTCGCCAAGCGCACCCAGCTCGCCGCGTTCTTCGAGGAGGGCACCCGCCTCGCGAACACGCTCACCACGTTCACGCGGCAGAACGGCGACAACCTCGAGGCGCTGGCCCGGCAGAACCGGATCCTGCTCTCGGTCACGTCCGAGTACGCGACGACGTTCCCGTGCTTCCTCGGTGGCATGGCGACGGTGCAGCCGAAGCTCAACAGCGTCCTGCGCAACAACACGGTGCACATCGACCTCGAGCTGCTCTCGGAGCAGCCCACGTACTACAACTTCGACGAGGCCGCGACGTTGCCGAGCAACAAGACGCTCGACCAGACGCCGGAGGCCGACCCGAACAACACCGCGCGCGACGGCAGGCTCCCCGCGGCGCTCGGCTCCGTCTGCCAGGACCTGGCCAAGTTCAAGGCCAACCCCGACGACCCGTCGAAGTGGCCCTACAGCCAGGCCGACCCGTTCAAGGTCAACCCGGAGATCTACAAGCTCGTGGGCGTCAACAACAGCCACAACGGCAAGTTCGGCGACGAGTCCGACTACGACCGCGCCGCCGTCGCCAACCTCGACGCCGCCGGGTTCTACAGCCCGAGCCTCGCCGACAGCGACAGCCCGGCCGAGCGCGAGAGCCTCCGGCAGATGGCCGCCGCGGTCGCCGGCGTCGACGCCGACCGCGTCCCCGACGCCGCGTCCCTGCTCCTCAGCCCGATCCTGCGTGGGACGGAGGTGACGATGAGATGACCAAGATGCTCGACAAGGAGTCGCTCAGCGCGGTCGTCAAGCTCGCGATCTTCTTCGCGGTCACCGGCCTCGCCACGTTCGTCCTCATGCTCACGCTGAGCGGCGGCAACCTCGGCAGCAGCAACGAGTACAAGGCCGTCTTCTCCGACGTCACGGGCGTCGCGAAGGGCGACGACGTCCGCATCGCGGGCGTCTCGGTCGGGTCCGTCAAGAAGGTGGAGATCGCCGGCGCCGACAAGGCCGTCCTCACGTTCTCGGTGCAGTCGTCGACGCCGCTCACGCAGGACACCAACGCCCAGCTGCGCTTCCGCAACCTCGTCGGGCAGCGCTACCTGGCGCTCTACCAGGGCGGCGACGGCAACACGGCGCGCCTCGCCCCCGGCTCGACCATCCCGCAGGAGCGCACCGAGGAGGCCCTCGACCTCAACGTGCTGCTCAACGGCTTCAAGCCCGTCTTCCAGGCGCTCTCGCCGTCGGACACGAACAAGTTCGCCTTCGAGATCGTGCAGACGCTGCAGGGCGAGGCCGGCAACGTCCAGAGCCTCCTGGCCCGCACCGCGTCGCTGACCAACACCCTGGCCGACCGCGACCAGCTCATCGGCGACGTCGTGGTCAACCTGTCCGACGTGCTCGAGACGATCGGCGACCGTGACCAGCAGCTCACGGCGACCATCGACACGCTGCAGCAGTTCGTCACCGGCCTGAAGGACGACCGCGAGGCCATCCTCGGCTCGCTCGACTCGATCTCCGACCTGACCACGGAGACGTCCAACCTCCTCGTCGAGGGCCGGCCCGACCTGGCAGCCGACGTGAAGCAGCTGCGCCGACTCACGGGCAACCTGTCGAGGAAGCGGAACCTCGACACCCTCGAGGACGCCGTGCAGATCCTGCCGATCAAGATGGAGAAGCTCGGCAACCTCGCCTCCAACGGCAGCCTCTTCAACTTCTACGTCTGCGAGCTGAACGTCGACGTCAACAAGCTGACGGGCACCCCGCTCGACCAGGTCCTGCAGGGCCTCGTCCAGCAGCTAGGCGCCGTCAAGGCCGGTGGCGACCGTTGCCGCACCGGCGGCGGCGAGTACTCGAAGGCGGCCGGATGAAGCCCTTCCGCGAACGCAACCCCGTCGTCATCGGCTTCGTCGGGTTCGCCGTCATCCTCCTGCTGCTGGTCGCCGCGTTCCGCGCCGACCGGCTGCCGATCATCGGTGCCGGCGACACGTACCACGCCGACTTCTCCGAGATCGGCGGCCTGAAGGACGGCAACGAGGTCCGCGTGGCCGGTGTCCCCGTGGGCAACGTCCGCGGCATCGAGCTGCGGGGCAACAAGGTCCGCGTGACGTTCAAGGTCGACAAGGGCACGCGCCTCGGCCGCGACACCGGAGCCGAGATCCGCATCCGCACGCTGCTCGGCGCCCAGTTCCTCGCGCTGACCCCCAACGGCTCGGGCCGGCTCGAGAAGGGTTCCACGATCCCCGTCTCGCGCACCGTCCCCCCGTACGACGTCGTCCAGGCGTTCTCCGACCTCAGCAACACCACGGAGGCGCTCGACGTCGACCAGATCTCCGACGCGCTCACCACGTTGTCCGACGTCGCGGCCCAGACGCCCGAGGAGTTCCGTGGAGCGATCCGCGGCGTCTCGGACCTCTCGCGCAACCTGGCCGCGCGCGACGAGCAGATCAACACGCTGCTGCGCAACCTCAAGAAGGTCACCGGGGTCATCAACGCCCGCGACGACCAGCTCGTCCAGCTCGTCAAGGACTCCTCGACGCTGTTCGACGCCATCTCCGCGCGGCGCGAGGCCATCCACCGCCTGCTCGTCTCCACGCAGGAGATCTCCGCGCAGCTGACCGGCCTCGTCGAGGACACCAAGGCCGACCTCAAGCCGGCGCTGCGCCAGCTGCGGGCCGTCACCACCATGCTGGCGCGCAACGAGGCGAGCCTCGACCGGGCCCTCACGGTCATGCCGGGCTTCCTGCGGGTGTTCGCCAACGCGCTCGGCAACGGTCCGTGGTTCGAGACGTACGTCAAGATCGGAGGTGCAGGATGAGCAGGTTCGCCGGTTTCTCGCGCGTCCTCGCCGTGCTGGTCGCCCTCGTGCTCGTCGTGGGCCTGGTGGTCGTGTTCGGCCAGCGCGACGCGAAGAAGACGCTGACGGTCGACTTCACGCAGACCAACTCCCTCTACGAGGGCTCCGACGTGCGCATCCTGGGTGTCGCCGTGGGCACCGTCGACAAGCTCGTGCCGCGCGGCGAGACCGTGCGCGCCACGATCTCCTACGACGCCAAGATCAAGCTGCCCGAGGACGTCAAGGCGGTCATCGTCTCGCCCTCCATCGTCGGCGACCGCTTCGTCCAGCTGGCCCCGGCCTACGACGGCGGCCAGGTCCTGGCCGACGACGCGCGTCTGGGCGTCGACCGCTCGGCCGTGCCGGTCGAGCTGGACCAGATCTACCAGTCGCTCGACGACTTCTCCGTCGCCCTCGGCCCGGACGGCGCCAACAAGGACGGCGCGGTCAGCAGCCTGGTCAAGGACACGGCCCGCCAGCTCGACGGTCAGGGCGTCCAGCTCAACGAGACGCTGCGCAACTTCGGCAAGCTCAGCCAGACCCTCTCGGACAACAAGGACGAGCTGTTCGGCAGCATGCGCGAGGTCGAGCAGTTCGTCAGCGTGCTGCAGACCAACGACCAGGCGGTCCGCGACTTCTTCGACAGCACCGCGCAGGTCTCCACCGTGCTCGAGGGCGAGCGCGAGGACCTGCAGGCCACCATCAAGGCGCTCGGCGAGGCCCTCATCGAGGTGCGCTCGCTGATCCGTGACAACCGCTCGGAGCTGCGCGGGAACGTCAAGCAGCTCGCCACCGTCGCCGCGGTGCTGGGCAAGCACCAGAAGGAGCTGGAGGAGTTCACGGTGAGCGCCCCCACCGCGCTGTCGAACGTCGCGCTCGCCTACAACGGCGACACCGGCACCCTCGACAACCACGCCGACGTCCTGGCCCTCCTGCTCGGAGCGGTGGAGGACCCGGGCGACCTGCTCTGCAACCTCAGCGAGCAGCTGCCCATCGATCTCAAGGGTCCCTGTGACCAGGTGCTCGGACCGATCCTGGACGGCGTCCTCAGCCCGATCGTGGGCGGCCTGCCGCTGCCGCGAGCGGCGGTCGCCAGTGCTCCCTCGCCCGACCGGACGGCGACCTCGCTCGACCAGATGCTGGCGGTGGACCGATGAGCATCCTCATCCGCCGTCCCTGGCGCGCGGCCGCCGTCGGCGCCGCGAGCGCCGTCCTGCTGTCCGGCTGCGGCTTCTCGCCCTACGAGCTGCCGCTGCCCGGTGGCGCCGACCTCGGGTCGGACCCCTACACGGTGACGGTCCAGTTCCGTGACGTGCTCGACCTCGTGCCCCAGAGCGCGGTCCGGGTCGACGACATCGCGGTCGGCAAGGTCACGAAGGTCCGGCTCGACGGCTGGACCGCCACGGCGACGCTGAAGATCAACCGCGACGTCAAGCTGCCCGACAACGCCGAGGCGACCATCCGCCAGACGAGCCTGCTCGGCGAGAAGTTCGTCTCCCTCGCGCCGCCGTCGACGGGCGGTGTCGGCTCGCTGGGCAACGGTGACCGCATCCCGCTCGACCGCTCGGGCCGCAACCCCGACATCGAGGAGGTCCTCGGGGCCGCGTCGTTGCTCCTGAACGGTGGTGGCCTCGAGAAGACCAACACGATCGTCAAGGAGCTCAACAAGGCCCTCGACGGCAACGAGCCCGAGGTCAAGCAGCTGCTGCGCAGCACGACCCAGTTCGTGGGCCAACTCGACGACAACAAGGCGCAGATCATCACCGCGCTCGAGCAGGTCGACCGCCTGGCCCGCGCCACGCAGCAGCAGGAGGGCGCCATCACCGCCGCCCTCGACGACCTGCCGGAGGCGCTGCGGGTGCTCGACGAGCAGCGGGGCGACATCGTCGGCCTGCTGCAGTCGCTCGACCGGCTCAGCGACGTCGCCACCGGCGTCATCCGTCGCTCCAAGGACGACACGCTCGCGGTCCTGCGTGACCTCGAGCCCACATTGCGCCAGCTCGCCAACGCCGGCGACGACCTCGCGACGTCGGCCGGCCTGATCTTCACCTTCCCGTTCACCGACGGCATCGTCGGTGGTACGCCCTCGCGTGCGAGCTACCCGTGCACCGCCTACAACCCCGACGACCCGTCGACCCAGAACGCCGCGACGGTGCTCGACAACGTCGAGAACGGCGCCTGCTACGGCGACTTCATGAACCTCGACATCAACCTGTCGCTCAACGTGGGCCAGCTGACCTCGCTCATCGAGGGCCTGGTCTCGCTGGGCAACACCTTCGGCCAGGGCCTCCCGACCGCGCCCGCCGCTCCCGCCGCCGCGCCGGGGTCGTCCGACCCGACGACCCAGCTGGTCGACCTGGTCGAGGGCCTCACGTCCGCGCCCACCGCGGGACTGGGCACGCTGCCGGGCACCTCGCCCAGCCCCTCCACGTCCCCGAGCACGTCCTCCTCCGGCGGGTCGTCCTCCGGCGGCGGGTCGTCCTCGGGCAGCGGGCTGTGCGCCCTGCTCGGCAGCTGCCGGGTCACGACCACGAGTGAGCTGATGGCGACCCAGACCGAGGACGTCGGTCGCCTGGTGCTCGGACCGGTGGTGTCGCGATGATCTCCAGGCTCACCAAGATCCAGCTCGTGATCTTCGCGCTCATCGTCGCCGTCGGTGCCACGTTCGTCGGTGGCAAGTACGCCCAGCTCGACCGGCTCGTGGTCGACCGCACGTTCCCGGTCACCGCCGACTTCGCCGACTCCGGCGGCATCTTCGCCGGAGCCGAGGTCACCTACCGCGGCATCGCCGTGGGCAAGGTCCAGCGGCTGCGGTTCACCGAGGACGGCGTCGACGTCGTCCTGGCGATCGAGAAGAGCGCACCGCGGATCTCGAGCGACGTCGTGGCCACGGTGGCCAACAAGTCGGCGATCGGCGAGCAGTACGTCGACCTCTCCCCGCGCACGAACCAGGCGCCGTACCTCGCGGCCGGGACGACCATCCCGCGCGCCGACACGCGCATCCCGATCTCCACGACGACGCTGCTGCTGAACCTCAACTCGCTGGTCTCGAGCATCGACACCCGCGACCTCAAGACCGTCGTCGACGAGCTCGGCGCGGCCTTCGAGGGCACCGGTCCGGACTTGCAGCGCATCCTCGACACCTCCTCGGAGTTCGTGGCGGCGGCCCAGGACAACCTGGACGTCACGCAGCGACTGATCCGCGGCTCCTCCGGGGTGCTCCAGACCCAGATCGACAAGCAGCCCCAGCTCGCGACCTTCGCGAAGAACCTGGCGCTGCTCTCGGACTCGCTGCGCGAGTCCGACCCCGACCTGCGCCGCCTGGTCGACGAGGGTCCGTCGAGCGCGCGCCTGGTCAACGACGTCGTCCGGGAGAACGCCGCGGAGCTCCGCACGATCTTCGCGGACCTGCGCTCGGCCACGGAGCCGCTGGCCCGCAACTCCCAGTCGCTGCGCGTCCTGGCGATCCTCTACCCGTACCTGCTGGAGGGCTCCTTCAGCGTCGTGGCGCCGAGCAAGCAGATCGAGGACGAGTGGGACGCGACGTTCGGTCTCGTCATCACCAACCCGGCCGACATGACCGTCCCGAAGCCGTGCGACGAGGACGACAACGGGCAGCGTCCGCGGCGCGAGCCGAACGAGCTCTACGACATGCAGTTCGCGTTGGACGCCGGCTGTATCGTCAAGGACAAGGTCCCGCGCGGGCCCGACAAGACCGTCATCGAGCGCAACCGCGCAGCCGCCGGCACGGCCGCGGACGCCGTCGGAAAGGACACCTGGAAGTGGCTCCTGCTCGGCCCGGCGGCGACCCGCTGACCCAGCACCGCTCCTCCCGCGTCCTCGTCGTGGTCGCCGTCCTCGGCGTGCTCGTCGGCGTGGCAGGGCTCGTGGTGCCCCGTGCCTTCGCGGGCACGGGGGAGGACGACCAGCGCGCCGCGGTGGTGGCGCGGGTCAACGACTTCGCCACCACGTACAACACCTACGACGTCGCCGACCTCGCCGACTACCAGAAGCGCATGAAGCCGCTCCTGACGCCGGCCTACGACCAGGAGTTCCAGCGCATCACGGGCGCCGTGTTCGGTGCGCTGGAGTCCAAGGACCAGAAGAGCGGCGACGCCAACGTCCTCGGGGTCGCCGTCGACTCCATCGACGACGACTCCGCCGTCGCGATCGTCGCGGTCGACGCCTCCATCACCACGTCGGCCGACGAGGCGGCGGTCCAGCGCCGCTTCCGCTGGAAGGTCACGCTGACGCGCGACGGCGACGACTGGCAGGTGAGCCAGTTCGAGACCGTGGTCCCGCTCGACGCGACCACGGGCCAGCCCGGTGACGAGACCGGGGGCGCCACGCCGAGCCCGTCCGCGACCCCGAGCGCGACGCCGTCGGAGGAGGGCCAGTGAGCACGCACGACGGTTCCAGCCGACGTCGCCGTATCGCCGGCGAGAGCAAGCCCGAGGCGCCCCGTGCCCCGGCGCCGGCCGCGAAGAAGGTCGTCCGCAAGCCGGTCGCGCGCCCCGGCGCCACGCCACCCGTGGAGCCGCGCCCGGCCGACGAGGTTCCCCACGGGGAGACCAGTCCCGAGACGTCCGGCCCCCAGACGTCCGGCCCCCAGACGTCCGGCCCCCAGACGTCCGGCACCGGGAAGATCGGCGCCGAGGAGTCGGCAGCGGGGACCGAGGCCGCGGGCCGCGTCGCTGCGCCCAAGGTGGCTCCGCGCGTGGGACGACGCCGCCCCGCCGCGGACGACGTCGACGCTCCCGCAGCGGACGTGGCCGACGGTGGGTCCTCGCAGGATCGGGACGAGGACCGTGCCACGGGCGAGGAGCGCCGGCGCCGGCCCTCGCCCGCGCGACTGCTGCTCGTGCTCGTCACCGTCGCCGCGGTCGTGTTCGGCGTGTTCTTCGGCTACCGCGGGGTCGAGCAGTGGCGCGACACCCACGGCATCGACGCCGCCCACGAGAAGGCCGCCGAGGCCGCCGCGTCCGCGGCGGAGACCATCTTCAGCTACCGCTACGACCGTCTCGAGGCCTACCTCGACGACTCCCGCGACGTCATGACCCCCTCCTTCGCCAAGGACTTCGAGACGATCTCGCCGGCGCTGCAGGACCTCGCGCCGCAGCGGCGGATCCAGGTCACGGCGACCACCCGCGACTCCGCGGCCCTGCCCTGCGGCGACGACTGCCGACGCGCCTCGGCGAAGGTGCTGGTCTTCGTCGACCAGGCCCGCCTCGCCGACGGCGACCAGACCCCCACGGTGTTCGGCAACCGGGTCGAGATGACGATGGTCGACCGTGACGGGCGCTGGCTCGTCGACGACATCAAGGCGCTCTGAGACCGGCACCGAGGTCGCGGAAGGCCTGCAACGACGGGCGTACCGTCGGTCGGTCCGCGCGAGCGGCCGAATACTCTGACCCATGTCGGGCGAGTTGTCAAGGACCAGGCTTGCGTGCGTGTGGGCCCGCGGGCTAGACTGATTCTTCGCGCCCACCTCGTCGCCCTCGAGCCCCTTGACTGGGGGCGTCAGTCATGCGCACACGTCCATACGTGCCACCCTTTGCGAGCCTCTGGAAGGACCCCTCTTGGCCGCCTCGCGCACCGTCGCCGCACCTGCCCAGAACACCAGCGCCCCTCACGCGCCCCGCCGCATCTCCTTCGCCAAGATCTCCGAACCGCTCGAGGTTCCCGAGCTCCTGGCCCTGCAGACCGACAGCTTCGACTGGCTGATCGGCAACGACATCTGGAAGGCCCAGGTCGAGCAGGCGCTCGCCGCCGGCCGCACCGACGTCTCCACCAAGTCCGGCCTCGAGGAGATCTTCGAGGAGATCTCCCCGATCGAGGACTTCTCCGAGACGATGAGCCTCTCCTTCCGCGACCACCGCTTCGAGCCGCCGAAGTACTCGGTCGAGGACTGCAAGGACCGCGACGTCACCTACGCCGCGCCGCTGTTCGTCACCGCCGAGTTCATGAACAACGAGACCGGCGAGATCAAGAGCCAGACCGTCTTCATGGGCGAGTTCCCGCTGATGACGCCCAAGGGCACCTTCGTCATCAACGGCACCGAGCGCGTCGTCGTCAGCCAGCTGGTCCGCAGCCCCGGCGTGTACTTCGAGCGCACCCCCGACAAGACGTCGGACAAGGACATCTACACCGCCAAGGTCATCCCGTCGCGCGGCGCGTGGCTGGAGTTCGAGGTCGACAAGCGCGACCTCGTCGGCGTTCGCCTCGACCGCAAGCGCAAGCAGAGCGTCACCGTCCTGCTCAAGGCGCTCGGCTTCACCGAGGCGCAGATCCTCGAGGAGTTCGGCCAGTACGAGTCGATCCGCCTGACCCTGGAGAAGGACAACGTCCAGACCCAGGACGAGGCCCTCCTCGACATCTACCGCAAGCTGCGTCCGGGCGAGCCGCCGTCGCGCGAGGCCGCCCAGAACCTCCTCGACAACTACTACTTCAACACCAAGCGCTACGACCTCGCGAAGGTCGGTCGCCACAAGGTGAACAAGAAGCTGGGCGCCGAGGAGGCCTTCGACCAGCAGACGCTGACCATCGACGACGTCGTGGCCACCATCAAGTACGTCGTGGCACTGCACGCCGGCGAGACCGAGCTCGAGACGCCGGCCGGCACGACGATCGTCGAGGCCGACGACATCGACCACTTCGGCAACCGTCGCATCCGCACGGTCGGCGAGCTGATCCAGAACCAGCTCCGCACCGGCCTGGCGCGCATGGAGCGCGTCGTCCGCGAGCGCATGACGACCCAGGACGTCGAGGCCATCACGCCGCAGACCCTGATCAACATCCGCCCCGTCGTCGCGGCGCTGAAGGAGTTCTTCGGGACCAGCCAGCTGTCGCAGTTCATGGACCAGAACAACCCGCTCGCGGGCCTGACGCACAAGCGTCGTCTGAACGCCCTCGGCCCGGGTGGTCTGTCGCGTGAGCGGGCCGGCTACGAGGTCCGCGACGTCCACCCGTCGCACTACGGCCGCATGTGCCCGATCGAGACGCCGGAAGGCCCGAACATCGGCCTGATCGGCTCGCTCGCCTCCTACGGCCGGATCAACGCGTTCGGCTTCATCGAGTCGCCGTACCGCAAGGTCGTCGACGGCCAGGTGACGGAGCAGATCGACTACCTCACGGCCACCGACGAGGACCGCTTCATCGTCGCGCAGGCGAACTCGCCGCTCACCGAGGACGGCCACTTCGTCGACGACGCCGTGCTGGTCCGCCAGCGCGGCGGCGAGGCCGAGCTCCGCCCGGCCGGCGAGGTCGACTACATGGACGTCTCGCCGCGCCAGATGGTCTCGGTCGCGACCGCGCTCATCCCGTTCCTCGAGCACGACGACGCGAACCGCGCCCTCATGGGTGCCAACATGCAGCGCCAGGCGGTCCCGCTGGTCCGCAACGACGCGCCGCTCGTGGGCACCGGCATGGAGTTCCGCGCCGCCGTCGACGCCGGCGACGTCACCGTCGCCAAGAAGGCCGGTGTCGTCAAGGAGGTCTCGGCCGACCTGGTCGAGATCATGGAGGACGAGGGCACGTACACCACGTACCGCCTCGCGAAGTTCCGTCGCTCCAACCACGGCACCTGCACGAACCAGCGCCCCCTCGTCACCGAGGGCCAGCGCGTCGAGGCCGGCACCCCGCTGGCCGACGGTCCGTGCACCGACGAGGGCGAGATGGCCCTGGGCACCAACCTGCTCGTGGCCTTCATGCCCTGGCAGGGCCACAACTACGAGGACGCGATCATCCTCAGCCAGCGCGTCGTGCAGGACGACCTGCTGACCTCGATCCACATCGAGGAGCACGAGGTCGACGCGCGCGACACCAAGCTGGGCCCGGAGGAGATCACCCGCGACATCCCGAACGTCAGCGAGGAGATGCTGGCCGACCTCGACGAGCGCGGCATCATCCGCATCGGCGCCGAGGTCGGCAACGGCGACATCCTCGTCGGCAAGGTCACGCCCAAGGGCGAGACCGAGCTGACGCCGGAGGAGCGCCTGCTGCGCGCCATCTTCGGTGAGAAGGCGCGCGAGGTCCGCGACACGTCCCTCAAGGTGCCCCACGGCGAGTCCGGCACGGTCATCGGCGTCCGGGTCTTCGACGCGGCCGACGGCGACGAGCTGAGCCCCGGCGTGAACCAGCTGGTCCGCGTCTACGTCGCCCAGAAGCGCAAGATCTCCGACGGTGACAAGCTCGCCGGCCGGCACGGCAACAAGGGCGTCATCTCCAAGATCCTGCCGGTCGAGGACATGCCGTTCCTCGAGGACGGCACCCCGGTCGACATCGTGCTCAACCCGCTGGGCGTGCCCGGCCGCATGAACGTCGGCCAGGTGCTCGAGACCCACCTCGGGTGGGTCGCCAAGGCAGGCTGGGACATCGGCGACATGAAGGACGAGTGGGCCGACCGCCTGCGCTCCATCGGCGCCGACCGCGCCCCGGCCGGGTCGAACGTCGCGACGCCCGTCTTCGACGGTGCCCGCGAGGACGAGATCCAGGGCCTGCTCGCCTCGACCCTGCCCAACCGCGACGGCGACCGCATGGTCGGACCCGACGGCAAGGCGGTGCTCTTCGACGGTCGTACCGGCGAGAAGTTCCCCGACCCGATCAGCGTCGGCTACATGTACCTGCTGAAGCTGCACCACCTGGTCGACGACAAGATCCACGCCCGCTCGACCGGTCCGTACTCGATGATCACCCAGCAGCCGCTCGG
>CAZREF010000033.1:10211-28111 GCA_964599245.1 uncultured Aeromicrobium sp. | reverse complement strand
ATCGAGACCACCCGCGGACGGCTCCGCGCCGACCCACCCCACACCGAGCCGTTGCCGAGCGGTCTCGATACGCACGAAGCACGCTCGTCCCTCGCGGCTCCGCGCAACTCGACCAACGAAGGAACCCGCTGGTCGAGCGGGCGGGACGGCGAGCGCCAGCGAGCTCGTCCCAACCATGGAGCCGTCGCAAGAGCGGCGTAGCCGCGACGGAGCGGGACCACCCAGGGCGGCTCGGCGCGGGTCAGGCGACGGTGACCTGGGGGCCGTAGAGGGCCATGACGTCGAGGGCGCGACGGTGGTTTTCGGGGGTGGATCCGGCGCACGCGTCGGCGACGACGCGGACGGTGGCGCCGGCGTCGGCTGCGGCCAGGACGGTCGACAGCACGCAGCAGTCGGTCGCGACGCCGACCACGACGAGCTCGGGAGCCGGACCTGTCACGTCGCGCAGGGCGTCCCACTTGCCGAACGTCGGCGCGGAGACGACCGTGGCGGACGCGGCGACGTCGGACAGCTCGGGGACGACGTCGAACATCGCGTCGTCGGCGGGGCGGTCGGCGAACGGCCACTCCGTGAAGTAGGCCTGCCAGGACCCGACACGGTCACCGCGGGGCGCGGGCACCCAGCGCGTGACGATCGTCGGCATCGCGGCCGCGAGCGCGCGCACGGGCCCGACGGCGTCGGCGAACATCGGCGAACCCCAGGGGGAGTGCGCGTCGGCGAAGACCCGCTGCGGGTCGACGACGACGAGCCAGGGCTCGCTCACGCGGCGTCGACCGCCACGGACTCCTGGCGCCGCACCGTGCCGCGGCGGGCGAGGAGGGTGACGACGAGCCCGATCGCGAACGCGGCCACGACGCCGAGGTTCGCGTACGGCCA
Organism: uncultured Aeromicrobium sp.; assembly: GCA_964599245.1. GTDB lineage: Bacteria > Actinomycetota > Actinomycetes > Propionibacteriales > Nocardioidaceae > Aeromicrobium. The sequence goes on along the minus strand of CAZREF010000033.1, from coordinate 27,235 downwards.
CGCCCCGTCCCAGCCGCCGCCGTCGGGCAGGCGGGTGCCGAGGCCGAGCGGCTCGAGGAGGTAGCCCTGCCAGTCGTTCCAGGCCGTGCCCGAGACCTGGTTGACGACGAGCCCCCAGCCGACCACGGAGGCGACGACCATGGTCACGACCGACGTCCAGTCGACGGCGCCGTAGCGGCCGGCGGGGTCGAACAGCGCCTCCTCGTCGTAGTCGCGGTGGCGCAGGGCGATGTCGCCGATCATGATCCCCGCCCAGGCGGCGATCGGGACCCCGAGGGTGATGAGGAAGCTCGTGAACGGGCCGAGGAACGTCTGGGCGACGAAGACGACGTAGACCGTGCCGAGCGTCAGGATGACGCCGTCGACGAGCGCCGCGGCCGGGCGCGGGATGCGGACGCCGAGGCTGAGCAGGGTGAGGCCGGAGGAGTAGATGCCGAGGACCGCACCGGAGACGAGCGCGAGGACCGACGCGACGAGGAACGGCAGGAGGAACCAGGTGGGCAGGACCGACGCGAGCGTGCCGATGGGGTCGTCCACGATGCCGGCGCTCAGGGTCTCCGACGAGCCGGCGAGCAGCACCCCGTAGACGACCAGCACGACCGGCGCGAGCGCCCCCGCGACGGTGTTCCAGAGCACGATCTGCGATCCGGGGGTGTCCCGGCGCTGGTACCGCGACCAGTCGGCGGCGATGTTGATCCAGCCGAAGCCGAAGCCGGTCATGACCATGACGAACGCGCCGACCACGGCCTGGCCCGACCCGCCCGGCAGGGCCGTCACGCGGTCGAGGTCGATCTGGTCGAACGTGAGGAGGATGTAGCCGATGGTGGCAGCACCGGTCAGCCAGGTCAGCACCGACTGCATGCGCATGATCAGGTGGTAGCCGGCCACCGACGCGGCCACGATCATCGCGGCGATGACGACGCACGCCACGACCTTGGTGGGTGTGCCCCCGCCCCAGCCCAGCTCCCGCAGGATCGTGGCGGTCGCGAGGGTCGCCATGATGGCGAGGAACGTCTCCCAGCCGATGGAGATCAGCCAACTGAAGACCCCCGGCACCTTCTGCCCGACGACGCCGAACGGCGCCCGGCTGAGGATCATGGTCGGCGCCGAGCCGCGCTTGCCGGCAATGGCCACGAGCCCGCACGCGGCGAACGAGACCACGACACCCAGCACCGTCACGAGCACCGCCTGGGTCAGCGACAGCCCGAACCCGAGCACGTAGCTGCCGTAGGAGATGCCGAACACCGACACGTTGGCCGCGAACCACGGCCAGAACAGGTCCGACGGCTTGGCCGTCCGCTCCGCCTCCTCGACGACCTCGATGCCCGTGACCTCGATGCCTGCGCGGCGTACCGCCTCCAGCTCGCTCATGGTCGAAGAGTCCCACGAAGTCCCCGCGTTTCGGAACACCATCGCCCGTCCTGGCGGCCAGGACGGGCGATGGTGTTCCGAGACGCGGGGAGGGGAGGAGTCAGCGGATGGTCAGCTGACGGCTGGTCAGGTTGGCGCGGGCGTTGCGCTGGGCCGACGTCAGCGGTGCGTCCTCGGCCATGGCCGAGCGCAGGCGGTCGGCGAGGGCGGCGACGGGCTCGTCGAGCGCGGCCGCACCGTCGTCGACGACGGCAGGGTCCATCTCCCAGACCGGGACGAGCAAGCCGTGCGCCCGGAACATGCCGATGAGCTTGGTGCCCTCACCGAGGGTCTCCTCGTGCTCCGCCGCCAGGCGCGCGAAGCCGTCGAGCACCCGGTCCTCGGGCTCCGTGACGACCCAGCGCAGGTAGCGGTGCTCACCCATGCGCACCCAGTAGGCCGCCTCGACGCTCGAGAGCCGCTGCGTGGGCGAGACCGACTCGTTGGCCTGGGCGAGCGCGTCGGAGCCCTCCGCCTCGGTGCCCTCGACCCAGAAGTCGAAGCCCTCGTGCACCTCGACGTCGAAGGAGGACGACGGGTCGACGACGTCCTGGAGCCGGTCGCCCACGCCGGGGTCGGAGACGGGCACCGGGTTCCCGGGCTCGGTCTCGCGCGCAGCCTCGATCGTGGCGGCGAGGTCACGGCTCACGTCGCCGTGGTTGTGCAGCACCTGCAGGCCCAGCCAGATCTCGCCGTCGGGACGCCGGATGCCGGCGCCGCCACCCGGCAGGAGCGAGCAGACGCGGACCGACGTGCCGTCCTTCAGCGTCACGGACGCCGTGGCCGACGGCACGAACTCGCGCAGCGCGATCCAGTCGCCCTCGCCGGGCAGCCCCTCGAACGTGCGGGCCACGAAGGGCATGCGAGCGGGCTTCGGGGCCTTGGTGCGGCGCGACTTCTTTCCCATGCCGCCACCCTAACGAGGGCAGGCGCGGGGATGCTCAGTGCCCGAGGGCGAGCTCGGCACGCACCCGCGTGCCGGCGGACATGTCGACCCACCAGCGGTCGGCGACCCGGTTGATGATCGACAGGCCGCGACCGCTCAGGGAGTCCTCGTCGAAGTCGATCGGCTCCAACGACGCGCCCACGCCGCCGTCGTGGACGCTGATCTCGAGCAGCTGACGGTCGGGGTCGATGGTCCAGGCCAGCTCCATGGTCCCGTCGTCGGCCGGCCGGCCGTGCGAGACGGCGTTGGCGACCATCTCGCTGAGCACGATGAGGGCATCGTCGATGACCGCCGGGGCGGCGCGGTTGACGGTGAGGAAGCCCGCCAGCTTGGTGCGCGCGATGCTCGGCGTGGAGGGCTCGAAGGGAAGACGCACCACCGCCGAGGGGCGTGCAGCGTCGGGGCCGGTGCCCGAGCCCTGCTGGTCGTGGGCCTTCACGTAGTCCAAAATAACCAGGTCGGGCCTGGTTATCCAACCCTCGGACCTGCGTGAGGTCCGTGACGTGTGGGACGCGAGGGACCGACGGACCCCCCGAGACGACGAGGAGACACCCCTGTGGACGTGCCCACCACGACGGTCGCCGACCTGCCCGACCCGCTGCCCGACGACCTGGTCGTGCTCGACGTGCGCGAGCCGCACGAGTGGGACGCGGGGCACGTCGACGGCGCCACGCACATCCCGCTGGGCGACCTGCCGGCCCGGGTCGGGGAGCTCGACCCGCAGGCGCGGACCCTCGTCGTGTGCCACCTCGGCGGCCGCTCCGCACGGGCGACCGCCTGGCTGCAGCAGCAGGGGCACGACGTGGTGAACCTGGCCGGCGGCATGGACGCCTGGGAGTCCGCGGGCCGCCCCACCACCCCCTGACCCCCGCCTCGCCAGCCCCACGGCCCCGAGCCCGCCGCGCCCCCCGAGCCCGTCACGAGGGCATTCACCTCGACAAGCTCGGCGGACGTTGCGTCGCGACGAGGGGCCACACCTCGACAAGCTCGGCGAACGGGGCCACGCGACGAGGAGATTCACCTCCACCCACCCCCACGCCCCCCGAGCCTGTCGAGGGGCTCCACACGTCGGGAACGGCGAAGCCCCCGGACCAGGTGGTCCGGGGGCTTCGCCGTGGCTGGTGGGCCTAGCTCACTTGGCGGCAGCCTTGAGCTTGGAGCCGGCGCTGACCTTCACGCCGTAGCCGGCGGGGATGTCGATCGTCTCGCCGGTCGCGGGGTTGCGGCCCGTGCGAGCGGCGCGCGAGACCCGCTCGACCGAGAGGATGCCGGGGATGGCGACCTTCTCGCCCTTGCTGACGGCGTCGATGAGGACGTCGGCGAGCGCGCTGAGCACGTCGTCGGCGGTGGACTTGGTGGTGTCGGCCTTCTCGGCGAGGGCCGAGACGAGGTCGCTGCGGGAGATAGCCACGGGGACTCCTAGAGAGTGCGGATGTTGTGCGCTCAGCAGTCTAGGCAGGAAACCCTGGCATTCCGCGGCACCCCGGGGCCTACGGCGTGCCTTCGGCCCGTGATATCGGGCCTGCGAGCGCGTCCCAGTCCGGCCCCGGCGCGTCGACGAGACCGGGTAGAGCCTCGAGGTATCGCTCGCGCGGCCAGGTGACGACGCCGAGCGAGGCCAGGTGGGGCGTCGACCACTGCACGTCCACGAGCGCGTCGGGGCCGAGGACGCCCACCAGCGCCACCAGGGCGACCTTCGAGGCGTCACGCGCCCGGTGGAACATCGACTCGCCCGCGAACAGCCGACCGACGGACAGCCCGTAGAGGCCGCCCACGAGCGCGCCGGCGTCGTCGCGCACCTCCACCGAGTGCGCCCACCCGAGCTCGTGCAGGCGCACGTAGGCGTCGCGGACGTCGGTGTCGATCCACGCGCCGGGACGGGAGGGGTCGGCACAGGCGTCGACGACCTCGGCGAACGCCGTGTCGGTCGTGACGCGGAAGCGCCGCACGGACTGGCGCAGCGACCGCGAGACCCGCAGGTCCGCGGGCACCAGCACCCCGCGCTCGACCGGTGACCACCAGAGCAGCTCGCCGTCGTGCGGCATCGGGAAGGCGCCGCGGCGGTAGGCGTCGACGATCGTCGACGGCTCGAGGTCGGCTCCGACGGCCACGCAGTCGGCGCGCGGCCAGACGGCGGGGTCGAGCTCCCACATCGACGGGGGCAGCGGGACGGCGGGCACGGCTCAGGCCTCCAGGACGCGCAGCAGGTGGTGCCGAGGCGCGTCGCCCCACTCGGCCCACTCCTCCACCGTGGCGTCGGCGAGGGAGTCCCACCAGGTCAGCGCACGGTTCACCGGGTGGGTGAAGGCGGTGGCGGCGAGCTGCTCGGCCAGCTCGCGCGGGCCGGCGACGTCGGACCACATCTCGGCGTACGTGGCGAGGACGTCGTCCCAGGCGAGGTCGCTGCGGGCCGTGATCCAGCCGTACGGCACCTCGAGCACCTCGAGCGCGTGCGCCCACTGCAGGTCGCCGAAGTCGAAGACGCGCAGGTCGGCGAAGGCGTTCCAGGGGTGGACGTCGCCGTGCTGCACCGTGACTGGGATCGTCGACGCCGAGAGCCGCTCGACCGCCTCGAGCAGCGGGTCGCGCCGCTCCGTCAGGCGCGCCGCGGTGGCGGCGTCGACGGCGGACGGGTGGTCGGCGGGCAGGGTGGTGAGCGTCTCGACCAGCGCGTCGAAGCGGGCGGGGACGGTGGCGGGTGCGCAGTCGGGCACGCCGGTCGCCAGCACGTCGTCGCGGCGCGGGGCGAGCCGTCGCTGGAGGCGGGCGGTGGCGAGCAGCACGCCGCGCCAGTCGGCGAGGGTGGGCTCGCGGGACTCGCCGAGCACCTGGCCGCGGTCGGCCGTGATCATCCAGCCACGGTCGGCATCGACCGCCAGCGGTGCGGCCACCTGGTCGGGTGCGACGTCGGCCAGGAGGTCGTGCAGGGCCGGCTCGAACGCCATCGACGGGCAGTTCGCCTTGAACCAGAGACGGCCGCGGTCGGTGGGCACGACGAGCTGCGTCGACCACGGTCGCACCCGGCGTTGCTCGATCGGGCCGGCGAGGGCGTGGCCGGCGTCCTCGGCCCGCGCGTGGATCCAGGCGTGCGCGTCGTCGAGCCAGTCCCGCGACGTCACGCGGACGCTGAAGGCCTGGCCCATGGCCCGAGCGTAGGGGGCGCGCTCGTCCACCGGGCGGACGTCGCCCGCGTCCCTAGGATGGAGGGCATGGCAGGTCTTCGTGGCAGGGCGGCAGTGGCCGCGACGAACAAGGTCGCTCCGCAGGTCGCGAGCGGGTTCGTCCGGCAGGTGCTCGACCGCGCGATCGACGGCATCGGTCCGCTCCCCTCGGCGCGCAAGGCCGCCGACGCCCACCTCGTGGACGCCGAGGGCGACGTGGAGGCCGCCATCACGCGCATGCTGCGTCGCCACACGGCGCTCGCGGGAGCGCAGGGCTTCGTGACGAACCTGGGCGGCATCGCGGCGGTCGCGGTGGCGGTGCCGGCCAACGTCGTGGGCGTGACCCTCGTGCAGGCGCACATGGTCGCGACGGTCGCGGCGCTGCGCGGCTACGACCTCGAGGATCCCCGCGTCCGCAACGCGATCCTCACCTGCATGCTCGGCGAGGACGCGGTGAAGGACCTCATGCGGTCCGGGAAGCTGCCGTCCTCGCCCATGGCGCTCGCGACCTCGCCGGTGCACTCCCCGGAGCTCGACACGATCATCTCCCGCGAGGTCACCGCCGAGCTCGTCACGCGCACCGTCGGCCGCCGCGCCGTCACCCTCGTCGCCCGCCGCGTGCCGCTCGTCGGCGGTGCCGTGGGGGCCGGCTCCGACGGATGGGGCACCTTCCAGATCGGCCGCTACGCCGCCCGCGAGCTCAAGGACCGCAACGTCCCGTCCCGCTGACCTTCGCGCTGCTGATTCCCATCACTTCATGGGAACCAGCAGCCCACCACGGTTCTCCCTCGCTCACCTGCGGATGCTTCCCAGGGTGGGTGGGGCATTCCCATCAAGTGATGGGAATCATGGGACGCTCGGCGCCCGGGGTCAGGCCTGCTCGCGCTGCCGGGCGCGGTACTCCGCAGCGGCGTGACGGTTGCCGCAGGTGGTGCTGCAGAAGCGGCGGGAGCGGTTCCGGCTGAGGTCGAGGACGATGCCCTCGCACCCGTCGTCGGCGCAGACGTCGAAGCGGGAGAGCTCGTCGGCGCTCACGACGTCGGCGAAGGCCACCGCGGTCTCGACGGCGATGCGGGAGGCAAGGGGGCTGTCGTCGTCGGCGACGTGCAGGTGGTGCCCGAGCCGGCCGTGGTTCACCAGGCGCAGGCTGGCGGGGTGCGAGGCGAGCAGCGCGTTGACCTGCTCAACCGCGACCTCCACGGGGCTCGTGAACAGCCTGCGGAGCTGGGGGCGGAGCGACCGCACGGCGTCGAGCTCCGCGCGGTCGCGGTCGTGCCGTCCCGTGTAGCCGTGGCGCTCGTAGTAGGCGTCGAGCTCGACGACGGTGGTCAAGGTGTCGGGCTCGGCCGCGGTGTTGACCAGCTCGACGGCCGCAACCAGGTTCGCCTCGGCGTCAGGAGCGAAGACCATGTTGACACCTTACGCGACCCCCCCTATCGTCATGAGCCATGACGACGAACGCTCCTGACGCCGCCTTCGTGCCCGGTCCCCGGTCGTCCACGGCCGGGTCGGGGCACACCGCGTCCGGACTGGCGTTCGCCCTCGTCTCCGCCGCCGCCTTCGGGCTCTCCGGCTCGCTCGCCCGCGGCCTGCTGGAGACGGGCTGGAGCGCCGGGGCGACCGCGGCCGTCCGCATGGGCATCGCCACGCTGGTGGTCGCCGGCCCGGCCCTGCTCGCGATGCGCGGCCGGTGGGGCGCGGCGCGGGCTGCGGCGCCGATGGTGCTGCTCTACGGCGTGCTCGCCGTCGCCGGCGCACAGCTCTGCTACTTCTACGCCGTCCAGACGCTGCAGGTCGGCGTCGCGCTGCTCGTCGAGTACATGGCACCGGTGGCCGTCGTCCTGTTCCTGTGGGTGGTGCGCGGCGAGCGCCCCGGTCGGCTCACGGTGGCCGGCGCCGTCGTCGCCATGGGCGGGCTCGCCCTCGTGCTGGGACTGCTGTCCGGCGTCTCGCTCGACGGCATCGGCGTGCTCTGGGCCCTCGGCGCCACCGTGGGGGCGGCAACCTACTTCCTGGTGTCGGCCGACGACCGCGTGGGCCTGCCGCCCGTCGCGCTCGCCGGCGGCGGACTGCTCGTCGGCACGCTCGCGCTGGTGCTCGGCGGCCTGGTGGGCGTCCTGCCGATGGCTGCCTCGACGGCGGACGCGACGCTCGGCGACGCGACGCTCCCGTGGTGGGTGCTCGTCGGGCTCCTCGGCGCCGTGACGGCCGCCCTGGCCTACGTCACAGGCATCGCCGCCGGGCGACGGCTCGGCTCGAGGGTGGCGTCCTTCGTCGCGCTGTCGGAGGTGCTGCTCGCCGTGGTGTTCGCGTGGCTCCTGCTCGACGAGCTCCCGACCACCAGCCAGCTGCTCGGCGGGCTGCTGGTGCTGGCCGGCGTGCTGCTCGTCAAGGCGGGCGAGACCGCGGGGATCGAGGTCGCCTCACCGGCCCCGACCGTCGAGCCGCTCCCGCCCCTCCCCCGCTGAGCGTGACGTTTCCGGGCCGGACACGCCGTCATCGGCCCGCGAACGTCACACCCGGAGGCAGGGGGATCAGGTGCGCGGGGATCAGGTGCGGACGTGCATCCGCTCGCCCTGGGGACCGAAGATCGCCAGCACCTCGGTCGGGTGCGGCCCGGGGTTGCTCACCCAGTGCGGCGTGCGGGTGTCGAACTCCACGACCTCGCCCGGGCCGATGGTGAGGTCACGGGTCCCCAGCACCAGCCGCACCTGCCCGGACAGGACGTACATCCACTCGTAGCCCTCGTGCGTCTGCAGGGTCGGCTCGGCGCCGGGCTCGGCGGGCATGACGATCTTGTACGACTGCAGGCCGCCCGGACGACGCGTGAGCGGCACGAACGTGCGGCCGTGCCGGACCACCGGCTTCGCGCGGACGCGCGGGTCACCCGTCTCGGGGGCGTCGACGAGCTCGTCGAGCGCGACGCCGTGGGCGGCCGCCAGCGGCAGCAGCAGCTCGAGCGTCGGGCGACGCTGCCCCGATTCCAGGCGCGACAGCGTGCTGACGGAGATGCCCGTCTGCTCGGCGAGGTCGGTCAGCGTGGCCTCGCGCTCGAGGCGCAGCTGGCGCAGGCGGGGGCCGACGCCGGCCAGCACGTCGTCGAGGTCGAGGGCGGCCATGGACCGAGTTTGCCATTTCGGCAACCATGCTTGTCAAGACGGCACGGCCGGTGCACGCTCGGACCATGACCTCGAACCACGCTTCCCCTTCCCCCGTCGACGTCCTGGTCGTCGGGGGTGGCGCCGCCGGCCTCAGCACGGCCCTCGTCCTCGCCCGCTCCCGCCGCTCGGTCGTGCTCGTCGACGCCGGCGAGCAGCGCAACGCCCCCGCCGCCCACATGCACAACTACCTCGGCCGCGAGGGCCTGCCGCCGCTCGAGCTGGTGCGCCTCGGGCGCGAGGAGGTCGAGTCCTACGGCGCCTCCGTCGTGCGGGGCCGGGTCGTCGGCGCCGAGGCCGTCCCCGACGACGTCCCGACATTCGACGTGACCCTCGACGACGGCACCCGCTACCGCGCCCGGCGCGTCGTGCTGGCCACCGGCGTCGTCGACGAGCTCCCCGACGTCCCCGGCCTCGCGCAGCGGTGGGGCACGGACGTCCTGCACTGCCCCTACTGCCACGGCTGGGAGGTGCGCGACCGACGCGTCGGCGTGCTGCTCACGTCGGCGGCCGGGCTGCACCAGGCCGGCCTGTTCGGACAGCTCACCGACGAGCTCACCGTCCTGACGCACGGCTTCCCGCTCGACCACGGGCACCGCGAGCCGTTGCGTGCGCGAGGGCAGGAGGTGGTCGACGCCGTGGTCGCCGAGGTGCTGGCCGAGGACGATCGTCTCGTGGGCGTGCGGCTGGCCGACGACACGGTCGTGCCGCTCGACGCGCTCGTCGTCGCGTCCTTCCCGCGGGCACGCACCGACGTCGCCGACCTGCTCGGCGTGCCGTCGGTTCCGGTGGAGATGAACGGCGTGCCGATGGCGTCGGCCCTCGAGGCCGACCCCATGACCGGCGCGACCCCGGTACCCGGTGTCCACGCCGTCGGCAACGCCGCGGCCCCCATGGCGACGGTGAGCGCCGCCGCGGCGAACGGCGTCCAGGTGGGGGCGTTCGTCAACGCCCAGCTGGTGGCCGAGGACACCGACGACGCCGTCGAGCGTGCCCGCGCCGCGATGCGAGAGCCGGAAGCGTGGGAGGAGCGCTACGGCGAGGCGTCGGCGGTGTGGAGCGGCCGGGTCAACCCGCAGGTGCCTGCGAAGGCCGAGGCCCTCGAGCCGGGGCGCGCGCTCGACGTCGGCTGCGGCGAGGGCGGCGACGTCATCTGGCTCGCGCAGCACGGCTGGGACGTCACCGGCATGGACTTCTCACCCGCCGGCCTCGAGCGTGCGCGGCAGCACGCGGCCGACGCGGGCGTGGCCGACCGGACCTCGTTCAGGGTCGGCGACGTCCGCACGTGGGAGCCGGGGGACGAGCGGTGGGACCTCGTCACGGCGCACTACGTGCACCTGCCCCCGGAGCCGATGCTCGACGTCGTCCGCCGACTCGCCTCGGCCGTCGCCCCCGGCGGCACGCTGCTCGTCGTGGGGCACCACCCGGCCGACGTGCCCGCCGGCCCCCGCCACCGTGACGACCTGTTCGAGCCCGAGGCGCTCGTGCCCGCGCTCGACCCGTCGTGGGACGTGCGCACCGAGGTCGTCGAGCGCACCCACACCGGGATGGGCGCCCACACCGTCCGCGACAGCGTCCTGGTCGCCGTCCGCCCCCGCTGACCGATCCGCCCCCACCACCCGCTGAGTGTGACGTTTCGGCCCCACATCGGGTCGAAAAGGGGCCGAAACGTCACACTCAGCGGGGCTAGAGGCGGCGGAGGGCGGACTCGGCGGCGTGGAAGCCGGCCATGCCGTGGACGCCGCCGCCGGGCGGGGTGGCGGCCGAGCAGAGGTAGACCCCGTCGACGCCGAGGGAGTACGGGTCGGGCGACGGGCGGGGCCGCAGCGGGATCTGGCGCCAGGTGTTGGCCCCGGTGCCGATGTCGCCGCCGACGTAGTTCGCGTTGTAGGCCTCGAGCTCGGCGGGGCCCGTGGACACGACCTGCACGATGCGGTCGCGGAACCCGGGCGCGAAGCGCTCGACCTGGCCGATGATCACCTCGGTCGCGTCGCCGGGCCAGGCGTTCGGCACGTGGGCGTAGGCCCAGATCGGGTGCAGGTCGCCCTGCGAGCGGCTCGGGTCGGCCACGTGCTGCTGGCCCAGGAGCACGAACGGACGCTCCGGCATCGTGCCCCGGGCGGTGCGGCCCTCCGCCTCGACGATCTCGGCCGCCGACCCCGCGACGTGGACGGTGCCTGCGCGCCGGACGTCGGCGTTGGTCCAGGGGATGCCGCCCTCGACGGCGAGGTCGACCTTGAAGGCGGCCGGCCCGGGCTTGAACGCGCGCAGCTGCCGGGCCACGAGCGACGGCACGGCGTCGCCGAGGATGTCCAGGGCGCCGCGCGCCGACGTGTCGAGCAGGACGACGTCGGGCCGCGCCCCGAGGACGTCGGCCAGCTGGTCGAGGCTCGTGACCTCGATGCCGGTCCCGACGGCCCCGCCGAGGACCTGGAGCTCCGCGACGAGTGCGGCCGCGATGGCCGACGACCCGCCCTCGGCCACGGGCCAGCCGTACCGGTGCCCGGCGGCGGCGAGCATGAGGCCGACGGACGAGCTCAGCGGGGTGTCGAGGCGACCGAAGACGTGCGCCGCGACCCCCATGAAGAGCGACCGAGCAGGCTCGTCGTCGAAGCGCCGCACCAGCAGGTTCGCGGGCAGCGCGGCCCTCAGCCCGAAGCGCGCGAGCGCCGCGGGGTGGGTCGGGACGTGCAGGACGGGTCGGAGCACGTCGGCCATCAGGTCGTCGAAGCCGTCGACCACCGGCGCGAAGAGGCGCTCCCACGACGAACCGTCGGTGCCCAGCGACGCGACCGTGCGCGCCATGTCACGACTGAGGACGCCGGCCCGGCCGTCGTCGAGCGGGTGCGCGAGGTCGACCTCCGGCCACAGCCAGCGCAGCCCGTGGCGGCCGAGGTCGAGGGACGCGAAGAACGGCGACGCGACGCCCATCGGGTGGAAGGCCGAGCAGTGGTCGTGGAGCAGGCCGGGACGGGTGAGCTCGCTGGTGCGGGTGCCGCCGCCGACGGTGTCGGCGGCCTCCAGGACCGTGACGTCGAGGCCCGCCTGGGCGAGCCGCACCGCCGCCGCCAGGCCATTGGGTCCGCTGCCCACCACCGCTGCCGACGTCATGCGTCCATCCTTCCACCGGACGGACCAGCCACCACCTCAGACGTCGACCCTGGAGGTGCAGGTTCAGCCGAGTCCGGTGAGCGCCCGCACCACGGCGCTGGCCGGACGCTTGCCGAGCTGCTCGGACATCCAGGCGCTGGTGGCCACGAGGGCGTCGAGGTCGACCCCGTGCTCGATGCCCAGGCCGGTGAGGAACCAGACGAGGTCCTCCGTCGCGAGGTTGCCGGTGGCGCTCTTCGCGTACGGGCAGCCGCCGAGCCCACCCGCGGAGGCGTCGAACGTCGTGACCCCGGCCCGCAGGCCGGCGTGGACGTTGGCGAGCGCCTGGCCGTAGGTGTCGTGGAAGTGCAGGGCGAGGCGATCGGCACCGACTCCGGCGTCGGCGAAGCGCCGGACCAGGTCACCGACCTGCCCCGCCGTGGCGACACCGATGGTGTCGCCGAGGGACAGCTGGGCGGCGCCGAGGTCGAGCAGGTCACGCCCGACCCGGACGACGACGTCGGGGTCCACCGGACCCTCCCACGGGTCGCCGAAGCACATCGACACGTACGCGCGGACGTCGGCGCCGGCCTCGAGCGCCCGCCGCACGACCGGCTCGAACATGCGCATCTGCTCGTCCACCGTGCTGTTGAGGTTCTTCGCCGCGAAGGTCTCGGTGGCGCTGGCGAACACCGCCACGTGGGCGCAGCCGGCCTCGAGCGCGCGGTCGAGGCCGCGCTCGTTGGGCACGAGGACGGGGTGGGGGAACGACGGGCCGGTCCGGAGCTCCTCGACGAGGTCGGCCGCGTCGGCGAGCTGCGGCACCCACCGCGGGTGCACGAAGCTGGTCGCCTCCACGACCGGCAACCCCGCGGCGACGAGCCGACGGACGAAGTCGGCCTTCACGGCGAGCGGCACGACGGCCTTCTCGTTCTGCAGCCCGTCGCGCGGGCCGACCTCGTAGATCGTCACGTGGTCGGGCACCCCCGGCTCCGCCACCGTCATCGGCAGGGGCGCCGGGCCCTGGGCGGCAGACGCGTCCGGCAGGGGCGCCGGGCCCTGGGCGGCAGGACGGGACCTGTGGCTCACGCGGACTCCGGTTCCCGAGCCTGGCGCCCGCCGAGCTCGTCGAGGGGTCGAGGGGCGACGTGCACCACGACGTGGCCCATGGCCACCTGGTCGCCGACCGCGGCGCCCACGTGCGTGACGGTGCCGTCGTGGGGGGCGACGAGCGCGAGCTCCATCTTCATCGCCTCGACGGCCCCGAGCCGCTGGCCCGCCGTCACGACGTCCCCCACGGCTACCTCGAGCGCCACGACGGCGCCCGGCATCGGCGCGACGACGTCGGCGTCACCGGCCGCGGCGGCACCGGCGCGACGCATCGCGTCGGCCTGCTCGAGCACCGCGGTACGGCCCTGCCACGTGGCCCAGACCCGGCGACCACGGGCGGTGGCGTCGGCGTGCCCCCGGCCCTCGGCGTCGGCGTGCGCGTCGACGGTGACGGCGTGGGTGGCGCCGTCCGCCTCGGCCACCTGCACCACGAGCGGCGCGGCCGGGCCGGCGGAGCGCCAGCCGTCGCCGCGTCCGAACGGCGAGTCGTCCTTCGGCTCGCCGAGCAGGAGTGCCGCCGACCGCAGCGCCTCGGGCGCGACGTCGGGCCGCTCGAGAAGTGGACCCTCGTAGGCGTCCAGCCAGCCCGTGTGCACCTCCCCCGACCTGAACGGCTCGGAGTCGAGGAGTCGCCGCACCCAGCCGAGGTTGGTCTCGATGCCCTCGACGGCGGACCCATCGACCACCTCGAGGAGCGCGTCGATGGCGGCGTCACGGTCGGAGCCGTGGGCGACGAGCTTGGCCAGCATCGGGTCGTAGGCCGACGACACGTCGGCCTCGCCCTCGATCGCCGCGTGGACCTCGGGCGCCCTCCCGTCCCCACCCCACCGCGCGTCGAGCACGTGCCCGGCCTGGGGCAGGAAGCCTGTGTATGGGTCCTCGGCGTACACGCGCACCTCGACGGCGTGGCCGGTGCAGGTGATCTGCTCCTGCGCGAGCGGCAGAGGGAGCCCGGCGGCGACGTCGAGCTGCCACTGCACGAGGTCGAGGCCCGTCACCTGCTCGGTGACGGGGTGCTCGACCTGCAGGCGGGTGTTCATCTCCAGGAAGTAACCCACCTGCGACCCGTCGGCATCCGTGGCGACCAGGAACTCGACCGTCCCCGCGCCCACGTAGCCGACCTCGCGGCACAGGGCCACGGACGACTCGTGCAGCAGCGCGCGCAGCGCCGGGTCGAGGTCGGGCGCGGGAGCCTCCTCGACGACCTTCTGGTGCCGGCGCTGGGCGGAGCAGTCTCGCTCGAAGAGGTGCACGACGTTCCCGTGCTCGTCGCCGAAGACCTGCACCTCGACGTGCCGCCCACCCTCGACGTAGGCCTCGACGAGGAGCGTGTCGTCGCCGAACGACGACGCCGCCTCGCGCTTCGCGGTGGCCACGGCGTCGGCCAGGTCCTCCGGGCGACGCACGACGTGCATGCCCTTGCCGCCACCGCCGGCGGCCGCCTTCACGAGCACCGGGTAGGCGTCGGCGGGCACGTCGTCGACCTCGTACCGGGGCGTCACGGGGACGCCGGCACGCTCGGCCACCTCCCGCGCGCGGTCCTTGCGGCCCATGAGCTCGATGACGTCGGCCGTGGGCCCCACGAACACGAGCCCCGCGGCGGCGACCGCCCGGGCGAAGCCGGCGTTCTCGGAGAGGAAGCCGTAGCCGGGGTGCACGGCGTCGGGCCCGGACGAGACGGCCGCGGCCACCACCTCGTCGACGTCCAGGTAGGAGCCGATCCGCACGGCGTCGTCGGCCTCGGTGACGTGAAGGGAGCGGGCGTCGAGGTCGGTGTGGACGGCGACGCTGCGCAGCCCTGCGTCGCGGCAGGCCCGGACGACGCGACGGGCGATCTCGCCGCGGTTCGCGACGAGGACGGTCCTGATCGGGCGGGGGTGGGTCTCGGTCACGGTCGGGCTCACATCCGGAAGACGCCGAAGCCGGGGGCTCCGCCGTCGAGGTCGGTGGTCGTGCGGTCGGCGAAGGACGGCACCGGCGCGTTCGCGCAGGCCTGCAGCGCGAGCGCCAGGACCCGTCGGGTGTCCCGGGGGTCGATGATGCCGTCGTCCCAGAGCCGCGCGGTGGCGTAGTAGGGGTTGCCCTGCTCCTCGTACTGCGCGCGGATCGGGGCCTTGAAGGACTCCTCGTCCTCGGCGGACCACTCCCCGCCACGCGCCTCGACGCCGTCCCGCCGGACCGTGGCCAGCACCGACGCCGCCTGCTCCCCGCCCATGACGGAGATGCGCGCGTTGGGCCAGGTCCAGAGGAAGCGGGGGTCGTAGGCCCGGCCGCACATGCCGTAGTTGCCGGCACCGAACGAGCCTCCGACGATCACGGTCAGCTTCGGCACGACGCTGGACGCGACGGCGGTGACGAGCTTCGCGCCGTCCTTGGCGATGCCGCCGTTCTCGTACTCGCGGCCGACCATGAAGCCCGTGATGTTCTGCAGGAACAGCAGCGGGATCCCGCGCTGGTTCGCCAGCTCGACGAAGTGGGCGCCCTTGAGGGCGGACTCGCTGAAGAGGATGCCGTTGTTGGCGACGATCGCCACCGGGAAGCCCTCGACGTGCGCGAACCCGCACACGAGCGTGTCGCCGTAGAGCGGCTTGAACTCGTGCAGACGCGAGTCGTCGACGACGCGGCGGATCACCTCGCGGACGTCGTAGGGCGTGCGCCCGTCGACCGGCACGACGTCGAGCAGCGTCTCGGGGTCCTCGCGCGGCGGCAGCGCCGGCCGCGGTTCGAGGTGCGTCCGGGCCGGGCCCAGCGTGCCGATGATCGAGCGCACGATGTCGAGCGCGTGCGCGTCGTCGTCGGCGAGGTGGTCGACCACCCCGGAGGTGCGGGCGTGCACGTCGCCGCCACCGAGGTCCTCGGCCGTGACGACCTCGCCGGTCGCGGCCTTCACCAGCGGCGGACCGCCGAGGAAGATCGTGCCCTGCTCCTTGACGATGACCGTCTCGTCGCTCATGGCCGGGACGTAGGCGCCACCGGCGGTGCACGAGCCCATGACGGCCGCGACCTGCGCGATGCCGCGCGCCGACAGCTGGGCCTGGTTGAAGAAGATGCGGCCGAAGTGCTCGCGGTCGGGGAACACCTCGTCCTGCATCGGCAGGAAGGCTCCGCCGGAGTCGACGAGGTAGACGCAGGGGAGCCGGTTCTGCAGCGCGACGGTCTGTGCGCGCAGGTGCTTCTTGACCGTGAGCGGGTAGTAGGTGCCGCCCTTGACGGTCGCGTCGTTCGCGACGACGACGACCTCGCGGCCGGCGACCCGGCCGATGCCCGTGACGATGGACGCACTGGGCACGGCGTGGTCGTCCCCCGCCCCCGGCCCGGCGCCGTACATGCCGAAGGCGGCGAGCGGCGCGATCTCGAGGAACGGCGACCCGGGGTCGAGCAGGCGGTCGACCCGGTCGCGCGGGAGCAGCTTCCCCCGGGCGACGTGGCGCTCGCGGGACGACTCGCTGCCGCCCCGGCGCACGATCGCGAGACGCTCGTGCAGCTCGTCGACGAGGTCGCGCATCGTGGGGACGGTACCGGGACTCATGCGGCCGAGGTTAACACCCATTAACCACCTGCGGTATGGTCGGGCGATGAGCGACCGACGCCGCGAGATCGCCCGCGCCGCGGTCGAGCTGTTCGCCGACCGCGGCTTCCACGGCGTGAGCGTCGGCGACGTCGGCGCAGCGTCGGGGATCTCGGGCCCGGCCATCTACAAGCACTTCCGCGGCAAGGAGCAGGTGCTGGCCCAGGCGCTCGTCGACATCAGCACCGAGCTCCTGGAGACGGGGCGCGCGCGCGTGGCCGCGGCGCCCGACCCCGACGGACGCCTCGACGCGCTCGTCGCCTGGCACATCGACTTCGCCGTGAGCCATCCCGCGTACATCGTCGTGCAGGAGCGCGAGTGGTCGTCGCTCGACGCCGAGGCGCGCGCCCAGGTGCGCGAGCTGCAGCTGGCGTACGTCGACGTCTGGGTCGAGGTCGTGCGGACACTGCGCGACGACCTGTCGCGTGCGGCGGCCCGCGCCGCCGTCCAGGCCACCTTCGGGCTGCTCAACTCCACCCCGCACAGCGCCCGCATCGCCGAGGCCGACCTGCGCTCGTTGCTCGCCCGCATGGCCCGCGCCGCCCTCCTCGGCTGACCCGGCCCCTCCCCCACCGACCCCG
>CAZREF010000033.1:0-10111 GCA_964599245.1 uncultured Aeromicrobium sp. | reverse complement strand
ACGGAGCGGCTCGGGCGTCAAGCGGCGGACGAGACCGCCACCGGGTCGCGTCGCCGGGTCGACGTCACCGCCACGAGCACGCCGCCCAGCATGACCACCGCGCCGAGCGCCTCCAGCAGGTTCGGCACCTCGCCCAGCACCAGCCACGCGGCCAGCATCCCGACCGGGGGCACGAGCAGGATGAAGGGCACGACCGACGACGCGGGGTGCCGCGCCATCAGGCCGTTGAAGATCGTGTACCCCACCAACGAGGCACCGACGACGGTGTAGAGCGTGCTGAGCAGGGCGGTCCACCCGAAGCCGGCGAGCGCCTCCCCCATGACCTGCGGACCGTCGACCACCCAGGAGATCGCCAGGCACGGCAGCGGCACCACGAGCCCGGACCACACCACCAGCGACAGCCCCGACTCCACCTTCGCCGCGCGGGCGACGACGTTGCCCACGGCCCACGACGCCGCGGCGGCCACGGTCACCAGAAGGGGGACGACCGACGCGTCGGCGCCGAACCCGACCGCCACGACGACCAGGCCGAGCGTCCCCACGACCGCCCCGGCCGCCTGGCGCGGAGTCGCCGACTCCCCGATCGAGAGGGCGGCGAACAGCATCGTCAGCACCACCTGCGCCTGCAGCACGATGGACGCCAGGCCGGCGGGCATCCCGATCGAGAGCGCCAGGTAGAGCAACCCGAACTGACCCAGGCTCATGAACGCGCCGACGGCGACGACCGCCTGCCACGAGGCCTTCGGGCGGGGCACGAGCAGGACCAGCGGGAAGGCCACGAGCACGAACCGGATCGCGAGGAACAGGAACGGCGGAACGTCCTCGACGCCCAGGTGGATCGCCACGAAGTTGCACCCCCACAGTACGGCCACGAGCACGGCGAGGAAGCTGTCGCGTCGATTCACCACGCCAGTCTGGTGCGCACCATGTTGTACGTCCAGCGATGTCTTCTTCATGATTCCATGTAGCGTGCGTACATGATCGATCCGGTCGCCCTCGATCTCGGAGCCCTCCGCTCGCTGATCGCCGTCCACCAGCACGGCAGCGTCGTCGCCGCCGCTCACGCCCTCGGCTACACGCCGTCGGCCGTCTCGCAGCAGGTCAAGCGGCTCGAGCGGCAGCAGGGCCGACCGTTGCTGGAGCGGGTCGGCCGCGGCGTCGTGCTCACCGACGTCGGTCGGCTGCTCGTCGATCGTGGGTCGCGGGTGCTCGACGAGCTGGAGACGCTCTCGCACCTCGGGCACGACGCCGAGGTACCGCAGGGCTCGTTCCACCTCGCGACGTTCGCGACGGCCGACCGCGGGCTCGTCGCCCCGGCGCTCGGCGTGCTCGCGCGCACGGCGCCCGCCCTGCGCGTCACGGTGAGCGAGCACGACCCGCGCGACGTCGTCCTGCAGGTCGCGCGCGGCGCCGCCGACGCGGGCCTGGTGCACGACTGGGAGAGCGTGCACCTGGACGTATCGGCCGGGGTCGACGAGGAGCAGCTGCTCGTGGACCGCGCGGACCTGGTGGTGCACCGGGAGCACCCCCTGGCAGCACGTGCCTCGGTGACCCCCCGCGACCTGGTGCGGGAGGAGTGGGTGTGCACGCCCGCCGGCACGCTCTGCCACGACTGGTTGGTCGCCATGTTCGCGCGCCACGCCCTGCGCCCCGACCTGCGCTTCATCGACAACGAGTACGCCTCCCACCTCGCGCTCGCCGCCGCCGGCGTCGCCGTGGCGCTCGTGCCCCGACTCGGCCGGGGTCCGCTGCCGTCGGAGGTCACCACGGTGCCGGTCGTCGACCCCGTCCCCGAGCGTCGCGTCGCCCTGGTGTGGCGACGCGCCACCACCGGCAACCCCGCGCGACGGGCCGTCCGTGACGCGCTGCTCGGGGCGGCCGCCCGACCCGCAGTGCCCCCGACCCGCTGACCGTGACGATGTGGCCCCGGGTCCATGCGATCCGGGGCCACATCGTCACGGTCAGCGGGCGGCGGGTCAGTGCGAGACGTGCTCGACCGACGGTGCGTGCTTCAGGGTGCGCCACGAGACGAGTGCCGCGAGCAAGGCGATGCCGATGGCGATGCCGGACGAGCGCTGCACGCCGAGGTCGAAGGCCGCGCGGGCCGACTCCGCGAGCGCCGACCCCATCTCGTTCGGGTAGCGCTCCGCCATCCGAAGCGTGCTCCCGAGCGTCTCGAACGCGTGGTCGCGCTCGCCGTGCTGCAGCATCGCGGGGACGGTCAGCTCGGCACGGTAGGTCGCGGTGAGGATGCTGCCGAGCACGGCCGTGCCCAGCACCGCGCCGATCTCGTAGGCCGTCTCGGAGATCGCCGACGCCGACCCGGCCTTGTGCGGCGGGACCGCCGCGAGCACCAGGTCGTTGGTCAACGTCTCGGCCAGGCCGATGCCGATGCCCATGACCACGAACGCCACGAGCACGCTCACGACCGTCGGGTGACCGGTGAAGGCCGCCACGGCGTAGCCGGCCGACGAGGCGACGAAGCTCAGGCTCACGAGCGTGCGCACCGGGAACCGGCGGACCAGGCGCACCGCCACGAAGCCGCACACCATCGTCACGACGAGGCCCGGCAGGAGCACCATCGCCGAGGTCATCGGCGACAGGCCGATCACCAGCTGCAGCAGCTGCGCGGCGAAGAACAGGAACCCGGTGAGCCCCATGAGGCTGAGCAGGTTCGCCGCGAGGGCACCGCTGAACACGCGGTTGCGGAACAGCGACAGGTCGAGCATCGGCGACGCGCTGCGCTGCTGACGACGGACGAACAGCGTCCCGGCGGCGAGCCCGAGGCCGAACGCCGCCAGGGTCTGGTCGTCGAGGCCGGCCTTCGCGAGGTGCTTGATGCCGTAGACCACCGGCAGCATCGCGAGCACGGCGAGCACGATCGACGTCGGGTCGAGCGGGCCCGGGTTCGGGTCCCTCGACTCCGGCACGAGCCACAGCGCCAGCGGCACGAGCAGCGCGATCAGCGGGACGTTGATGAGGAAGACCGAGCCCCACCAGAAGTGCTCGAGCAGGTAGCCGCCGAGCACCGGACCGAGCGCGGCACCGCCGGAGAACATCGCCGCCCAGGTGGCGATGGCGAGCCGGCGGTCGTGCGCGTGGTGGAAGACGTTGCGGATGAGCGAGAGCGTCGACGGCATCAGCGTGGCGCCGAAGAAGCCGAGCAGCGCGCGGGCGACCAGCAGCATCTCGGCGCTCGAGGCGTACGCCGCCACGAGCGAGGCCGCGCCGAACCCGACCGAGCCGATGACGAGCAGGCGCCGGCGGCCCACCCGGTCACCGATGCTGCCCATGGCGATGAGCAGCCCGGCGAGCATCAGTGCGTAGACGTCGACGATCCAGAGCAGCTGGTTGCCCGTGGGTCGCAGCTCGGTGCTGATCGACGGCAGCGCGAAGCTCAGGACCGTGTTGTCCACGGAGACGAGCAGCACCGGGATCATCAGCACGGCGAGCGCGCACCACTCGCGCAGGCCCGCACGGGTGGGAGGCACCTCGGGCTGTGCTGGCTGGACGACACGGGGATCGATGGTGGTCATGGGCGGGCCTCCTTCCGGGGGTGGGCTGGTCGACGTGCGATCGCCCGGACGGATCCGGGCGACCCCAAGTACTTTTGCGACCCTCTAACTATACCGTCCAGCCGGTACAGTAGCCAGCAGCCTCGGCCCTCCGCGGCGGTGATCCCCGTCGCACGCCCGCGGGTAGGCTCACGCCATGCCGTCGGCCGAGCGCTCCACCCGCGACCGCGTGCTCGACGCCTTCGAGACGTTGCTGGTGACCCACGGCAGCCGCGCCGCCACGCTCGACGCCGTGGCCGCCGCGGCCGAGGTGTCCAAGGGCGGCCTGCTCTACCACTTCCACAGCAAGGACGAGCTGGTCGAGGGCATGCTGGCGCGGCTGCGCGAGCAGGGTGCCCGCGACGCCGAGGCGATGGGCCGTGCTCCTCAGGGGCCGGTCGACTACTACCTCGAGACGTCCGTCGACTCCGGCAGCGACTTCGACCGCGCGCTCATCGCGGCGGGCCGCATCGCCCAGGAGAACGACGCGCGCGCCTCCGACGCCCTCGCCGACCTGCGCGAGGCGTGGTTCGTGGTGCTTCACGAGCACCTCGGCGACGAGCCGCTGGCGCGCACGATCCAGCTCATCGGCGACGGTCTCTACTTCGACGACACCACGGGCCTGGCCGAGAAGAACGCGCTGCGGCACGTGCGCGACGTGCTGCGCCGCCTCGACGCCCTGTGACCGTCACGCACCCGGCGGCCTGACGTCGTCTGGTGTTCACCCAGGCGCGCTGACCTGGAGCCATGAAGCTCCTCGCCATCGGCCTGGCCGCGGCCGGCGTCATCGCGACGCCGTCCGTCGCGGTCGCCGCACCGGCCACGCCCGTCATCGACAAGCCGGCCACCTCCCAGGGCGGCAAGAAGCCGACCCGCGCGATCACGGTGTTCGCGCACCGCGGGGCCTCCGGCTACCGCCCCGAGCACACCCTCGCGGCCTACGAGCTCGCCATCCGCCAGGGGGCGGACGTCATCGAGCCCGACCTCGTGAGCACCAAGGACGGCGTGCTGGTCGCCCGGCACGAGAACGAGATCAGCGGCACCACCGACGTCGCCTCGCACCCGGAGTTCGCCGACCGTCGCACGACCAAGGTCATCGACGGCAACGACGTCACCGGCTGGTTCACCGAGGACTTCACGCTCGCGGAGCTCAAGACGCTGCGCGCCATCGAGCGCCTCCCGCAGGTGCGGCCCGGCAACACCGTCTACGACGGACGCTTCGAGGTGCCGACGTTCGAGGAGGTCATCGCGCTCGCGAAGCGCGAGTCCCGTGGACGCCGCACGATCGCGGTGGCACCGGAGACCAAGCACCCGACGTACTTCGCGTCCATCGGCCTCGACCTCAACAAGCCGCTCGTGCGCTCGCTGCGCAAGGCCGGCTGGGACCGCCGCAACGCTCCCGCCGTCGTCCAGTCCTTCGAGGTGAGCAACCTCAAGGAGCTCTCCCGCTGGACGCGCGTCCCGCTCGTGCAGCTGACGTCGGCGACCGGCGCCCCGTACGACCAGGTCGCACAGGGCAAGGACACGACGTACGCCGACCTCACGAGTCCCGCGGGTCTGCGCGAGGTGGCGCGCTACGCGCGGTGGGTCGGCCCGGAGAAGAACCAGGTGGTCCCCCGTGACGCCGCCGGCGCTCTCACCGCGCCGACGTCGCTCGTCGACGACGCGCACCGCGCCGGGCTGAAGGTCGTGGTCTACACGTTCCGCGACGAGAACCGCTTCCTGCCGACGGACCTGCGCGAGGGCTCGGACCCCAACGCCAAGGGCGACGTCCGCACGGAGCTGTTCCGCTTCTTCGACGCCGGGGTCGACGGGGTCTTCGCCGACTACCCGGACACCGCCGTCCAGGCACGCGCTGCCTGGCTGAAGCGACGCTGACGCGCCGCACGCGCAGCGCGGCCGGATCCGCCCGGGGGGACGGGTCCGGCCGCGCTGTCGTGCGTCGGGCGGTGCGCTCAGCGGCGGCGCAGCTCCAGGAAGATGCTGGGGCCGAAGTCGCGGGCCGCGAGACGCTCCTGCAGCGCCTTCTCGACCGAGACCAGCAGTCCGGTCGGCAGCGCCTTCTTGAGCTTCTCGCTGCGCAGGTTGGACACCGAGAGCTTGCGCTCCAGGCCGAGCCCGGCCTGTGCCAGCTGGCCGACGACGGTGTCGACGTTGTGGTTGACGAACGCGATGGCGTCGGGCTCCTCGGCCTTCGCGGTGCGGATGCTCACCGGCTCGGTCGGCAGCGGGCGCCCCTCCTTCTTGAAGCGACGCCGGTTGAGGAAGTGCCCGTAGTTGGCGACCTCGATGATCGCCGTGGCGCCCGGCTTGAGGACGCGGGCGATCTCGGCGAACTCGGTGCTCGGCTCCGGGATGTGGTGCATGACGCGCACCATGGTGAGGAGGTCGAGCGAGGCGTCGTCGAACCGCAGGTCGTCGGCCTGCATCTGCACCTGGGCGATGTCGGTGCCGGCCAGGACGCGCTCGGCGGCCTCCAGCTGCGTGCGGCTCGGCTCGGCGAGCGTGACGTGGTCGGCGTACTCGCGCAGGAGCAGGCAGAGGCGGCCGAATCCGCCGCCGACGTCGGCGGCACGACCGAAGTGGCGCCCGTCGAGGAGCCGACGGATGGCGGCCTCCTCGGCGGCGTGCTCGTAGTCGCGGTTGTCCCAGTACCGGGTGTAGTCGTAGCCCCGGTCGTACTGGTCGGCGACCTTCTTGCGCTTCTCGTCCGTCACGGCCGTCAGCCTAACAACGGCGCCCGTCGTCGCTCACCGGCCCGCCGAGCCCCGGAGCGGGCCCGGTGGGCCGTACCCGCGGGTAACGTGGGGCCATGACCAGCTCGGCCGTCACCGTCCACCGCGAGGGGCCCGTGGCCCACGTCGTCCTCAACCGTCCCGAGAAGCTCAACGGGGTCGACTTCGATGTGCTGCAGGGTCTGCTCGACGCCGCCGAGACGGTCGGGCGCGACCGCGAGGTGCGCGCCGTCGTGCTGCGCGGCGCCGGCGACTCCTTCTGCGCAGGACTGGACTTCGCCGCGGTGAGCCCGCAGAAGGCGAAGGTCGCGCGGTTCTTCCTCACGCTCCCGTGGCGCGCCACGAACGGGTTCCAGCAGGCGCTGTGGGCCTGGCGCGAGCTCCCCGTTCCCGTCATCGCCGTGACCCACGGCCACGTGTTCGGCGCCGGCATCCAGCTGGCGCTGGCCGCCGACTTCCGGTTCACGACGCCCGACGCCCAGTGGTCGGTGCTCGAGGCCAAGTGGGGCCTCGTCCCCGACATGAGCGGCACGGTCCCGCTGGTGGAGCTGGTGGGCGCCGACGTCGCCAAGCGCCTGGCGATGACCGGTGAGGTGGTGCCGGGCAGCGAGGCCGTCGCGCTCGGGCTCGCCTCGGGCGTGGCCGACGACCCGATGAAGCCGGCCATGGAGCTCGTCGACGCGCTGGTCGCCCGCTCGCCCGACTCGGTGGCGGCCACCAAGAAGCTGCTGAACCAGGTGCGCCTCGGCGGCCTGCGCGCAGCCTTCCGGCGCGAGCGGCTCTACCAGCTGCGCATGTTCCGCTCGCCGAACACGGCGATCGCCCGCAAGGCCGGCCTCAAGCGCGAGCACCCCGAGTTCCTCCCCCGCCGGTTTGACTGAACCCGAGCGAGCTCCGCGAGCGAGCGGTTCAGGCAGGTTGAGTGGTCCACCGGCGGAGCCGGTCAAGCTGTATCGAAACCTGGCAAGAGTCCAGACCTAGCCGGAACCCCGACTCACCTCACCCGATCCAACACCTGCTGCACCGCACCCGGCACGTCGGTCACGACCTCCAGCTCCTGCAGGCCGAAGCGCAGCCGCAGCTCGTCGGGCCAGCCGCAGCGGGCTCGCAGGAACGCCCCCGCAGGATCCGCCTCCAGGTGCCGGCGGACGAGCACTCCCGACTCGTCGGGGGCACCCCAGACGACGACGACGGCCGGCTCGAGCCGGGTGGCGAGGTCGAGGACCTCGCGCGTGTCGAGTCCCGGACCGACGACCTGCAGGACCAGCTCGGCCTGCGCCAGCGCCGCCCCCCAGGCGACGAACGGCAGCGTCGTCGCCTCGTCGGCGAAGGTCGCCATCACGACCTGGACGCGCACCCCGCCTCCGCGCGGTGGCGTCGTCCGTCCTCGCGCCTCCCGGAGAGTCTCGAGGACGACCTCCTCCGCGGCGTTCTTGCGCGTGCGCTCCACCGCACCACGCGACACCTCGTGCGCGACCCGGGTGAGGAGGGGGGAGAGGACGTCGCGCCACGCCTCCACCACGGGAGTGCGGTCGAGGAGCGCGGACAGCAGCTGCCGCAGGTGGTCGGCGTCGCCGCTGGTCGCCGCCGCGAGCACGGCGTCGAGGACGGCGTCGGACCCGAGCTCGAGGGAGGCGAGCCCCTCGCCGCGCAGCGCCGACGCGAGGTCGTCGCCGTCGAGGTGGCGGGCCACCCGGGCGGCGTCCTGCGCCGACACGCCACGGGAGACCATGCGGCGGACGAGCTCGGCGCGACTGATGTCGCGCTCGGTGTAGCGGCGGTGGCCACCGTGCGTGCGGTGGCTCGGACCGATGCCGTAGCGGCGTTCCCAGGTGCGCAACGTGGAGGCGGCGACGCCGAGTCGCGACGACACGGCACCGACCCCCCACGTGAGGTCGCTGCCGGCGTGCGCGACGTCGATCCAGTCGCCTGCAGGCGGCTTCGGGTCGCCCGGTCGTCCGGGCGAATCCTTCACGGTCTCACCTCCGGCCCGCCCTCGGTCCACCTGCCACTGTAGGTGCGTTTCGCAGGGTTGCCATTCGGGTACCCCGTGCGTAGATTGTGAACAAGTTGAGTTTCTGGTCGGCACGTTCGATCTGGGGCCCATCGCGGCGGTTCGGTCGGACCTACCGACGACGCCGGTGAGGGGGCACGACCATGGTGAACATCAAGCGGCTGCCGATGCCGCTGCAGGACTCCTACGAGTGGCAGTACGCCGGTCTCTGCCGTGAGGTCGACCCCGAGGACTTCTTCTCCCCGGAGGCCGAGCGCGGCGCACCGAAGGCGCGTCGCGAGGCCGCGGCGAAGGCGCTCTGCCTGCGCTGCCCGGTGATCGAGGAGTGCCGCGAGCATGCGCTCGCGGTGCACGAACCCTACGGTGTGTGGGGCGGCCTCAGCGAGGCCGAGCGGCGCGAGATCCTCGAGCGCTCGCCCCGACCGCACCACGCGGCCTGACGCTCGTCCAACCCTTCCCCCGACCGAGAGGACACCCATGCCCGACGGACCCCTGACCGGACGCACCATCGCCTTCCTCACCGCCCAGATCGGTGTGGAGAAGCCCGAGCTCGAGCAGCCCTGGCAGGCCGTGCTCGACGCCGGCGGCACCCCGGTGCACATCGCTCCCGAGGCCGGCACGGTGCAGTCGATGGTGGGCGACACCGACAAGGACGCGACCTTCGAGGCCACCGTGGCCGTCGCCGACGCCTCGGCCGACGACTACGACGCCCTGGTCCTGCCGGGTGGGACGGTGAACGCCGACAAGGTGCGCGCGGACGAGACCTCGGTGTCACTCGTGAAGGCATTCATCGATGCGCGCAAGCCGGTCGCCGCCATCTGCCACGCGCCGTGGATCCTCGTCGAGGCCGGTGTGCTGCCGGGCAAGACGCTGACGTCGTTCCCGTCCGTGTCGACCGACGTGAAGAACGCCGGCGGGTCCTGGGTGGACGCCGAGGTGTTCCACTGCCCCGCCGACGGCTGGGACCTGGTCACGTCGCGCAATCCCGACGACCTGCCCGCCTTCGACGCGAAGCTCGTCGAGGTCTTCGCGGGCTGACCCAGGACCTCAGGAGCCCGGCCACTCCCCGGTGACCTTCTCGAAGGTGCGCGCGCCCTGGCGGTTGATGACCGCCTTGACCGCGGAGTAGATGGCGCCCTGCAGCACCGCGGCGACGAGGATCTCCTTGAAGGGGTACTCGCTCTCCAACGGTCCGGGGGCGTCGGCACGGCCGTCGCTCGAGGGGCTGACGCGCTTCCAGACCTGCTTGAAGATCAGGCTCGCGATGAGTCCGCCGAGGATCGAGCTCACCAGCCCCACGGGGCGGTAGAGGACCTTCGCGGAGGTGCTGGGCTGCTTGCTCGGTGCGGTGCGGGCCATGCGCCCGACGGTAGCCACGCGGCCGGTGGTCCGCACTCCGGCGGGCACCGGCCCGGGATGTCGCCGCCGCCCCTGGTGACGGCGACACCCCTCAGGATCGGCCGTGCCCGGACAGGGCGGCCGCCCGGCGCCGGTGTCCCGCCGACGCCGGGTGGGTGAGGGCGGCCTCGAGCGCGGCCGTGGCGACGACGCGACGCACCCGGCGGCGTCGTCGCTCCGCAGCGGCTCGTCGCTGTGCCTGGGCGGCGATGCGTTCCATGAGGTGCCTCCTCCCGTCGTCGTGAGCAGCCTCCGACGCCCGAGGTCCCGGGCACAAGGGTCGAGCGTCCCGACCCGGTGGGTCCGGGGACCCAGGCGGCGACTGGAGCCGGCTCAGTCCTCGCTGACCCGCACGGCGAGCTTGCCGTGCACGTGGCCCTCCTGGCTGCGCGCGAAGGCGTCGGCCAGGT
>CAZREF010000032.1:19531-28506 GCA_964599245.1 uncultured Aeromicrobium sp. | reverse complement strand
TGCCGCAGATCGAGGTCACGTTCGACATCGACGCCAACGGCATCGTCAACGTGTCCGCGAAGGACCGCGGCACCGGCAAGGAGCAGTCGATGACGATCACCGGCGGCAGCGCGCTGTCCAAGGACGACATCGACAAGATGGTCAAGGACGCCGAGCAGTACGCCGAGGAGGACCGCAAGCGTCGCGAGGCCGTCGAGACCCGCAACCAGGCCGAGGCGCTCGTCCACACCACCGAGAAGTTCCTCGCCGAGAACGGCGACAAGGTCGGCGACGACGTGAAGGGCGAGGTCCAGGCCGACGTCGACGCGCTGAAGAAGGCGCTCGAGGGCGACGACAACGACGCCGTCCAGGCCGCCGTCACCAAGCTCGGCGAGTCCAGCTCCAAGATGGGCGAGGCGATGTACGCCGCGGCCGCCGCGGAGCAGCAGGCCGCCGGCGCCCCGACGGACGCGCCGACCGGCGAGGCCGACTCCGACGACGACGTCGTCGACGCCGAGATCGTCGACGACGAGGAGAAGAAGTGACGGCTGGGCCCGACGGCCACGCCGAGGGCACCGACCCGGGCGTCTCGCAGGAGACTCCCGGGCCGGGGGGCCCCGTCGACGAGGCCGTCGAGGCGCCCCCGGCCGACGAGGAGGTCGTCGAGGAGGCGTCCGAGCCGACCGCCGAGCAGCAGCCCTTCGACACACAGCCTCGTTCCTCGGCTGATGCTCAGGACATGCTCGCCGAGCGCACCGCCGACCTCCAGCGGCTGCAGGCCGAGTACGTCAACTACCGCAAGCGGGTCGAGCGCGACCGCGCCCAGGCCCGCCAGCAGGGCGAGGCCGCGGTGCTGCGCTCGCTGCTGACGGTGCTCGACGACATCGGCCGGGCCGAGCAGCACGGCGAGCTCACCGGCGGCTTCAAGGCCGTGTCCGACGCGCTGCAGCAGGCGCTCAAGGCGCACAAGCTCGAGGCGTTCGGCGCCGAGGGCGACGCCTTCGACCCGCGACTGCACGAGGCGCTGTTCGCGGCGGGAGAGTCCGCCGACGTGAGCGTGACGTCGGTCGGTCCCGTGGTCCGCACGGGCTACAAGGTCGGCGAGGAGGTCCTGCGCCACGCGCAGGTCGGCGTGGTCGAGCCCGCCGCCGGCGGCGCGGTGTCCGAGGGCGACGAGGACGAGTAGACGAGTGGGGGTGGTCTCGATGCGCGCCGACGTGCTCGCTGGCGCTCGCCGCCGGCGCTACTCGACCAGCGGGACATCGCGCTGGTCGAGTAGTCGGCGGCCGCGAGGGACGAGCGTGGCGCTGACGTATCGAGACCACTGTCGGCGGATCATGAACAGCATCGAAAAGTGGAAGGGGTGAGCCGTGAGCAACCCGAGTGACTGGGCGAGCAAGGACTTCTACAAGACCTTGGGGGTGTCGAAGGACGCGTCGACCGACGCCATCAAGAAGGCCTACCGCAAGCTCGCGCGCGAGAACCACCCCGACTCCAACCCCGGCAACAAGGCGGCCGAGGACCGGTTCAAGGACGTCTCCGAGGCGTACGCCGTCCTCTCCAACGCCGAGAAGCGCAAGCAGTACGACGAGCAGCGCACGCTCTTCGGGCAGTTCAAGGGCGGGTTCGGGGGAGGGGGCTTCGGCCAGCCGGGCGGCGGCTACGGCGGCCAGAGCACCGCCGACTTCGACCTGAGCGACCTGCTCGGCGGCATCTTCGGCGGGGGCGGCCGGGGTGGCCGACGTCGTCAGCCGCAGGGTCGGCGCGGCGACGACATCGAGACCGAGGCCACCATCACGTTCGAGCAGGCGGTCGAGGGCGCCACGCTCCCGCTGCGCATGACCAGCGACGAGGCGTGCCCCACCTGCCACGGAACCGGCGCCAAGCCCGGCACCGTGCCGAAGGTGTGCACCAAGTGCCAGGGCAGCGGCATGCAGACCGGCGCGTCGGGCGGCGTGTTCGCCATGACCGAGCCGTGCTCGCAGTGCCGCGGGAGGGGCCTCGTGGTCGAGCACGAGTGCGAGACCTGCCGCGGCAGCGGCCGTGCCCCGTCGAGCCGCACGCTGCAGGTGCGGGTCCCTGCCGGCGTGAAGGACGGGCAGAAGATCCGACTCAAGGGCAAGGGCGGGCGCGGCGATGGCGGCGCCCCCGACGGCGACCTGTTCCTGCTGGTCCACGTCGAGCCGCACTCGATGTTCGGCCGCAAGGGCGAGCACCTCACCATCACCGTCCCCGTCGCGTTCGACGAGGCGGTGCTCGGCGCCGAGATCTCCGTCCCGACCCTCGACGGCCCGCCGGTCCGCCTCAAGGTCCCCGCCGGCACGCCCAGCGGCCGGACGTTCCGCGCCAAGGGCAAGGGCGCGACCACCAAGGCCGGCACCCGCGGCGACCTCCTGGTCACCGTCGAGGTGCAGGTCCCGAGCCGGCTCGACGACGCGCAGCGCGCCGCCGTCGAGGCGCTCCGCGCGGCGCGCGGCACCACCACACCCCGTGACGACCTCCTGGAGGGGGCAGTGACGTCATGAGCCAGACCCCGTTCACGCCGCCCGGTCCCGACGCGAAGGTCTTCGTGATCAGCGTCGCGGCCGAGCTCTCGGGCCTGCACCCGCAGACCCTGCGCACCTACGACCGTCTCGGCATCGTCGAGGCCGGCCGCACCGGTGGCGGTGGGCGCCGCTACTCGTTGCGCGACATCGAGCTCCTGCGCACCGTCGCCCGGCTCACCGCCGAGGGCCTCGGGCTCGAGGGCGTCAAGCGTGTCATCGCCCTCGAGGGCCAGGTGATGGCGCTCCAGCAGAAGGTCGCCGAGCTGCAGAGCGAGCTGGCGGCCGCCCACCACGCCCTCGGCACCGTGCAGAACCTGCCGGTCCTCGCCCAGCAGACCCACCTCACCGTCTGGCGCCGTCCCGCTCGCTGAGCCTCAGCCGACGTCCCGTCGGCGGTACACGGCCCCGCCGAGCGCGAGGGCGGCGGCGGCGAGGGCTGTCATCGTGAGCAGCGGGGCCGCGGCGACGGCCTCGGCCGGCACCTGCGGGGTGTGGTCGTAGGGCGACAGCCCCGTCGCCCAGGACGGGAGGTCGAGGGACGCACCGACCTCGCGGAGGGTGAGGAAGCCGACCACCAGGGCCCAGCCGACCACGGCGAGGCGGCTGCGGACGGCGAAGGCCGCGACGGTCAGGGCGCTGACGAGCCACACGGCCGGCACCTGGACGAGGGCGCCGAGGACGACGCGCCCGGCGCCGCCGACGGCGTCGGCGTCGGACCCGAGCGCGACGAGCACGCCGAGGCCGAGGGCGAGGAGGAGCCAGGCGGAGCCGGCGAGCGCGACGACGACCGTGGTCCCGTACTCGCTCCTGCGGGAGACCCCGCCGGCGAGCAGCTGCGCGGTGCGTCCGTCCTCCTCCTCGGTCCGCGCTCGCGCGACGACGCCGACCGCGAAGCACGTCACCAGGGCGGCCATGATGCTCAGGCAGGCTGCGAGGGTGGCCTTCTCCAGGTCGTCGGTGCCCCCGAGTGCCGTGACGACCTCCTGTGCGCCGCTGCCGTCGAGCAGGTCCCCGACGCTCGGGACGATGGAGCCGACGACGGCACCGCCCGCCGCGAGGGCCACCGTCCACGTGGCGATGGTCGTGCGCTGGAGCCGCGCGGTGAGCCCGAGGACCCCGCCGAGGCGGGCAGGTCCGTGCACCGGGCCGGGACGCGCGGCGACCAGGCCGGCTCCGAGGTCGCGACGTCCGCGGAGCGCCACCCCGGTCGCCACCCCGACGGCGGCCACCGCCACGGGCAGCAGCAGGACCCAGGGCCGCGGGTCCTGCCACGCCTGCAGGCGGGTGCCCCAGCCGAGCGGCGAGACCCAGCCCAGCCAGGCGAGACCGTCGACGACGTCGGCGACCCCACGGACGACGAAGGCGAGACCGAGGCCGGCGGCGACGACCGCGCCGACCGTCCGGGTGCTGCTCGACAGCTGGGCGGCGAGCACCGCCAGCCCCACGCCGACGAGGCCGGCTCCGGCCCACCAGCCTCCGAACAGCAGGGAGCCGGCGACGGACAGGCCGCAGGCCGCGTCGGCGACGGCGGCCAGCAGGCCGATCGCGACCGACAGCGCCACGCCCTCGAGGGTCGCCGCAGCGAGCGGGGCCGAGCGGTGCGCCGCCGTCCCCGCCACCAGCTCCGCGCGACCCGCCTCCTCCTCGGTCCGGGTCTGTCGCCGCACCACGACGGCCGCCAGGAGGGCGACGAACGCGGCGTAGACCACCGTCAGCTTGGACATCGCCAGGTCGCCCACGCCGGAGGTGTCGAGCACCGGTCCGTACAGGAACACGACGGCGCCGTTGGCGTCGAGCGCGGCCACGGCCTGCTCCCGGGCGGCGGCCGAGGGGTAGAGGGACGCGACCGAGGCGGCCGACGCGACGACGAGGGCGGTGAGCACGGCCGCACCGGTCCCGAGCAGCACCCGGTCACGCCGGACCGCGAGACGCAGGAGGGTCCCGGTCCCGGCCGGCAGCACGCTCACGGCCGCCCCCCGCGGTACGCGTCGAGGAAGAGCTGCTCGAGCGACGGCGGCGTGGAGGTGAGCGTGCGGACCCCGGCGTCGCCGAGGGTGGCGAGGACCCGCGCCAGCGCCGTGTCGTCGACGGACAGGCTCACCACCACGGGCGAGCCGTCGTCGACGGACAGGTCGTGCACGCCGTCCAGGGCGTCGAGCCCGGCCGGGCGACGGTCGACCTCGGCCCGCACCATGGTGCGCCGCAGGCGGCGCAGCTCGGCCAGCGTCCCGGTCTCCACCGTGCGGCCGTCGCGGATGATCGTGACGCGGTCGGCCAGCGCCTCGACCTCCGCCAGCACGTGGCTCGACAGCAGCACCGTGGTGCCGCGGTCGCGAGCCTCCTGCACGCAGTGCCCGAACACCTGCTCCATGAGGGGGTCGAGTCCCGTGGTCGGCTCGTCGAGGACGAGCAGGTCGACGTCGGCCGCGAACGCCGCCACCAGCGCCACCTTCTGCCGGTTGCCCTTGGAGTAGGCGCGGCCGCGACGCGTGGGGTCGAGCTCGAAGGTGTCCACCAGGGCGTCGCGCCTCGTCGTGCGTGGGTCGAGACCCCGCAGCCGCAGGAGGGCGTCGATCGCCTCGCCGCCGGACAGGTTCGGCCAGATCGAGACGTCGCCCGGCACGTAGGCCAGCCGGCGGTGCAGGGCGACGGCGTCGGTCCACGGGTCCTGCTCGAGCACCGTCGCGGTGCCGCCGTCGGCGCGGGCGAGCCCGAGGAGCACCCGCAGCGTCGTGGACTTGCCGGCCCCGTTCGGACCGAGGAACCCGTGCACCTCACCGCGCTCGACCCTCAGGTCGAGCCCGTCGAGCGCCCGGACCGTGCCGTACCGCTTCTCCAACGACCTCACGTCGACCGCTGCGCTGGCCATGCTGCGAGCGTACGACGTCCGGGGGCGTGGGCCGGTCGGTCAGGGGCCGACGCGGAGGGCGTCGAGCGCGGATCCCGCCGCGACCGTCGCCGAGCCCTGGGCGCGGCACCGCAACGACACCGCGTCGTCGTGGTCGACCCGGGTCGTGGCCTGCACCGGGACCGCCGCCCGTCCGTCCGGCACGACCGTGACGGTGGTCGTGGCGAGAGTGGTCGCGCCCCGGACGAGCGAGCACGACACCACGGTCCCGGGGACGGAGGCCACGCCCGCGTGTCCGAGGAGCAGCACGGTCCCCTCACCGTCCTGCGGCACCGAGTAGGCGCGCATCGCGGTGCTCTCGCCCGGTTCGCTGCTGGTGGACAGCACCTGGCCCACCGGCGCCGCCTCGACGCTCGCGGTCGGAGGGAGCAGGAGGCGGCCCAGGACGTCGGGCGCGAGGTCCTGGCTGCCCAGGCTGCCGTCGGCCACGTCCTGGCTGCCGATGCTGCCGTCGAGGATCACCTGCGTCGTCACGGCGTCGAGCGCGATCTTCGACCCCGTCACGGACCGGCTCGCGAGCTCGGTCGAGCGGACGGCGCCGGTGGCGATCTCCGAGGCGCCGACCGCGTTCGCCGCGACCTCGGACGACCCGACGGCGTTCGGCCGGATCTTCGAGGCGCTCACGGCGTCGGTCGCGAGCTGGCGGTTGCCGATGCTGCCCGCCTTGACGGCCGCGTAGGAGGTGCCGCCGAGCGACAGGAACAGGGCGGCCGTCGCGACGACCAGCGCCGCCGACGGACGACGGCGCCGGGTCGTGCAGCGGCAGGCGCAGGAACAGGGCACGGGGACTCCCAGGACGACGGACGAGACGGGTCGACCCTAGGGGGACGAGGATCGTCGGACGGCCGATTCCCCGCTATTGTCCG
This sequence comes from uncultured Aeromicrobium sp., assembly GCA_964599245.1. Classification (GTDB taxonomy): domain Bacteria; phylum Actinomycetota; class Actinomycetes; order Propionibacteriales; family Nocardioidaceae; genus Aeromicrobium. The sequence continues at coordinate 22,207 of CAZREF010000032.1, read as the reverse complement.
GAGGCAACGGACCCAGGGGGGCGATCCACCCCTGGAACGGGATCGCCCGCCCCTGCGGTACGCTGACGTACCCATCATGGTACGTGTCCGTACCACTGTCAAGACGAAGGCTGGTCGACGTGACCGAGGTCGTGCCACCGGACGCCGACGAGCGCATCGTGAACCTGCGGAACCGGCTGATGGACTCGCTCGAGGAGCTGCTCGCCGAGCGGCCGTACAGCGAGGTGACCGTCACCGACATCGTCGGCCGCGCCGGCACGTCGAAGCGGGCGTTCTACGAGGTCTACCCGCACAAGGCGGCCTGCCTGCTCGACCAGGGGGTGCGCTTCCACGCGGTGGCCCAGGTCGAGCTCGAGCAGCAGGTGCTCGAGGCGAAGGACCGGCTCCACGGCGTGCGCGTGGCCGTCCGCGGGTTCCTCGGTCACGCACGACGCTCACCGTGGCTCGCGCAGGCGCACCTGGTGGAGGTCTACTCGATGGGCCCGGAGGCCATCGCGCTGCGCGAGAAGGTCAAGCGCCAGTACGCCGGCGTGGTGCAGCGTCTCGCGTCCCTCGACGACGGGACCGAGACCGTCGACCTCGACGACGAGACCGCGCTGCAGGTCGCCGGGACGCTCGACGACACCGCGATCCGCGTCGCGTACAGCGACATGGACGACGAGACCTACGAGCAGTTGCTCGTCTCGACCGAGCGGTTGGTTCGTGCGTTCTTCGTCGGCTACTGGGTCGAGGACCGCTTGGGCCCGATCGACCTCGCCCGCCTCGCGGGCGGGTCCGGCCTCGACGTCAGTTGACCTGGCGCTCGCGTCCCTGCCAGAACTCCTCGCGGAGCTTGAACTTCTGCAGCTTCCCGGTGGCCGTGCGGGCGAGCTCGTCGCGGAACTCGATGCGCTTCGGGCACTTGTACCCGGCGAGGTGCTCGCGGCAGTGCGCGACGAGCGCGGCCTCGTCGACGGGCTCGGCGTCGGGGTCCAGCACGACGAGCGCGGTGACGAGCTCGCCCCACGTGTCGTCGGGGATGCCGATGACGGCCACCTCGCGGACGGCCGGGTGGGAGGCGAGGGCGTCCTCGACCTCGATCGAGGAGACGTTCTCGCCGCCGGAGATGATGACGTCCTTCTTGCGGTCGGCGATCGTCACGTAGCCGTCCTCGAACGAGCCGCCGTCGCCGGTGTGGAACCATCCCCCGGCCAGCGACTCGGCGGTGGCGTCGGGGTTCTCCCAGTAGCCCTCGAGCACGGTGTTGCTGCGCGCGAGCACCTCGCCGGAGTCGTCGATGAGGATCGACGTCGAGAGCGCGGGCGCGCCCGCGCGGCCGAGGTTCCGGGCCTGCTCGGAGGGGTCGAGGTCGTCCCACTCCTCGCGCATGCGGCTCATCGTCAGCAGGGGAGCGGTCTCGGTGAGGCCGTAGATCTGGATGAACTCCCACCCGAGCTCCTCGCGTACCCGCTCGATGGTGCGGGTGGGCGGCGGGGCGCCGGCCACGACGCAGCGCACGCGGTCGCGGCCGGTGGGGCCGTCCCAGTCCTTCAGCGCGTCGAGCACCGCGGCGAGCACGGCGGGGGCGCAGCACAGGTACGTGACCTGGTGCTCCTCGATGCGGCGCAGGATCTCGGCGCCGTCGACCTGGCGCAGCACCACGTGCTTCGCGCCCATGCCCGTGACGCCGTAGACCTGGCCCCAGCCGTTGCAGTGGAACATCGGGAGGGTGTGCAGGTAGACGTCGCGGTCGCTGACCGACGCCTGCCAGCCGAAGACGGTCGCGTTGGTCCACAGGGCGCGGTGCGTCTGCTGCACGCCCTTCGGCCGGGCCGTGGTGCCGGACGTGTAGTTGATCGTGGCCGTGGCGTCCTCGTCGGGCTCCCAAGCGGCTGGCTCGGCGCCGTGGGACGGGCGCGTGCCGGAGGTCGGGCTCCAACCCCAGACGTCCTCGTCGTCGTCGCCGACGGTGAACACGTGCTTGGCCGCCGAGCAGGCGTCACGCAGGTGCTCCAGACCGGGGTCGAGCAGCACGACCTCGGCTCCGCTGTGCTGCACGATGTACTCGACCTCGGCCGGCGCCAGCCGGAAGTTCACCGGCACGAAGACACGGCCCCAGCCGGAGACGCCGAAGAACGAGGTGTACAGCCGGGCCGCGTTCTGCGAGACCATCGCGACGCGACCACCGACGGGCACGTCGAGCTCGTCGAGCCGGGCCGCCTGCGCCCGTGCGAGCCGCATGACCTCGGCGTACGTGAGCTCGCCCCAGGAGGGCGCCGGCTGGTCGGGCTCGTCGACGACCGCGACCCGGTCGGGGTAGACGGTGACGGCACGGTCGAGGAAGTCGCGGATGCTGAACGGGACGATCACGAGGGCCTCCAGGCGGGTATGACGCGGGTCACTCCCATCATGCAACGCCGCCCGTTGCGCCGCCGTCGCAGGTGACGGCTCGACGGGACCCCACCCCGCCGCCGCCCCCCGAGCGGCTCCGCCGCTCCCCGAGCAACTCCACCGTTCCCCGAGCGACTCCACCGTTCCCCGAGCTTGTCGAGGGGTCTGCGCCTCGACGGGCTCGGCGGGCGTTGCTTCGGTCCCGGTCGACCCCGCCGCTCCCGGTCGACTCCGCTGCTCCCCGGTCGACCCCGCTGCCCCTCGAGCGACTCCGCCGTTCCCCGAGCTTGTCGAGGGGTGTGCGCC